>CAVTQX010000016.1:0-161873 GCA_963736935.1 uncultured Gaiellaceae bacterium | reverse complement strand
ACTCCCACCACGAGACCTGCCAGTTCCGCGCCCACGCGATGACGACCATCGCCTCGGCCAGGAGCACGAACGCGAGCGCGAATGCGAGGACGAAGCGTTCCGGCCTTCGCCGATGGAGCCGGAAGAAGCCGAACGCGGCGATCCCGTAGAGCGCGCAGCCCAGCGCTGCGAGAACGAGCTGCCAGCCGTCGAGCTGCTCGGCTAGGAGGGGGTCGTTGAGCGGCGGGAGCTCCGCGAGCGAGACCACCGCCCAGCCGAGGACGAGTGCCGCGAGCAGCGCGATGATCACCGGCGCGGCCCGTAGCACTGCGTCCGCCCGGGCACTGCTCAGCTCGAGCGACGACGCCGCCGCGAAGAAGGCCGCGAGCACGAGCCCGATGGGCGTCGCGAGCTCGAACCCGGCGTTCGATCCGAGCAGGACCCCCGGTGTCGCCAGCGCGTGGAGGCCCAGAAACGCGGCGCTGACGATGAAGGCGAACGAGATCAGCAGGAGGCGGGCGTCCTGCCGTCGGCGTGCTGCGGTTGTGACGCTGAGCCCTAGCGCCGTCGCCGCGATCGCCGCCCCGAGGACGAGCCAGAAGTGCGCCGGGTGATTCTCCCAGTCCTCGTCGATCGCCGGTCGCGCGAGTAGGACCGCGAGGAGTAGGAGCGGCGTGACTGCCACGGCGACCCAGGTGCCAGGACGCATCCACCGCAAGTATCCCCGAGCCCCTGTCTATCCTCAGCTCCGCCATGAAGATCGTTCTTCCCGACTCGTCCGAGCTGGAGCTGCCCGACGGGGCCAGCGGTCTCGACGCCGCACGCGCGATCGGCCCGAAGCTGGCCGAGCAGGCAGTCGTGGCGCGGGTCGGCGACGCGACGCGCGATCTGCGGCTGCCGCTCGCCGACGGTGAGCGCATCCAGTTCCTCACCACCCGCGACACCGACGATCCCGACGCGCTCTACGTGCTGCGCCATTCGACGGCGCACCTTCTCGCCGAGGCGGTGATGCGCTCCACCCGGGTGTGAAGATCGCGATCGGCCCGCCGATCGCGGACGGGTTCTACTACGACTTCGAGTTTCCCGAGCCCATCTCGGAGGTGGACCTGCAGGCGATCGAGGACGAGATACGGCGTGAGATCGCCGAAGGGCGCGAGTGGACGCGCGAGGAGCTGAGCCGTGACGCCGCCGTCGCGCGATTCGAGGCCGAGGGGCAGCCGTACAAGGTCGAGCTCGCCCGTGGCGCGGACGGTGCTATCTCGCTCTACACGCAGGGCGAGTTCACGGATCTGTGCCGCGGCCCGCACCTCCAGAACGCAGCGCCGATCAAGGCCGTGAAGCTGACGAGCCTCGCCGGTGCATACTGGCGCGGGGACGAGCACAACACGCAGTTGACCCGGATCTACGGCACCGCGTTCTACTCACAGGCCGACCTGGACGCGCATCTCGAAAGGCTCGAGCAGGCACGTGCGCGCGACCATCGTCGGCTCGGGGCGCAGCTCGACCTCTTCCATCTGTCCGACCATTCGCCGGGATCGCCTTTCTGGCACCCGAAGGGGATGGCGCTGTGGAACAGCCTCGAGGACCTCCGTCGGCGCGAGAACCGTAGGCGCGGCTACCTCGAGGTGAAGACACCACTGCTCTACGACATCCAGACCTACGTCACCTCGGGCCACTACGACAACTACCGGGAGAACATGTTCTTCGTCCAGCCGCACGAGGGCGAGGAGCCGCTCGCGCTCAAGCCGATGAACTGCCCCGGCCACATGCTCCTCTTCGGCTCGCAGCTGCGCTCGTACCGCGATCTTCCGATCCGCTACGCGGAGTCGTCGACCCTCCATCGCGACGAGCGGGGCGGGACGCTTCACGGTCTTCTCCGCGTGAAGCACATCACCCAGGACGACGCCCACGTCTTCGTCACGGAGGACCAGATCCAGGACGAGATCGACGGGATGATCGACTTCGTCAACTACCTGTACGACCGCTTCGGCCTAACGCCGCGCGCCGAGCTCTCGACGAGGCCCGAGACCCGGCTCGGCACGGACGAGCAGTGGGACCAGGCCGAGGGCGCGCTCGAGGCCGCGCTCCAGCGACACGGGCTCGACTATGCGATCTCGCCCGGCGAGGGGACGTTCTACGGCCCGAAGATCGACCTCCACATGACCGACGTCCTCGGGCGGAGTTGGCAGATGGGCACGATCCAGCTCGACTACCAGATGCCCGTGCAGTTCGGCCTCACCTATATGGGGGCAGACAATCGCGAGCACTCGCCGGTCGTCATCCACCGTGCGCTGCTCGGCTCGCTCGAGCGCTTCCTGGGCATCCTCATCGAGCACTACGGGGGCGACTTCCCGTTCTGGCTCGCTCCGGTGCAGTCGCGCGTGATCCCGGTGGGCGAGGATCACCGCGATGCGTCGAGCGCGCTCCGAGACCGACTCGCGGCCGAGGGCTTCCGCGTCGAAGTCGACGACCGCGACGAGACGCTCGGCAGGCGGATCCGGGACGCGGAGCTCGAGAAAGTGCCGTTCGTCGTCGTCTACGGCGACCGTGAGTCGGACGCCTCTCTCGCCGTGCGCGAGCGGGGCGGAGGGCAGTCGACGCTGTCCCTCGACGATCTGCTCGCGCGCTTCCGCGAGCTCGCGGGCGACGCCGACCCTCGGCGCGATTGAGCAGTCGCGGCACGGCGTTCGCGGAGGCGGTCGCCTTCAGGGACCTCGCGCGCAGCTGATAGCCTTCGGCGCCTGCAAGTAGGAGCTCATCGCTTCCTCACCTCCCGGGTTTGACCCGCGGAGGTTCAACCGAGCCGGTTGGACGAAGTGAAGAGCCGCTGCGTGCAGCGGTTTTTGTCGTGTACAAGGAGGAAGCTGAGAGCTTGATGAAGGGCTTTTGAGACCTCGCCGCCGTAGGCCGGATCTCGACCGGCAGGTACCGCGCAAGCGGGACGAGCGAATCAACGAGGAGATCCGCGCCCAGAGCGTCCGGCTCGTGGACGAGGTGGGTGGCCAGGTCGGGATCCTCCCGACCAAGGAGGCGCTCGAGTTCGCGTACGGCAAGGGACTCGATCTCGTAGAGGTCGCGGCCGGCGCCGATCCGCCCGTTGCGCGGGTCATGGACTACTCGAAGTACCGCTACGAGCAGGATCAGCGCGCAAAGCAGGCCAGAAAGCACCAGCAGCAGATCAACATCAAGGAGATCAAGCTCAGACCGAAGATCGGGATCCACGACTACGAGACCAAGAAGGGGCACGTCGTGCGCTTTCTCGGCCAGCGAGCCAAGGTCAAGGTCACGATCATGTTCCGGGGGCGCGAGACGCTCCACCCGGATCGGGGGCGCGACCTTCTCATGCGACTCGCCGAGGACGTGAAGGAGCTCGGCTCGATCGAGCAACAGCCTCTCCTCGACGGTCGCAACATGGTCATGGTTCTCGCCCCGAACAGGAATGTAGGAGTGAAGACAGATGCCAAAGATGAAGACAGGGAAGGGCGCGAAGAAGCGCTTCAAGGTGACGGGGACGGGGAAGCTCCTGCGCCGGCACGGGATGAGGAGCCACAACCTCGAGAAGAAGTCGTCGAAGCGTAGGCGCGGCTTCCGGAAGATGTACGACGTCGCCGAGAGCGACGTGAAGAGTGTCAAGAAGCTCCTGAGAGGCGGTTGAGATGCCCAGGGTCAAGCGTGCGGTCCACGCGCGGAAGAAGCGCGCCAAGGTCCTCAACCAGGCGAAGGGCTACTACGGGCGAAAGAAGTCGAGCTACCGCTTCGCGAAGGAGCAGGTCGAGCACTCGCTCGTCTACGCCTATCGTGATCGCAAGGCGAAGAAGCGGACGTTCCGGTCGCTCTGGATCATCCGCATCAATGCAGCCGCGCGAGAGAACGGTCTCTCGTACAACCGCTTCATGGAAGGCGTCAAGAAGGCGGGGATCGAGCTCGACCGCAAGTCGCTCGCCGACATCGCCGTGAGCGACCCGCAGGCGTTCGCCGCCGTCGCCGAGCGCGCGAAGTCTGCGCTCGGCTCGGCCGAAGCAGCCTGATCGAATCGCGTCAGAACGAGAAGCTCCGGCTCGTCCGGAAGCTTCTCTCTGCGCGAAAGCATCGCGACGACTCTGGCCTCTTCGCCGTGGAGAGCGAGGACCTCGTCGAAGCGGCGTCGGGTGCGGGCGTCGAGCCCGTCGAGCTGCTCGTCGCAGGCGAGGACGTCGTCCCCGAGCTTCTCGCCGAGGTGTCGACGCTCGGCCACGCGCCGCGCGTCATCGCGGTCTACCGACGTGCCGACCTGCCCGTCGGGGTGCGTGACGTCGTCCTCGCTCTCTGGAAGGTCTCGGATCCCGGCAACGTCGGGACTCTCCTGCGCACGGCTGATGCGTTCTCGGCGGGCGTGGCGCTGTCTGCGGACTGCGCCGACCCGACCGGCCCGCGCGCTCTCCGGGCCTCCGCCGGAGCCGTGTTCCGCGTTCCGCTTTGCGCCTGGGACGACCTACCGGAGCGGAAGGTCGCGCTCGTCGCACGCGGTGGCGTGGCGCTCGCGGACGCGGCGCTCGAGCGGCCGCTGTCCTTCCTGCTGGGCTCCGAGCGCGAGGGGCTTCCCGACCACCTCGTCGGGCAGGGCCTGGGGGTGTCGATTCCGACACCGGGTGCCGCCGAGTCGTTGAACGTGGCCGCGGCCGGCGCGATCGCGCTGTACGAGCTCGCGCGCCGCTCGTAACGACGGACTCGTCGAACGCCGTCGCGCGTGCCACCATGTGATGTGTGGCGAGGGAGGACTGGGAGTCGCCGCTCGACGTCGGCACGCCTGCGCTCGGGGAGCGTGTTCGCTTGCTGCGCCGTTCGGCAGGTCTGAGCCAATCCGAGCTCGCCGCCGGGCGGTTCTCGAAGGAGTACGTCAGCCAGATCGAGCGCGGCAAGACGCTTCCGACACGCGAGACGCTCGAGTGGCTCGCGAGCCGGCTCGACACCGACCGTCACTATCTCGAGCACGGCGTCAGCCGGGCCGACGCGGAGCGCGTCGAGGCGGACGCGCGCGCCGCCGAGGCGCTTCTCGAGGAGCACAGGTACGACGAGGCGCTCGCCGCGTTTCGGGCGGCTCGTCTCGACGCCGGCGCAGCACCGGTGCTCTCGCTGCACGCCCTCAGAGGGGAGGCATGGGCGCTCATCCGAACGGGCCGGTTGGAGGAGGCGATGTCCGTCCTCGAGGATGCGGCGTCCCTCGCCCTCGCGGCCGGCTTCACCGACGTCGACCGCGCCGAGGTCGTGTTCCTCGTCGGCGTCGTCCGCTACCAGGAGTCGAGCATCGACGATGCGATCGTGCTCCTCGACCAGGCGCTCGTTCTCGCCGACGACTCGGAGGAGCGCTCGGACCGTCTCCGGTCGGACATCTTCCACTGGCGTGCCCGCTGCCATCGCCGGCTACGCGACTGGGTGGCAGCCGAGGAGGACGTCGAGCGGGCGCTCGAGCTCGCCGAGGCGAGCGCCGACGCCCGCCGGGTCGCCGACGCGCTGTTCCAGGCATCCCTCGTCGCACAGCGTCAGGGACGCTGGGTGCTCGCACGGACGCAGGCGGAGCGCTCGCGTGCGCTCTTCGAGGAGCTGGACGACAAGGCGACGACGGCGCGTCTTCTGAACAACCTCGCCGGGCTGAACCACCTTCTCGGGAGCCCGGAACGTTCGGTCACCCTGCTCGAGGAGGCGTTCCAGAGCTTCGTCGAGCTCGACCTCCCCGTGGATGCCGGCTACGTGTGCTCGTCGCTCGCGGAGATCAGGCTCGATCTCGGGGACGCCGAACTCGCGGAGACGCAGGCGCGGAAGGCGCTCGACCTTCTCGAGGGACGCGCGGACCACGTGCAGGAGATCGGGACCGCCGAGCTCGCACTCGGCCGGTCACTGGCGGCGCAAGGCCGGCTCGACGAGGCGGAGCGCTGGCTCGCCCGCGCGGAGGAGACGTCGGTGCGGGCAAGCTCGGCGAGCCACACGAGCTCGGCGTGGCTCGCGCGCGGCGACCTCGAGAGTCGACGCGGCAACAACGAGGTGGCGGCCGGTCTCTACCGCCGCGCTGCGCGCGCTCTCCAGGAGTCCGAGCTCTAGGTCGCGGGCAGGGAAACGGTCTCCCGCCGCAGGGGGACGGGAGACCGTATGTGCTCGGATCGGGGTGTCGCGCTAGCTGCCGTCGAACCAGCCCCCGCCGAGACTGGCGAGGAGGCCGGCGAGTGCAGCCACCGAGACGACCACGTAGCGCGTGTTGCCCTTGGTGAACATGCCGCATGTCCTTTCGGCGGGGGGTCTTGCTCAGTTGTCGACGCCGGGCACGCGCCAGACACCCCCGAACGGGGGATCCGCCGGGCGAACGGCGTCGTCTGCGACGGTGCGCTAGGCCGTCGCCGCGTCTATCGGAGGGCGGCGACGCGAGCCGGAACGCAGCGCGTCGCTCCGCCCATGCTGGCCGCTCTCATGCGAGCAGCGTGCCATGACGCCTCGTCCGGTACCAGATCGCTCTTGTGGACGTGTCCGGACTAGCCGAACCCGCCGCCGCCTCCACCGCCGCCACCGCCACCGCCGCCCGAGAAGCCGCCGCCGCCTCCCCCCGATCCCGAATTCGGGGGAGCGAGGGCGCTTCCGAAGCCGGAAGCGAGGTCGCCGATCGAGAGGCTCGATGCGCCAGAGCCGAGATCGCCGTGGGGTGAGATCCAGTAGATCGTGCTCGCCTCGTGCAGGGCCTCGGGCATGTGGAGTTGCGCGCCCTGCAGGACGCGCTCGGCGATCCCGAACGTGATCCCGTAGACGAGGTAGCGCTCCCATAGCTCGAGCGTTGCGGGCGGCGCCTCCTGGAGGCGCGGGAAGTCCGAGAGGTAGCGGCGGAACGCCTCCCAGCGCTCGGCCTCCTCCTGACCGGACCTCGTGCGCCGCCGCCACGCACGACGGTTGAACACGAGCGTGCCGAGGCAGAGCGCGGCGTTCGCGACGAGGCAGGCGCCGATGCCGACGAGCACGACGTCCGAATAGCGCGGGTACACGGGGCGCCACTGCCGCACGGCGAGGAACACGAGGAGCGCGCCGATCAGCGCGAAGAAAACGGTCGCGATGACGAGCGGAATCGCGCCGTTCGACCGGAACCACTTCAGGCGGCCGGTCTCGTCGGCGACGTGCTCCTTGAACGACGAGAAGCGGCCGTGCATCGTTTCGCGCTCGTCCTCGATCTTCTCCCGGAAGCTCGAGAGCACCTCACTGCCTCCGTCGAGCACGCCGTCGACGACGTTCGCGACGTCCCGCTCCCACGCCCGCAGCTCCCGGTTTTCGCCGGCCGAGATCTCGAGGTCGGAGACGGTCTGGTTTCGGAGCCCTCCCCAGATCGACCGCTCGGTCGTCGTCGGCACGGCCTTGTATACGCCGCGCCGCACGAGGTCGAACAACGTGGCCGTGAACTCGTAGGAGCCTGCGTCGCCGCCCTGCCGGAGGAGTGTGGGAACGAGCGCCGGCTCGGTGTCCGTGGGTGGCTCCTGCTCGTATTCGCGGTCGTATCCGGTCCCTCGCTCGCGGCCCATGAACCAGAACACGAGGGCGATCACGAGGAGGGCGGGGATCGTCGCGAGGCCGAGCAGCACGAGACCGGTTCGCACGGGATGCGCCTTGAGCGAGTCGATCCGCTCGTGGTCCTTCTCGAACTTCCGCGCGTCTGCCAGCTCCTGCTCGACGATCGTGGCGAACCCGTTCCCGCGCTCGATGCGCATGCCGGTCGTGGACGCGAACGCGGAGCGGGGCACGAGTGTCCGCAGCTCGACGAACTGGTGTGCCGGGACGGAGACGGCGCGGAGGGTTGCCCGCGTCCCCTCGAGCTCGACGTCCCCTCGCACCCACACGGGATGGCCCCACGCGCGCAGGACCTTCCCGGGTGCCGCCTCGACGGCGACCAGCCGGTCGAGCGGCTCCGCCCACTGGTCACCCCAGACCTTCAGGTTCACGTCGACGACGTCGTCGTACGCGACGGCGAGCCCCCGCAGCGTGTACGAGATGGTGAAAGCGCGTGTCTGGTCCTGGGCGCTGAAGTACCAGACGATCCGTACGCCGTCGCCGCGCCGCTCGACGCCGAACGTCCCGGACTTCCCTTCCTCGAGCCGCGTGTCGTTGCCGCGGGTGTACGCGACGCCCCGTTCGACGACGAGTGGATCCACGAGCGACTCGCCTGCGCGGAGCGGGATGTCGCGGTAGCCGAAGTGGAAGTCGCCCGAGAACGCGACCTCGAGACGCTCGCTCACGCCCACCGACCCGTCCGGTTGCAGCTGGACGCCGACGTCGGCGGTGAGCAGCGAGAAGCTGTCGGCGCTCGCCGCGCCCGGCAGCGCGAGGACCACGGTCGCGGCGACAGCCGCGAACGCTAGAAGTCGACGGACGGTGCCTCCCGCTGCGCCGCGTCCTCGACGTCGAAGAACTCGCGCTTCGTGAAGCCGAACGGTCCCGCGAACAGCGCGCCGGGGAACGTCTGGATCGCGTTGTGGTAGGTGAGCACGGTGTCGTTGTAGACCTGGCGGCTGACGGCGACCTTGTTCTCCGTGTCGGAGAGCTGGGCCTGCAGTTCCTGGAAGTTCTCGGTCGCTCGAAGCTCGGGATAGGCCTCCGCCACCGCGAACAGCCGTCCGAGTGCCTGGCTGAGGATTCCTTCCGCTTGCGCCGCCTCGGCGGGTCCCTCGGCTTTCTGCGCCGAAACGCGCGCGTTCGTGACGGCCTCGAACGTCTCGCGCTCGTGCGCCGCGTAGCCCTTCACGGTCTCGACGAGGTTCGGGATCAGGTCCCAGCGACGCTTGAGTTGCACCTCGATCTGCGCCCATGCGTTGTCGACCCGGTTCCGCAGCCGGACGAGCCGGTTGTAGAGCGCGACGAGCAGCAGCGCCACGAGGACGAGCACGACGACGATCACGATGACCCAGACCACCGCGCTCGACTCTAGCGACGTCGCGTGACGAAGACCATGTCTTCCTCGCCGTCCTGCGGTCGTCCGTCGAACCAGCCGTACACCGACACGACGTCGAGCTCGGCCTCGTCGAGGAGCCGGCCCCACTCGGCAGCCGAAAGCCAGTGGAGGCCGAACGTGATCGCCGAGCCGTCGTCCGAGCGGACGGAGAGCGAGAGCGTACGCGTCGTCTCGTCCCAGTCGGCGCGTTCGAAGATCCCGGGCTCGCGCTCCAGCCAGAGCCCGTCCGTCTCCAGGATGTCCTCTCGGCTCGGGGCGAAGACGTCGAACACGAAGCTGCCGTCGGGCTCCAGGAGGCTTCGCGCCGCACGCAGGGCGCGGAGCTTCTCGTTCTCGGTCTCCATGTGCAGCAGCGTGCGGAAGGGACAGAGGACGAGCGGGACGCGCTCAGTGACGGGCGGCTCGCGCAGATCGCCCATGCGCAGGTCGAGGCGGTGGGAGACGCCGGCTTCCTCGGCCGCCGCGCGAGCGACGGCCAGCATCCCCGGCGACGAGTCGACGCCGATGACGTCGATCCCGGCGCGTGCGACGGGGATTGCAATGCGCCCGGTCCCGACCGCCAGCTCGACGACAGGACCGCCCGACGCGAGGGCGCGCTCGACGTAGAAGTCGACGTCCTCCGTGACCGAGCGGCTCCACGGGTCGTAGATCGAGGCGATCGAGTCGTAGAGCGTCATCGTCGCGATTCAATCAGGCGCAAGGACGTTGGTAACCTCGGCGCTCCCGTGGACGCCCAGGCACTCGAGAACGCCGCGCTCGCAGCTGCCGACGCGGCGACGACGGTCGACGAGATCGAGCAGGTCCGCGTCGAGTTCCTCGGCCGCAAGAGCGAGCTGAAGCTCGCACTCCGCGAGGTGCGGGACAGGGAGACGGGGATGGCCCTGAATGCGCTCCGCGAGCGACTCGAGGCCGCGACCGACGAGCGGCAGCAGGCGCTCGAGCGGGCCGAGCTGGACCGGCGCCTCACCGAGGAGCGGGTCGACGTCACGATGCCCGGCGCCCGAATCAGGCGAGGACACCTCCACCTGATCACGCAGATCAGGCGCGAGGTCGAGGACATCTTTCTCGGGCTCGGCTACACGGTCGTCGACGGCCGCGAGGTCGAGACGACGACCTACAACTTCGATGCGCTCAACTTCCCGCCCGGGCATCCGACCCGGTCGCCGCTGCAGACGCTCTTCCTCGACGACGAGACCGTGTTGCGCACGGAGACCTCGCCATCCCAGATCCGGACGATGGAGGCGCAGGACCCTCCCGTCTACATCGTCTCGCTCGGCCGCGTCTATCGTCGTGACACTCCGGACGCGACGCACACGCCGACTTTCCATCAGGTCGAGGGCCTCGTAGTGGACGAGGGGATCACGCTCGGCGACCTCGAAGGCACGCTCGACTACCTGCTGAAGGCGCTGTTCGGCGAGGGCCGGCGGAGTCGCTTCGTGACGCACCACTTCCCCTTCACCGAGCCGTCCGTCGAGGCTCTCGTGTCGTGCCACATCTGCGACGGATCCGGCTGTCCCGTGTGTCGGCACTCGGGCTGGATCGAGGTCGGTGGCTCGGGCATGGTCGACCCGAACCTCTTCGAGTTCGTCGGCTACGACCCCGAGCGTTACACAGGGTTCGCGTTCGGCTGGGGGCTCGAGCGCATCGCCGTGCTCCGGCACGGGATCCCCGACCTCCGCGAGCTCTGGCGCAACGACCCGCGGCTGCTCGGGCAGTTCCGGTGAAGGCGCCGCTCTCATGGCTCCGCGAGTACGTCACGGTCGACGCGACCGCCAACGAGATGGCCGAGCGACTTTTCACGTCGGTGCTACAGGTGGACGAGGTAGCCGACGTCGGCGTTCCGGATGTCGAGGGCAACGTCGGGCGCTTCCTCGTCGGGCGCGTTCTCGAGGTTCGGGCTCACCCGAACGCCGACCGCCTGCGTGTCTGTCAGGTCGACGTGGGGGAGGGCGACGCCCGGCAGATCGTCTGCGGCGCCTGGAACTTCGAAGCCGGTGCGACGGTCGCCGTCGCGCTGCCCGGCGCCTACCTCCCGATCTTCGACGACCCGCTCGACGAGCGCGAGCTGCGCGGTCAGGCGTCGCGGGGGATGATCCTCGCCGAGGACGAGATCGGCCTCGGCGAGGATCACGCGGGGATCATGGTGCTGTCCGACGAGGTCGAGCCCGGGACGCCGCTCGTCGACGTCCTCCCGATCCGCGACGTGGTTCTCGACGTGACACCGACCGTGAATCGCGTCGACCTACTCTCGATGGTCGGGCTCGCCCGCGAGATCGCGGCGCTGCTCGATGGAGAGCTGCATCCGCCGGCCCCCGAGGATCCCGCGATCGCCGATCCGGAAGAGGTGAATGTCGCGATCGACGACTTCGGAGCGTGCCCGCGCTACATCGCGCGCGTCTTCCGAGACGTCGCTATCGGCCCCTCGCCGCAGTGGCTGCGCTCACGTCTCCATCTGGCCGACATGCGCTCGATCTCGAACGTCGTCGACGCGACGAACTACGTCATGCACGTGTGGGGGAGCCCACTGCACGCGTTCGACCGGGCGAAGCTCGCCGGCGGCAGGATCGTCGTGCGCCACGCACGCGTGGGAGAGGAGGTGCGAACACTCGACGGGACGCTTCGCTCCGTCGACCCGGACGATCTCCTCATCACGGACGGCGAGCGCGCCGTGGCCCTCGCGGCGATCATGGGCGGCGAAGACAGCGAGGTCACGGACTCGACAGTCGAGGTGCTCCTCGAGGCGGCCAACTTCGAGCCGCTCGGCATTCTCCGCTCCTCCGAGCGACTCGCGCTCCGCACGGCGGGATCCAATCGCTGGGAGAAGGGCGTCGACCCGTACCTCGCAGAGCCGGCGGCGATCCTCGCGAGTCGCCTGCTCGTCGATCTGGCCGGAGCCCGCATGACGGGGCACGCCGACGTCCATGCGGGATTGCCGGAACGACCCATCGTCCGCTTCCGGCCGGAGCGCGCGTCACAGGTCATCGGCCTCGACATCGCGGCCGACGACCAGCGGGCGGCGCTGACCGGATTCGGGTTCGACGTCGCCGACGACTGGAACGTGACCATCCCGACCTGGCGCGCCCGCGACGTCACGCGCGAGATCGACCTCGTCGAGGAGGTCGCGAGGCCTGTGCTCGACCGGATCCCGCACACCATGCCCCTGCGCCGGCACGTGCGAGGGCGCCTGTCGAAGGAGCAGCGCCTGCGGCGTGTCGTCGAGGACGCCCTCGTCGGCGCCGGGCTGTCGGAGGCATACACGTGGAGCCTCGTCGGCTCGGATCCGAGATCCGACGCCATCCGACTCCCGAGCCCGATGACCTCCGATCAGGCGATCCTGCGAACGACGATCGTGCCCGGGCTCCTCGAAGCCGCACGCACGGGTGTGGACGCGGGCGCCGAGCACGTCGGGCTCTTCGAGATCGCGCGTGTCTACCTGCCTTCCCGAAAGCAGCTTCCCGACGAGCACTGGCGGGTCGCCGGCGTCGCCCAGGGCGGCTACGAGGTCGTGAAAGGTGTCGTCGAGACCCTCTACGACGCGCTCGGGCTCGAGCTCCGGGTCGAGCGTGGATCGCACGAGCTGCTCCATCCGGGCAAGGCCGCCGCGACCGAGGCCGGGTGGCTCGGCGAGCTCCACCCGACGCTGCTCGAGGGCACATGGGGGGCGTTCGAGCTCGATCTCGAGACGCTCTTCGCCGCCGTCGCCCGACCTGACCGTCTACGAGGACGTCCTCACGTACCCGGCGACACTCCAGGACGTCGCCGTGGCGGTCGACGAGCACGTCGAGGTCGGCGCGCTCGTCGACGCTGCACACGAGGCTGCCGGCGAGCTCCTGCGCGAGGCGCGCGTCTTCGACGTCTACCGCGGCGAGCAGGTCGGTGAGGGCCGGAAGTCCGTCGCGATCCATCTCGTGTTCCAGTCGCCCGAGCGCACGCTCACCGAGGAGGATGCGAGCGGGGCGCGCGACGCGATCGTCACGGCTCTCGGCGAGCGCTTCGGCGCCGAGTTGCGCGCTAGGCAATCCGACCTCCCGCATCCGACGTAGAGCGTGGAGATGACTCGGTTCCCCGGGCTCGTACTCGCACTCGTGGCCGCCGTCGGGCTCCTCGTCGCGTCGGGAGGGCAGGCGACCCCCGGCCAGAGCACGACGTTGCACGGACGGGTCGGCCCGGGGTTTTCGATCGTGTTGACGACCGAGTCGGGCGCGCGCGTCACGAAGCTCGACCCTGGCACCTACGAGATCGACGTCGACGACCTGGCCGAGGAGCACAACTTCCACCTCTTCGGCCCCGGCGTCGACAAGGCGACGGAGATCGGCGACACGGGTACGGTGCACTGGACGGTGACCTTCCGTGACGGGACGTACACCTACCAGTGCGATCCGCACCAGGGGACGATGAACGGGTCGTTCACCGTCGGAGACGTTCCGACCCAGCAACCGCCGCCGGAGCAGAAGCCCCCTGCCGCCGGCGCGGTCACGCCGAAGACGAAGCTCGTACTCACGTCGGGTCCGGGCTTCACGATCACGCTCAGGACGACCGCCGGGAAGACCGTGACGTCGATGAAGACCGGGACGTACACCGTCCTCGTGCGCGACCGCAGCCGCATCCACAACGCCCACGTCATCGCACCCGGGTTCAATCGCGCGACGAAGCCGCTGATCTACTCCGGGACGCAGACGTGGAAGGTGAAGCTCGCGCGGCCCGGGACGTTCCGGTTCCAGTGCGACCCGCACGTCCTCATGGGAATGAAGGGCTCGGCGAAGATCGTGCGCTAGACGGACTTGCCCGCGAGGCGCCAGACCGGGCCTTGCGTCACTGCGTTCTCGGTGTCGGACAGCCCGTCGAGGATCGACAGCGACCCGGTGACGTGCTCGGCGTCCATGCGTTCGAGGCAACGTCGCGCCATCTGCGGCGCAACCCCGTAGCCCTGCTTCCCGGATGCGCGGAAACGCAACGCGCTCTCGCCGGGGACTCGCGTCGGGTTCAAGGGCGCGCCGAGTAGCGCTGCCCGTGGAACGTGGTCGCTCGAGTCGAGCTCGAGCACGCAGAGGACGTCGCTCCAATCCGGTGGGAGCCCTTCCACTGCCCCATCCCATTGCGCGGTGAGCGAGCGGGACGGCTCGACGGGAGCGGGCGTCGCTTCGGGCGCCACGTCGTGGACGACTCCGACGAGCGAGAGCGTCCCCCAGATCCGGCGTCGATCCAGTCTGCTGAACACGTTGCGAGCGCGCTCGACCCCTCCCTCGGCGCGCTGGACATGGAGCCGGAGCTCGTTTCCGACGCGGCCGGGCTGAAGCGGTCCGAGCACTGCGGCGGCGTCTGCGACCGATCCTTCGGGGACCAGCGTGAGCTGGACTTCGGCCCAGTCGGGGTCGAGCCCCGCCTTGATCTGCTCCCACTGGTCGGCGGCCCGCATCGGCGGATCAGCATAATGGCCGCTCGATGACGACCGTCGAAGAGCGGGCCGGGCCCGGAGGGCCTGGCGTATCCGGGGAGGTCCTGCGCGGTTTCTTCCGCGAGATGCTCCTCATCCGCCGGTTCGAGGAGAAAGTCGAGGATCGCTTCCGCGCAGGGGAGCTGCCTGGATTCCTCCACGTCGCGATCGGTCAGGAGGCGACTGCGACCGGGGTATGCGCCGCACTCACGCGCGAGGACGTGATCGCGTCGACGCATCGTGCGCACGGGCACGCGATCGCCAAGGGGACCCCGATCGACCGGATCATGGCGGAGCTCTACGGGAAAGTCGAAGGCTGCAGCAAGGGATACGGCGGCTCGATGCACCTGTACGACCTCGAGGTTGGCAACCTCGGGGCGAACGCCGTCGTCGGCGGCGGCCTGCCGGGCATCGTCGGCGCGGCGCTTGCCTTCCAGATGCGCGGCGAGAAGCGCGTCGCCGTGGCGTTCTTCGGCGACGGAGCGACGAACACGGGCTCGTTCCACGAGTCGCTCAACCTCGGTCAGCTGTGGAAGGTGCCGGCGATCTTCTGCCTCGAGAACAACGGCTGGGCGGAGTCGACGCCGGCGACCCAGCAGCTCCCGCTGCCCGTCGACGAGCTCGGCAAGCGCGCGCTGGCGTACGGCATGAAGCTCATCGAGGCCGACGGCCAGGACGTCGAGGCCGTCTACCTCGCCACGCTGGCCGCGCGCGAGCACGCGCTCTCGGGGAAGGGGCCGGTCCTGCTTCATCTCCGCACGCACCGCCTCACCGGCCACTTCGTCGGTGACCCGCAGGTCTACCGCGACAAGGACGCGCTGAAGCAGGAGTGGGAGACCAAGGACCCGATCAAGCTGCTCGGCGCGCGCCTCGACATCGCGGACGACGAGTTCGCCGCGATCGATGCCGAGGTCACCGCCGAGGTCGAGGGGTCGGTCGAGTTCGCGAAGGCGGGCACGGATCCCACCCCCGAAGACGCGCTCAAGTACGTCTATGCCTGAGCTGACCTATCGCGAGGCCGTGCGTGACGCGCTTGCGCGGGCGCTGCGCGAGGACGACCGCGTGTTCATCATGGGCGAGGACATCGCCGAGATGGGCGGTTCGATGGCGGTGACTCAGGGTCTGCTCGACGAGTTCGGTCCGGGGCGCGTTCGCAACACCCCGATCTCGGAGATGGCGATCCTCGGAAGTGGCATCGGCGCGGCGATCCAGGGCATGCGCCCGATCGTCGAGATCATGTACGAGGACTTCCTCACGATCTCGATGGAGCAGCTCGTGAACCAGGCCGCGAAGCACCGGACGATGTCGGGCGGCCAGGTGTCCGTGCCGCTCACGATCCGCACGCAGGGTGGTGCGGGCTGGTCGCCCGGGGCGCAGCACGCGCAGCAGCTCGAGGCCTGGTTCGTCCACGTGCCCGGGCTCAAGGTCGTGTTCGCGTCGACACCGGAGGACGTCCGCGGTCTTCTGTGGTCGGCGATCTACGACGACAACCCGGTCGTGTTCTTCGAGCACCGCACCCTGTACCCCATCAAGGGCGAGGTGCCCGAGGAGCTCGAGCCGATACCGCTCGGGAAGGCGCGCGTCCACCGCGAGGGAACCGACGTGACAGTGGTCGCGACGGGCCGGCTCGTCCACGAAGCGCTGAAGGCGGCGGAAGAGGCCGAGAAGGACGGCATCTCCGTCGAGGTCGTCGATCCGCGAACGCTCCTCCCGCTCGACGAGGAGACGATCGTCGGGTCCGTGCAGAAAACGACGCGCTGCGTCACCGCGCACGAGGCCGTGACGAGGGGGGGCTTCGGATCGGAGCTCGCGGCTGTGATCCAGCACGGCGCCTTCGACTGGCTCGACGCGCCGATCGAGCGCGTCGGCGCGAAGTTCGCACCACTCGCATTTGCTCCGGCGATGGAGCAGTGGGTCGTCCCGCACGCCGACGACGTGCTCGCAGCTATCCGCCGGACGGTGGCGCGCGGCTAGACATGGCGAGCGAGGTCAAGCTCCCACGGCTGGGCCAGGGCATGGAGTCCGGCACGATCGTGCGCTGGCTGAAGACCGAGGGAGACATGGTCACGAAGGGCGAACCCCTCTTCGAGCTCGACACCGACAAGGTGACGCAGGAGGTCGAGGCCGACTCGGACGGCGTCTTGCTGAAGATCGTCGTCGCGGACGGCGAGGTCGACGTCGGGACGACGGTCGGGATCATCGGCGCCCAGGACGAGGACGTCTCCGCGCTCGTCGCGGGCGCGCAGGGCGGGAACGGCGACGCACCGGCTGCGGCGCCTGCCGAGCAGCCCACCGAGGAGCCCGACGCTCCGAGCGAGCCGATCACGGAGCAACGGGAGGCACCCCAGGCTCAGCAGCAGGTCGCGGCGCCCACTCGCGCCGAGGGGGAGCCCGTCAAGGCGAGCCCGCTCGCGCGGCGGATCGCCCGCGAGCGCGGCGTCGACCTGACGCAGGTCGCCGGCACCGGGCCGGAGGGCCGGGTCATCGCGGAGGACGTGGAGAAGGCGGCGATCCGGCCTGCTGCCGCGCCCGCGGCGCCGGGCGGACAACCGGACTACGAGGTCGTCGAGCTCACGTCGACGCGCAAGACGATCGCGCGGCGACTCACGGAAGCGTGGCAGGCGCCCGTCTTTCAGCTCACCGTCAGCGCGGACGCCTCCGAGCTCGTCGCGACGCGTGAGCGCATGGTCGAGCTCCTCCGCGAGGGGGAGACGAAGCCGACGGTCTCGGACGTGCTGACCCGAATCGTCGCGGCGGCCCTCGTGCGGCACCGCCCGGTCAACGCGAACCTCGTCGACGGGAGGATCCACCGCTTTGCCGCTGCAAACGTCGGCCTCGCAGTGGCGGCGCCGAGCGGCCTCGTCGTGCCGGTGATCCGCGACGCCGATCGCAAGTCCGTCCAGCAAATCGCGATGGATCGCGCCGACGTCGTGTCGCGGGCGCGTGACGGGAAGCTCCAGCTCGCCGATCTCGAGGGTGGGACCTTCACGATCTCGAACCTCGGGATGTACGGCATCGAGCAGTTCGTGGCCGTCCTCAATCCGCCGCAGGTGGCGATTCTCGCGATCGGCTCGATCGAGGACAGGGCGGCCGTCGTCGACGGCGTGATCGAAGTCGTCCCCACGATCACTATGACGCTCACCTGCGACCACCGGGCCATCGACGGCTCGGAGGGCGCCGAGTTCCTGCGCGACGTGAAGGCGTTCGTCGAATCGCCCGCGCTCGCGCTCTAGGCTCTGGGCATGGTCATCCGCCGGGGCGGTCGGCAGGACGTCAGGTTCCTCCGCGACATGCTCCACCACGCCTACTACTGGCGCGAGCGGAACCCCTCCGACGGGGCGGGGCCCGTGGCGCGCTACATCAAGGGCTGGGGGCGTCCCGGTGACACTGCCCTCATCGCGATCGACGACGGTTTCCCCGTGGGTGCCGCGTGGTTCCGGCTGTTCCGGCGTGACGCTCCCGGATATGGGTTCATCGACGAGGAGACGCCAGAGCTCGCGATCGCGGTCGTGCCGAGCCGCCGGGGCCGACGGATCGGCGAGGCGCTGATCGAGGCGCTGTGCGAGCGCGCGCGCGCCGACGGATACGGCGCGCTCAGCCTCAGCGTCGGGCGGGACAATCCAGCGCTCGTCTCGTTCTACGAGGAGCACGGGTTCGCGGTCCTCGAGGACGGCGACGAGCAGAGCCTCACCATGCGGCGGGAGCTGTGAGGTCTCGCCGCTAGGATCGCGCGCATGGACTTCGACGTCGCCGTCCTGGGTGGCGGCCCTGCGGGGTACACGGCCGCGATCCGCGCTGCACAGCTCGGCGCACGCGTCGCGTGCGTCGAGCGCGAGGCGGAGCTCGGCGGGACGTGTCTCCGCGTGGGCTGCATCCCGACGAAAGCATGGGTCTCGACCGCGCATGCGCTGCACGCCGCGCGCGAGATCGACCCCAAGCTCGGCGTGATCACCGGAGAGCCGGAGCTCGACTTCGCCACTGCGAACGAGTGGAAAGCCCAGGTCGTGAAGCAGATGACGGGCGGCGTCGCATCGCTCTTCAAGGCGAACAACGTCCAGTGGCTCGAGGGCAGCGCGCGCTTCGAGGATGGGCGGTCGATCGTCTTCGACAAGGGCGAGCTAGGCGTCAGCTTCAAGAGCGCGATCGTCGCGACGGGCTCTTTCCCGATCCGACCGCCGATCCCCGGGCTCGACTCGCCGCGCTGCGTCGACTCGACGGGTCTGCTCGAGCAGACCGAGGTACCGCGCCGTCTGGTCGTCCTCGGCGGCGGGATCATCGGCTGCGAGTTCGCGTCGATCTTCGAGCGCTTCGGGACCGAGGTGACGATCGTGGAGATGCTCGAGTCGCTCATTCCGCAGGAGGACGACGACGCGACGAGCGAGCTCCGGAAGTCGTTCGCGCGGCGCGGGATCGTCGTTCACCTCGGCAAGCAGTGCACGAAGGTCGAGGACACGGGCAACGGGCTCGTCGTCCACTTCGGCGACGGCGAGACGACGGACTGCGACGTGATGCTCGTCGCCGTCGGCCGCGCGCCGCTCGTCGAGGGCATCGGCCTCGAGGCAGCGGGCGTGTCGTTCGATCCGCGCAAGGGCATCGAGACGGACGGGGCCCGCCGAACCTCGGTTCCGCACATCTACGCCGCCGGAGACGTCGCCGGCTACTGGCAGCTCGCGCATACCGCCTTCCGCGAAGGCGAGATCGCGGCCGAGAACGCGACGGGGCACGAGGCGCACATGCCGGACTCGCCCACGGTCCCGCGGCCGATCTACACCGATCCCGAGATCGCGGGCGTCGGACTCACCGAGGGGCAGGCAGTCGAGAAGTACGGTGCGGAGAACATCGTCACCGGCCGCTTCCCGTGGGTCGCGAACGCACGAGCGGTCATGTCCGGCGAGGCCCAGGGCTGGGTCAAGACGATTCACGAGTCGAGCTATGGGGAGCTCGTCGGCGTCGTCATCGTGGGGCCACATGCGACCGACCTCATCGAGGCCGCCGTCGTCGCACTCGACGCGGAGTCCACCATCGAGACGGTGGCCGACGGGATGGCCGCCCACCCGACGCTCGGTGAGGGCTTCAAGATCGCGGGCCAGGTCGCGCTCGGCCGCGCGATCGACCTTCCGCCCCGGCGGCGCTGACGGTCCTCGGTTACCCTGCGGCGGATGAAGATCTACACACGAAGGAACGCCGCGATCGGCTACCTCACGCTCAAGGCGATCCAGCGCGGCAGGAACAAGCGCACGCGCCGCAGCGGCCTGAAGGTGGCCACCTACGTGGGCCTTGGCCTCGTCTCGGCCGGGATCCTCGCCGCCGCGCTCGCCATCGCGCTCAAGCGTCGTTCGGGCGACAGCGAGGAGTCCGTTCTCGAGAGCGACGCCGAGATCGTCGGCGAGTACGTGACCGCGCCGGAACCCGTTCCCGCGACGTGAGCTCGAACAGGGGCGGGGCGGGCGGATCTCCGATCCGCCCGGCTCTCGACGGCCTCGTTCCGTACGAGCCCGGGAAGCCCGTGGAGGAGGTCCAGCGCGAGCTCGGGCTCGAGCGGGTCGTCAAGCTCGCGTCGAACGAGGGGCCGTACGGGCCGTTCCCTGCGGCCCGGGAGGCGATTGCGCGCGCGACGCTCGAGCTGAACCGCTATCCCGATGGCGGCGCGTGGAGCCTTCGGAGTGCTCTCGCCGAACGGCACGGAGTCACCTTCGACCAGATCACCGTGTGCGCCGGTGCGGACGCGGTCGTCGGCTACGCGTGCCTGGCGACGCTCGATCCCGGCGACGAGGCCGTCACCGCCTGGCCGTCGTTCGCGAGCTACGTCATCGACCCGCTGAAACTCGGTGCCGTCCCGGTTCGCGTACCGCTCGTCGACGAGCGGATCGACCTCGACGCGCTGCTCGGCGCGATCACGCCGCGGACGAAGCTCGTCTTCATCGCCGCGCCGAACAACCCGACGGGCACCACCAACACCCGTGCCGACCTCGACTCCTACTTCGAGCGCGTGCCGCCGCAGGTGCTGACCGTGCTCGACCAGGCATACCTCGAGTACCTCGACGAGCCGGACTACCCGGAGGGAGTCGCGGAGTACCTCGCCGCGGGGCATCGTGTGCTCGTCCTGCGGACGTTCTCGAAGATCTTCGGCCTCGCGGGTCAGCGGGTCGGCTACGGCGTCGGGCCCGCCGACGTCATCACCGCCATCGGCAAGGTGCGCCGCGCATTCGACGTGACGTCGGCAGGGCAGGAAGCGGCCCTCGCGAGCCTCGACGACATGCCCGAGATCGCGAGACGCCGCGCGGTCAACAAGGAGTCGATGGCGCTGCTCGTTGATGTGCTCCGCGAGCACCGCTTCGAGCCTGCCGGACCCGCCGTCGCGAACTTCGTGTTCGTCCGTGTGGGTGACGCCGACGCGCTCAACGACGCGCTTCTCCGGCGGGGCGTGATCGTGCGGCCGATGCGCTCCTTCGGGGCGCCCGACGCGCTGCGGATCACCGCCGGCACTCCCGACGAGGTCGCGTTCCTGGGCGAGGCGCTCGCCGCGCTCGATCTTCCCGTCGCCGCCGCGAGGTGAGATTCACGTTACGTCTCGATGGAGGTTCGTAGGGATCCGGGCCGCGAAGCGCGAACCACGGCCTGACCCTCGGCTATCCTCCGCCGGCGGGCGCCCGTCGAGGCGCTCGTCGTCGTAACCGGACTCCTTCATGCGAACCACCCTGAAACGAGGACTGGGGCGCGGAGCCGCTCCGAACGGAAACGGGAAGGCGGTGCTGCCACCCGGCTCGAGCTCACCCGTCTCCTTCTATCGCCAGCCCGATCGGCCCGGCCGCTCGCGCGTGGGGCTCGTCGGACGGGTCGCGATGTGGCTCGGTATCGCGTGCCTTGTCGTCGCGACCGGAACTGCGGGCGGGGCATACCTCTACTTCCACGAGTCCGTCGCCGCCGTCGCGGCCAAGACGCCCGAGGTCCGACGCGCCGCCCGGCAGCTCGACGCGGCTCTTCCGGGCCAGCCCGCCGTCGCGCTCGTGATCGGCTACGACCATCGCAAGGAGGACGGCCCGAACGCGTCCGGCCGCTCCGACACGCTCATGCTCGTGCGCGCCGACCCCTCGTCCGACTCGATCTCGCTGCTGTCCTTCCCGCGTGACATGCGGGTGGAGATCCGCTGTCCGGGTAGGACGCCGTTCTTCGACAAGATCAACGCCGCCTACTCGTACTGCGGCCCTCAGGGCTCGCTGCAGACCGTTCGGGCGTTGACCGGCGTGCAGATCAACTACCTCATGACGGTGAACTTTCGCGGCTTCCGGCAGATCGTCGATCGACTCGGGGGCGCGTGGATGGACGTCGACCGTCGCTACTTCAACGATCGCGGCGGGCCATCGGGCTATGCACGCATCAACCTGCGCCCGGGCTACCAGCAGCTCACCGGGCGGCAGGCGCTCGACTACGTCCGTTTTCGCCACACCGACTCGGACCTCTACCGCGTGGCGCGCCAGCAGCAGTTCGTGAAAGCGTTCAAGAGCCAGATCCAGGAGAGCTTCGCGCCACTCGCGCTGCCGAAGGTCGTCAACGCGGTCACGCACAACGTCGAGGTCGCACAGGGCGGCGGCGCCGACGTCAGCGGCGACACGGTCCTCTCGTATGCGCTCTTCGCGTACGGCCTGCCGAAGGGCCGCGTCTTCCAGACGCGGATCGAGGGCCTGGAAGGCTTCACCGATCTGACCACCGACTCGGAGAACATCACGAAGGCCGTGAACGCCTTCACGCATCCGGACGTCGAGTCGTCCGAGAAGGCGACCGCCGTCGCGCTCGGCGAGAAGGTGAAGAACCGGACTCCCGCTCCCAGCGCCACCACGATCACCGTGCTGAACGGGAACGGAGTCTCGGGCTCGGCGTCGACGGCCGGATACCTGCTCGGTCAGCGCGCGTACCAGGTGCTCACACCGCCGAACGGTCTGCCGGCGAACGCGCCGTCGTTCGACTACTTCCGGACGAAGGTGTACTACGACAAGTCGCGGCGGGGCGCCCAGGAGGCTGCCAAGAAGGTGGCGAATCTCTTCGCCTCGGCGGAGCTCGAGCAGCTCCCGCGGCCGATATCGCAGCTGGCGAATGGAGCGATGCTGACCGTCGTCGTCGGCCAGACCTTCCACGGCAGCCTCGCGTCTGCACCGATCGACGCGACCCCCAAGCGGGAGCGCCCCAACATCACGTACGGCCCGAACGCGTCCATCGACGACCTCCGCGCTCGCCGGAAGCGCGTCCCGTTCTCGCTCATGGTGCCGACGGTCATCGAGCGCAGCTCGTGGACGGACTCGGAGATGCCCGCGCGGATGTACTGGATCGACCCGGATGAGAAGCACAAGGCGGTGAGACTCGTCTACCGCATGGGTTCGAACGAGTACTGGGGCGTCGAGGAGACCGACTGGAACGACGCACCCGTGCTCGCCGACAAGAGCCTCACGCGTCGGATCAAGGGCCGCACGTACGACCTCTACTACAACGGGTCGAAGCTCCACATGGTGGTGCTGCGAACGCCGAAGGCGAGCTACTGGGTGATCAACACGCTCCTCGACCGGCTCTCCAACGAGACGATGCTCGCGATCGCAAAGGGGCTGAAACCCCTCGGCTCCGTGAAGGCGAAGTAGCACGTGAAGGTCGCCGTCTTCGGCGCGGGGTACGTCGGCCTCGTGACCGGCGCGTGCTTCGCGGAACTCGGACACGAGGTCGTCGTCCGTGACGTCGTCGAGGCGAAGGTCGACGCGCTTCGCGAGGGCCGCGTGCCGATCCACGAGCCCGGGCTCGACGAGCTCATCGCCCGCAACGGCGAGCGCCTCGGCTTCACCACCGAAGTCGCGGAGGCCGTCGAGGGCGCCGGCGTCGTGTACGTGGCAGTGGGGACGCCGCCGACCTACTCGGGCGACGCCGACCTCTCGGCCGTGTGGACGGTCGTGGACGAGCTGCCGGCCGTCGACCGCCGGATCGTCGTCGCGATGAAGAGCACCGTGCCCGTGGGGACGGGTCGAGCGGTCCGGCATCGACTCGACGATCGTGGGCTCACGAACGTCGGCTACGTCTCGAACCCGGAGTTCACGGCGGAGGGGACGGCCGTCCACGACTTCATGGAGCCGGACCGCGTCGTCATCGGGGCGTTCGACCCCGCCGACGGTGATCTCATCGAGGCGCTGCATCGAGGGAATCGACGCACCGATCGTCCGCTGTGACGTCCCGTCCGCCGAGATGGTGAAGCTCGCCGCCAACGCCGCGCTCGTCACGCGCATCTCGTTCATCAACGAGATCGCCAACGTCTGCGAGGCGACGGGCGCCGACGTGACGACGGTCGCCAAGGGCATCGGGCTCGACCGGCGGATCGGCCCGTCGTTCCTCCGGGCGGGCATCGGCTACGGCGGCAGCTGCTTCCCGAAGGACTCGCTGGCGCTCAAGCAGCTTGCGGCGAACTCGGGCTACAACTTCCAGCTCCTGAACGCGGTTATCGAGGTGAACGAGCTCCAGAAGCGGCGCGTGATCGGGAAGCTCGAACGACGCCTCGGGCCGCTCCGTGGCAAGCGCATCGCGCTCCTCGGCCTTGCGTTCAAGCCCGGGACGGACGACATGCGCGAAGCGCCGAGCCTCGTGCTCGCGGGCCGGCTTCTGTCTGAGGGTGCTGAGGTGTCCGCCTGGGACCCGGTCGCCGACGGGCGAGCGCAGCTCCACGGCGTCGAGGTCGCGGACTCGGCACTCGACGCGCTCGACGGCGCGGACGCCGCAGTGATCGTCACCGAGTGGCCCGAGGTTCTTGAGCTCGACTGGGCGGCCGCGGGCGAGCGGATGCGCGGACGGGTCGTCGTCGACGGCAGGAACCTCCTCAATCCTGAGGAGATGCGGGCGCTCGGATTCGCGTACGAAGGCATCGGCCGACCCGTATGACGCTCCCCGCGGTCATCCTCGTGGGCGGGCAGGGCACGAGGCTCCGACCGCTCACCGACCGAACCCGCAAGGACATGCTGCCGCTCGTCGACCGGCCTCTCCTCGCCTACACGTTCGAGCACCTCGCCCGGCACGGCGTCGAGCGCTCGATCGTCTCCTGCGGCTACCTTCCGGACCAGATCGAGTCCGCGTTCGGGGACAGCCACGACGGGATGTCCCTCTCCTACGCGGTCGAGGACGAGCCGCTCGGGACGGGCGGCGCGATCGGCTTCGCCGGCCGCGAGCTCGACGGGAGCTTCTTCGCGCTGAACGGCGACTCGCTCCGCGAGGCGGACCTCGGAGAGATGGTCGCGTTCCACCGCTCCACCGGCGCGAAGGCGACGATCCTGCTTACTCCGGTCGCGGACCCGAGCCGGTACGGCCTCGTCCGCACCGCAGGCGACGGCCGGGTCGAGTCGTTCCTCGAGAAGCCACGCCCCGAGGAGATCGACACCGACCTCATCAATGCGGGGCTCTATGTCCTCGAGCCGGAGGTGCTCGAGCTGGTGCCGCCGGGCCGCTCCGTCTCCATCGAGCGCGAGGTCTTTCCGACACTCGCCGGGGAGGGCTCCGTGTTCGGGATCGCCCTGCCCGGCTACTGGCTCGACGTCGGCACGCCCGAGACGTATCTGCAGGCCCATCGCGACGTGCTCGAGCGCATCTTCGAGACCGCGGTCGGCGATGCTCTCGGCCCCGACTTCACGCTCGTCGACCAGTCTGCGGTCGTGCACGAGCAGGCGAAGCTCGTCCCGCCCGTGTACGTCGGGCCGGGCGCGGTCGTCGAGAAGGGTGCCCGCCTCGGCAGTCTGGCAGTGCTCGGTGCCGGCGCAAGGCTCGGCGAGGGCGGCATCGTCGAAAACGCCGTCATCGGTGCCCGAACGCGCGTTGGCGCCGGCGCGCGCGTCATCGGGTCGATCGTCGGCGACGAGGCCGAGCTCGGGCCCGGTTGTGAGCTGCACAACCTCTCGGTCATCGGCTCCGGGGCACGCGTGGGTGCGGGGAATGTCCTCGACCATGGCCTGCGGGTCGGGGCCGGACAGCACATCCCGGACAAGGCGCTGCGATTCTCGTGAACACGTACGCGACGTCGCCGCGCAAGGTCGAGAAGCCGTGGGGCTGGGAGCTCGTCTGGGCAGAGGCGGACGACTACGTGGGCAAGCTCCTCTTCGTCCGCGCGGGCGAGTCGCTGAGTCTCCAGTTCCACGAGGTGAAGGACGAGTCCTGGCTGGTGCAGGAGGGTCGTGCGCGGCTCGAACTCGGGGAAGTCGACGGCCCGCTCGAGACCTTCGAGATCGCACCCGGTGACGCGTTTCGCTTCCGGCCGCGCACGGTCCATCGAGTCACGGCGGTCGAGGACACGCTCGTCATCGAGGTCTCGACCAACCACCTGACCGACGTCGTGCGGCTCGAGGATCACTACGGGCGCGAGGGGACGAAGGGGCCCTAGGCGGTACTTTCGCGGTGCACCGCGACCGCGGCAACGACGAACGCGACGGCAAGTCCTTCGACCGGTGTCGGAATCTGTGCGAGTACGACGACGCCGACGACGATCGCCGTGGCGGGCAGGAGCGCGACCATCAGCGAGTACGTCGAGCGGCTGAGGCGCGCCATCGCCAGCTGGTCGAAGACGTAGGGGATCACCGACGACGCGATGCCGACGCCGACGCCGACGCCGACAGCGACGGGATCGACGAGCGCCGGCACCGCGTTCCTGCCGGCGAGCAGAGTCACGACGGCAGCGGCGAGCAGCATCGCCGTCGCCAGACCGTCCAGAGGTGCGATCCCGTGTGTGCGCGCCAGTCGGTGCGCAAGGACGATGTAGGCGGCGAACAGGGCGGCGTTGGCGAAGGCGAAAGCGAACCCGACGGTGTCGTTCTCGAGTCGAACGTCGGTCAGCAGGTACACGCCCGTGACCGCAAGGCCGAGAGCGACCGCGTTCCGCACGGTCCGGGCGCCGACGGCCGCGAGGGCTATGACCGGCAGGAACTCGACCGCCGCGACGGTGCCGAGCGGCAGGCTGTCGATCGCGACGTAGAAGCAGACGTTCATCGTCGCGAAGACCAGCCCGAGCAAGGCGATCGTCGAGCGGGTCGTGCGATCGGCGGTCGCGATCACGCGCCACGGGCGACGCCAGAGGGCGAAGACGACCGCCGCGCTCACAATCCGGAACCACGCGACGCCGAGCGGGTCCACCCGGGCGAACAGGAGGACGGCGAAGGCCGGCCCGAGGTAGTGGAAGACCGCGCTCCCGACGAAGTATGCGTGGGGAGGTGGCGAGGTCGCGATGCGGCGTCTGCCCGCGAGCACCGAGATCGCACTCGGCGTCATCCCGACATGGTCGGCGTCGTGCTGTCATAGTGGAAGGCACAATCGACGGAATCGAGGGCGAATTGCCTCGGAAAGCACGGACGAGAGATGCAGAGGCTTACGCATCGAATCTGCTCGACGATGTGAACCTGCGCATCCTCGGTGAGCTGCATGCGGAGGGCCGTCTCGGTATGGCCGAGCTCGGACGTCGGGTGGGGTTGTCGGCACCCGCCGTCACCGAGCGCGTGCAGCGGCTCGAACGTGCGAACGCGATCCGTGGGTATCACGCGGATCTCGACCCAGGGGCGCTCGGCTACCCGATCTCGGCGGTTGTCCGGATCCGGCCGGCGCCCGGGCAGCTCCAGCGGATCCCGGAGATCGCGCGCGAAACCGTCGAGGTCGGCGAGTGTCACCGGATCACGGGGGAGGACTGCTATCTGATTCGTCTCCACCTCCGCTCGATCGAAGATCTCGAAGAGGTGCTCGACCGTTTCACGCCGTACGGGCTGACGACGACGTCGATCGTCCATTCGACGCCAGTGCCCCGCCGAGGGCCGCCGCTCGAGTTACCTTGACACATACGTGGTAAGGTTGGGACGTGCGGCCCTGGATGACCATCGGCGAGACGAGCAGGCGCTCGGGCTGGTCGTCGCGCATGCTCCGGTACCTGGAGCAGGAGGGCCTCGTCGTTCCCGAGCGCACCGACTCCGGCTATCGCCGCTACGGCATCCGCGAGCTGAATCAGCTGAACGCGCTCGCGGAGCTTCGCGCGCGGCACGGTGTCGGGCTCGCCGAGGTCCAGTTCGCGCTCAGGCTTCGCCGCGAGCCTGCACTTGGTGCCGCAGTCGAGACCTGGCTCGCCGGGACGAGCGTGCCCGAGATCGACCAGGCCCGCCCGGCCTGGGTCGAGTGGGAGCAGCGCAAGCACGAACGCCTTCTGACGACCGACGCAGCCTGACCAGACGACGAAGAGAGGAACCGATGGCAACGACACAGCGCTACGACGTGAAGGACCTGGCGCTCGCCCCCGAGGGCGTGCGGCGCATCGCGTGGGCGGACCGGCAGATGCCGGTGCTCGCTGCGATCCGCGAACGCTTCGAACGCGAGCAGCCGCTCGCCGGGCACCGCATCTCCGCATGCCTGCACGTGACGACGGAGACGGCGAACCTCGCCCGCACGCTGGCCGCCGGTGGGGCGGACGTCGTGCTCTGCGCGTCGAACCCGCTCTCGACGCAGGACGACGTCGCGGCCGCGCTCGTCGAGGAGTACGGCGTGGGCGTGTTCGCGATCAAGGGCGAGGACAACGACACCTACTACCGCCACATCGAAGCCGCGGTCGACCACCGCCCGCACCTGACGATGGACGACGGCGCCGACGTGATCGGCGTCCTCCATTCCGCCCGCCGCGAGCAGCTCGGCGACGTCATCGCGGGGACCGAGGAGACGACCACGGGCGTCATCCGCCTGAAGGCCCTCGAGCGGGACGGAAAGCTCGGCTTCCCGGTCATCGCGGTGAACGAGGCCCGCACCAAGCACCTCTTCGACAATCGCTACGGCACGGGCCAGTCGACGATCGACGGGATCATCCGCGCGACGAACGTTCTGCTCGCCGGCAAGCGCTTCGTCGTCGCGGGGTACGGCTGGACGGGTCGGGGCGTCGCGATGCGGGCACGCGGGATGGGCGCCCACGTCATCGTCACGGAGGTCGACCCGCTGCGCGCGCTCGAGGCGGCGATGGACGGCTACGAGGTGCTTCCGATGGAGGCCGCCGCTTCGATCGGCGACCTCTTCTGCACGGCGACGGGCGACAAGAACGTCATCAGCCGCGCCCACATCGAGCGGATGAAGGACGGCGCCATCCTCTCGAACACGGGTCACTTCAACGTCGAGATCGAGATCGGCGCGCTTCGCGACCTCGCGGTGGAGACGCGTGAGGCCCGTGCGCTCGTCGACGAGTACACGATGGCGGACGGCCGGCGCGTGTATCTCATCGCCGAGGGACGGCTCGTGAACCTCGCCGCGGCCGAGGGGCATCCGGCGCTCGTGATGGACATGTCGTTTGCGAACCAGGCTCTCTCTGCCGAGTGGGTCATCCAGAACGCGGCCACGCTCGAGCGGAAGGTGTACGACGTGCCGCGCGAGATCGACGACGACATCGCACGGCTGAAGCTCGAGACGATGGGAATCTCCATCGACCAGCTGACGGAGGAGCAGGCCCGCTACCTCGCGTCCTGGGACGAGGGGACCTAGTCGGTAGTTGTCGGCGCGGGCGGAGCCGTTCGGAAGGTTCCGCCCGCGCTCGGCATGCTCGTCGGCCCGCGCGCCGGACCGCTACTGGCCGTTCGTCGGCGTGATCGAGACGGGAGAGCGGTACGGGGTTACGACGCCGAAGGGTCCCGCGCTCGTCGGCCCGGTGAACAGGGGCGCTCCAGTCGCTACGCGACGACAGGAGCGTCGAGGGCCTTGCGAGACAGCGGCTGACGTCCGACCCGGCGAAGGCGCGCGTTCTCGGCTGAGCGACGTAGGCTGACCCGATGGCTAAGCGCGACCTCACGCCCGAGAGCATCATCCGGCTCGAGGGCAATGCCGTCGTCCTCCTCGATCAGCGGCAACTGCCGGAGGCCGAGGTCGAGCTGCGCTGCGTGTCGGCTGCAGAGGTCGCGGACGCAATCCGAACGCTCGCGATTCGAGGCGCGCCCGCGATCGGCGTCGCCGCCGGCTACGGTCTCGCACTCGCGGCGAGGCGCGGAGAGGACCTCGAGGCTGCGTACGAAACCCTCGCCGCTGCGCGTCCGACCGCGGTCAATCTCCGGTGGGCGCTCGACGAGCTCCGCGACGATCCGACTCCCGAGCGGGCGCGGGGGCTGCACCAGGCGGAGGTCGAGCGCTGCAGACGCATGGGGGAGCATGGGGTCGAGCTCGTTTCCCCTGGCGCGCGGCTCCTGACGCACTGCAACACGGGCGCCCTCGCGACGGGCGGCTTCGGTTCGGCGCTCGGTGCGATTCGGGCGGCCTGGGACGCGGGGCTCGTGGAGCGCGTCTGGGTCGACGAGACACGGCCGCTGCTCCAGGGGGCGCGACTGACTGCGTGGGAGCTCGAGGCACTCGGCATTCCGTTCGACGTCATAGTCGACGGAGCGGCGGCCTCGCTCATGGCCGCGGAGCAGGTCGACGCCGTCTTCACGGGCGCCGACCGGATCGCGGCGAACGGCGACGTCGCGAACAAGGTGGGCACCTACGGGCTCGCCGTCGCGGCGGCGCATCACGGGATCCCGTTCATCGTCGTCGCGCCGACGTCGACGCTCGACCCGAGCGCCGCGACGGGTGCCGACGTTCCGATCGAGGAACGCGACGCTTCCGAGGTCAACTCGCGATTCCCTGCGCACAACCCGGCTTTCGACATCACGCCCGCAGAACTCGTCTCGGCGATCGTGACGGAGATGGGCATCCATCACGCACCGTACGCCGCGTCGCTCCCGAACCCGCTGCGAGTGGGGTGATCGCCGTCGACGCCGAAACACGCGAGACGCTCGAGCGCTTCGGGTTCGACGAGGAGCTGTTCGAGGCGCTCCGCGGGAGAGTCGCGGCCGGGGAGCTCTCGCCCGAGTCGAACGTCGTCCGCGGCGAGCTCGAGCCGCCGACGGCCGACGACATCACGCCGTTGCCAGCGCCGGGCGCCGCGGGGTACGACGAGGCGCGCGCAGCAGGCATCGAGGCGCTCTCCCGTGGTGAGGTCGCACAGCTGATCCTCGCCGGCGGCATGGCCACCCGGTTCGGCGGGGTGGTCAAGGCCGTGCTGACCGCCGTCGACGGCATGAGCTTCCTCGAGGCCAAACTCGCCCAGACCGCGGCGCTCGAGCGCGCTCTGCACTGCACAGTGCCGGTCGCGCTGATGACGAGCTTCGCCACGGATGACGCGGTCCGTGCGCACGTCGTCGAGCGCGAACTCGGCGACCCGCTCGTCTTCCACCAGTTCGTCTCGTTGCGGCTCGAGGCGTCCGGCGAGCTCTTTCTCGACGAGTCGGGGCGTCCGTCGCTGTACGCGCCTGGACACGGCGACCTGTTCCAGGCGGCGCGACGGTCGGGGACGCTGGACGAGCTCCGCGTGCGCGGAGCCCGCGTCGTCACGGTCTCGAACGTCGACAACCTAGGAGCGCGTGTCGACGCGGCGGTCGTGGGAGCGCACCTCCTCGGCGGAACAGCCCTGACGTGCGAGGTCGCGCGCAAGGAGGGCGACATGGGTGGCGCGCCGGTCCGGGTGGACGGGAGGGTTCGCCTCGTGGAGGGCCCATGCTTCCCGGACTCGTTCGACCAGGAACTGGCGCCCGTCTTCAACACCAATACCGCGCTGATCGACATCGACGCGCTCGACGTCGACTACGACCTGAGCTGGCTGTACGTGCAGAAGACCGTCGACGACCGCACCGCGGTCCAGCTCGAGCGGTTGTACCACGAGGTCTCCGCGTTCGTTCCAGCGCAGTACCTCGAGGTGTCCCGGCGCGGTCAGTGGGGCCGCTTCTCGCCGATCAAGACGCCCGCTGACCTCGAGCGGGCGCAGGACGACCTCCGCGAACTCGTCTCGGCGTCGCCGGTCTGATCCCTGCGACGAACCGGCGCGATTCCGTCGCGGAGTCGTGACTCCGGCGCGCGTACCGTCGAACGGTGCGCGTGCTCGACCTCGTGTTCCCCGAGCGGTGCGCGATCTGCGAGACGCCGGGACGAGCGCTGTGCACGAGCTGCGCCACATCGTTGACGCGACTGGCGCCGCCCGTGTGCGACCGCTGCGGCTCGCCCGGACCGTGGCCGGTGCGCCGTTGCGCCGAGTGCGGGGGCAGACGGCTCGCGTTCGCGAGCGCGCGCTCCGCGATCGTCTACGACGGGAACGCCCGTGCGCTCGTTCGGGCCTGGAAGGAGCGCGGAAGGCGGCGGCTGGCCCGCGAGGCCGCCGCGATCCTCGCCGAGGTCGTTCCGCCGGTGCCTGTCGGCGCGCTCGTGTCCGTCCCTGGCGATCCCGAGCGTGCGTGGGAGCGAGGCGACGTCCCCGCGCGGTCGCTCGCCACCGAGCTCGCCGCCACCTGGGGCCTCCCGTCGCTCGATGTCCTCGTGCGCACGCGAGCCCTCCGGCCGCAGCGCGGGCTGTCGCTCGACGAGCGTCGCCGGAATGTCCGCGGGAGCGTCAGCGCTCTCGACGCCGTGCCGTCGGAGGTCTGCGTCGTCGACGACGTCTACACGTCGGGTGCGACCGTCGACGCGTGTGCGAGGGCATGTCGCGGCGCCGGAGCGCGCGTCGTTCGGGTCGTGACCTTCGCGCGAGCCGTTCGTTAGATTGGGACCGGATCTTTCGCCACGATTCCGAAGGGGGTGCCACGATGCAGCTCCAGGTCAAGGCTCAGCACGACACCGTCCCGGAGGCCGTCCACGCCTACACCGAGAAGCGTTTCGCAAAGCTGTCGCGGCGCCTGTACGAGGGCACGCTCGTCGAAGTGACGTTCTCGATGGAGCACAACCCGTCGATCCGCGACGACCACATTGCGGAGGCGGTCGTGTTCACGAAAGGCCAGAACATCGTCGCTCGCGAGGCGGCGACGACGTACGAGGCGGCCGTCGACCAGCTGGTGGACAAGCTCGAGCGCCAGATCGAGCGCTATCGCGACAAGCGCGTTCTGGAGCCGCGCCGAGCTGCACAGCGCAAGCGCGACGGGCTTCCGGGCGAGGAAGCCGCCGCCTAACCCTTCGCGCTGGAGGTCGGCTAGGCGCCAGACGCGCCGAGGCGCTCGGCGATCGTCGTGCGCAGGGCGTCCGCGATCTCCGGGCATTCGCGCTCGATGCGCCACAGCTCTCTGTTGAGCACGGTGACGAGGGTCATATCGGTGGTCGCGACGACGGTGGCGGTGCGCCGTCCGCCGGAGAGGACGGCGATCTCGCCGAACATGTCCCCGGGCTCGAGCGTGCGTAGAACCTGGCCGTCGTGGACGACCTCGGCGTTCCCGTCGGTGATGGCGAACGCTCCGTGGCCGAAGTCGCCTTCCTTCACGAGAGTCGTTCCGGCTTCGACCGTGATCTCCACGCACGCCTCCGCGACCGTCGCCCGCTGATCGAGCGTGAGGTCCGCGAAGAGCGGGATCGACTCCAGCCGTGTTGCCTCCACGTGCGCGACGCTAGTCGTCCGCCGGTGCACAGACGGTGAACGAGCGGTAACGATCCGGCGCCCGGGCAGCGGGTTCGACCGCGGATGCCGTGGAGGCGAGCCGGTACCCTAGGCCCGTGTCCACGACCTCGTTCGGGAAGTTCGAGCGCGTCCTGCGCATGGGCGAGGGGCGCCGCATCAAGCGCCTCGCCGAGCAGGCTGCGTACATCGGCACGCTCGAGCCCGACTTCGAGAAGCTGACGGACGAGGAGCTCCGCGGGAAGACCGCCGAGTTCAAGCAACGGTTCGAGAACGGGGAGTCGCTCGAAGACCTCCTGTTCGAGGCCTACGCGGCGGTACGCGAGGCGTTCAGGCGCACGATCGGCGTCCGCCTCTTCGACGTACAGCTCATGGGCGGGATCGTCCTGCACGAGGGCGACATCGCGGAGATGAAGACCGGCGAGGGAAAGACGTTCGTCGCAGTGCAGCCGCTCTACCTCAACGGACTCGCGGGCCGCAGCGTCCACCTCGTCACGGTCAACGACTACCTGGCGAAGCGCGATGCCGAGTGGACGCGGCCGGTGTACGAGAAGCTCGGCAGCTCCGTCGGGTCCATCCAGAACCTCATGCCTTTCACGGAGCGCCGCGAGGCGTATGCGTGCGACGTCACGTACGGGACGAACTCGGAGTTCGGGTTCGACTACCTGCGCGACAACATGGCGGTCTCGCTCGACAACGTCGTCCAGCGAAGCCACGCGTACGCGATCGTGGACGAGGTCGACTCGATCCTCGTCGACGAGGCGCGCACGCCGCTCATCATCTCCGGCGAGCCGGAGACGGCGGCTGCGACCTACTATCAGTTCGCGCGCGTCGTGAAGGACCTCGAGGGCGCACCCGCGACGCGGAAGACGGCGAAGGGCCTCGACGAGACGGAACTCTCGGGTGCCGACTACCTCTACGACGAGAAGTTCAAGACGGTCTCGCCGGCGCAGTCGACGATCGAGAAGGTCGAGCGCGCGATCGGCATCGACAACCTCTACGACCCACGCAACGTGAGCCTGGTCAACCACCTCATGCAGGCGCTCAAGGCGGAGTCGCTGTACAGGCGCGACGTCGACTACGTCGTGCAGGAGGGCGAGGTCAAGATCGTCGACGAGTTCACGGGCCGGATCATGGAGGGCCGTCGCTGGAGCGAGGGTCTGCACCAGGCGATCGAGGCGAAGGAGGGCACGAGCATCCGCGAGGAGAACGTCACGCTCGCGACGATCACGCTCCAGAACTACTTCCGCCTCTACGAGAAGCTCGCGGGCATGACCGGCACCGCGAAGACGGAGGAGAAGGAGTTCGTCGAGATCTACAACCTCGACGTCGTCGAGATCCCGACGAACCGTCCCGTCTCGCGTCTCGACGAGAACGACTACATCTTCAAGACGCCCGACGCGAAGTTCGCCGCCGTCCTCGAGGACATCGTCGAGCGCCACGAGATCGGTCAGCCGGTCCTCGTGGGTACCATCGCCGTCGAGACGTCCGAGTACCTCTCGCAGGTCCTCCAGCGGCGCGGCATCCCGCACAACGTGCTGAACGCGAAGGAGCACGAGCGCGAGGGGGAGATCATCAAGGACGCGGGGCAGCGCGGCGCGGTGACGATCGCGACGAACATGGCGGGTCGCGGTGTCGACATCAAGCTCGGCGAGGGCGTCCTCGAGCTCGGCGGACTGTACGTGCTCGGCACGGAGCGTCACGAGGCACGCCGCATCGACAACCAGCTCCGTGGCCGCTCGGGCCGGCAGGGCGACCCGGGCGAGACGCGCTTCTACCTCTCCGGCCAGGACGACCTCGTGCGCCTGTTCGCGGGGGACCGGATCTACAACATCATGAACCGCTTCAAGATCCCAGACGACCAGCCCATGGAGGCAGCGATCCTCTCGAAGCAGATCGAGGGTGCCCAGAAGAAGGTCGAGGAGCAGAACTTCGTCGCGCGCAAGAACGTCCTCAAGTACGACGACGTCATGAACACGCAGCGCATGGTGATCTACGAGCAGCGCCGCCGCGTGCTCGAGGGCGAGGACCTCTCGGACGAGGTGCGCGAATGGATCCGCGACACGGTCGGGACGACGGTTTCGCAGTTCACGGACTCTGAGTTCACGGAGGACTGGGATCTCGAAGGGCTCGTGACGGCGATGCAGTCGCTCTACGCGACGGACATCACCGCCGAGGAGTTGCGCGAGGAGATCAACGTCACCGATCGCGACGCGTTGACGGAGGAGTTCGTCGAGGACGCGCTCGAGACCTACGACGAGCGCGAGCAGGCGCTCGGGCCGGAGCTCGCGCGGGAGGTGGAGCGGTTCATCATCCTGCAGACCGTCGACCTGCGCTGGCGCGAGCACCTGGAGGCGATGGACTACCTCCGTGAGGGCGTCCACCTCCGCGCGTTCGCGCAGAAGGATCCGCTCGTCGAGTACCGCGGCGAGGGGCACGTGATGTTCGAGGAGCTCAGCCAGACGATTCGCTCCGAGGTCGTGTTCACGCTCTTCCACGTCACCGTGGAGGTCGAGCAGCCCGGCAGCGGAAACGGTGCGGGCGATGAGAGCCAACTGACTCCGCACGGTCCCAGTGGCAACCTCTCCTACGAGCACGAGACGTCCCACGGTGCCGACGTCATCGCCGCAGCCGGCGGCGCCGCCACGGCGCTCGCTGCGCCTCCGTCCTCCGACGGTTCGTTCGCGCAGGCGCCTGCGGTGAACGAGCACAAGGACATCGGCCGCAACGATCCCTGCTGGTGCGGGAGCGGCAAGAAGTACAAGCGCTGCCACGGCGCCTGACGCCGCGTGAACGGGGCGCAGGTGCCGGTGTCCTAGGCGACTCGCGCCGCGACGCGCCACTTTTCGCGATCCGCCCCGTGCACCTCCTCCCTCGGCGACGGCGCCGAGCGACTGATCACCGGGCGAAGGTCCGGCTCCCGCACCTATCGGTGGGCATCCACTGTTTGAGCCAAGCGCCTGGAGGGAACATATCCGTGCTTTTCCGCTGCGATTCTCTTTCAGGAGGTAGCCATGGCTGACCGAACCACAACCAGTGGCGCAGGACTCACACTCGGCGGAGGGATCGTGATTGCAGGGATCCTGATCGCCATCTTCTGGAGCGTCATTCTGGGAGTCATCGTCGCGCTTCTCGGCCTGCTCGCATTTGGCGGATTCGCACGCGGCCGCTGGTACTAGACGCGTGGGCGAGCTCAGGACCCAAGGGTGCATTGTCGGGCGGCTCCTTTCAGATCGGCGCGAGATCCTTTCGCGTGCGACCGCAGAGGCGCTCGCGCGTCAATCGAGGCCGTAGTTCCGCGTTGCCATGTCGGGTGCGGCGTGCGCTGGCGTGCGATAGAGCCCAGGTTGGGCTGCCAAGAAAAGACGCAAACAGCGCCAATTCGATGAACTCTCGGCTTGACCTGTGCGCGTTCGACCAATAGGTTCCCCCACGCACCGAGCACGGAGCGCGAGTAGGTTGAAGCTCGGCCCGGAGGCCGTACGCGGAAGCGGAAGGTCAACGGGTCGAGTGGACAAAAGCGCCACCGGCTCGGTGAATTCTTTTCAGCGCAGTCACTATCCGGGGTATGGATGCTCCGGTGAGCTGAACCCGATTCAGCGCTTCGTCGCGCCAACCGATGTCTGATCGCCACGATGACGAGCTCGCGACCGGCCGGACGCCGCGGCCGGCCGACTCCGTCGCCAGCACGCTCAAGACACCCCGGTTCCTCGAATCTGCGACGGTCAAGCTCGGGCACGCGGTCGGCGGGCACCTCGACGATCTCTCACGTCGACGGAGTCGCCAGCGGCTGCGGCACGTGGGCTGGCAGCGCGCTCTCGACGCATCGAAGGCCGGTTACGCACGCGGCACCTTTCCCGCCCGTAACGGGAATCGCCTCGACCTTCTCGTCGACGGCTCGGAGGCGCTCCCCGCGATCGCGGCTGAGCTCGCTCGTGCGGAGTCTTATGTCCACCTCACAGGCTGGTTCTTCTCGCCCGAGCTCGACATGTCGCGAGGCGACGAGCCCAAGGTCGTGCGCAACCTCCTCGCCGAACTGGCCGAGCGCGTCGACGTCCGCGTGCTCTCGTGGAAGGGAGCGCCCGTGCCGCTCTTCAAGCCGTCACAGAAGGATGTTCGCGAGATGCTCGAGGGGCTCGCACGACACACCAAGATCGTTGCTCACGCTGACGGTTGCACCGGATTCACACACTGTCACCACGAGAAGACGATCGTGATCGACGGAAAGGTCGCTTTCGTGGGGGGCATCGACCTAACCGTCGACGGTGGCGATCCTTGGGACACACCGAATCACGTCGCTCGCGGCGGGATCGGCTGGCACGACGCGGCAATGCGTATCGAAGGGCCCGCTGTCGCGGACGTCGCGCAGCACTTCCGTCTGCGCTGGCATGGGACGACTCGCGAGCTCCTTCCGCGTCCGTCCGTTCCGGACCAGGCCGGCGACGTGGAAGCTCAGATCGTGAGAACGCTCCCCGCTCGCACCTACCGCGCGGTCCGCCAGGGCGACTATTCGATTCTCGAGTCATACATCGGCGCCCTGCGCTCCGCCGAGCGGTTCGTCTACCTCGAGAACCAGTTTCTCTGGTCGCCTGAAATCGTGTCGGTGCTCGCGGACAAGCTCAAAAGTCCTCCGAGCGACGACTTCCGTGTCCTCGTTCTCCTCCCGGCGAGGGCGAATGACGGCGCCGACATCTCGCGCGGGCAGGTTGCTGCGCTCATTCACGCCGCTGACGAGACGAGGCGATTTCTTGCGTGCACGATCTACGCGAGATCGAGAAACCTTCGCGATCCGGTGTACGTGCATTCGAAGATCGGGATCGTCGACGACCTGTGGCTCACCGTAGGTTCGGCCAACCTGAACGCTCACTCACTGTTCAACGACACCGAGATGAACGTGGCCACGCTCGATCCCGAACTCGCGCGCGCAGCCAGGCTCCGTCTGTGGTCCGAGCACCTCGAGCTCCCGCTCGATGACGTTCAAGACGACCCGATCCAACTGATCGACGAGCACTGGGAGCGCATTGCGTCCGAGCAGCTCGAACTCCTCGAGGGTGGCCAGGCACTCACGCACCGGCTCGTGAAGCTGCCGGGGGTCTCGAGGAGACGCCGCCGGCTCATCGGCCCGCTGCAGAGCCGGCTCTACGACGTCTGACTCGCGGGCGACTTGCCGTCCGCCCCGACCATGCCGCGCTCCTCAGTGGCCTGGGCTGCCTGCTCCACCGGCGCACCGAGAACGAGGAAGCGTCCGCCGAACGCGATCGCGCAGATGCCGAACCACGCCCAGCCGAATGCGAGCCCCGCAATGACGTCAGACATCCAGTGGACGCCGAGGAGCACCCGGCTGCATGCCACCCCGACGGCGATTGCAACTGCGCCACCCGCGAGCAGAGCGCGCGTCCGAGGCGAGCGCTTACGTGCCATGACCAACGCGGCAGCCGCGTAGAAAGCTGCCGCCAGGCCGGAGTGGCCGCTCGGGAACGACGGCCCGAGCGTCTCGGCGATCGGGTTGAACGTGGGCCGAACGCGGTCGAGAATCCCCTTGATCGTGTTCACCAGGGTGATCTCCCCGGCGACGACGGTTACAAGGAAGATCGGAACCCACCTGTTCGGGACGCGGCGATACTCGACGAGCGCGATGACGACGAGCGCGATGACGACGAAACGCGTTCCGCCTAGATCCGTGACCATTCGGAGCGCCTGCGTCGACCAACTCGCGGCGTTGTCCACGCCCCACTGACCGACGGTGAAGTCGGTGTTCACGAGTGTCTTGCTGCTGCGCATGAGGTAGGCGAGAAGGCCCACGAGGACTCCGCCCACGATCGCGAGGCCCAGCGCCAGCGTGAGTGCGAGGCCGGTCGCCGTGGCCGGATCGAGCCGGCCTCGAACGAGACGAAGGAGCGACGGGTGGCGCTCCATCTGGGTCCCGAGCTGCTCCGAAGCCACCTCCGCCAGCTCGGTCGGAGGCTTGGTTACGGGCGACGGGTAGCGCAGCGCCGCCCAGGTGACGAGAGCGCCGGCCGCGAAAGCAATGAGGAGAAGAGCGAGGATCGGCATCGAATCGGGGTGCTATCGCGCTCGAGGCGCAAGAGCCGCAATGTTTTACCCCTGTATCGATCGGGTAAACCCGGCTCTCATGGACGCGGAGGTCATCACCGTCCCGCGTCCGCCTCTCGAGGCTCGCGGCGACGATCGGGTTCAGAGGCCTGGCCCGCAGATTCTCGAGCCGACACCGAACGGACTTGCCGACCGGTTCTCGCGAACCTTCGGACCACAGAACCCGATTCGCGTCTTCGTGGTCGCCCTCCTCGCCGGGTACGCGCTACTCGTCACCGCAATGGTGTTCCTCGGGCTCGTGCTGATCCATGTGCTGTTGCCGATAGGCGGTCTCGACGAGGCCGATGAGGACCTCAGCCGCTGGTTGGCCGACAACCGGTCATCAACGCAGGAACACATCTCGTGGGTCGGATCCACGCTCGCCGGGGGTCTCGTGATTCCGGCAGTGATCGGCGTCTGTCTCGTGACCTTCTTGCTCATGCGCCGCTGGCTCCTGGCAGCCTTCATCTTGTTCGTCGTCGCGGTCGAGTCGGCGACCTATCGCGTGACCTCGATGATCGTCGAGCGCCAGCGCCCGGACGTGCCGCGACTCGAGAGCCTGCCGGTCGACGCGAGCTACCCCTCCGGTCACACCGCGGCATCCATCGCGCTGTACGGGGGCCTTCTCCTCCTACTGGCGTCGCGGATCCACAACGCCGTCGTCCGTGTGTTCGCGGTCATGGTCGGCGTCGCGATCCCCGTCTTCGTCGGGTGGTCGCGGGCGTATCGCGGGATGCATCACCTGAGCGACGTGGTCGCTGGAGTGCTGCTCGGACTCGGAGCCCTCAGCGTGCTCGTCTTCGCGGCTCGCGCGGCCAGGGCGGCGACAGAGCGTCGCGACGGCGTCACCGTCGGCGGAGAGTCCGCATGAGCTCGGTCGCGGTCGTCGCTCACGCGGGTAAGTCGATGGGGGGCGGGCTCGACGAGCTCAGGCAGGTGCTCGAGCGAGCCGGAGTGAGCGACCCCATCTGGTCGGAAGTGCCGAAGAGCAAGTACGCCCCGGAGCGTGTCGAGAAGGCTCTCGCCGCGGGCGCGGAGACCATATTCGTGTGGGGCGGCGACGGGATGGTTCAGCGGTGCGTCGATGTTCTGTCGGGGTCCGATGCCCGCCTCGCGATTCTTCCCGCAGGCACTGCAAACCTCTTCGCATCGAATCTCGGCATCCCCGATGACATCAGCGAGGCCGTGCATGTGGGTCTCCACGGCCGTGAGCGCAAACTCGATCTCGGGAAGATGAACGGCGAGCACTTCGCAGTCATGGCCGGCGCGGGGCTCGATGCGCGAATGATCCGCGACGCCGACGGTGGTCCGAAGGACAAATACGGGCGCCTGGCCTATGTCTGGGCGGCTTCGAAGAACCTTCGGCTCGAGCCATTCAAGACGCGCGTTGAGGTGAACGGAGACCTCTGGTACAAAGGCGACGCGAGCTGTCTGCTGGTCGGTAACGTCGGCGCGCTCTTCGGCGGACTCGAGGCCTTCGACAGTGCATCGCCCGAGGACGGACTGCTCGAGGTCGGAGTGACTCATGCAGAAAGCCTTGGGCAGTGGGCGCGGACCGTTGCCCGCACGGCGATCGGCTCCGTTGCTCAATCCCCCTTCGTGCAAGCAACGAAGGCCGAGCGAATCGATGTCGAGTTCGACCGCAAGGTGCTGTACGAGCTCGACGGGGGAGACCGCGAACAGGTCAAGCGCCTCAAGGTGAAAGTGAAGCCGGAGGCCCTCATGGTGATGGCCCCCGCGGAGGCCCAGTGAGCACGGCTTCGCTCGTCAAGGAAACCTGGGAGCTGACGGGGGACGACGCCCGCAAGACGCTCCTGTCCACCGGTCGGATGGTGCTGCTCAAGGATGCGATCGTGCGCCTTCGCGCTGCGGACGGGACGACACATGCTCGCGGCCTCGCCTTCTCGATATCGCTCGTGCTCGTACAAGGGCTCGTCGTCGTGGTCGGCGTCGCAGTGGCGACCGGCTCCGCGGGATTTCGTCAGCTGCTCCTAGACACCATCCAGGCGTCGGCCCCCGGCCCCACGAGCGACCTCCTGACCAACGCGGTATCGCAAGCGACGCGTGTCGGCCGCCATCATCGCTATCTCCCGCTGACCCTCGGCCTCGTCGGCACCGCCGTCACAGCCACCATGGCGATGGGGCAACTCGAGCGAGCGATGAATCGCATCTACGGACTCGAGAAGGACCGTCCGTTCACGGAGAAGTACAAGCGTGCGTTCGTGCTCGCGCTGAGCGCCGGCGCCGTGATCGCCACGGCGTTCGCGCTGCTCGCTTTTGGCCGCGGCCTCGTCGACCACGGCGTGTTGCGCTCGTTCTGGCTGGCCGCCCGCTGGCCCGTCGGGGTAGCGCTCGTCGCTGCCGGGCTCTCCATGCTCTTTCGCTGGGCGCCCAAGCGCAGGCAGCCGGGCTGGCCGTGGCTTGCGTTCGGTGCAGGGATTGGAGTGGGCGCGTGGACACTGACGACGATATTGCTCGCGGTCGTATTCAACTTCTCCAAGACGTTCGGTCAGACGTACGGTTCGCTTGCCGGCCTCGTGGCGCTGCAGCTGTGGACGGTCTTCTCGGCGCTCGCGATTCTCTTCGGTGTTGCGGTAGCCGCGCAGCTCGAAGCCGTACGAGCCGGCGTACCGGAGGCGCAAGACGACTCGAAGGACCCGGCGTCAGCCGCGCAACCGGCCGCGCCCCAGGAAGTCCCCGCCTAGCCAAGATCAACGAAGCGTGATCGACCAACAAGCCCGTTTGAGCGGCGGCGGCGCTCTCGGGGACTAGTGGCTGCCTGTCGACCGTTCGTCTGCCAGCGGCTCGATCGACTCGAGCCGTGACGAGGCGACGGCGAAGACCCCGGCGACGAGTTCGAGCGCGCCCGCGATGTTGGTCCAGCTCGTGAGCGCCGTCAGGTGCAGCGTGACGAGCCCACCCGCGATCAACCCGTATCCGATCGCCGCGATCCCGACCCCGGGCTGGACAGCGACCGACCGCCCGGAAACGGCCCCGTGCAGGACGATCGCCGCGACTGCGGCGAGCGCGAACGTCAGCGTTCCGACGACACAGTCGAAGACGTAGTGGTTCCCCGTCCCGACGATGATGATGAAGACGAGGGCGGGGTACGCTGCGGCCGCCCACGCGACGCGCGACCGGGGGAAGAGCCAGAGCGACACGACCGCGACGAAGAGGGCGAAGCCGAAGTGCTGACTTGCGGCGGCGGCCGTCTCGTTGTGGAACAGCGCGCCGCTGGCCCCGAGTTCCGAGTCGGCCGGCGCCGGTCCGAGGCCCAGCTCGGTGAGCCAACGTGGCGGCGCCAGCGGGAACATCCAGATCACGACGAGCGCGGGAATGAACGAGAGCACGAACACGGAGCGCACGAACGGGTACTGCGAGGGCCTCGAGAGACGAACAGCAGCGAGAAACGCGAACAGGACGGGGAGGTGGATGTTTCGGTACATCCAGGCGAGCGCCGGCTCGAGCTCGGTTCCTGAGACGCGGTCGATCACGGACGCCTCGATGTCGAGCGACAGCGCATGCTCGAGACGGAGCACGTCGCCGGCGTGGTCGAGCGAGACTCCGACTCGACCCTCGAGCGGAATGCGCAGGGCCTGCCAGGCGAGGAGGACGAGGCCCGCGATGGCGAGCTCGGCCTCGACCGAATGACACGACCGGAGTGCTTTCCGTAGGCTCGTCACGGCGTTCTCATACCACGTAGACGCTTTCTTCTCACCTACAACCGACGTTCGCGCTGCGTATCGTCGAGCCCACATGAGGTGGAGCGGCGGAGCATGCGTCGCGGTACTGGCTCCGAGCGGCTGCGGCGGGAGCGACGACCGGCCGGATCTCGCTGCATCGTCGACGACGCTCGACGGGCCTGCCGCGGTCGAAACGACTCGCACGACGGCTGACGACACTCTGCCGACGAGCGCGGGTTCCCCGATGCAGAAGCGCGCGACCGGCGCGGATGCGTGACGCCGCCGCCACGACGTGCTCCTCGTAGGAGTCCGACGCCGGGCGCGGCTACGCTTGGCGCGTGGCCGAGGTAGACAGCAAGCCGCTCGACGAGCGCCTCGAGGAGATCGGGGCCCAGCTCGCCTGGGTCCGTGATTACCTTTGACCCCGACTACCTAGAGCGGCGCCGCGCCGAGCTCGAGGAGGCGATGGGCGCTCCCGGGTTCTGGGACGAGCAGGCGACTGCAACGCGCATCTCCACGGAGCACTCTCGGATCGCGCGCAAGCTCGAGCGCTACGACCGCCTGCGTTCGGAGCACGAGGACGCCACCGAGTTCCTCGCGCTCGGCGAGGACGAGGCGGCGATCGCCGAGCTGGTCCGGTCGCTCGAGCGGGAACTCGAGCGGATGCGTGAGGACGCGCTCTTCGACGGCGAGTACGACGCCGGCGACGCGATTCTCGAAATCCATGCCGGGACGGGCGGGACCGACGCACAGGACTGGGCCGACATGCTCCTGCGCATGTACCTCCGCTGGGCCTCCGACCGTCGCTGGGAGACCGAGGTGCTCGAGGCGAGTCCGGGGGAGGAGGCGGGCCTCAAGTCGACGACCGTTGCGGTCAAGGGAGAGAACGCGTACGGGACGCTCAAGGCGGAGCGTGGCGTGCACCGGCTCGTCCGGCTCTCGCCCTTCGACTCGGCGCATCGCCGCCACACGGCGTTCGCCCAGGTCGTCATCGCGCCGCTCCTTCCCGATGACGTGCCGGTCGAGATCGACGAGTCGGACCTCCGCATCGACACGTATCGCTCGAGCGGCGCGGGTGGACAGCACGTGAACAAGACCGACTCGGCAGTGCGCATCACGCACCTGCCGACGGGCATCGTCGTCCAGTGTCAGAACGAGCGCTCGCAGACTTCGAACAAGGCGACGGCGATGCGGATTCTGCGCTCGCGCCTCGCCGAGCTCGAGGAGGAGAAGCGCGAGGCGGAGCTGGCGCGCGAGCGTGGCGCGGCGCAGGACATCGGGTTCGGGAGTCAAATCCGCTCGTACGTGCTGCACCCGTACCAGCTGGTGAAGGACCATCGGACCGACTTCGAGGTCGGGAACACGCAGGCCGTTCTCGACGGCGGCCTCGACGGATTCGTCCGCGCCTACCTCCTCGCCAAGGCGGCGGGGCAGGTGGTCTAAATGCAGGTGAAACCTCGGCTACACTGCAGCGTTCCCACGACCCGGTTACAGCCCTGTCGGGCTGTGTGAGCGCTAATTCCCGGTGCCGGATGACGACTCGGAGACTCAGCACATGACGGCCCTCGCCGAACCAGCAACGACCGCAGCAGATCAGGCAGCGCGCGACGGCTCGAGCGCTGCCGCGATGGTGGTGCTCGAGGACGTCCGGAAGGTGTACGAGACCAATCACGTCACCGCGCTCGACGGCGTCTCGTTCGTCGTCGAGAAGGGCGAGTTCGTCTTCATCGTCGGGGCCTCGGGCTCCGGGAAGTCGACGATGATCCGCCTCCTTCTGAAGGAGGTGGAGCCGACGTCCGGCCGGATCATCGTGGGCGGTCGCGACCTCGCCAGGCTGAAGGGCTCGAAGGTGCCGCTCCTCCGGCGGAACCTCGGTTGCGTGTTCCAGGACTTCAAGCTCCTCCCGAACCGCACCGCCGCCGAGAACATCGGCTACGCGCTCCGCGTGCAGGGTGAGTCGAACGCGCTGATCCGCAGGAAGGTTCCCGAGGTGATGGACCTCGTCGGGCTCGCGCACAAGATGAGCTCGCGCCCCGAGGAGCTCTCGGGCGGCGAGCAGCAGCGCGTCTCGATCGCCCGCGCCATGGTCAACCACCCGCCGCTTCTCATCTGCGACGAGCCGACGGGAAACCTCGACCCGGACACGTCGGTCGGGATCATGCAGCTCCTGTACCGGATCAACCGCACCGGGACGACGATCATCATGGTCACCCACGACCGCGAGATGGTCGACAAGATGCGGAAGCGGGTCATCGCGCTCGAGGCGGGCAAGCTGGTGCGCGATGAACGGCGTGGAGGGTACGCCGAGGAATGACCAGGATCCGGATCGTCTTCGCCGAGGCGCTTCGCTCGATCGGGGCGAACGTTTCCACGACCGTCGCCTCGGCCCTCTCGGTGCTCATCGGGATGTTCCTCATCGGCGTCTTCATCGGGCTCGGCACGTGGCTCGTCTCGTGGTCGGACGACAAGAAGCGCGAGCTCGCCGTCCACGTGTACATCGCGGACGCGGCGACGACGAAGCAGGTGAACGCACTCCGCGTGAAGCTCGAGTCGGATCCCCGCATCAAGCCGGGCGGCATCAATTTCATCTCGAAGGACGAGGCGCTCGCGATCATGCGCAAGCGCAACCCCGAGCTGACCGCGAACCTCGCGTCGAACCCGCTGCCGGCGTCCTTCGACGTCGTTCCGAAGCGGGGTGAGGACACCGAGGCGATCGCCATTTCCGTCCAGAAGGCGAAGCTCCCGGCCGTGGACCAGGTGCGTTACGGCAAGGAGGTTTCGCAGCGCATCCTGCAGATCGCGCGTGGCATTCAGGTCGTCTTCGGGATCATCGTGGTCATCCTCCTGGCGGCCTCGACGATCCTGATCGCGAACACCATCCGGCTATCGATCTTCGCGCGCCGCCGCGAGATCGAGGTGATGAAGCTCGTCGGTGCGTCGAACTGGTACGTCCGCGGGCCGTTCATGCTCGAGGGTGTGCTCACCGGCCTGGTCGGGTCGCTCTCAGCCGTGATCCTGCTGTTCCTTGGCCGCGAAGTCGCTGTCCCGCAGATCCTCGGCCACATCCAGGACGATCCCGACGTCCGCGCGATGGCCTTCGCGTGGACGGCCGCGATTCTCGTCTTCGGCGGCCTTGCGATCGGCGCGATCGGCTCGGGGTTAACGCTCCGCCGCTTCCTGCGCGTCTAGCGGATGAGGAGCCGCCGGCCCGCTCGCGGGCGACAGAAGCGGCCGAGCCGCAGCGATCGCGCACGACGTCGGCCGACGCAGGCGGTCCAGGCCGCGGAGAAGCGGGTCACCATCTCGCTGCCGGCCCGTAGCTCGGCGCCCGAGCGGGTCGTCGCACACCTCGGCCCGACGAACTCCGGAAAGACGCACGCGGCGCTCCGTGAACTGGCGGACAAGCGCTCCGGCGTCTACGCCGGACCGCTGCGGATGCTCGCGCAGGAAGCGCATCGTCGCCTCGGCGAGTGGATCGGTCCGGAGCACGTCGGCCTGATCACCGGCGAGGAGCGCACCAACGAGCACGCGCCGGTCATCTGCTCGACCGTCGAGATGGCGCCGCGGGCGGGGGAGTTGCTCGTGCTCGACGAAGTGCAGTGGGCGGACGACACCGAGCGCGGCTCCGCTTGGACGAGGCTGCTTCTCGCCGGCGAGTACCGCGAGATCCTGCTGCTCGGGGCTCTCGATGCGCTCCCGCTCGTCGATCGAGCTTTCCCCGAGCACGAGCTGAAGGTCTTCGAGCGCAAGCTCCCCCTCGAGTTCGTCGGCGAGCGCACGCTTCGCTCACTGACGCCGGGCACGGTCGTCGTCGCGTTCAGCCGCCGGGCCGTGCTCGCGCTCGCGGGAGAAGTGAACCGGCTGCACCCCGGGCGCGTCGCGGTCCTCTACGGGGCCATGCCACTCGCCTCGCGGCGCGAGGAGATCGAGCGCTTTCTCACGGGCGCTGCCGACGTCTGCGTCGCCACCGACGTCCTCGGCCATGGGGTCAATCTCCCGTGCGAGACGCTCCTCTTCGCCGAGACGAACAAGTTCGACGGTGAGGAGCGCCGCGATCTGCTGCCGTGGGAACTCGCGCAGATCGCCGGGCGCGCCGGACGGTTCGGCCTCGTCGAGCGCGGACACGTCGGCGTGCTCGCCGGCCTCGGCTGGGGCACGGCCGACCCCGAGCTCGTGGAGTCGGCGCTGGAGCCCCACGTCACGCTCCCGGGCGGCCACCTCGGCTACCGCGCGGTGGACGAGGCTCGCATCCGGCCGCAGCTGTCCGATCTCGGCGTGGAGAGCCCGCTCCAGCTCGACGCGGCGCTCGTCGCCTGGCACCGGGTCGCGCTGCGCGAGTGGGCATTCGAGAGCTGGCTCGCCGTGGAGTCGCTGCAGCCGCTTCGGCTCCGCGCGCAGGCCGTGCAGCGACGGCTGGCCGAGCGAGGACGACGCCTGTCGCTCTCCGACACGTGGAAGCTCGTCAACGCTCCGGTCGACGAGGACGGCCTCGAGCTCCTCGCGACGCTCGCCCTCGCGATCGCCGGCGACCGGATCGCCCGGCCGCAGCTGAACTTCCTGCTCGACACCGTGCGACTTCGCGGCGCCCCGCTCCAGGACGCGGAGCAGGCCGGACGCGAGGCGAGCATCCTCCGCTGGTTCGCGCTCCAGTACCCGGGGGTGGGCGGTGTGACGATCGAGCGTGCGGCGGCGCTGGAGGCGGCAGCCGCAGAGCGCGTGGTCGCTCGCCTGCGCGTCGAGGTCGAGTCGCCGACGATCGGCCGCTGCCGCTCCTGCGGCCGCTCCTGCGCGCCCTGGTTCCAGCTCTGCGACCGCTGTGCCGGGATCGCTGCCCGCGCGTGATATGAACTCGCACGTGACACCGGACGACCTTCGTGCCATTCCTCTTCTCGAAGGAGCGAGCGACGCCGCCCTCGGACGGCTCGCAGCCGAGGCCGGAGAGCTCACGTGCCAGGCCGGGCAGATCGTCGCCATGGAGGGCGATGCCGGATCCGGCATGTTCGTGATCCTCGACGGCACGGCCACGGTCGAGTGGCGGGGCGGCTCCGTCGATCTCCCGGCCGGGACGTTCTTCGGCGAGCTCACGGTCCTCGCACCCGGCGGACGACGGAATGCGCGTGTGCGAGCGGCGACGGAGATGCGCTGTCTCGCTGTGCCACGCGACGTCGCTCTCGAGGTGGTCGAGTCGGAGCCCTCGATCGCGCTCGCGATGTTGAAGGAAGTCGCCCGCCGCTTCGCCTCCGCGCTTCCGGACGACTGACCGTCCCTACACTGCTGCAAGCTCGGAACCTCCGCTCGCGCGGAGATTCCGAGCGCAGCAAGATCTCTGAAGGCGGCCGCTGGTGGCCGCATCGCACTGACATGGCCAAGGAAACGGCAACCGGGAAGCTGATCGCCGAGAACCGGCGCGCACGACGCGACTACGAGCTCATCGAGCGTGTCGAGGCCGGCATGGTCCTGACCGGCTCCGAGGTGAAGTCCGTGCGGGACGGCCACGTGCTGCTCGGGCAGGCGTATGCGGACATCCGCGACGGCGAGGCCTGGCTCGTCGGCGCGTCGATCTCCGAGTACGCACAGGCGGGAGGGCTCGGACACCAGTCCGACCGCGATCGCAAGCTCCTCCTCCATCGCGACGAGATCGAGTCGCTCTACGGGAAGGTGCGCGAGAAGGGCCTGACGCTCGTCCCGACGCGGATGTACTTCAAGGACGGCCGCGTGAAGGTCGAGATCGCGCTCGCACGCGGGCGTGAGCGGTCGGACAAGCGGCGCGTCGTCGCCGAGCGTGACGCGCAGCGCGACATCGAGCGCGCTCTCAAACGCCGCCGCTAGCCCGCGCCGAAGCGCTACGCGCGCCGCGTTGCGGCGAGGTCCTCGAGCTCCTGCAGGTCGATCAGGTCGCCCGGAATGACTCCGACCCGGCAGCGCGTCTGCGCGCGGAGCGTCGCCGTCCGCGCTCCGCCCTCGAGGAGGGCCTTCTCGCCGACAACCGCGCCGGGCCCGATCTCTGCGACCTCTTCGCCGTCGATCTCGACGGCCAGAACGCCGTCGAGGACGAGGTAGAGCTCGTCCCCCGGGGCGCCCTGCTCGACCAGCGTCTCGCCGGCGTCGAGGTTGCGCCGCTCGGGGATCTGCTGGCCTGCCATCAGCTCGCGCGAGATCTCTCGCTCGAGCGCGCTCTCGGCGGCGGTGACGAATGCGTCCGATTCCTCGTCGCCCCACGGCGTGTGCTCGCCGTGCGCACCCTGGTACCACGCCTTGAAGTCGATCGTCCCGGATTTCGCGTCGAGGTTCCCCTCGCTGTCGTACACCCAGTGCCTCGGAAACGTGCTCGCGCCGACGAGTTCGTGCTCCGACGACCCGTCCGCTCGGATCGTGAGGGCGAGCGTCGTCCAAGCGGTAGCCGACTGGATCCTCACGAACGGCCTGCCGACGACCTTGCGCGGGGCCGGGAACCCGGCGCGACCACCGACCGTCTGCACGAACCGGACCGCGTCGCCGTCGACCTCGGGTTCCGACCGCAGCACCTCGAACGCGACGCCGGGGATCGTGATGTCCCTGATCCCGAGATTGAACGTCGTCGAGCCGACGAGCCCCGCGCCCTCGTATCCGTGGCCGACGATCTTCCCGTCCTCCACCTCGATCCAGGCGGCGAGCTCGTTCGCCTCGCGAAAGCGGTCTTCCGCTCGCAGGCGCTCGAGGTCGCCTTCCTCGATGTGGTCCGGCGGCGGGCTGTCGTAGCGGGCGACTCCGAGCTCGAACGGGAGCTTCGGCATCCCCTCGATCGCATCCGACGGGATCCAGGAGATCGCGGTGACCGATGACGCGATGCGCATTTCGCATCCCCCCTCTGTCGACCCCTCCACGCTAGAGGATCCGGAGCGTCTTGACCAGCTGCGCGTCGTCGAGTGGCGCACCGTCCGTCGCCGTATTACGCTCGCTGCACATCGAGGGGAAAGGAGAGTCGATGCGACGCGTGACGCTGTCCGCGAACGGCGTTCAGCACGACCTCGAGCTCGAGCCGCGGGAGCTTCTCGTCTTCGTGCTCCGCGAGCGGCTCGGTCTCACCGGAACGAACGTCGGCTGCGACACCTCGTCGTGCGGGGCGTGCACCGTGCTCGTGAACGGCGAGTCGGTGAAGTCGTGCACGATGCTCGGCGTCCAGGCCGACGGCATGGAGATCACGACGATCGAGGGGCTCGCGAGGAACGGCGAGCTCCATCCCGTGCAGCAGGCGTTCCACGATCATCACGCGCTGCAGTGCGGCTACTGCACGCCGGGGATGGTGCTCGCGGCGGTCAGCCTCATCGACAGCGGTTCCGCGACAGACGAAGCCGCGATCCGCGATGGCCTCGAGGGGAACCTCTGCCGCTGCACCGGGTACCACAACATCGTCCAGGCGGTCGCATCGGCCGCGGGGGTGGCGTCATGACCGCCATTGAGACAGCGCCGAAGGTGATGGGAACGTCCGTCAAGCGGAAGGAGGACGCATCGCTCCTCCGCGGGCGGGGCACGTTCGTCGACAACCTCACGCTTCCCGGCACCGTGTACATGGCCGTCGTCCGGTCTCCGTACCCGCGCGCTCGGATCAAGAGCGTCGAGCTCGATGCCGCGCGCGCGACGGAAGGGGTCGTCGCGGCCTTCTCGGGGCCGGACCTCGCGGACGAGTGGGCGGGAGGCCTGCCGTGCGCGTGGCCCGTCACCGAGGACATCAAGATGCCGCCCCACTATCCACTCGCATCCGACGAGGCCCGCTACCAGGGCGATCCCGTCGCGGTCGTCGTCGCGGAGACGCGGGCGCTCGCGAAGGACGCGGCCGAGCTCGTGGAGGTGGACTACGAGCCGCTGCCGTCGATCGCGGACGTCGAGAAGGCGCTCGCTGATGGAGCACCGATCGTCCACGACGACCTCGGTACGAACGAGTGCTACGTCTGGAAGCTCGAGACGGACGGGGCTCAGGATGCGGTCGCGGCGGCCGACGTCGTCGTCACGAGGCGCTACTTCCAGCCGCGGCTCATACCGAACGCGATCGAGCCGCGAGGCGTGCTTGCGCAGGTCGGCCCGACCGGAGAGGTGACGCTGTGGTCCGCGACGCAGACGCCGCACATCCTCCGCTTCGCGCTCCAGCTCGTGCTCGGGATCCCGGAGTCGAAGATCCGGGTCATCGCCCCGGACGTCGGCGGAGGGTTCGGCTCGAAGATCCAGATCTACGGCGAGGGACCACTCGCCGTGATCCTTGCCCGGCGCCTGGGGCGCCCGGTGAAGTGGACGGAGGAGCGCGCCGAGAACTACGTCGGCACGATCCACGGACGCGACGTCGTGCACGAGCTGACGTTCGCCGCGACACGAGACGGCACGATCACCGCAGTCAAGTCGGAGGCGTGGTGCGCGATGGGCGCGTACCTCGAGCTCGTCACGCCCGGTATCCCGCTGCTCGGGGCGTGGATCTACTCGGGCCCGTACGCGATCCCCAACTACAGCGTCACGTTCACGGGCGTCTTCACGAACACGACGCCGACCGACGCGTATCGCGGGGCAGGCAGGCCAGAGGCGACGTACGTCCTCGAGCGGACCATGGATGCGCTCGCGAAGGAGCTCGGGATGGATCCCATCGAGCTTCGGCGGAAGAACTTCGTCAAGGAGTTCCCGCACACGATGGCGTCGGGGCTCACGATCGACTCGGGCGACTACGTGGCCACGCTCGACAGGCTGCTCGAGCGTCTCGACCTGGCAACGATCCGGGCCGACCAGGCTGCGCGTCGCGAGCGCGGCGACGCGAAGCAGGTCGGCGTCGGCTTCTCGACCTACAACGAGATGTGCGGCCTCGCACCGTCGCGGATCCTCGGAGCGATCCGATACGCGGTCGGAGGCTGGGACGCGGCGACGATCCGCTTCCAGCCGCTGGGCTCCGTCCAGGTGGTGGTCGGCACGTCGCCGCACGGCCAGAGCCACGAGACGACGTTCGCACAGATCGTCGCCGACCAGCTCGGCGTCGGGGTGGACGACATCGAGGTGATCCACGGCGACACGGCCTCGTCCCAGCTCGGGATGGACACGTACGGCAGCAGGTCGCTCTCGGTTGGCGGGGTTGCGCTCTGGCACGCCGGCGAGAAGGTGATCGCCAAGGCTCGAACGATCGTCGCGCACCAGCTCGAGGTGTCCGAGGAAGACCTCGAGTTCACGGACGGGACGTTCTCGGTCAGAGGCTCGCCCGATCGGAACATGTCGATCCAGGGCGCTGCGTTCGCGGCGCACGCCGCGCACGACCTTCCCGACGGGATGGAGCCGGGGCTCGAGGAGACCGCCGTCTACGACCCACCGAACTTCTCGTGGCCCGCCGGCGCACACGCGGCGGTCGTCGAGGTGGATACCGAGACGGGCGATACGCGGCTCCTTCGCTACGTCGCCGTCGACGACGTCGGGAATCCCGTCAACCCGCAGGTCATCGACGGGCAGGTGCACGGCGGGGTCGCGCAAGGAATCGGCGCGGCGCTGTACGAGGAGGGCTTCTACGACGAGGAGGGCAACCTCCTCACGACGACGATGGCGACGTACCTCGTCCCGTCGGCGGCGGAGTTGCCGTCGTTCGAGACGGACCGCACCGAGACCGCGGCCGACAACCCGCTCGGCGTGAAGGGCGTGGGGGAGACCGGCACGATCGCCGCCGCTCCGGCCGTGATCAACGCGGTTGTCGACGCCCTCTCGCACCTCGGTGTGACCGACGTCGGGCTCCCGGCCACGCCCGAGCGAGTCTGGAAGGCGATCGAGGAGGTGAGGACGTGATCCCCGCGCCGTTCGACTACGTCGTCGCCGAGCACCCCGATCACGCGATCGAGCTCCTCGGCAAGCGGGAGGACGCGAAGCTTCTCGCAGGCGGGCACTCGCTGCTGCCGGCGATGAAGCTCCGGCTCGCCAGGCCGGACCTGCTGATCGATGTCGGTCGTATCAAAGACCTCTCCTATGTCCGCGAGGACGGCGACGCGATCGCGATCGGCGCTCTCACGAGGCACAAGGACGTCGCCGAGTCGGCGCTGCTGCGCGAGCACTGTCCCATCGTCGCGTCGGTTGCGGGCCAGGTCGGCGATCCGCAGGTGCGCCACCGCGGCACCATCGGAGGCTCGATCGCCCACGGTGATCCCGCCTCCGACCTGCCCTCCGTCGTTCTGGCGCTGGACGGCGAGGTAGTCGCCCGGGGCACGGCCGGCCAGCGGACGATCGCTGCGACCGACCTGTTCACGGGCGTGTTCCAGACCGCGCTCGCGCCCGACGAGCTGCTCGTCGAGGTCCGCGTGCCGAAGCTCGGCTCAGGCGGGTGGTCCTACGTGAAGATGAACCGCCGCGCCCAGGACTGGGCGACCGTGGCTGTCGCCGCCGTCGTTCAGCGTTCGAACGGCTCGCCGGGACGAGCGTCGATCGCGCTCACGAACATGGGAGCCACGTCCCTGCGTGCGACCGCGACCGAGCAGACGCTTGCAGAGGGCGGGTCGATCGAGGACGCGGCAGCCGTGGCCGCGGACGGCACCGAGCCGCCGTCCGACCACGCCGCGAGCTCGGAGTTCCGCCGGCATCTGGCGCGCGTCCTCACGCGGCGCGCGCTCGAGGAGGCGGCGTCACGTTGAGAGCTGACAGGGGCCGGAGCGATCCGGCCCCTCGGCAATCAGCCGCCTAGCGAAGCGTGTAGATGCGCTCGGGCACGGGAACCTGCTCGAGCACGGTGCGGAGCACGTCGTCGGCGCTCCGGCCCTCGTCGAGGATGATCCGGTGCCGCAGGACGTACGGCGCGATCTCGCGCACGTCGTCGATCGTGACCTCGTCACGGCCGCTCAGCCGTGCGCTGGCGCGGGCTGCGCTCGCGAGGTGGATCACGCCGCGGGAGCTCACCCCGAGCTCGACGCCCGGAATGTCGCGGGTCGCACGTGCGATGGCGACCATGTACCGGCCGACCTCTTCGGGGAGATCCGTCGAGTCGAGCTCGTCCCGGGCGCGGTCGAGACCGACGACGCCGAGCAGCGGCCGCACCTCACCGAGCATGTCCGGCGCGATGCCCTTGTGCGGCAGGTCGAGCATCTCGAACTCGCTCTGGGCATCCGCGTAGTCGAGCTCTAGCTTGAAGAGGAAGCGGTCGAGCTGCGACTCGGGGAGCTCGAACACGTCGCGGTGTTCGTACGGGTTCTGCGTCGCGATCACGAGGAACGGGTCGGGGAGCCGATGCTGCTTGCCCTCCACCGTGACCTGGCGCTCCTGCATCGCCTCGAGAAGCGCGGCCTGCGTGCGCGGAGGCGTGCGGTTGATCTCATCCGCGAGCAGCACGTTCGTGAAGACCGAGCCGGGGAAGAAGATCTGCTCGCCCGCGCGGATCGTGTTGACGCCGGTGAGCTCGGCCGGCGACGTATCCGGGGTGAACTGGATGCGCTTGAACGACGCGCCGAGCATGTGCGCCGTAGCACGCGCGAGCAGCGTCTTCGCGCTGCCGGGCGGGCCTTCGAGCAGGACGTGCCCGCGTGCGAGCGCAGCGACGAGCAGCAGCTCGACCGCGCGCTCCTGTCCGATGACGACCTTCGCGATCTCGACCTTCGCGCGCTCGCGCAGGTCGACGAGGCTCTCGTACGGCGCCTCCACAAGCAATGCCACGATCGTTCCCTCCCCGTTCGGCTCGGTGATCGGCCGCCATGGTAGCGCGGTCCGAACGAGGCTCCCAACCGGCTCCCCAGCCGTTGCCTCCGTCTGACTATCCGTGCCCCGTCCGGGGGAGTCAACCCCCGCGATCGAGAACCGGCTAGGAGACCGGAGAAATGGGCGGCGGAGACCGCCGCCGGCACGCTCGACATGGCGTCGAGCAGGACCGTGTCGACGCTCATGCCCTCGGCCACCGCGATGCGGTGTCGGAGCACGTACGGGGCCATCTCGCGGACGTCCTCGATCGTGGCCGTCTCGCCGGCCGTTCAGGCGGGCGTTCGCCTTCACCGCCATCACGAGGTGGATCATCGCCCGTGAGCTGACGCCGAGCTCGACGCCCGGCAGCTCGCGGGTCTTGCGACCGACGCCGACGATGTACCGGCCGACCGCGTCGGGAACCTCGGTGTGCTCGAGCTCCTGGCGGGCCTTGTCCAGGCCGACGACGCCGAGCAGCGGTCGGACCTCGCCGAGCATGTCCGGCGCGATGCCCTTGTGGGGGAGGTTCAGCATCGAGAGCTCGGACTCGGCGTCCGCGTAGTCGAGCTCGATCTTGAAGAGGAAGCGGTCGAGCTGACCTTCGGGGAGGGGGAAGACGCCTTCGTGCTCGTGCGGGTTCTGCGTCGCGATCACGAGAAACGGATCGGGAAGCTTGTGCGCCTTGCCGTCGACCGTCACCTGGCGCTCGCCCATCGGCTCGAACAGGGCGGCCTGGGTGCGCGGCGGCGTACGGTTGATCTCGTCGGCGAGGAGGACGTTCGTGAAGACGGCGCCGGGCATGAAGAGGTGCTCGCCTGCGCGGACGACGTTCTGCCCGTTGAGCTCCGTCGGCGTCGTGTCCGGCGTGAACTGGATGCGCTTGAACGCCGCACCGAGCATGTGTGCGACGGCACGGGCAAGAAGGGTCTTCGCGCTTCCGGGCGGGCCCTCGAGGAGGACGTGACCGTGCGCGACTGCGGCGATGAGAAGCAGCTCGACGGTACGGTCCTGGCCGATGACGACCTTCGACACCTCCGCCTTCGCCCGCTCGCGCAGGCCGGCGAAATCGTCGTACTTCTCCTCCATCATCAACGCCACTGCGGTGTCCTTTCCCTCGTTTTCCTGCACTGGGCCCGTTCCCTCTTCCCCACAGTCGGGCCGACACCGCTTATCGGCAGCTATCCTCTTCGCCTTAACACACATACGGGGGCGATCAGGTCTCGACGTGGTCGGTTCTCCGGCAGAGCAGCGAGCCGAGGTCGCCGGTTGGCCTCGTAAATCAACCGGCACCAAAGCAAGTGCGAACAAGAACGAACTCGCACTCGCCGCCTAGTCGAAGCTAGGTCTGGCGACGTCGACCCGGGTTGGGCCCGAGACCCGGAGTTCGACGCCAACAATCGGGCTCGGCGCGAAGGGAGTGCCATCGCCTGACGCGTGACGCCTAAAGGATGGCTGGCCCGTCGGTGGGTCGTCCGTGAACCGGCCGGCGGGTGAGATCAAGCACGGACTACGCTCGTAGACGCTCTGTTCGGTGCGACCGCGGACGCGGGTTCGATTCCCGCCGCCTCCATAAATCGCTATTTGCAGGAATTTCGTATAAGAGGGCGGGAATGATTCATTTGTCGCCCTCCAGCACCGCCCGGATGTTGCGCTAATGCGCAAGCCGATTGTCAACCCGTCGCGCTGAAGGTCCGCGCTTCTTGGCCTGCCGCAAGCGGGCATAGGATCGCCATGTGTCCCTTAGCAAGAACGGGAAGGTGAAGCTGCTCAAGCGGATTCCACTCTTCTCCGAATGCACGAAAGCCGAGCTCATCGAGGTCGCGATTAGCGCGGATGAGCGCATGGCATGGGAGGGCGAGGAGCTGACCCAGGAGGGCCGGCTTGGTCGGGAGTTTTTCATCGTCGTCGACGGGGCCGTCGCCGTTAGGCGCGGTGGGAGGAAGCTGGCCGACCTCGGCCCAGGGGATTGGTTCGGCGAGATCGCGATCCTCACTCACAAACCACGCACGGCGACAGTGACGGCGACCTCACCGGTGAGCCTGCTCGTGATCAGCGACCGTGCGTTCCGACAACTCGTCGAGCGGTCGCCCCGAATAGCGCTGAGGGTGCTTCGGAGCGTGGCGGATCGCCTCGAGCACGACAGGCACAGCTAGGCCGTCTGATCGACCTCTCGGCTGCGTCGCCTTGAAGCGTCCCCGAGCTCGAAATCGTGCTGAGATCACTACTTCAGCGGTTCGACGTCCTCGACACGGATCGAGCGCGGCGCCTCGGATCGTTGTTCGACGAACGAAGTAGGATCGCCGCGCCCGTGCGCCTCCACGCCCGTCCTGCGTTCGTTCTCGCGGTGGCACTCGTCGCTTTCCACGACGGCGCCGCCCTGCACGCATCTCCGGCCGACGACATGCGCGTGCCGGAGGACGTGCGCTCGATCAGCTACTTCCCCGCGCTCGGTGGCTGGACGCTGATGTGGACGCGCTTCGACGCCAAGGCGATCGACCGTGACCTGTCTCGGATCGCGTGGCTTCGCGCGAACACGGTTCGTGTGATCGTTCCCGCCCGTGTGTTCGGCTACCCGGAACCGGAAGCCGAGATGAGCGCGCGGCTCGAGAAGATCGTCGACCTCGCCGCACGCCACGGGTTACGCGTCGAACTCACCCTCTTCGATTGGTGGCACGACTACTCGGACGTCGCAGGATCGCGCCGCTGGGCGGCGGCGGTTCTCTCCCCGTATGCCGGCGATGCGCGGATCGCGTTCGTGGAGCTACAGAACGAGATCCGGCCGCAGGATTCAGGTGCCGCGGAATGGGCGGCAGCGCTGATCCCCTACGTGCGCGATGTGGCCCGTCTGCCTGTCGCCATCTCGGTACCCGCCCTCGACCCGGCGCGTGACCTGCGCCTATTGCACGCTGCGCTCGGATCCGCGCAGCCAGACTTCTACTCGGCGCACTTCTACTGGCGGCCGGAGCTAGCCGTCGACTACCTCGCAGAGGGCACGGGACGCCGTCGCGCCGCTGCCGCTGCGTCTGGGCGAGACGGGCTACTCGACCGCGATCCCGTACGAGGTGCTTCCCGGCCTCCCAGCCTCGCCGTCCGCGCGCGAGGCGGAACAGGGGTATTACCTCCGCTCGCTCGCTCTGGTGGCTCGCCGAGTCGGCCTCTCTCCGATCGCGCCCTGGATCCTCTCCGACTTCGCGCCGGAGGCGATTCCGGCGGACGACCCCGCCGTGCACGGAAATGCGCGGGAGTACCGCTTCGGCCTCTTCCGTGTCTCCGGTGAGGCCAAGCCCGCGGCCGCCGAGCTCCGGACAATCTTCTCCGGCGGCCACGTGGATGGGCTTCAACGGCGGCTTCGAGGACGCCGTGCGCGACGAAGCCGGGCGCACGGTGCCCGCGCTGTGGCGGATCCGCAGGACGTCGAACGCAGGGTTCGCACGCGACACGCAGTTCGCGCGGACGGGTCGTGCCTCGGGTCGGATCGACGGCGTGGTCACGGGGACAGGGCCTGACGCTGCCTTCGCGATAGCGCCGCCTGATCCGGCCGTGCAGCAGGGGGATCGATCCACGGTGACGGGTTTCGCGCAGGCAACCTCGAAGTGCGGCGAGGTGCGCTTCAGCCATCCGCTGGTTCACGGGCGAGGGGCGCGCCGTCGGCGGCGTTCAGTCCGAGCCGGTCGCATGCGGCACGCGCGGCTGGCGGCGGCTGCGTGTGACCGGAGTCGCCCCCTCCGGTGCCGCCTACGTCGGCCTCTATCTACGCGCCGCGGGCACTGTTGGACACGCGTGGTTCGACGACGTCTCGTACGTATGCGTACGAGGAAGCGCACGCGCAACGCTCAGAGCACGGTAGCGGGCTGGGGGTTGAAGCCACGCGATGAGGGGCGTGGTTTCGCTCTGGCGGATACCTCGGGCAGCCGTTTCCCCGTTTCCGGTTATGGAGCGGACGCCACTACGAGCGCCACGATCGAGCTCAGAACCAGCTTCACGCCGGCGAGCCTACGCCCGTCCGCTGCTCTCCTAGATCCTCGGTTCAGCGCATCCGCCTCCAGCTCGTGCCCGTCGATTCGCAGCTTCGCTGCGGTTGCAGGTCGTCGCCACCCGGCGCTTGTAATCGCGGTAACGAATTCGTAAGGTCGCTCCACACTGCGGGCTGGAGGTGGCGCTCCCTCCGACGCGAAACCCACGCAACGGGAGGGCCAACTGTGTCAAGACTGACCAAGCTGACGTTCGGCGTGATCGCCGGCGTCATCATGGCGCTGGCGCTCGTCACGCTCGCCGGATGCGGCGGAGATGACGATGCGGACACAGCGGCCCCAACCCCGCTCACGCAGCGAGTCCTCACCGCGGAGGATGCTCCCGGTTCGAAGCCCGATCCTGTCGAGACGCCTCAAGCGACGGAGGACTTCGACGAGTTCATCGAGGCACTCGGTGACTTCGCCATCGATCCCGACACCGAAGAGATCACCGCGGTCTTCGAGGAGGCTGGCTTCGAAGGGGCGCGTACCGAGACTCGCTTCTACGGCGAGACGCACAACCGAACGGCACCTCACGTCACCAGCTCAGTCATCCAGGTTCAGTCCGAAGACGGGGCGACGAGCGCCCTCGACTGGCTTGAAAAGGACTCGAAGAAGCCATGCCCAATGAGTTGCGCGGTACAGATCAGCGAGTTCGACGTGGATGACATACCCGGCGCGCGGGGCATCCACCGAAGCGCAACCGCCGAGGACATCGAGAGGGTCGGCACCGTCGACGAACGACCCTTCGACTCCTACTGGGTGGGGTTCACCGACGGTTCATTCGTCTACACGGTGGATCTGCATGGACCGCCCGGATCTGTGTCGGAGGAGGAGGCGCTGGAGATCGCCAACGCCTACTACGAGCGGCTCGCAAGCGATTGACACCGCACGCTCCCCGCTGCGCGTCTGGCTCAATCAACCCGCCTCGAGCCCGCGCTCGTCAGCCGGCAGCTTCGCCGCTAACGCGCGTCGCGTTGCAGTAGATGAAACTCGTTCCCCTCGCTGTCCTTGCACGTCACTGCATCAGGGCGGGTCGGCTGCCCCGGACGCGGTGACGCTTCGATGCGGACCGAAACGGGTAGCTCGTCCATGTGGCGGTCGTCTACTTCAAGTCCGAAGACGACGGGGACGGCGCCTACGAGGGCCAGCTGGGTCACGCCTACCTGCATCCGGACGACGACGCGGCCGAAGACAGGGAACACGACCTAGGCTTCGTCACACTCGCGCGCGCACTAGAGATAGCGGCGGCACACGGTGCGGACGTCGACATCGACGGTCCGACGCTGGAGGAGTGGGAGGCAGGCGAGTAACCAGGCGGCGCGGGGCGGGTCGGCTATCCGAGCGCCATGACCGATGCGCGACCTACCGCAACGCTTCGTGTACCAACTCGTAGATGTAGTCGCCCATGCGACCCCGGAAGTGTTCGACGTGGAACCTACGTATCGCCCGGGCCGCCCCCTGATGCCCCGTCATGTGCAAGCTGAAATCGGACGCCAACGGATACTCCCGCGCGACGACGTAATCCTCGCCGGGTCCAACCACCCTGCCGCAGCCAGGACACTCGTAGACGATGACGGACGCCTGGGGCATCGTCACCAGTCTTTTTACCTACTGGCGTACGCCTTGTGCGGCGGGGGGTCGGCTACCCGAACGCGGGTTGCGTCTCTCGCCACTGGACCCGCCCCGACAGCGGCGGCGGTCTAGCTGATGGTTCGACCCGCGCTAGCCCAGCAATCGGAAGTAGCGCGCGATGGGCAGCAGGTGCGGTCGGCTTCGCCGTGCAGCGCGCTGATGTCGTGGTCGCCGATGGGCAGGTGGCCGAATTCGTCGCAGTGGGACTCGTGTAAGCCAACGAAGCGCACCTGCGGCTCACTCGCTTCGAAGCATTGCCATCGCGCTGACCCACCTCGCACCCTTCGAGCCAGTGATGCTCGCGCTGTGCCCGCCGTCGCGACTCTCGACCGCCCGTGTCGTCTGGGATCCTTGTCGGCGTGGAGCAGCGCAGACAAACCTCCGAGGGGATCGAGTACAGGGCGCTCGCTCGGGCCGAACTCGCCCGCGTCGGCGAAATCGACCGCACCGAGCAAATCGACACGCTGTACGTGCAGGACGGCAGGTCGCTGCGCGAGGTGCACGGCGAGTTCAGCGCGGCGGCGTGGTCGAGCGAGGGTCGAGGCGAGCACTCGGTCGCGCACCATCGAGACGAGTGCGAGCGGCTCACGGATGCGGGTGGGGCTACGTTCGGCGCGTTCGTCGGTGACCGGCTCGTCGGCATCGGCATCGTGCTTCCTCACCTGCGAGCGGACGTGGCGCAGCTCGCGTATCTGTACGTCAGCGACGGGTTCCGCGGGCAAGGGATCGGGGTCGCGCTCACGGAAGAGCTCGAACGCGTCGCGAGGCGGGCGGGCGACCGCTCGATCGTCGTGTCCGCGGTGCCGTCGCAGAACACGGTCGACTTCTACCGCCGTCGCGGCTACGAGCCGATGGCCGAGCCGCTCCCGGAGCTCTACGAGCTAGAGCCGGACGACGTGCACCTCGAAAAGAGGTGGCGATGACGACGGTAGGTCGCTGCGGGCATTTCCTGGCGGGAAGTTCGCGGGGCGCCCCAGATGTCGTTCGCGCGGGCCCGCACGCCTGCGATGTCCGCTCGCCCACCTAGCTTCATCGCACGTGTTCTTCTCGCTTACCAGCTGGCAGCTCGGCATCCTGATCTTCGGCGTGATCGGAGGCGCTGCCCTCGTCGGCGTGCTGGTCGGCCGGTACGCGCGACGACAGCACGACTCCTACCGAGAGTCGATCGGAGTGCTGCAAGGAGCCATGCTCGGCGTGGTCGGCCTGATCCTCGCTTTCGGGTTGAGTCTCGCCGTCGGCAGGTATCAGGACCGCCGCGCGCATGTCGTCGACGACGCGAACACCATCGGAACCGCGTACCTTCGAGCACAGACGATCGCCGAGCCCCAACGCACCCGGTCCCTCGTGCTTCTGCGGAGCTACAACGATCTGGCGATCCAGCTCACGTATGAGATTCCCGGTAGCGCAGCCCTCCGCCGCACGGCCGCCGAGCAGGGAGGCATCCAGCAGGCTCTCTGGCGGCTTGCGGGCGAGGCGATGAACGAAGAGCCGGCGGCGAGCGCCCCGCGGCTCTATCTCGACAGCCTCAACGCGATGATCGACCAGCAGACGGTGCGCATCGCCGGCCTCAACAACCGCGTGCCCGACGCCGTTCTCTGGCTCCAGTTGCTCGGCGCGGCTTTCGCACTGGGATTCCTCGCGCTCTATCTCTCCACACTCGGCCGAGGAGTCGTTGCGGTCTTCGTCGCTGCCGCCCTGGTGAGCCTCCTCGTACTCGTCACTTTCGATCTCGATCGACCGACGCGCGGACTGATCAAGGTGCCGGCCACGCCACTGATCGCCGAGCGCGCGACGATGAGCTTGCCGCCGGCAGCGCCCGCGCCGCGCTAGGCGCGCTACCGCAAGCCTCAGAGACGCTTGCGGTACCGCAGCTCGGTGACCATCGCGCCCTGGAAGTCGTCCTCCTTCTCGCCGTCGTGCTCCCAGCCGGCCGCCCGGTAGAACCGCTCCGCGCGCTCATTTCCCCGGAGCACCCACAGCAGCGCCTTCGGGAATCCCGACTCGCGCAGCGACGCCTCGGCGCGCTCGATCAACGCGCGCCCTGCACCGTGGCCCCAGTTCGACGGGTCGACGTAGATCGCGTACAGCTCGCCCGTGCCGTCCTCCGAGTGTGAGGCGCCGACGGTCGCGAAGCCGACGACCTCGTCCTCGACGATCGCCACGTACGTCGCGCTCCCAGGCCGCGGAGTGCGCTCGAGTCCCTCGCGCCAGATCGCCTGCCTCGCGCTCACGTCGAACGCGTCGATCGTCTCGTGAGGGAGCAGGCCGGCATACGCGGCCGTCCACGTCTCGACTTGGATGCGTCCGATCGCGTCCGCGTCGGCGTTCGTGGCCGGACGCACCGTCGTCACGGTTCGGCGCGCCTCGGGCGCAGGGCTACGCCCAGGGAAGCTGGTTCCAGTACGACGGTCGCTCGCGCCGCGACGGCTCGTAGTCGGCGTATGCCTCGTCGGGCTCCGACGTCTCCGTGGCCACGCTCGCGCCGTAGCGGGCGGCGAGCTCGGAGACTGGATAGCGGATCTGCTCGTCCTCCGATCGCGCGCCGGCCATGAGGAGCACGCACGGCCCGTCACCCGCGCCGACGAAGATGTGCTCGGTCTCGGGCGGGCTGTGGAAGAAGTCCCACTGCCCGAGCCGCCGCTCCTCGCCCTCCACGAGCAGCGTGCATTCGCCTGACAGGACGAGGAAGTCCTCCTGCGCGGTCTCGGCGTGGTACATGCCGTTCGACTGACCCGGCGGGAGGACGTGGAGCCTGATGCCGTACTGGCGAAACCAGTGCTCTCGGCTCTCGAATGCGCATTCAGAGCCGGACGGCTGCTTCTCGCCGTCCTCCGAGGTCAGCCACTGGGCGTCCCGCACGTTGACCACGAACCAGCCCTCGCTCGACGGCTGGAGCCCCGAGCCGAGGTCGTCGAGCGTCGCCTCCGGTACCACGGGGCGAGTCTACGTACCGCCGGCCGTTCCCGGCGCGCGGCCGGACGGCCCGACAGGATACGAGGATGGACGAGGGCCTGGTTCTTCTCATCGTCGGCGCGATCCTGGCGGCCAGCGCGTTCGCGGCGCTGGCGGCGGCGCGCACGGGGGTCCCAGTGCTCGTCGCATTCCTCGTGCTCGGGATGCTGCTCGGCTCGGACGGCCCCGGCGGCATCGACTTCGACGACGCGGAGCTGGCGCGCGAGGTCGGGATCATCGGGCTCGCACTGATCCTCTTCGAGGGCGGGCTCCAGACGTCTTGGCGGCGCCTCCGCGCGGTAGCGGCGCCCGCGGCGATGCTCAGTACCGTCGGCGTGGTCGTGACTGCGGTGCTCGTCGGCGTCGCGGCACAGGCGCTGTTCGATCTCTCGTGGCTCGAGTCGATTCTCCTCGGCGCCGTCGTTGCGTCGACCGACGCGGCTGCCGTGTTCGCCACGCTTCGCTTCACGCACGTCCGTCGCAGGCTCGCGCGCACGCTCGAGGCGGAGTCGGGCGGCAACGACCCGATGGCGATCGCGCTCACGCTCGGCCTGATCGCCTGGATCGAGAGTCCGGACACGTACGGGATCCCGGACCTCGCGCTGCTCGTCGTCCGCCAGCTCGGACTCGGCCTCCTGGTCGGCGTGGCTCTCGGCTGGGCCGCGACCTGGGTCTTCGAGCGGCTTCCCCCCTCACTCGGGCCGTTCGCGCCGGTCGCGACGCTCGCCGCGGTCGGGCTGTCGTTCGGCGCGGCGGACGTGATCGGAGGGAGCGGGTTCCTGGCCGTCTACCTCGTCGGACTCGCGATCGGGAGCACGCCGTCGCGCTACCGGCGCCAGCTCGTGGGATTCCACGAGGGGCTCGCGTTCATCGCGCAGGTCGGGCTCTTCATCGTCCTCGGCCTGCTCGTGTTCCCGCACGATCTGACGGCCGTTGCACTCTCGGGTCTCGCACTTGCGCTGATCCTCGTGTTCCTCGTCCGCCCGGTCGCGGTGTGGGCGTCCACCGCGATGTTCGACTTCACGACGCGGGAGCGAGCCCTGCTCGGATGGGCTGGGCTGCGTGGGGCGGTCCCGATCGTGCTCGCGACGTTCGTTCTCTCCTCGGGCGAGGTGACGGACGCCGACACGATCTTCAACGCCGTCTTCTTCGTGGTGGTCGTCTCGGTGATCCTCCAGGGAACGACGCTCGAGCGGGTCGCGCGACGGCTCGACGTGGTCGTCCCGACGCCGCAGGTGCACCAGGCGCCGCTCGAGGTAGACGCGCTGGGCGAGCTCGACCTCGTCGACTTCGTCGTCGCGCCGGACCACGCGATCGTGGGATCCGCGGTGCGCGAGGTCGGACTGCCGCGTACGGCGATCATCGCCGTCGTCGTACGAGGTGAGGACTCGATCCCGCCTCGCGGGAGCACGGTGCTCGAGGCGGGGGACCGTCTCTACGTCCTCGCGCCTCACGCGGACCGGCCGGCGGTCGAGGACGTCTTCGCCCGCTGGCGGCGCCGTGTCTGACGCGCTGCGAAGTTTTGGTTGACATGACCAGAACCGGGTGCTACGGTAACGGTCACGATGACCAATACCAACACCGCTGAGGCCACCGAAATTCTGGTGCCGACGCCTCGAGACGCACGACACGAGTCGCGCGAGACCAACAAGGAGATCGCGATGTTCCCCGGTGCGCTTCCATACGAGTACGCCAAGCACCTCGACGTCAGCGCGCGGGTTCGCCGGCCGCGGCGACGTCCGCACGACAGCCGCATCCGGCGGGACGGACCCCGCCGCCGAGACGGCTAGCGATGATCGGCCCGACCGCGCATGACCGGCCGCGCACGCACAGAGCCCGTGCCGACCGGCTACGACCCGTCGGAGTTCCCGGCATTCGCCGTCACCGTCGACGTCGTGATCCTCACCATGGCGGACGGGCAGCTACAGGTGCTGCTCGTGCGCCGCGGCGTCGCTCCGTTCGAGGGGATGTGGGCCATTCCGGGCGGCTTCAAGCGTCCGAACGAGACACTGGACGAGGCAGCGACGCGCGAGCTCGTGGAAGAGACGGGTGTCGACGGCGCGGCGCTGCTCAACCAGTTCGGCGCCTACGGAGATCCTGGCCGCGACCCGCGCATGAACGTCGTGACGGTCGCGTATCTCGCCGTGCTCCGCGACCTCGGCGACGTCGTGGCGGGCACGGACGCCGCGCATGCGGGGCTCGTTCCGGTCTCGGACGCGCTCGACGGCAAGATCGAGCTCGCCTTCGACCACGCGCGGATCGTCCGTGACGCGGTCGAGCGAGTTCGGGTCGACATCGAGCTGCGCGGGATCGCCACCGCCTTCGTCGGATCCACCTTCACGCTCGCCGAGTTGCGCGCCGTGTACGAGGCCGTCTGGGGCGTCCACCTCGACGGCGCGAACTTCCGGCGCAGCATCCTCGCGGAGGAGGGATGGGTGATCCCGACCGGTCGGCGTGCGCGTCCAGGTGCGACCGGCGGCAAGCCGGCGGAGTTGTATCGCGCCGGGCGCATGTGGCAGCAGGCCGGCGGGCCGATCCGCTTCCCGCAGTCGAGCGAGAAACGGAGGGGCAAGAAGTGAGAGCCGTCGTCCATGACCGATACGGCCCGCCCGAGGTGCTGAGGATCGGCGACGTCGACCGGCCCGTCGCCGGCAACGAGGAGATCCTCGTGCGGGTTCGTGCCACCACCGTCAACCGGACGGACTGCGGTTGGCGCAGCGGGTCGCCGTTCTTCGTCCGCTACTTCACGGGCATCCGTCGGCCGAAGTGGAGGACGCTCGGCATGGAGTTCGCCGGCGAGGTCGAGGCGGTCGGCTCGACTGGTCACCGAGTTCTCCGTGGGCGACCGCGTCTTCGGCGTGAAAGGCCACGGCGCGAACGCCGAGTTCGTCAACGTGCGTGCTGCCGGCGCCGTTACCCACATGCCAGCGGGAATGAGCTTCGACGAGGCCGCCGCCATCTGCGACGGCGCGTGCATCGCGCTCTCCTGCCTGAGGAAGGCCGACTTGCGCGAGGGCCGGAGCGTCGTCGTCTACGGCGCTTCGGGCTCGGTGGGGACCGCGGCCGTCCAGCTCGCCCGCCACTCCGGCGCGGATGTGACCGCCGCCTGCAACACGAAGAACGTCGAGCTCGTCCGCTCCCTCGGCGCCGACGAGGTGATCGACTACGAGCGCGAGGACTTCACGAGAAACGGCAAGACCTACGACGTGATCTTCGACGCGGTCGGCATGCACTCGTATCGGCGCTGCCGACGCTCGCTCGCACCCGACGGCAGGTACATCGAGACGGACCTCGGGTTCATGTGGCACGTCCCGCTCCTCGCGCTCACGAACAAGCGCGTGACGCTCGGCGTGGCGAAGTACAGGAAGGAGGACATCGTGTTCCTGAAGGAGCTCGTCGAGGCAGGCGCGTACCGCGCGGTCATCGACCGCACGTATCCCCTCGAGGACGTGGTCGATGCGACGCGGTACGTCGAGACCGGGCAGAAGACGGGAAACGTCGTCCTCACGCTGGACGGCGCCACGTCATGAGGGCTGCGATCCACGAGCGGTACGGCGCGCCCGGCCGCGTCGTCTCACTCCGCGAGCTCGACAAGCCCGAGCCGGGTCCGGACGAGGTGCTGGTCAGCGTCCGCGCGGCTTCGGTCAACATCGCCGACTGGTACGCCGTGACCGGGCGTCCGTGGCTGGCGCGCGCGACCACGGGGCTCCGCGGGCCGAAAGAGACGCGCATCGGAGTCGACTACTCCGGGGTGGTCGAGGCGGTCGGACGCGACGTGTCGGAGTTTCGCCCGGGCGACGAGGTCTTCGGCGGTCGCACCGGCGCGTGCGCCGAATACGTCGTCGCGAAGTCGGACCGCGCGATCGTGAAGAAGCCCTCGAACGTGACGTTCGAGAGTGCTGCTGCCGTGCCGGTCGCAGCGACGACGGCGTTGCAGGCACTCCGCGACCAGGGCAGGCTCGAGGAGGGGCAGCGGGTGCTCGTTCACGGCGCGTCGGGCGGCGTCGGCACCTACGCGATCCAGATCGCGAAGGCGCTCGGCGGCCAGGTGACCGCGGTCTGCGGCCCGCAGGGCGTCGAGATCGCGCGCTCGCTCGGGGCCGACGAGATCGTCGACTACTCGAAGGAGGACGTGACACGCAGCGATCGCCGCTTCGATCTCGCGATCGACATCGCCGGGACGCGGTCCTTCCGGCAGCTGCGGCGCGTGCTCACTCCGGAGGCGACGGTCGTGGCCGTCGGGGGCAAGAGGACGAGCCGTCTGCTCGGCCCGCTCGCCCACCTGGCCGGATGCCGGATCGGCGCGATGTTCGCGAGCCAGAAGGCCACGTTCTTCCTCGCGAAGCTCGGAAAAGCGGACATGGAGACGCTGGGCGAACTTCTCGAGGCGGGGAAGCTGACCTCGGTCGTCGACGACGTCTTCCCGTACGACCGGCTCGCCGACGCGCTCGAGCACATGGCGGCCGGGCACCCGCGCGGAAAGATCGTCGTCACGCTGCGGGACGCTTGACGGGCGCCGCGGCCGGCCGGGCACCCTAGTCGAGGCCGATGCTCCGTCTGCTCGCATTGCCGATCGCACTCGTCGCCCTCCACCAGGTCGACGCGTCGATTCGACCGCTGCCGGCGCCGCTCCGCTCGAACCTGGAGCACGGGCAGTGGCATCCCGGTTGCCCTGTATCGCTCTCCGACCTGCGGATCGTCACCGTGCCGTACGTCGACTTCGACGGTCGGAAGCAGGACGGCCAGATCATCGTGCACCGCGACGTCGCCGGATCCGTCCAGAAGGTGTTCGGGAAGCTGTACAAGCTCGGGTTCCCCATCCGGCACATGCGGCTTTCCGACATGTACGGGCCACCGCGCGCCATCCCGGAGGACGAGGACGTAACCGGCTCGTTCTGGTGCCGCGACTCGGTCCCCTCACCGTGCGTCGGCGGCACCGCGAGCGGACACTGGTCGAACCACGCCTACGGGTATGCGGTCGACGTCAACCCGATCGAGAATCCGTACATCGGATGCGGGAAGGTGCACGACCCACGGATGCAGCCCTATGTCGACCGGTCGCGGCTGAAGAAGGGCATGGTGACCCCGGCGGTCGTGCGTGCGTTCCGCTCGATCGGCTGGGGCTGGGGCGGCGACTGGTCGAGCGGCACGAAGGACTACATGCACTTCTCGACCAACGGCCACTAGGCCGGCGCGACGCGCTACGAGGGCCAGCGAGCCGCGGTCGGATGGGACCGCTCGAGCGCTGCCCAGTCCGCGCGTGGCGGCGCGAAGACGTCGAGCACGACGGCGCCCTCGGGCCCGGTCGTCACCTCGTGCGGGACATTCGGCGGGATGCGCCACGTGCCGCCGGGCCGGAGTTCGCGCTCCTCGTCGCCGATACGGAAGCGCACCGACCCGCTGACGACGATCCCGAGCTGCTCGTTCGGGTGCTGGTGCTCGCGGACGACGCTGTCGGGCTCGAGTTCGACGACTCCGAACGAGCACTGCTCGCCATCGACGGTGCGTGCGAGCACGCCGTCCCAGATACCGATCGGTCCTATCTCGTCGAGGTCGGCGAAGGCGGACATGCGCACTAGTCTCTCAAAGCCGTGGAGATCCGTGATCTGCGTGCCGACGAGACGCCTTTCCTCCGGGAGATGCTCTACACCGCACTCGCCTGGCGGCCGGACGTCGAGCTGCCGCCGCGTGAGTGGGTGCTCGAGCATCCCCAGGTCGCGCCGTTCCACACGGCGTGGGGGCGAGAGGGAGACACCGGCCTGGTGGCCGAGGAGGACGGCGTCCCGTGCGGGCTCGCGTGGTACCGCTTCTTCACCGTTGACGAGCACGGCGAGGGCTTCGTCGACGAGGCGACGCCCGAGGTCGCGGTCGCGGTCGTCGACGGCATGCGCGGGCGCGGCATCGGAGGCGCCTTGATGCTGGCCATCCAGGACCGCGCACGCGAATACGGTGTCGAGCGCATCTCCCTGAGCGTCGACCCCGACAACCCCGCGAGGCGGCTCTACGTGCGCCTGGGGTACCTCGACCTCGCGCCCGACGACGAGAACGGGAGGATGATCCTCGAGCTGGCATAGGGTCTCGCGCGTGGATGGCCTCGTGCCGATTCCCGCGACCGGCAGGACGTTCCGCGTCGCGTACACGGTTCGCCTCTCCGACGCGGATGCGGCAGGCCGTCTGCGGCTCGACGCCGTTGCGCGCTACCTGCAGGACGCGGCGATCGACGACGTGCAGGAGACCGGGTGGGGTGCCCCGGAGCACCTGTGGGTCCTCCGGTCGGTGCGGATCGACGTCGTGAGTCCGATGCTCGGTGACGGCGAGGTCGGCATCGTGACGTGGGGGAGCAGCTTCTCGGCACTCGCAGCCGGTCGGCGTTGGTCGCTCACCGGCGACGCCGGCGGCTCGATCGAGGTCGACAGCGTCTGGATCCACCTCGACCGGGGTGCCCGCCCGGCGCGGATCGGAGCCGGATTCGACGGCTACGCCGAGGCCGCCCAGGGGCGGGCCGCGTCCACGAAGCTGACGCTCGCGCCGCCGTCGATCGACGGCGACCGGCACGGGTGGCCCTTGCGGGTCACGGACGTGGATCGGATGGGCCACGTCAACAACGCCGCCTACTGGGCGGCCGTCGAGCAGCGGCTGTCCGACGTCCGGTTCGACCTCCGTAGGCCGCTGCGCGCCTGCCTCGACTACCGCCACCCGATCGACCTCGGCGAGCGGGTCGAGCTCGCGGAGCGCGCCGAGGACGGGAGCTACCACGCCGCCTTCGTCGTCGAGGGCGCCGTCAAGGCCGTGGCGCGCGTCGAGACGATCTAGCTCGACCTCTGAGAAAACCGGCAGGCTGCTCTCAGCGCAGTCTTAGGCACTCTCTCTACCGTCTCCGGCATGAACGACGACACGAACATCCCGCGCAATGGCTCGCTGAGCCGTCGCGGCGCGCTCGGCAAGCTCGGCGGCCTCGCCGCGGTCGCGCTCGGCGGCAGCGCGCTCGGGGCCCGGGAGTTGCTCGATGCCGACGACGCCGACGCGGCGGGCACGGGTCCAGCGGCCGTCGCCTCGGGGCTCGTCTCGTGCGTACTCGCGCCCGAGCAGACCGAGGGGCCGTACTACGTCGACGATGCGGTGATCCGGCGTGACGTGACCGACGGTAAGTCAGGAGTTCCGCTCAGGCTCCGCTTGGCGGTCGTGAACGTCGCGAGCTGCAAGCCGATCAAGGGCGCGGCGGTCGAGATCTGGCACTGTGACGCGGGCGGCGTGTACTCGGGCGTACAGGGCGACACCGGAATGTTCCTGCGTGGCGTCCAGCGCACCGACGCGAAGGGTCACGCGATCTTCCGCACCATCTATCCGGGTTGGTATCAGGGTAGGACCGTGCACATCCACACGATGGTGCACCTCGGCGGGAACGTCGTGCACACGGGCCAGCTCTATTTCCCCGACGCTCTGACGGATGCCGTCTACAGGCGGAGCCCGTACGACCAGCGGCCGAATCGCAATCCGCGAAATCCAGGCGACAGCATCTACCGCAACGGTGGGAAGCGCTCGACGCTGAAGCTCGTCCGAAATGGCGCCGCGTATACCGGCTCCATCACGATGGGTGTCCAGCGGTCGTAGCCCAGCGCCGATCGTCGCTTCACCACCCGCTAACGCGAAACCTCCACCATGCGTGCTTACGTATGAACCTCTGAGCCGCGAGAGAAGGGACGACGTATGACCGAGAACGTGGACCGGCCCGCCCCGACGCCGGAGCAGGCCCAGGAGCAGCTCGAGCAGGCTCTCTTCGAGATTCGCCGCATCATCGCCGGCCAAGACGCGATGCTCGAGCGCGTGCTCGTGTGCCTGCTCGCCCAGGGCCACCTGCTCATCGAGGGCGTGCCCGGGCTCGCAAAGACACTGACGATCAAGACGACCGCAGGTGTCCTCGGCGGCTCGTTCGCACGGGTGCAGTTCACGCCCGACCTCGTCCCGTCGGACCTCGTGGGCACGCGCATCTACCGACCGCAGGAGGGGACGTTCGACACGGAGCTCGGCCCCGTCTTCTGCAACTTCCTTCTCGCCGACGAGATCAACCGCGCACCCGCCAAGGTGCAGTCCGCGCTCCTCGAGGTGATGCAGGAGCGGCAGGTGACAATCGCTCACGAGACGCATCCGGTGCCTTCGCCCTTCCTCGTGATGGCGACGCAGAACCCGATCGAGTCGGAGGGGACGTATCCACTTCCGGAGGCGCAGATCGACCGCTTCCTCCTGAAGGTGCTCATCGGATACCCGCAGCACGACGAGGAGCTCACCGTCGTCCAGCGTCAGCTCGTCGACCATCCCGAGCTGAAGCAGGTGCTCTCGCTCGAGGACCTCTCGGCGCTCCAGCGAGCCGTCTTCGAGATCTACGTCGATCCGTCGCTCGTGAGCTACGCCGTCGACATCGCGACGGCCACGCGCGATCCGGAGGCGCACGGGTTGTCCGAGCTCGCCCAGTACATCTCCTACGGGGCGAGCCCGCGCGGGCCGATCAGCCTCGTTCAGGGCGCGCGTGCGCTCGCGCTCATCCGCGGTCGCGAGTACGCGATCGTCGAAGACCTCCAGGCGCTCGCGAGAGACGCCCTGCGACACCGGCTCGTCCTCTCGTACCAGGCGCTGGCCGAGGAGGTCACGTCGGACTCCATCCTCGACCAGGTCCTCGCCACGGTGCCGACGCCACAGCTCGACCTCGCGCGGGCGAGCGCCGCGTGACGATCGCGTGAGAAGCGCGGGCATGCTCTTCGCGCGGCCGACGGCGACCCGCCCCGGCCCCGGCCCGATGGCCGAGGGGCTGCTGCGCGCGCTCGACATCTCGATCGGGCGCCGGGTCGAGGGGCTCCTCGCGGGCGACTTCCGCTCGAACCTGCTCGGCTCCGGCACGGAGCTCGCGATGATCCGACCCTACGTCGCGGGGGACGACGTGCGGCGCATGGACTGGGCTGTCACCGCCAGGACGGGCGAGCCTCACGTCCGCGTCGACCTCGCCGAGCGCGTCCTCGTGACCTGGCTCGTCCTCGACACCTCGGTCTCGATGCAGTTCGGCACGGCCGAGCGTCGCAAGGCGGACGTCGCCGAGGGCGTGGCAGTCGCGATCGGCCACCTCTCGACCCGTCGCGGCAACCGACTGGGTGTCGTGACGTTCGGCGGCGAGGAGTCGCGCGCGATTCCGCCTCGGCAGGGGCGCGTCGGGCTCGTCGGGCTGCTCGCCGCGCTTCGCACCGAGCCGCCGCCTGACGGGCCTGGGTCGACGACGCTCCCGAGCGCGCTTCGACGCACGGGTGCTCTCGCCAAGCAACGCTCGCTCGTCGTGGTCGTCTCGGACTTCCGCGGCGACCGGGAGTGGCGGCGGCCGCTCCTCGAGCTCGCTGGCCACCACGACGTCGTCGCCGTCGAGGTTCGCGACCAGCGCGAGCAGGAGCTCACGAACGTCGGGCTCCTGTACCTCGTCGACCCAGAGACCGGACGCCAGCTTCGTGTCGACACGCGCAGCCGCCGGTTGCGCGAGCGTTTCGCGGTTGCGGCGGGTGCCGAACGCGCGGAGGTCGCGCGGTCGTTGTCGTCGGCCGGCGTGCGCCATGTCGTCCTCACGACCTCCGGCGACTGGCTGCGTCCGCTCGTCACGTTCCTGCGGAGGAGTCACGCGTGAGGTTCGACTGGCCGATCGCGCTCGCGGCGCTCGCGGCGCTCCCGATCCTCGTCGCGGTGTACATCGATCGCGACCGGAGGCGGGTCGCGTCCCAGGCCGAGTTCGGCAACCCCGACCTGATCCCGAATGTCGTCGACCGGAGCCCGGGTCGGCTCCGCTACCTGCCTCCGCTGACGCTGCTCGTCGCGCTCGTCTTCCTCATCGTCGGCGTTGCGAGGCCGCACGCGACCGTCAACGTGAAGCGCGAGGAGGCGACGATCATCCTCGCGATCGACGTCTCACGCTCGATGAAGGCGAACGACGTCGAGCCGACGCGGCTGGACGCGGCTCGTGTGGCCGCGAAGACGTTCCTCGACCAGGTGCCGGACAAGTTCCAGGTCGGCGTCGTCTCGTTCGCGACCCGCGCGGTCGTGGGCGTCGCGCCGACGGCCGACCGTTCCCTCGTCGTGTCGGCGCTCGACACGCTCAAGCCCGGCGAGGGAACCGCCATCGGCGACGCCGTCGCGCTGTCGCTCCTGGTCGGGCAGCCGAAGGGCGAGAACGTGCAGGCGCCGCCGCGGTCGATCGTCGTCATCTCCGACGGCGCGCAGGACGGCGGCCAGATCCAGCCCGACGAAGCAGTCGCCCAGGCGAAGAAGCTCGGGGTGCCCGTGTACACCGTTCTCGTAGGTACGGAGGCGGGCGTCGTCGAGGAAGAGGTGACCGGTGGCTTTCGCAGGATCATCAGGGTGCCGGCGAACCCGGAGACTCTCCAGCAGGTCGCAGCGGGGACGGGCGGGGAGTTCTTCGCCGCTCCCGACGCCGAGGGGCTGCAGAAGGTGTACGACGAGCTCGGCTCCCGCCTCGGGACGCGCAAGCAGGACCGTGAGATCACCGATCTCTTCGCCGCTCTCGCTGCCGGTCTGCTACTCGTCGGGGGCGTGACGTCCGCCTTCTTCCTCAAGGGGGTCTGGTGAGAGTGCTGCGCGTCGCCTGTGTGGCGGCCGTGGCGGCCGCTGCGCTCGTGGTCGCGGCGCCCGGCGGCGCTGCGAACGAATGTGACGGGTTGCAGGTCTGCGTCTCGGTGCCGGGGCCGTGGGTCGTCGTCCCGGTGTCCACCAGCTCGAACCGCACGGCTGTCGAGTACCAGCTCACGTGCCCGCGCGGGCACATCGTCGGCGGGCTCGACGCGCGGCTCAGCGTCCGGGGGATCGACGTCCAGTTCCTCGGGAAGCTCGGGAGCCCGGTGAACCCCGGGATCTCGACGACACGCTCGGCCGTGTTCCGCGCCACCTACGTCGGGCAGGGCGATCGCGCGGCGACGTTCAAGCCGTTCATCGGCTGCATGCCGGCGTCGGGCGGTGGTGCCCGCGTTCCGACGTCGGTCACCGTGTTCCGCCCCGGGCAGCCGGTGACCCGACGCGTCAAGACCGTGCGGGCTCGTCCCGGAACGACTACGGTCGTCCAGCGCTGCCTGGGAAGCGAGCGCCTCGTGGGCGGGACGCATGCGTTCGCCTTCGACACGCGCAACCCACCGAGCTCGAGCCTCGTGTCGAGCGTTTCCGGCTCGGAGGAGATCGGTAGCCGCGGCGTCGTCGTCAGTGTCCGCGGCGACGCGGAGCTCGCAGGCGTTCGTGCCCTTGTCCAGGTTCAGGCGCTCTGCGTGAGGGTTCGATGAGCTTCAAGAGCCCCTGGCTGCTGCTCGGCCTGGTCGTCCTCGCGATCGCCATCGGTCTCTGGATCCTCGCGGATCGCCGTCGCGCCCGGTACACCGTCCGCTACACGAACGTCGACGTGCTCGCGACCGTCGTGTCGGGGCGCTCCTGGTTGCGCTACATCCCGTCCGGGCTCGTCGCGCTCGGCCTGGCCGTGCTCCTCGTCGGTCTCGCGCGGCCGGAGGTTACGCGCTCGCTTCTGAGGGAGCGCGCCACGGTGATCCTCGTCGTGGACACGTCCCGCTCGATGCAGGCACAAGACGTCGAGCCGACGCGTCTCGGCGCCGCGCAAGAGGCGCTGCGGACATTTCTCGACCAGGCGCCGGACGACCTCCGGGTCGGACTGATCGTCTTCGCCGGTGAGGCGCAGGTCGCCACGCCGCCGACGAAGGACCACGCGCTCGTCGAGACCGCGACTACGGACATCGACCAGTTCCTCGTCTACGGCGGGACCGCCATCGGCGACGCGCTCCAGACGGCCGTGCTGCTCGGGCGACAGGTGACCGACCTTGCGCCGACCGACGACGACGGCGTCACAGCGCCGGCCAGCTCGCAAGCGACGCGGACGCTCGCGCAGGCGAGCTCCTGCGGCGACGACAAGAGCCCCGTATCGATCCTCTTCCTCTCCGACGGCGCGCAGACGAGAGGACTGCTCCAGCCACTCGAGGGAGCGCAGCTCGCGAAGGAGGCGTGCTTCCCCGTCTACACGATCGCGCTCGGAACGCCCGAAGGCGTCATCGAGCGTGGCCCGTTCGGGGGCATCCCGGGCTCACAGAGTTCCCAGGTCATCCCGGTGCCTCCGGATCCCGAAACGCTACGTGCGATCGCGAGGACGACCGGCGGGGAGTTCTCGGAGGCGCGCACCGCCGAGTCACTCACGAAGGCGTACGACAACCTGGGCTCGCGGCTGGGCCGCGAGACGGGTCAGAGCGAGATCACGTGGCTCTTCGTGGCCATCGCGGCCGCGCTCCTGCTGCTCGGGACCGCGATCGGCGCGTTCGTCTCGCCACGCCTGCCCTGATCAGACCACCACTACCGTAAACGGCAACTCGACCTTGTCGTCGCGCCCCGCCGGATGCAGGACGACGCGGAAAGCACCGCCGGGAACCGGCTCGACGTTGGCCAAGGCATCCCCGGTCGAGCTCGCCACTGCGCTCCCTCCAGAGATCCCGGCGAAGCGCACTTCGAACACACCCGCCTCGACCCGCCTGGCCTGCACGGCTCGCCCGGTGCAGTTGAACCTCCGGCCGAAGTAGGCGCCTGCGCCGGTGAAGTTCCCGGGGAGGTTCGCGATCCCCTGGCTCGGGATTCCGGTGACGACTGCGATGCCCCGAACCGCGCCGTTCGCGCACCGCTTTTGCGCGACCAGGGTTCCCTGCACGTGCTCGCCGACGGCGAGCGCGGAACCTCCCAGCGCGAAGAAGAGAGCAAGCAGCGCGATCGCCGTTTCCGGTCTGAGTGAGATTCGAGGCCAGCGCATCATCGGAGCTCCTTCCGTCGACTGTCGCACGGTAGGTTCCACCGGATGTCGGACGGCACCCCGATGCGCCGCCGGGGGCTGACGAAGACCCACAAGCGCGTCCTGGGCGCGGCCGGGTCGATCGCAGTCGTCGTCCTCGTCTTCGTATTCGTCCTCCCGCAGATCGCCGACTACCGCGACGTCTTCGACGTGCTGCGCGATCTCGCGTGGCAGGACTGGGCACTCCTCGCCGGTGCGGTGGTGCTCAACCTCGCCACCTTTCCGCCGCCGTGGATGGCCGCGCTGCCCGGGCTCGGCTATCGGGACGGCATGGCGATGACGCAGGCTTCGACCGCGCTCTCGATCGTCTCGCCCGCGGGGGCAGCGGTCGGGATGGCGGCGTCGTACTCGATGTTGCGCTCGTGGAAGTTCCCGGCGCCCGCGGTCGCGCTCGCCGTCGCCGTCGCCGGAATCTGGAACCAGCTCGCCAACCTCGCGTTCCCGGTCGTCGCCCTCGCGCTGTTGACGTTCGAGGACGAGACCCACCGGGCGCTGCAGACCGCCGCGCTCATCGGCCTTGCCGTCCTCATCATCGCCGTGACCGGGTTCGCGCTCGTCCTCTCTCGCGAGGAATGGGCGCGAAGCATCGGCGGCCGCGCCGCCCGCCTCGCGAGCCGCGCACTCCGCCTGATCCGCCGCGGTCCCGTCGAATGGGGAGGCGAGTCGTTCGTCCGCTTCCGCTCGGACGCTCTCGGCTTGCTGCGGCGCCGGTGGCACGTCATCACGCTCGCAACGCTCGCCGGGCACCTCACGGTGTTCGTGCTGCTGCTCGTCTGCCTGCGCGTCACGGGCGTGACGGGGTCGGAGGTGACGGTGATCGAGGCGTTCGCCGCCTGGGCGCTCGTGCGGATCCTCGGCGCGCTTCCTCTGACCCCCGCAGGCGTCGGCATCGTCGAGGTCGGCCTGACGGGAGCGCTCGTGGCGTTCGGCGCTCCGAATGCCGAGGCGGTCGCCGCGACATTGCTCTATCGGGCGCTGACGGTATTGCCGACGCTGGCACTCGGACTTCTGGCGGCTGCCACTTGGCGCACCCTCCACCCGGGGGAGTCGATAGGCTCCTCGAGTGATCCCTGACGAGGGGCAGGATCACTGAATCGAGTGATGCCAGGTCACTCGATTCGGGGAAGGATCCCGGTCGGAGCTGAGGCATGGTGCGAACCGTGACCTCTGCGGCTGCGGCAGCCCCGGTCAAAGTCGGCGTGATCGCGCTTGCGATCGTGTCGCTGGCGGCCGTTCTCGTCGTCGGCCGAGCCGACGGCTCGACCCGCGCAGCGACCGTCTACCTTGCCCCCGACGGCGCATGCGCCTCGGCTGACGACCCGAATGCGCCGGCAGCCGTGCAGATACGAGCAATCGCATGCCTCGTGAACTGGGCGCGTGTGCAGGATCGCCGCGGGCGGCTTGCGCAGCGGCCGAGACTCCACCTCGCCGCGGAGCTGAAGGGCCAGAGGGTCGCATCCTGCGGGCAGTTCTCACACTCACCGTGTGGAGCCGCAGTCACGTCCGACGTGAAGGCGGCCGGATACCGGTACGCGAGATTCGGCGAGAACCTGTTCGCAGGGACGTGGGGAAAGTACTCGGCACGCGACGTCGTCAACGCGTGGCTCCAGTCTCCGCCCCATCGCGCCAACATGCTCAACGCGCGGTTCCGCGACCTCGGCGCAGCTCCAGTACGTGCGAGCGGCTTGCTCGGCGGCGGAGACGTCGTCGTCTGGACGGCCGCCTTCGGCTCGCGCCGCTGACGCAGGACTCGAGGGGTGGGCCGGGAAGGTCCGGCAATGCGGGAGGAGAGCCATCTCGACGAGATGCGCAACGCGATCCGCGGTGACTTCGAGCGGCTCGCCGAGCGTCGGGGCGAGCAGGAGCTCATGCATCCGACGGAGCCCGAGGACGCCCCTGGTGAGGCGCCGGAGCCGGCGCCGTCCGGCGGCGAGCCGCCCGAGATCGAAGCAGACGACGACGTCGAGACCGAGCCGGAGGTCGTCGAGCGACGGTCATGGTTCGCGCGTCTCTTCTCGACCTGACCCATGCCGCACTCGCTGTAATTCGGTCGTGGACAAGAGGGAGCGCGACGCGATTCTGCGGCAGGGAGTCGTCCTGCCCGAGACGCCGCGCCAGCGCCGCGAGCTCGCCGCGCTCGAGGAGGATCTCGAGTCGATCGCGTTCAGGGGAAAGCCGCTTCCGGTCCGTGCGCGTGCCTTCCGCCCCAGCGCCGAGGCGTACCTCGTCGCGACGCGCGGCCCGCTCCCGTACATGCTCCGCCTGCGGGAGATCGAGCAGGGAACCGCCGAGCTCGAGGCCTCTCTGCGCGGGCATGGGAGGCCCTCGCCGTGGACTGCGCCGCCGAGCCGGAGCGCTTCCGTCACGAGTGGACGGTGCGCGTGCGGGCACTCCGGTTCGACGACCTGAACGACCTCATCGACCGGCACAACCGCTGGTACCCGGTCGAGTCACGGCTCCCCATGGATCCCCGTCGAGGCGACTACGCGCTCGTGAACGGCCGCGACTACCGTCTCGAACCGCTCGACGCCGACTGGGTGCTCGAGCGCTTCCCGGCGAAGTTCAGCTCGGTGCCGGTCTCCGCGCCCTGACGATCGTGTCGATCGCGTCGTGCTCCTCGCCGGCGACATCGCGGAGCACGGTCGTCGCCTTCTCGATCTCGAGCCCCGGAAGCTCGGCGGCGATCTCGTCGGCCGCATAGAGGATGTCCGGGTCGCTCGGACCCCCGACCCCGTCCGTCAGGTTCGTGCGGTCGTGTCCGAGCAGGAGAAAGGTGCCATCCGGGGCGAGAGCGGCGCTCGCCCTCGCATGCACCGACGCGCGCTGAGTGGACGGAATGTGGAGATAGAGGACGAGGACGAGATCGAATGCCTCTCGCGCGGGCTCGTACTCGACGAGATCGGCACAGACGAAGTCGACTTCGACGCCCTCCCGCGCGGCGCGCTCGCGGGCCTTGGCGACCGCAACCTCGCTGTAGTCGACGCCGACGACGTCCCAGCCGAGGGTCGCCAGCCAGAGCGCGTTCTGGCCTTCACCGCACGCGATGTCGAGTGCGCGGCCCGGCTCGAGATCGCCAACTTCGGACACGAGGAACCGATTCGGCTTCGCGGACCAGAGATTCGTGACGCCGGCGTAGCGCGCGTCCCAGTCCTCACGCCGCACGCGGCCTCAGCCTTCCTGCGACGCGATACGTCGCCGCGAGTGTCAGCGCGCAGAGCACGGCTCCCACAAGATACGGGGCGCCATCGCCGGCGGACTCGGCGAGCGCTCCGCCTCCCGTCGGGCCGACGAGCTCTCCGAATGCCCAGGCGGTGTTCATCACGCCGTACGACAGGCCCTGGGCGAGACCGGCCGCGTCGGCGCGGTGCGACGTGAGCGAGATCCCAGGCGTGTAGAAGCTCCCGAAGGAGATCGTCGCGACGACGACGAGCCCGGCGATCACGGCGGCGCGCGAGCTCACCGCGAGAGCGAGCGCGGCAACGCTCGCCGCGGCGAGCGACACGCGGATCGGCAGCAACCGCCCCGCGCGATCGCTGAACCGCCCCAGGAGTGGGTTCAGGACGACCTCGACGAGGCTGGCCGCGAAGAAGACGAAGGCGATCGCGAGCGTGCTCCAGCCCGCTTCGTCGAGCGTGAGCGGCGCCAGCACGGCGAGCACGCCGAAGAACATCGCCGGCAGCAGGCTCAGCCAAAGTCCTCCGAGGAAGCGCGCGTCGCGCAGCGCGCGCGTGAGGCCTTCGAGCGCGACCGTCTCCGGTCGGGAGGACCGTGCGAGCGCCGCGAGGACAGCGAATGCGAGCGTGACCACGCCGACGAACGCGAACGACCTGCCGACGCCGGCCGCCTCGGCGACGCCACCGAACACGGGGCCGAGCACGGCGCCGAAGATCGCGACGCCGAACGTCGTGCCGATGACCTCGCCCCGCCGCTCGCGCGGCGCTTCGACCGAGATCCAGGCGAGCGCGCCCGCCCACGTGGCCGTACTCGCGATGCCCTGCACGAACCGGGCGAAGCCGAGTGCGACGGCGCTGTCGGCGGACGCGAACGCGAAGCTCGCGACGGCGAGCAGGACGAGCGCGCCGACGACCTCGCGCTTCGGCCCCCAACGTGCAGCGGCGAGACCTCCGGGGATGCCTCCGAAGAGTGCACCCGCGCCATAAGCGCCCACGAGGAGCCCGGCGCCGGACTTCGAGAGGTCGAACTCGTCGGCGTACGAGGGGACGAGCGGCGTCAGACGCGGTGAAGAGCAGCGCGTCGACGAAGATGATCGCGCTGACGAGGGCGAGCAGGCGGCGCATGCGTCGAGCCTAGCCGTGCCAACAAAAAATGCACCGAGCCGGTGGCGCCCTCGTCCGACTTTCCGACTGACCACCGCCGAAGCGACAACCACTCGGAGAGCCATCAACCTCAGACACTCCGTTCTCGGTGCATCGGGGACACTAGGGACCGGACGACAACCGGTCAAGCACCACTTGGACGGAATTCACCGCAATTTGCGGAGATGGGCTCCCACACCTCGCATCGCCGGTCGCACTTTGCGTCCATCCCCTTCGGGATGCGGGACCGGATTCCGTGACCGGACCGGCCCCGGTCGCGGGGAGGAGGGTCGTCGAGAACGAGGGAGACCGCCTCCGTGACCGGCGGCGACGGCCGCGCGGCGCGTGCGCGACCGGTCCACGACGAAATGCACCGAGCCGGTGACGCCTTCGTCCGGCTTTCCGACTGACTGCCGCCGAAGCGGCCGCCGATCGGAGAGCCATCAACCTCGGACGCTCCGTACTCGGTGCATCGCGCACACTAGGGCGGTGCGACCGGCCCGTCAAGGAGTCGGGGGTGAAGGTATCGCAATTTGCGATATTTTCTTTTCGCACAGGTCGAACTGCGGCTGCTACCGCATGATCTAGTCGCGAAGAGGAAGAAAAAGGCCGGGCACGCAAGGCCCGGCCGCAAGAATTCGCCGAGCCGGGAACGCTTTCGTCCACCTTCCCGACGAACCTTCCGCTTCCGCGTAGTGCTCCTCGGGGGGCTTCGTCCTACCGGCGCCCCGTGCTCGGCGCAGGCAGAAACCTACGACAACGGACCTGACTGATCAAGGGGGTTCGGTGAAGAATTCTCCCGCTCTTTGCGCCCGTTCGTATGAGGACACGGACCGGCGGCGCGGCGTTCCGCTCGGGGCCAGAGGCTCTCCGCAGACGACTGCGTCGATGTACTCGAGCCTCGCGCGTTGCGCCACGAGCTTCACGAGTTCGAGTTTAGGCTCCTCGCGTGCGGGACCGAGCCAGGGCTGTGGTGATCGGAGGAGGCGTTGGTGGCTGCTCGATCCTGTACTGGCTGACACGTCTCGGCTGGGACGACGTCGTGCTCGTCGAGCGCGCAGAACTCACGAGCGGCTCGACCTTCCACTCGGCCGGCCTCGTCGGCCAGCTGCGCAGTTCGCTCTCGCTGACGAGGATGATGATGGCGAGTGTCGACCTGTACAGGACGCTCGAGGCCGAGGTCGGGCTGGAGACCGGCTGGCACGAGGTCGGTTCGCTCAGACTCGCATCGTCGCCCGAGCGCATGGAGGAGATCGCGCGGCAGGCTGGATGGGCGAAGACGTTCGGTCTGCCCCTCGAGCTCGTCTCCGCCGACGAGGCGCAGGCGCTCTTCCCGCCGATGACGACGGAGGGCGTCCTCGGTGCGGCATTCCTGCCGACCGACGGGTACATCGACCCGAGCCAGCTCACGTTCGCGCTGGCGGAGGGGGCGCGTCGACGCGGCGCGGAGATCGTGACGGGAACGCGCGTGACCGCGGTTCGCGTCGACGGCGGACGGGTCGTCGGCGTCGAGACCGATCGGGGCTCGATCGAGACGGAGATCGTCGTGAACGCGGGCGGGATGTACGCACCCGAGCTCGGAGCACTCGCCGACGTCGTCGTCCCCATCGTGCCGATGGCGCACGAGTACCTCGTCACGAAGCCCGCCGGCCTGCCGCTCGAGATGCCGACGATGCGCGACCCGTCGCTCCTCGTGTACTTCCGCCCCGAGTCGGGCGGGCTGATCATGGGCGGCTACGAGCGCAATTGCGCCCCATGGGGGCTCGACGGCATCCCGGCCGACTTCAACTCGCGCCTGCTCGACGAGGACTGGCCTCGCTTCGAGGAGCTCATGGAGAACGCCTTGGTGCGCGTTCCGGGCCTCGCCGAGATGGAGGTCGTCCGGCTCATCAACGGGCCTGAGGCGTTCACGCCTGACGGCGAGTTCATCCTCGGCCCGTCGGACGTCCGCGGCTTCTGGGTCGCGGCCGGCTTCTGCGCGCACGGGCTCGCCGGCGCGGGAGGGATGGGCAAGCTCGTCGCCGAGTGGATCGTCGAGGGCACGCCGTCCCTCGACGTCTGGCACATGGACTCGCGGCGGTTCGGCGCCGCCTATCGCAGCCGCGAGTACACGGTGGCGCGCACGACGGAGATCTACGAGACGTACTACGACGTCAAGTACCCGGGTCACGAACGGAGTGCAGGGCGGCCGCTCCGCGTCTCGTCCGCGTACTCCCGGCTACAGAGCCTCGGTGCCGTCTTCGGCGAGAAGTCCGGGTGGGAGCGCGCGAACTGGTTCGAGCCGAACGCCGCGCGAGGTGTCGAGTCGCTGCGTCCGCGAGGCTGGGCGGGCAAGCTCTGGTCGCCCGCGATCGGCGCCGAGCACGTCGCCTGCCGCGAGTGTGCCGCACTTTTCGACGAGAGCTCCTTTGCGAAGCTCGAAGTCTCGGGCGACGGTGCGGCGGACTTCCTCGAGGCGCTCTGCGCCAACCGGGTCGCCCGGGCGGTCGGTGCCGTCACGTACACGCAGATGCTCAACCCGCGCGGTGGAATCGAGTGCGACTTCACCGTGACGCGACTCGGGGACGCTCGCTTCCTCGTCGTCACGGGGACCGCCTTCGGGCAGCACGACCTCGCCTGGATCCGGCAGCACGCGCCGGACGACGGCTCCGTCTCGGTCGCCGACGTCACGTCCTCGTTCGCGTGCTTCGGGCTCTGGGGGCCGAAGGCGCGAGCGATCCTCGACCCGCTGACCACCGCCGATCTCGCCCACGAGGCGTTCCCGTACATGCAGGCCCGCCACATCGCCGTCGGGCGGGTGCCCTGTGTCGCGCTGCGGGTGACGTACGTCGGTGAGCTCGGCTGGGAGCTCTACTGCGCGACCGAGTACGGCGGTGCGCTCTGGGATGCGATCTGGGAGGCCGGCAGCGAGCACGGGCTCGTCGCGGGCGGCTACAAGGCGATCGACTCCCTTCGGCTCGAGAAGGGCTATCGCGTGTGGGGCGCCGACATCACGCCCGAGGACACGCCCTACGAGGCGGGGCTCGGCTTCGCGGTGAAACCCGACAAGGGCGACTTCGTCGGGCGCGACGCACTCCTGGGCGCGCCGGAGCCCGATCGGCGTCTCCGCTGCCTCACGCTCGCCGATCCGCGGGCGATCGCGCTCGGCTCGGAGCCGGTCCGTGTCGGAGACGAGCCGGTGGGACGCGTGACGAGCGGCGGTTACGGCTACACGGTCGAGAAGTCGATCGCGTACGCGTACCTCCCGTCGGGGCACGGCATCGGGACCGAGGTCGCGGTCGAGATCTTCGGCGAGTGGGTGCCCGGCGTCGTCGCCGACGAGCCGCTCTTCGATCCCGAAGGCGAGCGGATCAGGGCGTGAGCGCTCTCGAGGAAGCCGTCGAGCGCGTCTGGCCGGGTCGTGAGGCCCGCGTCGAGGTTCTCGGTGGCGGGATCACGAACCACAATCTCAAGGTCGACGTCGACGGTGAGCAGTACGTGCTACGGGTCGCCGGGAAGGACACCGGGCTCCTCGGAATCGACCGAACCGTTGAGCTGGCCGCGACCGAGGCCGCCGCCCAGGCGGGCATCGGGCCAGAGGTCGTCGCTTTCGTCGAGCCGGAGGGCTGGCTCGTGACGCGCTTCTTCGCGGGTGCGACGCCACCTGTAGAGCGCATGCGCGAGGCGGACACGCTCGCACGCGTCGCCGCTGCGCTGCGAGCGTTCCACGACGGCCCGGCCATCCCGGGCACGTTCGACTCGTTCCGCGTCGTCGAGACCTACCGCGCGACCGCGCTCGAGCGGGGCGGCCGGGTGCCGAAGGAGTACGAGTGGGCTCACGAAGTCGCCGGCCGGATCGGGGCGAAGCGCTCGGCGAACGCTCCCGTCCCGTGCCACAACGACCTCCTGAACGCGAACTTCCTCGACGACGGCGAGCGGCTGTGCATCGTCGACTGGGAGTACGCGGGGATGGGCGACCGGTTCTTCGACCTCGCGAACTTCTCGATCAACCACGAGCTCGACGACGACGCGACCGCGACACTGCTCGGCGCCTACTTCGGCAGCGTGCGCGACCAGACGCGCACGGGCTCGCGCTCATGCGCTTCATGTCCGACTTCCGCGAGGCGATGTGGGGCGTCGTGCAGTCGGCCGTCTCGGAGCTCGACTTCGACTTCGACGCGTACGCGGTCGAGCACTTCAGCGACTTCGCCGGACTGCGGAGTCGGTCGGCGTTCCGGGACGCGCTGGCCTGAACGTGCGAAGGGCGCCCTTAGGCGCCCTTCGCGTCGGACTGTCGCAAGCGTCTAGGAGGCTTCGGTCGGCAGCGCGAACTCGCCGAGCTGCTGCTCCTCGAGCTGCTCGCAGCTCCTCCTCCGTGCCCATGCGAACCGGTCCCTTGAACCACTTGTTCGCGGAGAGCACCCACCAGCCGCCGAAGAGGAGCAGCGCTCCGACCGACGAGGATCGGCGCGTAGTTCACGGCCTCCCACGTGAACCCGTCCTCCCACGGCGCGCTGATCGAGTACGGCGGCATGAGGAAGACGATCGCAGATGAAGAAGACCCAGACGATCGCGATCGGGTCGATCCACTTGTAGTGCTTGCCGAGCGTCCACGAGCCCGGCTGCGAATCCGTCCTTCATCCGCCAGCGCAGGATCACGGGGAGGATGAAGGCGATGTACAGGCCGATCACGGCGATGCCCGTTCCCACGTAGTAGCCGACGAAGAAGTTGTAGAGCGTCGGGAGCATGATCGCCGCCGGAGGCGACGACGATCGCGATGACCGACATGTGCGGAATGCGGTTGCGTGCGACGCGGCGCCAGAGCTGGTGGCCCGGGACCGCTCGGTCGCGCGAGAACGCGAACAGCATCCTCGAGGCCGACGTCACGGACGCGGTCAAGCAGAAGAACTGGGCGATGCAGCAGATGAAGAGGAGGAACGTCCCCCAGCTCTGGCCCATCGCCGCAACCCAGCTCGTCGGGATGATGTAGAGGTCGATCGTCGGCTCGGCCGGGAGCGCCAGCGTGACCGCGACGAGAAGGATGAAGCCGAAGAAGACGGACGCGACGACGGACATGTACATGCCGACCGCCGCCGATCGCGAGGCCTTGTGCGTCTCTTCGGCCGTGTGCGCCGACGCGTCGAAGCCGGTGATCGTGTACTGGGCCATGAGCAGACCCGTCAGGAAGACGTACCAGAACACGATGCTGCTCGAAGCTGTCGGGCGCGGCTCGCCACCCCAGCCCGGTCGCGTTGACCGTGTCGGTGAAGATCGACGTGAACGAGCGGTGCTCGTCCGGTACGAGCAGAAGCACGACGACGATGACGCCGACGCCGATCATGTGCCAGTAGGCGGAGATCGTGTTCAGCATCGCCGTCACCGTGATCTTCATGAGGTTCAGGACGAGCGCGCCGAGAAGCACGACCGCGTAGGCGAGGTAGACGTACTCCTTCGTGTTCGGGTAGTCGAACCAGTAGTTGAGGAGCGCCGTCGAGAAGATGGCGAGCCCGTAGCCGATGGCCGCGGTCACGGCGATCTGGCCGACGAGGTTGAACCACCCCGTGAACCAGCCCCAGCCTGGGCTGCCGAGCTTCGACGCCCAGTAGTAGAGGCCGCCGGCGGTTGGGTAGGACGGACGCGATCTCGGCCATCGCGAGCGCGACGAGCGTGCTCATTGCGCCGACGATCAGCCAGCCCCAGGTCACGGCCACTGGGCCGCCCTGCCCGTACGCGATCACGTACGAGGTGAGGCACCCCGCGAGGATCGAGATGATCGTGAAGCTGATCGCGAAGTTCTGGAACCCTCCCATCGCGCGGAACAGCTCCTGCGCGTAGCCCAGCTTGTGGAGGGTCTGTTCGTCCTCCGAGGTGTGGTAGCCGGGCGACTGGCCAGTACTCATGTGTCCTCCCAGGGATCGCCTGCCGGTGTCAGGCGGGTATTACGCGCACTGTCCGCGAGCCATGTCAACCGGGCGTAGGATCGCGCCGTGTTGACGTTCGACGAGCTCGGGGCGGAGGTCGAGTCGGGCGCGATCGACACGGTCGTCGTCGCGTTCACCGACATGCAGGGTCGCCTGATGGGCAAGACGGCTCCACGCCGAGTTCTTCTGCGATGAGATGGCTGAGGCAGCATCCCGTCGAGGGCTGCAACTACCTGCTCGCGCTCGACATGGAGATGGACCCGATTCCGGGCTACCAGATCGCGAGCTGGGAGCGCGGCTACGGCGACTTCGCGCTCGAGCCGGACATGGGCACGTTGCGGCGTATTCCCTGGCTCGAGGCGACCGCACTCGTCCTCTGCGACGTCAACTGGCACGACGGGACGCCGGTTCAGCCATCGCCGCGGCAGGTTCTGAAGGCGCAGATGGAACGGGCGTCGACGCACGGCTTCACGCCGATGACGGGGTCGGAGCTCGAGTTCTATCTCCTCCGTGAGACCTACCAGGAGGCGTGGGCGCAGCGATACGAAGACCTCACGCCGTCCGTGCCGTACATCCTCGACTATCACATCCTCGCCACGACCTACGACGAGGACCTCATCCGCCAGATCCGCAACGGCATGCACGGCGCGGGCATCAAGGTCGAGACCTCGAAGGGCGAGGCGTGGCCGGGCCAGCACGAGATCAACTTCCGCTTCGCCGACGCGCTCACGATGGCCGACAACCACGTCATCTACAAGAACGGCGCGAAGGAGATCGCGAACCTGAACGGCTGCTCGATCACGTTCATGGCGAAGCCGTTCGAGTCGTGGATCGGGAACTCGTGCCACATCCATGCGTCGCTGTTCCGCGACGGCGAACCCGCCTTCCGCGACGACCCCGTGCTCTTCGACCGCTTCCTCGCCGGGATGATCGCCTGTTTCAAGGAGCTCTCCGTCTTCCTCGCTCCCACGATCAACTCGTACAAGCGATATGCGGCCGGCAGCTGGGCGCCCACGACGCTCGCCTGGGGGAACGACAACCGCACGTGCGGGTTCCGGCTCGTCGGCCACGGCGCGTCGCGTCGCGTCGAGACGCGCATCCCCGGCGGGGACGTCAACCCGTACCTCGCCTTCGCCGCGATGATTGCGGCCGGCCTCCACGGCATCGAGAACGAGCTCGAGCTTGCGCCCGGGCTCGAGGGGAACGCCTACGAGTCGAACGCCGAGCGCTTCCCATCCTCGTTGCGCGAGGCGATCCTCGCGCTCGAGCTCGGCACCATGGCGCGCGAGGCGTTCGGCGACCAGGTGGTCGACCACTACCTGAACTACGCCCACACCGAGCAGGCGCTCTTCGACAAGGTCGTCACCGACTGGGAGCGGATGCGTCTCTTCGAGCGCGGCTAGGGCGTGCGCGTCGTCCTCATCTCCGAGGTGGCCCCGGCCGTCGAGGGGCTCTCGGCGCTCCTGCGCGGAGCAGGCCATAAGCCCGTTGCACTCCTCTGCGTGCGCCACGACACGGCGCGCTACACGCAGATGAGCGAGCTCGTCGCGGCTGCGCCTCGCGAGATCGACATCGTGATGCCCGCGGCCCGCGACCGAATCGCGCCGCTGCTCCGGCTGTTCGAGCCAGACGTGGCCCTGTGCATCGGCTTCCCGTGGAAGATTCCGCCGGACGCGCTCGCCGTCCCGCGCCACGGCATCGTGAACGGGCATCCCTCGCTGCTCCCGCGCTACCGCGGGCCGAGCCCCGTTTCGTGGGCGGTGCGCAACGGCGAGCAGGAGATCGGCTTCACGCTCCACTACATGGACGCCGAGCTCGACACCGGGAACATCCTCGGCCAGGTGCGCATCTCGCTCGACGACGAACACTCATGGGAGGAGTTGACGCCGAAGCTCGCGGAGGCGGTCGGGGGACTGCTGCCCGGAGTCCTCGAGCGTGTCGCCGCAGGGGATCCCGGCGATCCTCAGGACGAGAGCCAGGCGACCTATCTCGGAGCGTTCGAGAGCGAGTACGCTCGGATCGACCTGACCCGTTCGTGCGACGAGGTCGCGAGGCAGGTGCGCGCCTGGGGGTTCCACTCCGCGGTGCCTGAGGGCAAGGGCGCGCTGACGGAGATCGCCGGCGAGACCGTGCGAGTGCTTCGCGTCAGCCGCGAGCCCGGAGACGGCCACGCGCTCGAGTGCGCAGACGGCACACTCTGGGTCGTGGAGACGGAGGAGCCTTGAGGCCGGTCATCGGAATCACGTCGTACGCCCAGGAGGCGAGCTGGGGAGTCTGGAGGCTTCCGGCCGCCCTTGTGCCGCTCGCGTACGTGGATTCGATCGAGCGGGCGGGCGGTCGTGCCGTGGTGATTCCGCCCGCGGAGGAGGACGTCGAGGAGACGCTCGACGCGCTCGACGGCATCGTCTTCTCCGGCGGCGCGGACGTCGATCCGGCGCACTACGGCGCAGACGCGCACCCCGAGACCGACACGCCTCAGGCGCGCCGCGATGCCGGTGAGATGGCGTTGCTCCGTGCAGCACTCGAGCGCGACATGCCAACCCTCGCGATCTGCCGTGGATTCCAGCTGCTGAACGTCGCGCGTGGTGGAGATCTCGTCCAGCACCTTCCCGAGCAGACCGGAAACGACGTTCACAAGCAGGTGCCCGGCGAGTTCGCCGTGCACCCGGTCGAGGTCAAGGAAGGCTCGCGGCTCGGCGCGATCGTGGGGTCCACCCCCGAGGTGACGTCGCATCACCATCAGGCACTCGGACGCGTCGGCGACGGGCTCGTCGAGTCCGCTTGGGCGTCCGACGGCACCCTCGAAGCCGTCGAGGACCCGTCTCTGCAGTTCCTCGTCGGCGTTCAGTGGCACCCGGAGGCGAGCGAGGACGCCGCGCTCTTCGAGGCGCTCGTCGAGCAGGCTCGCGAGTACCGCGCGTCACGCACGGAGTAGGCTCTCCGCCCGCTCACCGACCGGAGGCAGCCGTGTACTTCACCTTCCTGATCGTCTACGCCGCCCTGTCCGTCGTCTTCATCGCGGACGTTCTGCGACAGCCGGCGACGGCGCTCTCGGGCCTGGGCAAGGCGCTCTGGATCCTCGCGCTCCTGTTCGTCCCCGTGTTCGCTTGGATCGTCTACGGGATCTGGCGGATGAGGCGGAGCCGGGGCCTCTAGCGCCGTGTTTGAATCCAGGCCGTGACCCTGACGGTCGTCAATCCGGCGACGGAGGAGCCGCTCGCCGAGCTCGAGCAAGCCAGCGTCGACGAGACGGACGAAGCGGTCGCACGTGCGAAGGCGGCGTTCCCCGCATGGCAAGCGGTCTCGCCCGCCGACAGGGCGCGCCTCCTCCGGCGCCTCGCGACGCTCGTCGAGGAGAACGCCGAGGAACTCGCCCGGATCGAGTCACGGAACGTCGGCAAGCCGATCTCCGGCGCGCGCGCGGAGATCGGGATGGTCGCGCAGGTCTTCCACTTCTACGCCGGGGCAATCGACAAGCACGGGGGCGAGACCATCCCCGTCGCAGGCGGTGTCGCAGCGACGTTTCGCGAGCCGCTGGGCGTCGTCGGGCTGATCGTCCCCTGGAACTTTCCGGCGAACATCGCGAGCTGGAAGCTCGGACCCGCGCTCGCGTGCGCGAATACCGTCGTCCTCAAGCCCGCGGAGCTCACGCCGCTGTCGGCGATCCGTCTCGGCGAGCTCGCCCTCGATGCGGGCATCCCCGAGGGCGTGGTCAACGTGCTCGTCGGCAAGGGCTCCGTCGTCGGGCAGCGGCTGATCGAGCACCCGGACGTGGCGAAGATCGCGTTCACGGGGTCGACGGAGGTCGGACGCCTGGTCATGCAGGGCGCAGCGGGCACGATCAAACGCGTGACGCTCGAGCTCGGAGGCAAGTCGGCGAACGTCGTCTTCGAGGACGCGGACATCGAAAAGGCGGCCGCTGCTGCGCCCTACTCGGTGTTCGACAATGCGGGCCAGGACTGCTGCGCCCGCTCGCGCATCCTCGTCCAGCGATCCGTCTACGACCGCTTCCTCGAGCTGCTCGTGGATGCGACACGGGGCGTGAAGGTCGGCGACCCGACGGACGAGTCGACGGAGATGGGACCGCTCGTGTCGGCCGCCCACCGCGAGACGGTCGCGGCTTTCATCGAGGGCGAGCCGACGTTCCGAGGCGAGGTTCCCGACGGCCCCGGGTTCTGGTACCCGTGCACGCTCGTCGAAGCGTCGAACGCCGACCGCGTCGCCCGCGAGGAGGTTTTCGGGCCGGTCGCTGCCGTCATTCCCTTCGAGGACGAGGCGGACGCCATCAGGATCTCGAACGACACGCCCTACGGCTTGTCCGGCTCGATCTGGACACGCGACGGCGCGCGCGCGCTGCGAGTCGTCCGGGCGACGAACGCCGGCGTGCTGTCGGTGAACGCCAACACGTCGGTCCGCGTACAGACGCCGTTCGGAGGGTTCAAGCAGTCGGGGTTCGGCCGCGAGCTCGGCATGCACGCGCTCGAGGGCTACTCCGAGGTCAAGAGCGTCTTCATCTCGACGGAGGGCTGACATGGCGGGGAGGCTGGACGGGAAGGTCTGCGTCATCACCGGCGCGGGGGGCGGCATGGGCCGCGAGGCGGCGATCGTCTTCACCGGCGAAGGCGCGAGGGTGTGCGTCGCCGATCTCGACCTCTCGCTCGCGGAGGAGACGGTCACGCTGTGCGCCGGCGAAGCGTTCGCGTTCCCCGTGAACGTCGCCGACGAGGAGGGCGTCCGGTCGATGATGGCGGCCACCGCCGAGCGCTTCGGCGGGATCGACGTCCTCTACAACAACGCGGGCATCTCCCCGGGCGACGACGCATCCGTGCTCGACACGTCCGTCGAGGCATGGCAGCGGGTGCAGGACGTCAACACGAAGGGCGTCTTCCTCTGCTGCAAACACGGGATCCCGTATCTGCTCGAGCGCGGGGGAGGCTCCGTCATCAACGTCGCGTCGTTCGTCGCGATCCTCGGCGCGGCGACGTCGCAGATCTCGTACACGGCGTCGAAGGGCGCCGTACTCGCGATGTCGAAGGAGCTCGGCGTGCAGTTCGCCCGTGAGGGAGTGCGCGTGAACGCGTTGTGCCCCGGCCCGGTGGAGACGCCACTCCTGCTCGCCATCTTCGGCGACGACCCGGCGGCGTTCGCACGCCGGCAGGTGCACTGGCCGACCGGCCGCCTCGGGAAGCCGCGCGAGATCGTCAATGCCGCGCTCTTCCTCGCGAGCGACGAGTCGTCGTTCGTGAACGCAGCGGCGTTCGTCGTCGACGGCGGCATCACGTCCGCCTACGTCACGCCGGAGTCGCCCTAGACGCCGACGACCTGGACGAGCCAGCGCCGATCGCGCTCGCGATCGAGCTCGAGGAAGAGCACGCGCTGCCACTGTCCGAGGCAGAGCTCGCCTTCTCGCACCGGGATCGACTCGCCGGCCGGGCCGAGGAGCATCGACATGCAGTGGGAGTGGCCGTTTCCGACCTCCATGTCCTCCTCGCAGACGTTCTCCGTCCGGCGATCCCAGTCGTCGTGCGCGTAGTAGTGCTCCGTCGGTACGAGGCGCTTCAGCAGGACCGCGAAGTCCTCGAGGAAGCCGCGCTCCCACTCGTTCACGCGCACCGAGCACGTCGTGTGCGGCGAGTAGACGGAGCAGATCCCGTCGACGACGCCGCTCTGGCGCACCGCCTCCTGCACGTCCTCGGTGATGTCCGTGACCGTCAGACCGCCGGCGGTGCGGAGCTGGTGCTCGACCTGGAACGTCTTCACGACGCGGACATTCTGTCAGTCCGGCACGCGCTGCCGCCAGGAACCGTCCGTTACCCTCAGCCGCGCGGGCCCGTAGCTCAGCTGGTCAGAGCAGCCGACTCATAATCGGTTGGTCCCTGGTTCGAGTCCAGGCGGGCCCATCGCAACCCCAGTCATAGAGCCAAATCCGCATGGTTATGCGGTTCGGGTGTGCCCGGAGTGCTGCAAAAGCTCGGGTGTTGCCCCCCTATTTGCCCCCCTGGAAATCCGGCCGAGTTCATGCGGACGCAGCGAGGGGATGTAATGCTCGTGACGCCAGCAACGAACTGGAGGTGGGATCATGGCAGACGCCGGTCTCTTCATCGGCTGGGGCGAGGTCGTTCGCGGGCGCGAGAGCGAAGCGACGGAGCTCTTCGCCGAGACCCTCGGGTACTACGCCCGCTTGCAGGAGGAGGGCGTGATCGAGAGCTTCGAGCCGGTCTTCCTCGAGCCGCATGGCGGCGACCTCACCGGCTTCATCCTGATCCAAGGTGACGCCGAGAAGCTCGCGTCTCTGCGCGTCAGTGAGGAGTTCACTCAACTCTCGATCCGCGTGAGCCTCATCGTCAACAACCTTGGCATCGTCGGAGCAGACCTCGGCGGACGGCTCCAGAGCCAAATGGAGTACTACACGGAGCAGATCGGCGCGTTCGCGTAGAGCGCTGCTGGGACCCAGGCGGCGCACACACGCGCGTGCGTGCGCCGCCTTCTCTCGCGGCGATGCCATGCACGCGTGGGGCCACTAGACAAGCAGCCCCGCGTAGTCGACTTCGCCCTCGTCCAGCGACATGCGAATAGGTGTTCGCTGTGACTGCGAGGTCTCTCTGGCCGACCTGTTCTCCGATGCGCACCCAGGGGACGCCGCGCAGATGCAGGAGCGAGATTCGCCGATGGCTTCCGAGCCGGTTCTGGTTCGCTGCGAGTCCTGTCAGGGGCTCCGAGGCGTCACCCCGAGAAACGCCGCGACGGCCGGACCGTGCCGGGAGTGCCGGGGCGGGCGCGTCGAGCAGGTTTCGGCGTTTCACTCCTGGTGGCTGGAGCGCTTCAGCGCTGAGGAGTGCGCCGCGATGGCCCGCGCGATCTGGGGCCGGACAGAAAAGGGCCCTGACAACCCTGCGGTTGCCAGGGCCCTGAACGAAGGAGGACCCTCCACAAGGTTTCTTCGCGCGTTTACCTTTGCAGACGCCGGAGCCGACTGCTTCACCCATAAGAGCCACGAAGCCCCCTGATCCGCTAGGTGAAACCCAGCCTTTGGTCCAGGCGAATCCTCCATTCGAGTGGTCGGTTGTGCGTCCTGTCGCACCGACCATGGATACGCGGCCTCGTCGAAGCCGGCGAGATCAGTCAAATCCGAGGCGAACCGCCGACGCTTCGTCAGCCAGAGAGGATCCTCAACATGTCCGACATCCTGTTGCGGCCGATCATCGCGATGCAGGTCGCGGTGCATCAGCTGCGCGAGCGAGAGGATGGCCAGACGACGACCGAGTACGCAATCCTGCTCGGCTTCCTCGCAATCGCCATCATCATCGCGCTGTTCTTCCTGAGGAACGTTCTGCGCAGCCTCTTCTCGACGGCGGCCCAGTCCGTTTCGCGGGCTCCGAACTAGACAGCAGTCAGGTCGTCTGCTCACGGACGACCAGCCCTAACGGAGAAGGCCCGCCCCGGCGGGCCTTCCTTCGTCTCGACGCTTCAGTGCGGAGGAGTGCGCTGCGATGGCTCCCGCGATCTGGGGGCCGAACGTGACCGGCGGCGGGACGGCGCACCCCTATTTGCCCCCCTGGGCAGAGAAAAACCCCATTTGCAGGGGGCTTCTAGTCCAGGCAGGCCATCGCAACCCAGTCATAGAGCCAAATCCGCATGTTATGCGGTTCGGGTGTGCCGGAAATGCTCCAAAAGCGCAAGTGGTGCTGTCCCGGTGCTGTCCCAGGAATTCGCCGAAAGTGACAGCTAGCTGAGCGCCGCGACGGCGCCAGCGAGCTCCCGAGCCGACCTCGACGCGCTCCGACTTCGCCGCCTCTCGGAGCCGGCGGTCGATCTCTCGACGTAGGTATTCGCGGACCATCTTGCACTGTTGCTCGAACGAGTGGTCTCTGTCATGCGGGACGGCGTCGAGCACCAGCGCCTCCAACCAGAGCGGCGGCATGGCGGGCGGCGGCGAGCTCAAGGGCAAGCGGCAGGTCGCCGAGGCGGTTACAGAGCTCGGACATCACTAGGGAGGCGTCGAGCCCCGGGCGTTCACGGAAGAGAACCGGCCGGGGCGTCGTAAGGAGGAAGCCGCCCCGGCCGGATCCTGGAACTCCGCGCCTTACGAGATCGGGCGCGGATGCACGCTGCCCCTGCGGCCGAAGTGCACACCGGCGGCGATCCCGCCGGCGAGGAGAACGAACCCAAGCATCGCCCCCGCTCCGATGCCGAAGTCGCTCCAGTCGAAGCCGCTCGACCTGACGACCTGGGTCACCGCGCCGCCCGCGAGGCTCCCGCAAAGGGCCGCAAAACCCTGTGCCGAGACGCCGTGATTGGCATCGCACAGATGGTTCATCGCCTGGCCGCGGATCTCGAGCGCCTTCAGCTCGGCCCGAGTCGGCTGCTTCTGCGCGCCCGCGTTTCCGCACAGCCCGAGGAACGCCTCGCGGGAGAGCGTCGGATTGTCGCACTGCTGATTCAGCGCCTGCCCGCGGATCTCGAGTGCCTTCAACTCCGCGGGAGATGGATCTGCAGCCTGGGCGAGTGGCACGCGACCGCCACGGCCATCAGTGCTGCCACGATTCCGAGAGATCGTAACGAGACGATTCACCTTCGGCTCCTTTCGATCCGGGCCGCCGAATGCGGCCTTTGCACACAAGAGCCCGAGCGGCTAAAAGAGCGCTTGTCAGCATCTAAAGCCCGGCTGAAGGAGGCCCTAAGAGCGATGGAGTTCCGCGTCCTCGGACCGCTCGAGGTCGAGGAGAACGGCCGGGTGCTGAAGCTCGGGGGCGCGAAGCAGCGGGCGCTACTCGCGCTATTGCTCCTCCACGCCAACGAGGCCGTCTCGCGCGATCGCCTGATCGACGAGCTCTGGAGCAGCACGCCTCCCGAGACCGCGTCTGCGGCCATCCAGGTGTACGTCTCGCAACTGCGGAAAGTGCTCGGCCGCGACGCGATCGTCACGAAGCCGCCCGGCTACCTCATCCGGGTCGAGGAAGGGTCATTCGACCTCGATCGCTTCGAGGCGACCGTTGCGCGTGCGCAAGGCGCGCCTCCAGTCGAGGCCGCCCAGTTGCTCAGGCAAGCCCTCGGCCTGTGGCGGGGGTCGCCTCTAGCCGAGCTCGACGGGTCGTTCGCGCGCGCCGAGCGGGCACGGCTCGGCGAGCAGCGGCTGTCGGCGCTCGAGCTGCGGATCGCGGCAGATCTGGAGCTCGGGCGTCACGCGCAGCTCGTCCCGGAGCTGGAGGGCCTCGTCCGCGAGCACCCGCTCCGCGAGCGTCTCCGCGGTCAGCTGATGCTCGCGCTCTATCGCTGCGGGCGCCAGGCCGAAGCCCTGGACGTCTATCGGACCGGCCGCCGTCGCCTCGACGAGGAACTCGGGCTCGAGCCGGGCGAGGAGCTCAGGCGACTGGAGCGGGCGATCCTGGAGCAGGACGAGTCGCTCTCGGCGACTGCGGCGCCGCCTAGATTCGCGAAGGATCGGGCAACTCAGGTCCCGACCGGCACCGTCACCTTCCTGTTCACGGACATCGAGGGCTCGACACGGCTCGTGCAGGAACTCGGAGACGGCTACGGGGAGCTCCTCGAGCAGCATCATCGCCTCGTGCGCGGCACCTTCGAGGAGCACGGCGGCGAAGAGGTCGACACGCAAGGAGACGCGTTCTTCTTCGCCTTCCGCCGGGCGCGCGATGCCGTGCGTGGGGCGGTCGAGATGCAGAAGCGGTTCGCGCGAGGCGCGTTGGCCGAACGACGCGGCCGTCCGCGTCCGCGTCGGTGTCCACACCGGCGAGCCCGGCCTCGCGGAGACCGGGTACCACGGCCTGGACGTCGTCCGGGCGGCCCGCATCTCCGGCTCGGCGCACGGGGGGCAGATCCTCGTTTCCTCCGCGACCCGCGATCTGGTTGGAGCGGCCCTCGAGGATGTCACGTTCGAAGACATGGGCGAGTACCGGCTCAAGGACTTGGAACAGCCGCAACGGATCTACCAGGTCACAGCGCCGGGCCTGGTGGCCGACTTCCCGCCACTCGAGACCGCCGATGTCGCGCGCGTTATGACCATCGGCGGTCGCGAGCAGGAGCTGGCAACTGCCGCAGAAGCCGCGCTCGCGACGGAGGAGCGACGGGTGCGCCTGTTCCGACGGTCTCGTCTCGTTGCCTTGGCGGGAGCACTGCTCTTGGCGATTGCGATCGCGGGCGTCGTCATCGTTGTCACGACGAGCTCGGGAGAGTCCGTGATCGCGGTGGTTCCCGACTCCGTTGCGGTTGTCGACGCCGACGGCCTCGTCGGCGACGTGCCGATCGGCGGGCGGCCGATTTCGATCGCCGTCGACGACGACGCCGTCTGGGTCGCGAACCCCGACGACGGAACGCTGCTGCGGCTCGATCCGGACGACCACACGGTCGTGAAGACGATCGGACTCGGCGCAGACGTGAACTCGGTCGATGTCGGCTTCGGATCGGTGTGGGTCGCGGGTGGCAACGCCGAGACCGTGTTCCGGATCGATCCCGGCGAGGACGCTGTCGAGGCGACCCTTCGCCTCGGAGACGCGGATCCGCTTCGCCCCGACCCCGTCTTCTTCGTCGCCGTGGGCCGTGAGGCCGTCTGGATCACGCAGGGGACCGCCGTCCTGGGAATCGACCCAGCAACGAATGAAGTCACGAAGCGTGTCACGCTCCCGTCGCATCCGATCGATCTCGGCGCCGGTGGCGGGAACGTCTGGGTGCCCCTGGAGGACGAGCGCCTCGTCCGGATCGACGAAGGCTCGGCTTCGATCTCCGCGACGACACCACTACCGGGGGTCGCGTTCTCGCCCCTCGTCGAGGCCGGTGGACTGTGGCTGGTCGTCAACACGGAGACACCGCAGGTTTCGAAGTTCGACACGGGCACGCTCGCGCAGACCGCGTCGATCCCATTCCCTGCCGAGACACCGGCCAACTTTCCGGTCGGTCTCGGGGCAAATGGCGGAGTGATCTGGACGGCCGACCACGGCAGCGGCGTGGTCTCAAAGATCGACGCTGTGACGACACGAGTCGAACAGGTCACGACGATCGCGTACCACCCGATCTCGGTCGCCGCGGGGCCTGACCTGGCCTGGATCGGCGTCCAGGAGGACTAGTCAGGAGCCTCGCGGCACCTTGATCTTCCCGGCGATGATCTGTCGTCGAACCGCTTCGACCTGACGCCGGACGGACCGCGGCACCTCCGGGCTGATCTTGCCGAGCCTGACGCCTCCGTCTCGGAGGTCGAAGACCGTGTTCCCGCCGGTCTTGAGACGTCCCGTGACGAGCCTCCGGATCGCGGTGAACACGGAAACGTCGAGCCCGATCACGGCAGCTTGTCAGGATGTGCGGACCCAGAAACGACTGGTCGACGTCCACGCCGACCCCCCAGACACCCTTCTCCTTCGCGGCCTCCAGCGCTCCGAGACCACAGGCACCGGCGACGTTGAAGACGGCTCCTGCTCCCTGCGCGATTTGAGCGAGCGCGGCGGCTCGGCACTTCTGCGGATTCGTGAAGTTCTTCGTGTAGGTCTTGAGCGTGACGATTCCGGGAGCAGCTCTCCTGGCGCCGGCCTGGTAGCCGACGATCCAGCGGTTGACACCCTCGAAGTCGTAGCCGCCCACGGAGCCGACGACATCGCGACCGGGCCGGCGCTTCTCCATGAGCCCCGACAGGTACCCGGCGAGGTATCCGGCCTCCTCGGCGCGGAACACCGTGCCCTGAACGTTCTTCGGTAGCCGCGGGACAACTTGCGGATTGGCCTTCCGAAGGTCGACCAGAGCTTGACGAAGAGCTTGCACGGGCATGTCGGGGAGGTAGAACCGCGTATCGGGGTACTTCGGCGCGACAAGGGCGACGGACCATGGATCAGGAGTGCCCATGACGACGAGGTCGTACTTCTGGCGGGCAAGGAAGGTGAGCACACCGGTGGCGTCCTGGTTCGGGGCGACCTGCAGTACGCGGCCCTCGACGCCGAGCGCCTCGACGGCTCGGATGAAGCCGTCGTAGGGGAGGCCGAAGAGATCGTCGCGGTCCGGTGTCTCGCCGGCGCCGAGGACGTATCCGACCCGCAGCTGGCGTTCAGCGGTGGCACTCTCGCCGGAGGCCAGGAGCGCAGTCGTCCCGAGTACAACCGTGAGCGCGAGGACGACGCTCTTCATCGGCGCCGACCCTACACTCTCGCTTGCCGACCGTCACCTACTCGCCCACCAGCGGTTTTCCGATCTCGCCCATTCAGCCGTGCCACAACTTCGCCACCGGAGAGACTTCGCTTGACTGGCAGATGACGATCCTGGCGAACGGTGCCTGGACCCTGAACTGCAACTTCGCCAAGGCGTAGCCGAACCAGCACGAAGGAAGGGGCGAAGGCCCTCTCCTGAACTACCCATGACAGCCCCCGCAATGACCGGGGCTTTCTGCTGTTGCATTAAGGGGGGAAGCATCACCGCGGAAGGGGGCCGAGTGGCTGCCCGAACGCCGCAGTTCCGGCGCGTTTCGGTCGGTACCCCGTTCGGTGTTCAGCCGATAAACAGGAAGGAGCTACGCGGGCAGCGGCGTAGCATCGCTAGTGGCCGGGTCGGCCTTGTCGCCGCCCCTTCCCCTCCCCCGGGAGCGGGCTGGGTGGCTGGCCCGGCCGTCTCGGCGTCGTGTGCAAGATTCGGCCTCTACCGAACGTCTAGTGCATCAGGGGGAGAAGAACCGACCCCGATGAGGGCGGCGCGTTGTTCTTGGCGGACCACTGCGTCGCCCCGTCGGGGCTAGGGACGATTGCGCGGCCACCCGGCCCCACTTCCACTCCAGCGCAAGATTCGCTCGACCCGCGCATCTACTCACCGGGGGAAGGGAAACTCCGGTGTGGAGCGGCGCGTGCGGCTTGGCGGCGGCAGCCCGCTCCATCGGAGCTACCAGCTCTTGGCCTATTCGTCCCAGGTGAAAACGACCGACGCGGCCGACCTATGCACCGGCCCGTGGTACACGGCCTCGACGTTGGTGCCGTCAGGGTCGAGGACGTAGGCACCGTAATAGCCTGGGTGGTACTCGCGCTCACCCGGTGCGCCGTTGTCCCGACCACCCGCCGCGATAGCCGCCTCGTGGAAACGGTCGACCGTCTCCCGGTCGGGCGCCTGGAAAGCGACATGGAGCCCGCTCGTCGGCGGGCCGTCGTCGCTGACGAAAATCTCGTCGGCAGAAAACCAGCCCTCGCCTTCCCGAATCGCAAGTCCGAGTGGCGCGAGTGCGCCTGCATAGAACTGCTTGCTCGCCTCGAGGTCGCGCACGCGCAGATGTAGATGGTCGAGGAGCCTCCCTGCGTGAGCCTCGGGCACAAGCCGAGCCTAGCGACTACAGGCTCACTCACCAGGCGCGCGAGTGGCGAAGACGTCGTCCGGCCGTCGCGAAGATGGGCGACGCGATGAACGGCGGAGAGGGATCGGCCAAAACCGACCCCTCTCCTAGAGGCATGGCCTACTTGCCCAGCTGTCCGCGGATAGCACCCGCCGGGAAGTCCGAGTTGTGGACGTTCACGTAGTAGTCCTGCGGGTTCTGGATGATCGACTTGATGAGCTGCGGATCAACCCCGGTCGTGCAAGCGTTCACCGTGCCCTCCGACGGAGGCGCGAGCGGAACGACAACCGGGCCGTTCACCCCTGCGGGGCCAACATGGCCGTTTCCGACGCGTCCGCGTCCTACCCCATATTGGGGAGGCATTGGGGGGCTCGCGCCAGCGATGCTTCTTTCCCCGATGACACGTCATGACTTCGAGGCTTGGCTAGACCACCACCTCGACCAGGCGGTTCTCGTTGAGTTGCGGGAGCTCGATGGCGGCTTGGTCACCGACAAGATCTCGATGACGGGCGCATTGCGTAAGGACGGCGAAGGCGAGTATCACGCGGGCGAGGCGCACATTGACCTCGGTGACTTCGAGGCCGCGGATTTCGGAGGCGACGGGATAATTGTCGAGCTCGCTCAGGAGAAGGCTGAGCTCTACATCGCGGTGAGCTAGCCCTGTCCACCGAGGGGGTGTCGGGGCTCCTCCCCTTTCGACGGTTGCGAACCGAGTGCGGGTGGTACTCACCCCTATGGTCATCGCGCACGCGTCGCGCGTGAGGAAGAAGCTCTGCATCGGCTCGGATGATCGGTCATCGTCAGCGCTGGGGCTTCGGCCACCGGGTGCTCGACTGATCGCTCGAGCGGACTGCGAGACCACGCCTTAGTGATCTCCGTTTCAACGGAGTACGCTTCGAGACACGATGTTCGGGGTCCGTCGATGGCTCGCCTCCATCGTCTTCGTCGCACTGTCAGTCACGGCCGGCGCATCCGCCACGAGTTCCCATGACGCCGCGATCGATCCAGGGCAACGAGTCAGCGGGATGCTGGTTGTGCAGGGCCTCGAACGTGACGCCGACCTTTCGATCTGGACGTTCTGCAACCCGATCGTGACCGCACCGGGACCCGAAGCCCGGACCTGTTCCGTGCCGCGATCCCGGCAGATCTTTGCCGGATACGGAATCTGGGGAGAGTCGAGAAAGATCGTCGATGAGGCTTGGCACAAGCGAGCGTGGGCCCTGTGGATCGACGGGCGGCGCGTCGACCTCAATCGCTTTGGAACCACGGAGCAATGGATGCAGAACCCGAGGCGTCCAGCCGCGAAGAAGCTAGTGCTGCTGCGCCTCTGGGCGATCGTCCTCGTGGGTGCGAAGGGAACTCACTTGATCCGGTACAGATCGCGTCTGGAAGATGGAGGCGCGTTCACCTTCAACACGTGGAAGTTCACCATCTTGCCCTAGCAATCTGCCGCTCCCGTGGCGAGTGGGTTGGAAACATTGCTTGCTAGGGCGGAATCCACCGGTCCGGACGAACAGCATGGTTCCCAATGCGGTCACCTGGGAGAAGGGGCCGTGCTTCGGTGGTGAAGCCCACCAGCGCAACCAGCGTCGTGGTGGCGATTGCGGCGAACACCGAACGGCGCAACACACAGGAAGTGTCCGGCAACGTCCGATGAACGGTCAACCGACTGTCGCGTGAGTAGCGGGCAATCCCCTGACTACCCGCCAGCGCGTACTGGTACGTCCCGTGCGGCGAGGGTGGAAGCTCGCACACGATGTCGATTGCTCGCGATCATCCCGCGGGTGCTCGTTGCTCATCGGGTCCGCCGGTGGATGAAGTGTGACACCTTCTATTTCGCGGGGCGCACAGGGACGAGCTCAGAGCTCGTGCGGCTCAGGCGTGCTCGACCCACAAGGATTGCCTGGTAGCCGCGCAAGAAAAGGGCGAATTGGCGCCTGCGCGGGTGCAGTGCGCTTCCCGTCGAGGTTCCGCGGCCTGCGAGTGTCGGATGCCAACGATCTTGCCGAGTTACGAGAGCGGTTCATCGTCTTGGAAGCTCGTCGAATCGCACGAGTCGCAGCTTCGCGCCGTTCGCGTACACAAGCCCTGACTCGACGAAGCCCGAGGTCTGACCCGGTGAGACGACGACGTCGGCACCGTCGTCGAGTCTCAACACATGCACCTGCTTGCCGATGACGTACGTGACGAGCCCGCGCGCCGAGTCCTCGAGAACGAGCGCTGGGTCCTGGCAGTGACTGAGGTTCGGTGTTGCACAGCGTTCGCCAGTTGAGACGTTCGGCAGTGGCCAGCTGTGCAAGAGCGCTCCAGTTCGCGCGTCGTGGTGCCGGAGCGTCCCCTGTACCAGTACGACGAGATCGTTGCCGGCGAGTGATGCAGCCGCCGCGTGCACCGGGAGTGACAGCAGTTCCGCTCCGCTCGCGTCGAGCAGGACGAGCGCATTGTCCCCGCCGACGACGATCCGGCCGTCGTCGACGTCGAAGGGCACGAATGGTCCCGGCTCGGAGCGGAGCACGGGACAGGGGCAACCGCCCTCCGGCGCACGACGAACGGACTGCTCCTTCGTCACAGATCGCGCGCATGAGCTTGGTGCGCACGCCTCACCCCACGTGCTGTACACGAGCAACCCGTCCGACCCAGTGAGTTCGCCGAGGGGATTCGCCCACGGGCCGCCGCCCCCGATCCCCGACGCCTTTCCCAGACTCACGAGCGTCCGTCTTCCCGAGAGCGAGCTGACCCACAGCTCTGCCTGCTGGCCGGTGTTTCCCTGGTGGTACCCCCAGGCGACGCGGTTGCCGGCGATCGCGACGTCGTACAGTCGCGCGGGCGAGTAGAACTCGGGGCTGTTGCACATCTGTGTCAGAGATGCCACGTTCTCGGCCTGAACCACCTCTTTCCGCGCAGGCGACCAGACGAAGACGTGCCCGCAGGCGATGAGTGCGACACGATCCCCGTCGGTCGCGAGCCGCTCGGCATCCCAGGGCAAGGTGAGCGTGCTGTTACCCACAGTGAAGCGAGCCGGCGCTCGTCGATAGGTCGTGCCCTTCGGCGGCCGAGTCCACGCGAGAGCGCTGATGTCGCCGCCCTGGTAACCGGCGGCATCGACGACCGTGCGCAGGCGGCCTGCGAGGTCGACGACGCGGAGGTCGCCCGCATCCGTCCGGTTGACGGCGCCGCGGGACACGAATGCGATCGACGTACCGTCGGGAGACCAAGCGAGCTCGCGACCGCTCTCCGCTGTCAGCAGACGGATCCCGCGTGTCTTCGTATCGAAGATGTAGATGCCCTGCCCGTCCAAGGCCACCACCGCGAGGCGGCCGCTGTCCGGCGACCAGGCCAGCGTCTCGCTGATCTGGATGGGGAACGTTCGGCTGACATTGCCTCGCGCCTCGGTGAGCGTGAACTCTTTCCGTCCAACGGTCACCAGCCAACGGTGGTCTGGCGACCACCCTGGATCGGGCGCCCATGTTGGCCAGGGAACCGAACGCGCGCCCTTGCCGTTGGCGCCGACGACATGCCACTGCCCTTCGCTCAGGTATGCGATACGGCGAGAGTCAGGAGACCATCCCGCCAGTGGATCGTCGAATCTCGAGAGCGGGACATCGCTGGCGACGGTGATCCGACGACCCCGGCCGTCCGCCCGAGACACATATGCGGTAGCAAGGTCTTTCCCTGCGCCTGGCGTGTGGTGGCGGAACCATATGAGCACCTTGCGCCCGTCCGGAGAGGGCTCCGGCGCGTCGAAGCCGCACCAGTTGCCGAGCCAGCGTCTACACGCAGGCGCCGGGCCGAAGGTCACTCGGCCCATCGGCTTTCCAGCGGCGGGATCCGCAACGTAGATCTGGTTGGCGGGAAACGCCCAGTCGCTCGCATACAGGATCCGCGCGGGGCGTGCAGCCTGGGATGCCGCAGCCGCTCCGTCGAGGCCAGCCCCCGATTGGGCGCCAACTGCAACGGTCAGAGAGAGCGAGAGCAGCAGAAAGGCCGCCGTCGTGCGGCGTTCTATGCGCCGACGGAGATCACGGTGAGGCCGAGGGCATGGTTGTGGTTTACGGACGTTCAACTCTCCTCCTGGGGACAGGCCGGACTGTCTCACCGTGCACAGGGTCGTTCAAGGTCCGCTCAAGCCGGCGGTGACGACCACCAGAGTGCGCGGCTCTCTCGGCGGCTGCTTGACGGCGTTCACTCATGGGCAGATGATCTTCGTCGAGCACCTCGTAGGGGCGAGGGGCACGCAATGGGGGAGGGGAGCTGCGGCCATGTCGCGCTACATGTTGTTTGGATTCGTTGCGCTGCTTGCGCTCCCGTTCATGGGCGCCGTCTATGGAAACGACGGAAACGACGGAGACGACGGCAAGAGGACCGTCGCCTCGGTGCGCGGGATGGGACAGCTTCTCGAGTGGGAATGGGGACACTCCTCCGAGGTTCGAATCATCGCCGCGAGGACCTCCAGCGGTCGTGTCAGCGGAACCATCACGCCGTCGACTTAGGGTCTGGAACGACGTATTCGCGAGTGACGTGTCTCCGTCCGTCGAGCGTTCCCGGTTCGGACGTCATTGAGATCGGCGGGGTGATCGTTTCGAGCTACATGCGAGTGCGTGGGAGAGGAATCCATTACATCGTGGACGACCTCGGAACCGGAAAAGACAGACCGTTCGACCGGACTGGCATGGGCATCGGCAACCAGGACTTCGCGAGCTGCCGGAACGGACCCAACCCCGTTGACTACCGACTCGCCGCGCTCGTCGGAGGTGACTTCAAGGTCGAACGGCCGCCGCACTCTTGGGTATCAGCCACTGACGAGCTCGGGAGGAGGGCCGTCGTCGTACCCTCGCGGCGTACGTCTTCGGCTCAGGTCAGCGAGTCCCATTCGTTGCCGCATCTAGACACCTGGTTTCTTCTCGTAGCGACCGCGAGTGCGCTCCTGGCCGCGGGCTTCGTTGCACGCCGCGTCGAACGCCGACAGGCGAGGGACGCAAGTTGACCGAGATTCACAACGGAACCAAGCAACACGGGCTAGGCCGATCCCGACGACGTATCCCTTCCCGCCGCCAGTCCGTCGCCTTGACCGATCTACGACCGCGGTCCACTATCTCGTTGTCGGGTGACGATGCCTCGCCGGACTGTCGAGGACGCGGTTCCGGTTCTGGAAGAGGCGGTTCGTCGTCACGAGCAGAAGGAGAACCTGCTCGGAGCGAATCGTGCGCGCGAGCAGCTCGACCGCGTCGCGACGAGTCTCTGACGCGCCTGCTGTCGCGCCGCTCACCATTGACCCTGTTCCGCGACGACGCGAGGATCTCACCGTGTCGCGTACGCTCACAGTCGTCGCGCTGATTCTCGTCCTCGCAGGATGCGGGGGGTCGGGCTCGGAGTCCTCGGATACGAGTGACACCACGGCGACAGTCGAGGCGACACAGACGACGACCGAGACCACCCAGACGATCGTGAGCAACGACCCGCTTTCGTGCCTCGAGGAGGCTGGGCTGTCCAACGTAGAGGAGCGGGACGTCGACTTCTGGCGCGGCGACCACGAAGAGCCCCTCTACGCGATCACCATCCACAAGCTCGCGACACCGGCGAAAGCCCCGACAGTCGTTGCTGGGACGTACGCCGTGACGGGGCCGTTCAAGGTCGCCGCAGAGGGTGAGGGGCTCGGTGGCCAAGCGGGACTTGGAGCCGATGCTCTGGTGCAAGACGTTGCCGCCTGCCTAGGCGATTAGCGCCACACCTTCCCTCGCAGGGTGCTGACGGTGTAGTTGGCGTTCTCGGTCTCGATGCCTTCGCCCTGTAGCCCCTTGTACGCCTTCGTGCCGGACTGGATCGTCCATCGCGATATGACCGGCCGCCGACGTTCGTGTCGATCGTGACGGCGTAGGTGACCCCGCCCTTCCTGCCCTTGGTGGCAAATAGCGGAGCAGGATCACCTTTGGATCCAGAGAGCTTAGACCCCGGTAACCGCGAGCCCATCCCTTGTCCCTGATAGCGCCAGTGGCCGTGAACGTGCCCTCGCCCGCTATCCCTCCGTCGATCTGTTCTTCCTTGGCGTCGTTCGTTCCAGCGATGACGACCTTGACGGGCTTGCTCTCCGACGCCGTGGTGTTCGACGCGGTCTCTGCGTCGTCGCCGCCCGACAGGGTGACCACCGACGCGACCACCACGACAACGACGAAGAAACTCCCGGTCAGCACCGCGGCCAGCCGCATCGGGCTGAAGCCCGGAAGATTCCGCATCGCGCGAGCACCCAACCAGACTCATATGCGCTTGTCAACATTGTCACAAGCTCAGCTCCGGCAAATGCGTTGCTGTCGCCCTGGTACTGGCTCGGAGTGTGTCCGAATAGGACGACGATCTTCGGAGAGGATCCCCGGGGGCGCGACTGATCGACGAACACGCCCGCGTGTGGGGTCGCCCACGCGACGAAGTTCCGCTGATGACGACTCGCCGCTAGAAGTGATTCGTGTACGACAAGATGCGCCAGCCGTCGGGCGTCTGAAGCAAGTGGTAGGTCGTGCGGGTATCGCGGAGTACCTGGCCGTCCGGGTCGAGTGCGTTCCACCGCACAGTCACGAAGACCGCGTGATCGCCCAGCTCGCGGACATCGTTTTCGATTCGCTTCCACACCGCGACACCGCCGCCGCGATATGCGTCGATCATGGCTGCGAAGTGGTCGCGCACGGCGTCGCGGTCCGGCATGTGGATCGGGGCGCCTTCCCTAATGGCGAGAAAGGGCGCAAGACAGAGTTCGGTCACACCGTCCACATCGCGTTCGGAGTACCGGCGGATGTACTCGTCCATGAACGCATCGACCGTGGCTTGCACAGGCGGCACCCTCGCAGTTGGATCACGAACGGTCAACAACGGCCGGGTTCGCGTGAACCCAGCCGTCGTCGTTCCGGGGTACTCATGTGCATTTCTGGATGACACGGCGAACGGTGGAACGACGCCGTGGTCTTTGCACCACGGCGAGGACACTTCAGGGGACGGTGACTCCAGCATGGACGTCGGCGACGTCCATGGTGACCGCGATGTCGTTGCTTGCGTCGGCGGCTAGAAGTCGGTCACGTCGCTGCCTGTACCCGATTCGATGGCGGCAGCACGTCCTTCGTTGTCCTGCAACCAACGGTCGATGTCTCCAGCGGCATGGGTGACCACGACTCTTGGCATTCGTTGCAGGGCGCTTTCATGCGTCCCGTCGTGTTGCAATCGCCCGCCCGCCCGCCCGCGTGGGGGAGGAGCCCCGACAACCCCCTCGGTGGCCGGGGCTCCCATGGGGAGGGCAGAGAAACCCGGCGGCGTTTCTCCGCGCAGCGACTCTTGCAGACTCGTGCCTGACTCGTCGTCAGCACGGACCGACCCGTTCCAGAACGGCTCCGAGATCACGGCAGTGACACGCGGCGACAGCGGCCGGATTGCGGAGATGCGCATTGTGAGCCAGGTGCGGATCGGCAGCGCATGCGAACATCGGGCGGAGCCGCGATGCGTGCAATGACCAGCCCGAGCTCGGGAATCTCCCGAGCCGTCCGCCGACCGCGCCATGCGTTCGCCGTCCTCGCGGCATTCTGCCTGTTCGCCGTCGGCTGAACGGTCGATCGGGCCCCCGGGCGGGGCCGACGTGAAGCCGAGGTTCTCTCAGCGTGTCAGCGCACGCCGTTGCGCACGATCTGAGGATCACGGCAGCGCGAGCTGTCCGCGGATCGAAGTGTGCGAACTCGCCGCGACGGCCTGAACCGGCTGAGGCCTACGGGGCCGACGTTGCGACGGCACTCTGCACGAGTGGAAGGCTCGATTCGTAGCGCTCGCGCAGTGCGTCCGAGTCGGTTCGCGCGACGCTGACCTTGAGATCGGCGACCATGACCAGCCTCGCGGTATCGCCCGCAGCTCCGCGTGCGTCGCACACGCGTCTGACGTAGCTCATGTATGACTCACCGCTGCGGCGCGTCAGGAGGTCCACGGCCTCGCAGACGACAGCATCGACCCCCAACTCGGAGAGATGCTCGACCGTCCAGGAGGTGTCCTCTGGAATGCCATGGAGGACTGCGGTGTTCATCGCGATCGGCGTCGCGCCGGGTCCGAGCGCCTGAGCAACGTCCACGGCGTGGGCGAGGAGCAGTCCGTCCGACGCATCGCGTGTCGCTCCGTAGATCCGGGCCGCAATCCCCACAGCGTGAGCAAAGTCCACGAGCAGACGTTACGAGCGCCGGACTCTCCAGCAACCCCGCCGCCGGGGTACCCCGTGCCGCAATCGTCTTCGCGGACCTCAAGAACGGCAGCCAGCTCGGGAGCCGGGCAATTGAAGCTCAGCATCGACCGCAAACACGCTGAGAGCGCACATCGCAACGACTCCCGACGCGAGCGTGGAGGGCCGGCGCACTCTGCTCGTGCGGCCCGGTGATTCGTCGCCGTCGTTGAGACGCTCGCGTATCCGTCCTAGCGCTGCATCCGTCTCCGGGATCACCCTGTCAGACGCGCGAGCGAGATGCCTCACCCTTCGGAGCGACGAAGGGCCACCTGGATGCTCTAGCGAGTCGAATCCTCCGTCCGAGTGGTCGTTGTTGTCCGCCGCGCTACCGACCATGTATGCGCGGCCTCGTCGAAACGGGCGAGATCAGTCAACGAGGAGTGCTCGTGGCACTCCCGACCGGAGGAGACTCCACATGTCCGACATCCTGTTGCGGCCGATCATCGCGATGCAGGTCGCGGTGCATCAGCTGCGCGAGCGAGAGGATGGCCAGACGACGACCGAGTACGCAATCCTGCTCGGCTTCCTCGCAATCGCCATCATCATCGCGCTGTTCTTCCTGAGGAACGTTCTGCGCAGCCTCTTCTCGACGGCGGCCCAGTCCGTTTCGCGGGCTCCGAACTAGACAGCAGTCAGGTCGTCTCGGTCACGGACGACCGCAGCATCGCGCCAGGAACCCGGTCCGCCGGCCGGGATCCCGGCGCAGATGTTCTCAGGCGCATGGACAGGATCTGCGCACCTCTCGGCAGCTCATTTCGCATGACCTGAGTGGGGCCCTCCCTCGTCCCGGGTGAACGTCGTCGGCCCCGAGAACGACGGGTGGGGCGACCTTTAGGCCGCTCTGTGTCCCAACAGCAGAAATAGCGCAGCTCCGGCCAGCTCGAGCAGCACCCAGGCGACGGCCATGTGCCGCCACCTGAGCGTCCAGCCGAACAGCCCACGGACGATGTGCCCTCCATCGGTGATCGGTGTCGGCAGCAGGTTGATGACGGCGACCGCCAGGTTGATCCCGGCGAGCGCCCCCAGTACCCCACCGCCGTCCGGCAGTGGCTCGATGCTCCAGAAGACCCCCGCCGCAAAGAACGAAGCGACCGGACCGGCCACTGCGACCGGGCCTATGTGCCAGTCGACCGGGTCGGTCGAGCGGTGCCCCATCCTCACGCCGATGCCTAGCGCCGCAGGCTTGAAGTAGAAGCCAGCGACCTCCCAGCCGTGGCGCAATCCCACGATGACGTGACCGGCTTCGTGAGCGGCCACCGAGAGCCAGAAGCCGACCGCGAACACGGCCAGCCAAAGCATGATCTCCACCGTTCCTCCTCCCTACCTAAGTGTGCCACGGCAGAGCTATGGCCTGAACCGGGACGGCCAGGCGGCGGGGGCCGACGCAAACGCGCTAGCGCCGGCCTGATCGCGAAGGTCGGCGTGACCTCGGCGGCTGTTGGCTGGAACGCGTCAGCGAGTGCGCGGTGATGGCCCGCGCGATCTGGGGTCTCAGCGGGCGGTTAGCAGCAGGGTTAGCTTTTCTTGTCAGTTGCTGGCTCCCGCTGTCATCCCGGACGTACCGGAGTCCCGACAACAAAGCGAATGTCTGCTCGATTCGGTCCTGTCAGTTCTTCGCCTTGTCCTTGCCATGCAAAAGGCAGGTCCCTCGCGAAGATCGCCGACCACGAGCCCGACCTCCGACTTGCGGCCCAACGATCAAGACTTCCGGACAGCTCGACTAGTCAGCCCACCAGTCGCGCTGGCCATCGACGTCTTCGCGCGGAGCCTCGCCGAGATTGGGCGCGCCGATGACAAGGATCTCGAGGCCGTCTGGCCCGGCCTCGTAGCCGCGCCACGTACCGGGCGGGACGCGCACCGCGTCCCATTCCTCGAGCTCGACGATCTCGTCGTCGACCTTCATCCGCCCGCTCCCGCGCAGGACCACGTACACCTCCTCTTGCTTCTTGTGCGTGTGGCCGTACGGAAAGCGATAGCCGGGCGGGACGCGCTGGTAGCTCAGTCCGGATGTTTCAAGCTCGAGCGCCTTGGTCGCCGAGCGGAACTCCAGGTCCGGCGCGCCGTCGAACCGAGAGCCGATGTCCTCCAGATCCTTCTTGATGTTCCTGAGGGTGAACGGCACGGCGCAATCCTATGGCGCCGCGGAGGACGCGTTGCGGTTTGGCAGAGGGCGAGGCGGGTATGACCTATAGCGCACGCACTCGAACCTACGACGCACGACACCTAAGGAGTTGTCATGGGACCCAAAGTCCACGAGGTAATGACTGATCGCCCGCGCGCCGTAACTCCGGAGACGACCGTCTCCGAGGCCGCACAGCTCATGAAGAGCGACGACATCGGCTCACTCCCCATTCTCGAGGGAGAGCACTTGACCGGCATGGTCACGGACCGAGACATCGTCATCCGAGCGATAGCCGAAGGGAAGGACCCGCGAGGGATGCCGGTGCGCGAGGTTGCGAGCCGTGAACTCGTCACGGTCAACGCTGACGAGGATCTGTCGAGTGCGCTTCACCTGATGGCCAGTCAACAGGTTCGGCGACTTCCTGTTGTGGACGACGACGGCAGGTTGGTTGGGATCCTGGCCCAGGCGGACGTCGCGGTTGAGGCGAAGGAGAAGGCCGTCGGCGAGATGGTCGAGGAGATCTCGAAGTCGCCGACGGGTCCGAGGCTCTAGGCGCGGCGGTACCGACCTGACGGGTCGACTCGGCGCGCTGCACGAGCCTTCGTCTACTTGCAGCAGACCGGTTGCCGTCCGGCTTGGAAACGGGGGAGCGCGGCGGGCCTGCACCGGTAGGGGGAGAAACCCGGCCGAAAATTCTGCCTGCCCGCCGCGCGGCCGGGACTATGTCAGATCCCGACTGGTCTTTCTTGGTCTTTCTGCCGTACTCGCTTATCGCGTACGTCCACATCACGATCTTGCGGGATCATCGCGTCCCAGCTTCGAGCTCGCGGTGGGTTCGGAGGCCGGGCCTCGCACCGCAAGCCTTCTGGCGACGCCCTAGTGTCGGCGAGACTCGCGCGACTCAAGGTATTGCACCTCGTGGGTCGACCGCTCCGCGGCCGACCTAGCTTGCGCTCAAGCCTAAGCGACGGCGCTGCAGCTCTTCGCCTGTGGACCTTTCGGCCCTTGCTCTACTTCGTACTCAACCTTCGCGCCCTCAGCGAGGCTCTTGAAGCCTTCCCCGGTGATCGCGCTGTGGTGAACAAAGACGTCCTTGCTTCCGTCCTCGGGCGTTATGAAGCCGTAGCCCTTGTCGTCGTTGAACCACTTGACCGTTCCGGTTGCCATCTCTCACCCTCCTGACTCTTTGCGAACGTGCAGCGGAAGGCAGAAGCCGAACCGGTACTCGCTCTAACGTCGTTGGCGTCGCTCACACTACATCGCTCGAGCGCCCGCGCGGCCACGCAGCAAGGTCGCCGGGGAACTCAGGCGCTATCGGCCGCCCCGACGCCGTCGTCATGTTGAGGCTCATGCGATACCTATCGTCGGGTGTCGGTCGTGTGCTCGCGCGCATCTCAAGCCCGCTCGTCGGGTGCCACGTACCGCGCGCGGCCTGAATCCCTCGATCGAGTGAATCTCTTCCTCGAAAGGATGACTTTTCGCCGCCGCCACCGATGATGCGGATATGGGGGAAAGGGTCCGGGCTCAGCTCGGCAGCGCCCCGCCTAATGGGGAGAGGCAGGGCGCGCCGGGCCGTCCGGTGCAAGAGGTTGACGAGGAATCGATGTCAACGGGCATTCGAGAACTGGTCTTGGGCTGGGGAGGGCAGTCCGAGCCGGACGATGATGAAGAGCGCTTGGCCGCTCTTCGGAGGGGGAGGTTGACGCATGAGACGCAAAGCTCCGATGGGAACTGCGTCCTACCGTGAGTTCGAGATCCACTCTGGTCGCCGTACCGTGACGACCACATATTCGAGCAGCGCCCTACAAGCCGCCATCGATCATCTGCGTGCCCTCGGTTCGAGGTCCGATGAGATAAGGGTTGTCGGACCCGACACGGTCGCATGGCGAGGAGCGCGTTTTGTCGCCGTTCCTGTGCTCGCGCCGCCTCGCGACGAGCACTAGGTCACGCCGAGTCCCTCGCACCGGACATCTGGCGCACCTACTTCGGCAAGGAGCGCGAACAGCGGGTGCACGAGGGCTGGTGCAGCGAGGTCGCGCCTTCGTGCGGAAGGTCATAACTCTGGCAATCCCCCAGTGAAGGGAGGCAGGTATGTCCCGGCCGTTCATCTTCATCGGCACGCACCGGGGTCCGGCGTTGCGCTGAGCGTCAAGCCAAACCTGCTCGGAGGCTTCATCCGCATCTAGGCCGAGCGCTCCGTGGATTCCAACGATCTCGTACTTCGGCGATCCGCGCCTACGCGGAAGCGACCGGCTCGCTGGGACGGTGGACGAAAGCGAACTCGGCTCGGCGAATTCCTTGGTCCGGCACAAGTTCCGGTTGCGAAGCGCGTCTACGACCATGGGGAGGCAGGGTCGGCATGGTCGGGGCGAATCAGCGGCGGCGGTGGCGCACCGCATCCCATGCCGGCCCGCTTTACCGATGTGCCGCGCTCGCCCATCGACGTTGCCTCGGCACGCACGATCTGTCAGAGTCCCGCGTCCGCGGCGGGCCGGCTGTTGCAAATGCCGGTTGATCCCTCCCCTGGAATCCCCCCGGCAGGCCCGCCGCGGCCTTCACACGGTCACCCAAACCGACGCGCGCAGGTTGCGCGTAGGACGGCGTACGAGGCGGCGGGCAGATGCATTGGTACCTGCACCCGTCGTCGAAGCCGCGTCGGGCGCTCGGGCGACCCGCTCGGGCGACCCCCAGGGCGCTCGACCTCGGCGCGTGGCGCTCGATCTCGTCGTCGCCAGTAATCGTGGGCGAGTACGGGACGCAGGAGTGCACCTATACGGAGTGGAGAACCAGCAGCCCGGCCAACCAGACGCTGGAGACCAACAGCCACAGCAGCGCCGTGAATCTGATCTGAGTGCCCCAGGTTGGCTCGCATTGTCGCCGCACGAGGTGTCTTGTCGGCGCAATGCGGCGCTGCCACTAGGGGCGGCGTCGGCGTCCGACGTAGGCGGCATCCTGCTGCGAACTCGTAGATCGTGGCCGCCACCGGCTGTAGCCCGGCAGGATCGGTAGAAATGTGGAATGGTCCCGACCTGCGGCGGGCGGGCCCATTCCCAGGAGTTGGAGTCTCCTCCCAAATGTGACCGCCCGCCCCTTGGCTTCCTCAGCGCCGTTGGAGTCCCAGCGGGGAGAGAACCGACCACGGGGGTCACGCACCCTTCCGGCTCCTAAAAAACGGGCGTCAGAAGAGGATCATCGGCCGCGTCACCGCAAGATCCCCTATGCCCAGGTGCGGCGATGCGGGCCCTTCGCCGGCCGACATCTACTGCCCGCGCAGGTCACCAGCGCCGCCGGATCGGCACGGCGCTTGGGTTCCGCGGCCGATCTGCAGCTCTGGCTGCCCGCTCCAGCACCAAGCCACTATGGCCTGCTCGGCTCTCCGGCGGCCGCGGCTCGGCAACGATGTCGCGCTGCCCGTCGTGACCGCGTTGTCCGTTGAGACGCGGAGCGAGAGTCGGGTTGGGCTACCGGCCGCGCCCTGACGCAGCCACCAGTGCGTGAGGCGTGCGGTGGTCCTGAGCTATCGGTGTTGGTGCCAGCTGGACGCCGTGGGACGAACTCCTTGCAGCTGGACGAGCCGCTGATCACGCCGCGTACCAACCGACAGCCTCCGAGCGAGAGCGGCGGGAACATGTACTTGCACGTGTCGCAACGCTCATCGGGCGTCGGGGCGGGCCCGTACTCCGCGTCTCGCTTGGAGAGACCCCAGATCTTCGTCATCCGACCTCCTTCGAGATCGATCCTATGCCTTCTGCCCGTAGGGTTCGCGACGGGATGGACGTCGGCCGCCTCGATGAGCTGATGGAACAGCTGGCCTGGGTCGATCGCGGCGTCACGGTCAGGCCCGTTCGTGAGGGCGCGCCGAGCGGCGACTGGGGGACGCAGCGCCTCTACGAGTTCGATGGATGGGAGGTCGGCTGGATCACGGCAGGCAGCGTCGAAGCGATAGCCGCAGGCCGGACCGTGGCGGAAGCCGTCGAAGCTGCCCTGATCGCGCTCGACACCCAAGACTGAGGCGCTGCCGCGCGACTCCCGCGCTTGCCCGTCATCCTCAGGGATCCGGAGAGGAGCTCAGCGCTTCGACTTCCGCGAGCGTCGCGAAAGGGCCGCAGTCACCGAAGGGGTCTGGTCCCGAACGGAGCTGGCCCGTCGTACACGCCGTCCATGAAGCCACCTCACCGTCAACGCGCCTTCGATCGATGGAGATTCTGACCTGGTGCGACTCGACATGAGCGCAGCCGCGGCGGGAGGGCTATGTCCGGACAAGGGTCCAGCCTCACCTGCGCTCCGGCGTCGGACGGGCTGGGTTGACGGAACGAGCTGCGAGCTAGGGTGGCCGTGTGGACGAGGAGAGGACGCTCGACGCCGATGACGATCGCCCGCCGATCTGCGCCGCGTGCGGCGTCACGATGGGGATTGTCATCGACGAGAACGGAGCGACGCGTTATGTCTGCCTCGAGTGCGGATTCTCCGATGAGGTGACCGTCCGATCGGCGTATGACAGGCGACCGACCGACGTCGAGGTCTGATGGCCACTAGCGGTCGTCGGAGAGTCGTGATCACGGGGCTGGGCGCGGTCACGCCGCTGGGTAACGACGTGCCGTCGAGTTGGGAGAATCTCGTAGCAGGTAGGGCGACGGCCAGCAGGATCACGGCGTTCGACACCAGCGGATTCCCGGTCACGTTCGCCTGCGAGCTGAAGGACTTTGAGCCGACCGAGTGGATCGAGCGCAAGCAGGCGAGGCGCATGGATCGGTTCGCGCAGATGATCGTCGCGGCGGCGCGACAGGCGCAGGCGGACGCTGGGCTGGAGATCGAGCCGGAGTGCGATCGAGTCGGCGTCTCCTTCGGAACCGCGATGGGCGGCCTCAAGTCGTTCGAGGACACGTGCCACACCCTGCTGGAGCGGGGTCCGGACCGGGTCAGTCCATTCTCGCTCACCGCGATCATCCCGAACATGGGCGCCAGCCGGGTCTCGATCGAACTCGGTACGAAGGGCCCGCTCTCCTCTCACTGCACCGCCTGCGCCGCATCGACCATGGCGATCGGAGACGGGCTGGATGCGATCCGACTCGGGCGTGCCGACGTCATGCTCGCAGGTGGTAGCGAGGCGCCGATCACGCCCGTCGGTATCGCCGGCTTCTCGGCGCTCCGCGCGCTGTCACGTCGCAACGACGACCCGGAGCACGCAAGCCGGCCGTTCGAGACCGATCGCGACGGCTTCGTCATGGGCGAGGCGGGCGCCGTGCTTGTGCTCGAGGAGCTCGGGCACGCAACGCTGCGGGGCGCGAGGATCTACGCCGAGCTGGTCGGCTACGGCGTCTCGTCCGATGCGCAGCATCTGACGGAACCCGACCCGACGGGCCGGAGCCAGGCCCGTGCCATGCTCATGGCGTTTGCGGATGCCGGCGTCTCAGCCGACCAGGTCGACTACATCAACGCGCACGGCACCTCGACTCCGCTCGGTGACGCGAGCGAGACGCGGGTGATCAAACGCGCCCTTGGAGAGCACGTCGCCCGGAAGGTCCCGATCTCATCGACCAAGGGTGCGACCGGGCACCCCCTCGGTGCCGCGGGCGCGGTCGAGGCGCTTTTTTGCACACTCGCGATCCACGACGGTGTGGTGCCGCCGACGATCAACTACGAGAGGCCCGATCCCGAATGCGACCTCGACTACGTCCCGAACGAGGCGCGCGAAACCGATGTCGGCGTCGCCGTCTCGAACTCGTCGGGCTTCGGCGGGCACAACGCATCGATCGTGCTTCGCCGCTTCGACGGCTAGTTGACGGTCCACGCACGTATGGACGGATGTGCGCACGCGCGCAACCGGCCGCCGCTCCGGCGGCGCAGCGGCTAGGTGTCCGGCTCGTACGGTCGTCGCGCGTAGGCGTCGCAGGGCAACGAGCCGGTCTCGATTTCGCGGCGCTGCCCCCAGACCGCTGGAGTCGCCTCCGGTCATCGCGCGTACCGTCCTCGTGACCTGCCCGTCGAGGCCGCGCCGCATTGTGCCGCTACCTCGAGGCGAGCTACGTCGGCTTCGGCTGGACCCAGACGTCGAAGTAGATGCGCTTGCCGTCCACGACGTCCTCGCCTTCGCAGACCTCGGACTTCGAGACGACCCAGTCGTCCAGCACAACGTCCCCTTCGAGCGGAACCTCGAGGGTGAACTCAACCCGCATGCGTCTGTGCGGGAAGTGGAAACGCGAGTGGTATCCGGTAGTGAGCACGGCTCGTTCCCATGGGTTCGGCGCACGTGAGCTCGCGCCTCCTTGACCCTGCTCGGTCACACGTGCCCGCGCGGTGGGAAGTACTCGCGCTCGAGCTGAGCCGCCTGAGACGCAGACAGTCTCGAGTTCTCGAGGAGCGCGTAGATCTCGTCAGCGAGCGTTTCCTGACCCATCGGAGGATCCGGGATCTTCGGATTCCAGTAGAGCCGCGCGCGTATGTTCGAGTCGACGTCGGAACCGCGCATGCCGAGCTCGCCCACTGTGGTACGGAATTGGTTCGCGGCGGCGATCATTGCCACGAACTCGTCGTCTGGGACCACTCTGGCCAGCATACGTGCAGGCGCGCGGCAGGCCCGCCTGGGGACTCCGGCGGGAGCGGTCGACCGGCACTTGCGGAACGGCCGGTCCGCCACGGACGCCCCTCGCACACTCGCGCACGCGGCAGAGCTGTTTCTGGGGGCGCGTCAGGCACGAGGCGGGCTTTCGGTGACGGTGCGTGTTCGCGCGCCGAGTGCCGCGAGAATCGCTACGGCGAGCAGAAGCTGCAGGCTTGCCGGGAATGGACCGGAGCGGTGCCAGCCGTGATCGTGGAAGAGCTTCCTTCCACTACGCGGACTCAGGAACGGGAGGACGTGCTCGAGGTCGGGCGCGGCGCTCGCTGCAGCGCCAAGTGTCGCCGGGTCGAGCGGGCCGCGTCGCGCAGCGAGGAAGAGGATGCCCGCGAGGCCGCTGCCGATCTCGAACCGACGCGAGTGAAAGTCTCGGTGCGGAACGCGGTCTCCGGCGAGGTGGAGAACCGGCCCCACAACGAGCGCTGCGAACCGCGAGCCGCTGGCGGCGCCGGCTGCAGCTCCTGTCGCAACGTGGAGGGCGACGATCACGGTGCCTAACTAGCAGAATGCAGCAGTCCAGTGAGGCCACCTGTGCCGCACGTAACTCGTGGGTTCGAGAACCCGCCAGCAGGTAAACGTCCCGATTGGCTCCGCGTCCAACTCCATCCGCGACCAGGAGTACCGTCCGCTCATGGATGACACTGATCGTGAGGTGCTCGAATTCATCGGTGACCAAGGCAAGACGGCCGAGCAGGTTTCCGACCGCTTTCCAGCGTTCGACCTAGAGCGCCTCGTTCGAGCCGAACTGGCTCGGCCGCGTCGGGCCGACCCTGTCAAGTCGCAGCCGCGCCGAGCTCCGCCGGCGCCGGAGTCCGTCTTCTACGTTCTCACGTCTCGCGGAGCCGAGGCAATCGGCCTCGAACCGCACACGCTTCACTCGGACTGAAAACCGCCCAATCGGGAGGCTGTCGTCGAGGACGGCGAGGGCTGGCGCACCTCGATCGCCGCCCTCTCCCCGATCGGAACGTCACTCGCTGCGTGTCGGTCACGGTCGAGCGTCCCCTAGCGGTCGTTCAGGTCTGGCGTTACGCCGGGTTGCAGACGGCGATCCCACTCCTCATCGTGGTCTGCGCGCGGCTGACGCACGGACTCGGGCGACTCGAGCGGATGCTCTTCCGCTTCACGTTCCTCGTCGCGCTCGTGCGTTTCGTCGGTCATGTGTTCCGAGTGCCCCCACGGAGGCTCGCCCAATCCGGCACGCGTTCGGCCGAGATAGCGCCGGGCCCGACCGCGATCTCAGACAGTCGTTCCCACATCCGCCTTGCCATCGATGCGCGCGGACGTGCGATCGGAGATCCACCGGCGAACGTTCGGGATGGCTGCAGCAACTGCTCCGATGCCGCCGAGCACGAGCAGTCCGTTGCGAAGCCGATGTCGTTCCCGGCGACGCAGGCGATCACCGGCGCTTTCCAGGTCGTCGAGCATCGCGTGGACCTTCTTGCGTAGCTTCCGATCGTTCGCGAGCCGCGTCGCGATGGTGTCGCCCGCGACGTCCTTCCTGATGCGGGTCCGTGCCTCATCGCCATGGTTCATCGCGGAGCGCAAGTCCCCACGCAGTCGCTCGTCCCCCGCGACCTCGTCGATGTACGCGACAGCCTCACGCACTGCCGTCTTCACCCTCTCCATCTGCGTCTGTCTCTTGATGCCGAGCATCAGCTACCTCCCGTTTGCGGTTTGTTGCAAGGCGCTTACCCGTTTCACCGCCTTCGCGAACCCGGCTCGCGACCGAAGTCGCGGCGCGCTCACCCGACGACGGTGAAGGGGCGTCATTCTCGCGCTCGTCGGATTGATCTTGTTCGGCGGATTCGCACGGGGCTGGTACTCGTCGACCTGTGGTCGTTAGCGCACGTTCGCGAGCGGGTACGTACGTGGGCAAGCCATCGAGCAAGGGAGTCCGGGTGTCCTCGAGTCTTCGGTTCCGTCGCGAGACGTACCCGCTACCGCGGCGGCGATTCGATGACCGGCGGAACCCAGGGGCCCCGTTTGAAAGGAACCCTCATGAGCGTTGATGTGAACGAGACCCACTCGACTGCTTCAGAAAACACATTCGCCTGGCGGTCGCTCGTGACAGGCGAGTGGATCATCAAGCTCACCAACGCTCAACAACGGCGGGTCCTGCACTACTGGCTGACGATCATCTGGTTCACCGTCGGCCTGGTCCTCTGGATCGTCCTTCGGCAAGACCTCTGGTTCGTCGGCTTCATGTCGCTCTATGCGATCTGGATCACGCATCTAGCCGGCTGGGCTGCAGAGACGCCAGTCGAATCCGAAGACGAAGGCGCCCAGAAGGGGCGCACGGCCGACTGAGCGCCGCGCTCGACATCCGGAGCGGGCTCTCCGTGTTTACGGCAGGACACCGCGGGTACTCGCTTCCTACCTCGCGCAACTCGATGGCATGAGGCGACTCGAAGGGCACAGCGGTTGGGCAGCGAGTCGCTACGACGTGGGGCCGCGCTTCGGCAAGCGCAGTCGCAATCCGTTCCCGCCGACAGGAGCCTGTCTGATGAAGGAGCTTCCCGACGACCTTGCTGCGATGGGGGCTGCCGAGCTCTCCGAGCAACGTGCAATCCGCGACGACAGGCTCGCGACGCTCTTCCGGCGCTGGCCGGCTCTCGACCGGCTGGAGCTGCGCCAGCTTCGCGAGATGTATGGCGAGCGGCTCAGGATTGCCCGCTACAGAGGACGGCTGCGAGCCCACCGCACGGGCCGCTAGCTCCGCCGTTTGCTGATGCGAAGAGGATGGAACCGTGGCGTAAGCCGACGACTCCGCAGCGACGACGAATGGCCGTGAGCCGACTGATCATCGGCACGAATATGACCGCCGATGCCGTCATCGTCGTCGGTGAGTGGTTCGTGAGCGAGCGCCAGCGATTGAAGACGATGTAAGGAGCCCCTTACAGACCTGGCGACGCTCTGCTAGCCTCACGCGCCTTGAGGCGCCTCTCAGGACCTGCGACACGACTGAAGCTCGCGCTCGCGCTCGTCGGCGCGTTCGCGGCGATCGCCGTCACGGGAGCCTCCGCCGCGGACTTCGAAAAAGATGGTGGGCAGTGTCCCGAACCCCCGGGTGGTGGTTTCGTACTGCGCTGCCCAACCGCATACGTCGGCCAGGAGTACGAGGTCGAGATGGAGTCCGAGGAGGGCTCGGGCTGCACCTCCCCGGGAGGGAACCCATACGTCTGGTACGAGGTCGTCAACAGCTCCCTTCCGCCCGGACTCACGATGTCGCGAGCCGGCGTCATCTCAGGTACTCCCACGAGCGCTGGAGTCACGCGCTTTTGGGTCTGGAATCACGACTTGACTGCGGCGCAGGGCGGGCCCGATTGGTGCGTTCGCGAGGATCGATCCGAAGTCGAGTTCAGCATCTCCGTCGATCCAGGGCTCGAGATCGTCAATGAGTCCGTGGCTCCGGCCACCATCGGCCAGCCGTATTCCGAGACGCTCACCACGAAGCAGGTCGTGAGCGTGAACGGGCCCGACGGCCCCGAGGTGCAGTCGACATGGTCTCTCGTGTCGGGAGCCCTTCCTGCGGGCATCACGCTCTCTCCGTCCGGCGTCCTGAGCGGGACACCCACCGCCGAGGGGAGCTTCGGGTTCGACGTCAAGGCCGTGAGCGGCAGTCCCCAGGAAACGAAGACGTTCACGCTCAGCGTCCGTCAGCCCATGAGCGTGAAGTCTCCGTTCGGGCCGGCGCGGCCGGCGACTAGCGAAGTCGGCATTCGCCTCGCGAAGACCTTTACAGCAACGGGTGGAAGCGGCACCTACAAGTGGTCGCTCGCCTCCGGCACCCTGCCCGCCGGCACCACACTCAACGCCGAGAGCGGTGCGATCGCGGGAACGCCCCAGGCGGCAGGGGCCTTCGCGTTCAGCGTCACCGCGACGGACAGCGAGGGGCGCGTGACCACATCCGCTGCTGCGTTGACCGTCGCGCCACGACTCACGTTCAGGACTCTCCGCTTGAAGCCCGCGAAGGTCGCAATCACGTACCAGGTGAAGCTCGCAACCGTGGGCGGCGTTCAGCCCGTGAAGTGGAGCGTCGTCAGCGGCACGCTCCCGCCTGGCCTCAAGTTGTCGCCTACGACCGGCACGATCTCAGGGACGCCGCGTAAGAGCGGAAGCTTCCGTGTGACGCTCGAAGCACGCGACGTCCTCGGCGCGAAGGCGCGTCAGCGCCTCACGCTCCAGGTCGCGCCGTAGTTCGACTCGACGGCGGCTGGGGCGCTAGGCCGCCCCAGCCAGCTCGTCGTCCGTCGCCGCGATCACGCCGTCCAGCTCGTCGGCGATCTGCGCCAGCGCCTGCCTCTCGAGCTGTCGCACACGCTCGCGCGAGACGCCCAGCTCACGGGCGATAGCGTCCAACGACTGCTGTTCTCCTTCGAAGCCGAAGCGAAGCTCGAGGAGGCGCCGCTCGCGTGCCGGCAGTGTCTGCAGCGCGCTTCGAACCGACCGCTGGCGCAGCGCCTCGCCTGCCTCCTCGGCCGGGTCGAGTGCATCGGGATCGGCGAGAAGATCTCCCAGTTCGCCGTCTCCGTCGTCGCCGACGGCCTGGTTGAGCGAAACGGACGCCTCGACCGCTCCGAGCGCTTCCACGATGTGCTGCTCCTCGTAACCGCTCAGCTCGGCCAGCTCCTCCGTCGTCGGCTCACGTCCGTGCTCGACCTCGAACTCGCGACGCAGCGCGCGCGAGCCTGGTCCGCCGTTCGTGCACGTGGGCCGGAACGCGGATCGTCCGCGCCTGATTCGAGATCGCACGCTGGCAGGCCTGCCGGATCCACCAGGTGGCGTACGTCGAGAACTTGAATCCCTTGCGCCAGTCGAATTTCTCGACCGCCCGGTTCAGGCCGATGACCCCTTCCTGGATCAGGTCGCCGAACGAGACGCCGTGTCCGCGGTAGCGCTTGGCGATCGAGACGACGAGGCGCAGGTTCGAGTTGATCATGCGCTCCTTCGCGTCCCGGTCGCCATGCTCGACGCGCTTGGCGAGCGCGACCTCCTCGGCGGCCGTCAGCAGGTCGTGCTTGCCGAGTTCGTTCATGAAGAGCGTGACCGAGTCGGTCACGCCGCTCAGATCGGCCTCGAGGCTCAGATCGAGACGGTCGCCGTCGTCGCTCCGCGCCGTCACGTCGACGCCGCGCGACTCGAGCTCCTGACGCAGGAGCGCGAGCTCGTCGTCGTCGAGTTCGAGCTCGAGGGCCTTGGATTGGAGTGCGGTCTCGTCGACCACTCCGTCGCCCTCGGCCTCCTCGAGGAAGCTCGTGACGTCCTTCGTATCGAAGATGGTGTCTATCGGTTCCTCCTGCTCGTCAGGCGATTGCCGCGCGGAGTCGCCGGCGCTCGAAGCGCTCGATCCGACCTCCCTGCACGGGCGGCACGCTCGATGCCGGTGTACGCGGGATGACAGTTCGCACACACCTCGAGTACGAGCGTTTCCCGTACGGAGCGCGTGGCGAATTCGTTGCCACATGCGCTACAGCGCACGTGGGTCGACTGCAGTTCGGGGTGCTTCCCCTTCACGAGGTTCTCCTCTCACCAGAAGTGCCAGGTCGCGGAGTGGCCGTCGGAGAGCGGATCACGCTCCGACTCGACCCATGTTCTTTCCGCGCCCCGACTAGAACGAGCGAGGCGCTCCTTGCATTCCGCGGGGCGGCGCGGCCGCTGTACGAGATGCTCCCGCTGCCGCATCGTAAAACGTGGCGTCCCGCCTCGGCTCAGGCCGAGATTGCGACGCGAGGCTGCGCTGCCCGGGCTCCCGCCGAAGGCACTTGAGGCTGGAGAGTTAGGCGTGGTAGCGTCCCGCGTGTAAGGGGCCCCTTACACTCCACGTCATGCGTTCCAGAACAGGAGAGTTCATGATTCGAGCCCTTGCGCTTCTCGCGCTCGTTGGCGGGTTGCTGGTCGTTGCCGGGTGTGGCAGCGACTCCGATTCTTCGACGGCTGCCGACACGACGGCGACGAGCACCGAGGAGAGCGGCAGTGAGGAGGAATCGACACCGGCGCAGGCGGTAGCGGAGATCGTCACGATCCGTGCGCTGCTCGACGACGCTGTTGCCAAGTACGCGTCGGGCGACCGTATGGGTGCGGCGGACGACGTCGGCGACATCTACCTCGAGCACTACGAGCATGTCGAGGCTCCTCTTGGCGACGTCAACCACGACCTGATGGAGGAGATCGAGGAGAAGCTCTCCACCGATCTGCGCACGGCGATGGAGGACGAGGCGGACCAATCGGAGATCGATTCGCTGGTCTCCGAGATCAAATCGGATCTCGATCAGGCGGAGCAGGAGCTGAGTTAGGTGCGACGGCTCGCCCTCGCCGCGATACTGGTCGCCGGACTCGCGCTCGTCGTCGGAACATCGACGGCGCGCGCGGCCGAGAACGAGCAGTTCGCCGATGTCCGCGCGAAGGTCGCGCAGGCGTCGGTGCTCGTCGACGAGGCCGTCTCAGCTGCCGCGGCAGGCGACCGCGAACGTGCGTACGACCTCGCCAGAACCGCGTACCTCGATCACTTCGAGCTCGCAGAGGTTCCGCTCCGGCTGCGCGACCCGAACCTCGTCCTCGACCTGGAATTCAAGTTCGCCGACCTCCGGAACGGGATTCGCTCCGGCGACTCGCTCACAACCGTGCGCGCCGACGCGGTAGCGGTTCAGCAGGGTCTGCGCCAGGTCGATCGTTCGCTCGCGGACAAGGGGGTTGCGGCGCCGTTGCTCGCGTTCGCGTTCTCGTTCACGATTCTGTTCCGGGAGGGGCTCGAGGCGGTGCTGCTCGTCGCGATCCTGCTCGGCTCCCTCAAGGCTGGCCGTGCGACGAACTACCGACGGCCGCTGGTCGCCGGGATCGGCGCGGCCGTCCTCGCAACGGCCGCGACGTGGCTCCTCGCGACGTTCGTCATCGAGATCGCACCGTTCCAGCGCGAACTCATCGAGGGGATCACAGCGTTCGCTGCCGTGGTCGTCCTGTTCGCGATCACGTTCTGGCTCGTCGCACGGCTCGAGCATCGGCACTGGATGGAGTTCATGCGCGCTCGCGTGTCCTCGGCGATCGCAGCGGGTACCGGCCTCGCATTCGCCGGGCTCGGATTCACGGCCGTCTACCGCGAGGGCTTCGAGACCGTGCTCTTCTACCAGGCGCTCGCGCTCTTTGCGGAGGGGCTCATGCTGTGGATCGCGCTCGGTGCGCTCGCGGCGGCGATTGCGCTCGTCGTCGTGGGCTTCGCGATCCTGAAGCTCGGCAAGCGGCTCCCGCTCAAGCCGATGTTGCTCACGGCGGCCATGCTGTTGCTCGCGCTCTCGGTCGCGTTCGTCGGCAACGCGGTGCGCTCGCTGCAGGAGGGTGACTGGATCGGCGTTACGCCGGTCAACGCCGACTGGGCACGTCTCCCGATCTACCTCTCGGAGCTGACCGGGATCCACCCGACGAAGGAGGGCCTCCTGACGCAGGCGGCGCTGCTGGGCATCTACGTCGTCGGCGCGCTCATCGTGTTCTTCGTGCGTCCCGCCATGCGCCGCGGACGCAGCCGAGTTGCGCGCGCGTGACTCGGCGTCTGCGGATCGGGGTCGATGTCGGTGGGACCTTCACGAAGGCGGTGGCCGTTTCGTCCTCGCCGCTCGAGGTTCACGCCCGCGTAAGCGTTCCCACGACGCACGGCGCGCGCGCCGGTGTCGCGGAGGGCGTCGCCGCCGCGCTCCGTGAGCTCATCACCCAGCTCGGTGAGGATCGCTCTCGTGTGGAGCTCGTCGCCTTCTCGACGACTCAGGCGATGAATGCTCTGCTCGAGGGGGACGTCGGGATCGTCGGCGTCGTCGGGATCGGCTACCGGCCAGAGCTTCGGGTGGCCCGCAAGCGCACCCGAGTCGGGGACATCGGTCTCGCACGCGGCCGGAAGCTGGCGACTCTGCACGCATTCGTCGACGCGAGCGCCGGGGTCTCGGACAGTTCGGTCAGCGACGTGCTGGACGAGCTCGCCGGCCGTGGTGCCACGGCGCTGGCCGTGAGCGGCGCATTCGCGGTCGACGGACCGGACGACGAGGAACGGTTCGTGCGGGCGGCACGGGAACGCGGCATCGCAGCCTGCGCCGGGCACGAGCTCACGGGCGCCTACGGCCTGGAGACGCGGACGCTGACTGCTGCAATCAACGCGAGCATCCTCCCGATCGTCGAGCGTACGGCGGCCATGGTGGAGGAAGCACTCGCGGAGGCGCAGCTCGACGTCCCGCTGCTCGTGCTCCGCGGTGACGGTGGCTCGATGAGCAGCGAGCGCTTCCGCGATCAGCCCTCGCTCACGATCGGCTCGGCTCCGGCCGCCGGTGTGGCCGCCGTTCTTCACGAGCTTCGGCTGACCGACGCGATCGTCATCGAGTGCGGCGGGACGAGCACCAACGTCTCGGTCGTGCGCTCCGGGCGCGCTCAGCTCCGCTCGCTCCGCGTGATGCGTCAGCCCACCTTCATCCGAGCGGTCGACAGCTGGGTGGTCGGTGTGGCGGGGGGGAGCATGGCGCTCCTCGGTCGCCGCGGCATCGCCGAGGTCGGTCCTCGCAGCGCCCACATCGCGGGGCTTCCGTATGCATCGTTCGCCACCGTCGAGGAGCTGCACGGCGCGGAGCTCGCGCTCGTCGGACCGCGAGCCGGCGATCCGGAGGCGTACGCCTGCGTCGACGCCGCAGGAGGCCGGTACGCCCTGACGGCGACGTGTGCCTCGATCGCCCTCGGGCTCACGCCTGCCGGCGCATACCCGGAGAGCTCCGTCGAGACCGCCCTCGCCGCTTTCGAGCCGCTGGCCAGGAAGCTTGGCGGGACGCCGGTCGACGCCGCCGGAGCGCTGCTCGACACGGCAACGCGGAAGGTCGCCGCCGTGATCTCCGAAGCCGCGAAGCAGTACAGGCTTCCGGCGGGCGTCCCGCTCGTCGCGCTCGGCGGGGCGGGCGCGGCGCTCGTCCCCGAGGTGGCACGGAGGCTCGATCGCCCGGCCGTGCTCCCGAGCCACGCGGAGGTGCTCTCTGCGGTCGGCGCCGCGGTCTCGCTGGTCAGGGCGGAAGTCGTGCGGACGATTACGGCCGACCTCGACCTCCTCGACCTCGCGCATGCAGCCGAACGCGAGTGCATCGATGCCGGAGCCGCGCCGAGCACCGTTGCGGTCGAGACAAGTGTGGACAACCGGGCGAACGTCGTCCGGGCGGCCGCGACGGGCTCGGTGGCTCTCCAGGCCGGCGCAGCCGAGCATCACGACGCGAGCGCCGAGGAACGAGACCGCGCTGCCGCAAGCGCGCTGGAGATCGGAAGCGACCACGTGCATCTGGTGGTCGAGAACGAGTACTACCGGGTCTACTCCGGCAACGGCTCCGGTGGCGTGGCAGTCGTCGACCGCTTCGGTGCGATCGCCCTCGCGGAGGAGGGTAGCGTCGTGACCGGCGCCGCGCCGGCGTTTCTCGACGAGCTCACGAGCGCGGTGTCGGCGGCCTCGAGACAGCTCGGGATCGCAACATTGCTGCCGCGCGTCTCGATCCTCGCGGGGTCGCGCCTGCTCGATCTCTCCGGAGCGCACACGCTCGAGGAGATCGCCGCTGCAGCGGAGCGTCTCCTCGCGGATGAGCCTGCGCCCGCCGTCGCCGTCATCGCGCGCTGATGTCGCTCTACCGCGAGGCGTCCGGACGCAGCAAGACGGTTATCGGCGCGGTGCTTCTCGGGGCCGTCGCGCTGTTGGGAATCGGATTCTTCGTGGGACGTGCGACCGCACCGGAGCCGACGCTCGAGGCTCAGATCGCCGACCTGCGCGAGCAGGCGCGACCGGTGGCGGACGCGCTCGAGCTGGTCGCGATCCACTACGGTGCGGCGAACGAGACGACGCGCGAGGCGGCGGGAGTGCAGCTCGACCGCGCCGTCGACTCGTTCGAGGGCATCGAGGATGAGCTCGCGCTGATCGACCCGGCAGGGGCCACCGCTGCGAGCATTGCGATCGAGCAGCTCTCGTCGCTCGTCTCGTCCGGCGCGCCCGCAGCCCAGGTCGAGCATGCGGCTGCCGAGGCCGAAGCCGCGGTCCGCGTGGCCGTCGGCGACCCCAGCTAGGCGCCCATCCCCCGCGAGGCTGCCTCGTCGGCTGTCTTCGCGACGCCGTAGACGACGAGTACGGCGAGGGTGATCGATGCGGCCGCGAACCACGGCGCGACCCCGATGATCAGGAAGCTGTTGACGATCACGAGGACGGCCCACAGGTACGCGACGATCTTCCCGTAGGTGCCGTTCACGAGGAGCGAGTACGCGGCGAAGAGGGCGGCGATCCCGATTCCGAGATCCCAGATGCCCCACACCCAGACGTTGTCGCCGAAGAGACCCAGGCTGAGGTCGTTCACCTTGCGGCTGTCGGCGAGGTAGCTGATCCCGGAGATGAGTCGGAGGAAGCCGACCGAGAACATGACGATGGCGGTGAACGCGCCCCAGCCACTGAGGCGCTCGATCTGCTGTTGCGTGGACATGGTGCCTCCCGATGGGGTACGGAGTCGGACGAGTCCCCGATGGCCGGGGCTCGTGCGGATCCGACCCTAGCGCTGCGTGACGTCCAAGACAACGTGCTCGGTCGCGTTCGCAGAACGCCTCCAGGTGGTACCTTCGTCCATGGAGAGAGGGGGCTCTTGTGCGGGAGCGAGCTGGGATGTGGCTGTGGCCGCTGATGGCGTCGATACGGTTGCGCACCGCGTTCCGTCAGCACTGGAAGCGGATCCTCGTCGGCGCCTTCGTGGGTTGGCTCTTCGCGGTCGTCGGGGGTGCGATCGCGCTGGCGGCGCTCGAGTTCCATGACGTCATCTCGCGGACGACGTCGGACGACCTGGGGGTCATCCTCGTGCTCTACGGCGTCGGGCTGGGCGCGTTGAACGCGTACACCTTCAGGCCGCGAGCGCAGGCCGAGCGGTCGCGCTAGCCGCGGAGCGTCGCGCAGGGTCTCACGGCACGAGCCACACTTCGCGTTGCGGGGTCGACAGCCACTCGACCCCTGTTGCCGTGACGAGAACGTCCTCCTCGAGCCCGATGTACCCACGGCCGAGAACCGCGGTCCCGTACTCGAGCGTGAAGACGTTGCCCTCCTCGACGAGGCCGAGCGGCGCCGTCCCGTAGCGATCCCACTGCGGGGCGAGCGTCGTCCCGCCATCGTGCGCCGAGCGCCCGAGCTGATGGCCGAGGGCGTGCATCGGTTCCGGATAGCCGGCTCCGACGAGAGCGGAACGCGCGGCGGCGTCGACCTCCCAGCCGGCAACGCCGGGACGCAATGCGGTAACGCCTGCGTCCACCGATGCCCAGAGCGCGTCCCACGCCAGTCGGACGTCTTCCGGCGCGGTCGTCTCGCCCTCGTCGAGGAAGTACCAGACGCGCTGCAGGTCACTCGCGTACTCGGCACGCGTGACGCCGAAGTCGACGTGCAGGAGCTCACCGGCGCGGGTGCGCAGCTCGCCCGGCGGCGCATGTCCACCTCCTTCTCCGGCCCGGCGTTGACCGCTGGGCAGTGGTCACGGCCCCAGGCGTAGCCGAGACTGCGTTGCGCGACCTCCGCGTGCACGAGCGCCGCGACGTCGAGCTCGGTCAGCCCAGGTCTCAGTGCATCCGTGACGAGGTCGAAGATCTCCTCGGTCTCGCGTACCGCCTCCCGGATGAGGTCGACCTCCACGGGCGACTTGCGGCCCCTGAGCGCGTTGACGATCGGTGCCGACGAGACGAAACGGTCCGTGAACCGGCTGTCTGCGAATGTCTCCTGGAGCTCGAGCCAGAGCCCGTGCGTCAGGCCGTCCGCAGCTGGGTCGCTCCTCGAGTAGTTGAGCGCGATCGAACGAGGCGCGAGGCGTTCCAGCGTCTCCCTCAGCGCGGGCTTGATGCTCTCGTCATAGCCGATCACGTCGTAGCCGCCGACCTGCTCGACGGCCGGTGCGTCGAAGCGGCCGACGATCGCGACGCGCTCACCCGTCGCCGAGATGACGAACGCGCCCGTCCAGGCGCTGTACGTCCCCGCGATCAAGTCGAGACACGGGTCGCTCGTGAGCATCGTCTCGCGAACGAGAGTGAGCCAGACGTCCGTGTCCTGCTCGCGCAAGATGTCGATCGCCTGATCGAGCTTCTCCTGGACGAGGGTCGACGCCGCAGGCACGGTTGCTGACGGTACCAGCGACGATCCTCAGCGCTCGACGACGACCTCCAGTGCGAAATAGCCCGGGATCGGCACCTTGACGGCGCGCAGCACTCGCAGCAGTCTCGGCCGAGAGCGAAGCTGCCCTCCGGCTCGGAACAGCACTGGATCGAGGAGCGGGAACCACAAACGATTCCTCTCGAGGGCGACGATCCGCATGCCGGACTCCTCGACGAGCGCGCGGAACGCAGGGAGATCGGTGTACTCGCGTAGGTGGGACGTATCGAGCACGGACTCGCCGTCTCGCCTCCGGAAGTACCAGGCCCACGGTTTCTTGAACACCGTCGTCACGTACGCACGCCCCTCCGTTCGCAGGATCCGCCGGATCTCCGCGAGGTAGGCGTCCTCGTCGGGGACGTGCTCCATGACCATCGTCGAGACGACCGTGTCGAGCGACCCGTCCGAGATCTCCGGGACGCGGTCGGCGGAAGCGACCACGGTCCGGATCCAGGGGAACCGTGCCGAGACGCGCTCGAGACGTGACGCCTCGAGATCGATCGCGTACACGGGCCGCGACTCGTCGATGAGACCCACCTGAACGAGCGCGGCGAAGAGCGGCCCGTCACCGCAGCCGAGGTCCGCGAGCGCGAGCGGCCCCGACGGCAGCGAACGTGCGAGCAGCGCCGGCACACGATCGACGTCGAAGTGGATCGCCGTCTCGGTGTACCGCTCGCTCACGCGAGCGAGGTTACGCGCCGTCCGGCCGGCAGTCGCCCGTCTCGCCCTCGCAACAGCCCGCCTTGAACCGGCAGCGAGGGCACTGGAACGTCCCGTGCCGCCACTCCATGTGCGCTCCGCAGCGCATGCAGATCTCGACGGCTTGCGGCGAGGGCCCGGCGGCCACGCGTCAACCTTAGGGCGTCGAGAGGACGGCTACGATTCGGCGCTCCTGGCGCCGTGGCCGAGAGGTTAGGCAGAGGCCTGCAAAGCCTCGTACAGCGGTTCGAGTCCGCTCGGCGCCTTGTAGCCCGCTCGTTGCTCGCTACTCCTCTTTCGGTTGGATGGCCTCCGACGTCCCAGGCGCATCGCGCATCTACGTCTGGCGACGCCGTCTCAGCCGATGAACAGCGAGATGTGGGTGAAGACACGGGACGGGCGCGGGTCGTACGGCCGATCGCCGAGCGCCTCGGGCATCACCACGAGCATCAGCAGCACCGTCAGCATGGCTAGCGCGATCCCCATGGGAATGCCATGGCGTTGCTGGAAGACGCCCTCGGCGTCGGCCACTCGGGAGGTGAGGTCGTCCACATGGCGGTTGAGGCGCACGACATCGGCGTCACGAACAGCGGCGCTGTCGGAGATCACCCCTGCATCGACGCTCGGCCCGTCGAGGGTAGCCGGCGAGCCGAGCCACTCATCGAGAAGCCGATAGTCGGCAGCGAGTGACTCCTCGCTCAGCCCGCGCTCGAGCTCGTGGTTTCCCACCGTGAGTGCCGCATAGCGCTCGGCGCTGCGGCCCGCCTCGCTCGCGAGCAGGGCGGTGACGTACTGGCCGAGCTGACTGTCGCCGCGCGCCCGTCGAACCCCCTTGTGCTCCCACTGCTCCGGCGAGCGGAACGGGAAGTGCAGAACATCGCATTCGTGCCAGTGGTGAAGTGCGTCCCACAGGTCACTCGAGGCGCTGTGGGCGCCGTGGCTGATGGTGATGCTCGGGTCAGCTCGATGGCCGACCTTCAGATGAGGACGATAGGGGCTCGTGGGGTCGTTGATCGCGACCGGTGGCGTGACCCGTACTGTCATCCGCTCGACGAAGGGGACGTCATCCTCCGGGAGCGGGGCGAAGTGTCGACTGAGGGCGAAGATCACTCCGTACGGCTCCGGGATCGCCGCGAAGAGCTCCTTGAGCGTCGTGCGGCGCGGCATCCAGAACTCGTCCGCGTCGGTATTGATCACCCAGTCGGCGGCGTACTCGGCGGCTGCGAGCCGCGCCATGTGTGTCCGCCATGGACCGTCGTGCATCTCGCCCTGCACCGCGATGCGGCGCAAGTACCCATCGCGGACGAAAGCCTCGAGGATGTCGGTGGTGCCGTCGACCGACTCGTGGTCGGTCGCGATCACGAAGTCGACACCGGTGTTCAGGTGGTGTCGGATCTGCGCGTCGACGATGTCCGCCTCATCGCGGACGAGAAGTGTCTGGACGATTTTCACGAGATCGATCCAGGGTAGTCAGACACCGTCGTTGTAGCACTCCGGGTTCGTCCGGCCGGCGTTCGATCCGCTCGGCGTCTTCGAATTAGACGGGGATCGTGAGGCTCTCGATATCGCTCGGATAGTCGGTGAGGACGTCGTGGCCGTCCTCGGTCACGACGACCGTGTCCGAGTGGCGGAAGCCGCCGATTTCGGGGTCGTAGAGCCCGGGTTCGATCGTGAAGACCATTCCAGGGTCGAGGGTCGTGTGGTCGCCGACGTCGAGAAACGGGGCCTCGTGGTTGCGGAGGCCGATCGCGTGGCCCGTGTGCTGGCGCCAGTACCGGACGAGGTCGTTCTCCTCGAAGTAGCGCATGACGGCTCCGTCGACGTCGGCGCACGTCGCGCCGGGACGGATCGCCGCGAACGCGACCTGTTGGGCGGTCACGGTGTGGTCGAAGAGCCGGCGCATCTCATCGGTCGGCGGTCCGATGACGAGCGCTCGCTCGAGCTCCGCGTTGTACCCCCAGATCGGCGCGCTCGTCTCGGTGACGAGCACGTCGCCCGCCTGGAACTCGATGTTGTGGGCGACTGCGTGTGCCCATGAGCTGCGGAGCCCGATCTGGCCCCGATAGCCCGCCGACACGCCAGACGTCGACGAGAGCCCGCCTCCGTACCCGTCGCCGAGTTCCTCGTACATCGCGAGCGTCGCCTCCTGGCTTGCGCGGAGGCTGGCCTCGGCCTCGGTCGCGCCCGGTCGGGAGTACTCCTGCAGCAGGCGGTGAGCGTGCGCGCACCAGCGCCCACTCTCACGGATCAGCGCGATCTCGTTGGCGCTCTTGTGCGCCATCATGCTCTCGATGGCGCCGCCGAGCGAGGCGACGGACGCGTCGGTCACGTCGCTGAGAGCCGGCCCCGCGTACCCGAGGATCCCCGGATAGCCGTCCTGATCGGCGCCGATCGCCCCCCGGATCCCGAGATCCGCGAGGACGCGGGCGAGGATCGACATCGGATGCTCGATGCCCGGGTACTCCGGGTACGCCTCGATCCGCTCGAAGGTGGTCTCCGCACGTGTGCGCTCCACCTCGAACTCCGGCACGAAGATGGCGGAATCGCCTCCGACGCTCTCCGCGTAGACGACCGGTCGCTCGTTGGAGAGGAACCAGAAGCCGGTGAAGTACTGGATGTAGTCGGCGCCGAAGAGGACGTAGCCCGAGCACCCCTCGATGCGGGTGTGCTCGAGCAGGCGCTCGCGCCTCTCCCTGAATTCGACCGCCGAGATGCCGGGGGCGTCGATGCGTTGTTCCACCATGTACTCCTCCGTCGAGGTCGGTTCGGGCGGTCGAGCGGGACGCCGCGAGACTACCTCCGGTCTCCAACGCGGCGGGAGGGTGCGTAGGATTGATTTCGTGCTTCCGGCAGGCGTCGCGCTGATTCCGCTCACCCCGCATGCGGATGAGCGTGGAGTCTTCACCGAGCTCTATCGGGGATCCTGGGACGTCGACGTCTCCCCGGTTCAGTGGAACGCTGTGTCCTCGAAAGCGAACGTCTTGCGCGGGGTCCATGCTCACATCCGTCACGCCGATTACCTCACGCTTGCGGTCGGGCGCGCCACGATCGGGCTGCACGACCTCCGTCCCGACTCGCCGACCGAGGGGCTCGGGACGACGGTCGAACTCGATGCCGAGTCGCCCGCGGCGCTGGTCATCCCTCCAGGTGTGGCGCACGGCTTCTACTTCCACGCCGAGCGATCGGTGCACGTCTACGCCGTGAGTCACGAGTTCGATCCGGCTGACGAGCTCGGCTGTCGCTGGGACGACCCCGGGCTCGGCATCGCTTGGCCGTGCACCGAGCCGATGATCTCGGCGCGTGACCGGGCCCTCGGCCCGCTCGGCGAGCTCAGCGCCGCGTGGCGCGCAGGGCTCGTACGGGCCTGAACTCCGCAACGGCGCGTCGCAGTCGCCACCAGCGCGTCCGGCGAACGTTCTCGAGCTCGTCCTCGAGCCGTAGGGAGGTCAGCTTGAGACGCTCCACCGCTCGACGGGCGGCATCGAAGGTGAGCGCGTCGAGTGCGTCCGGAAATCGCGGATCCCGGATCCGGCGTTGCCAGAGCTCGAGCTCGGCGACCCGCTCGTCGACGGTCATCTCGGTCCGAAGCGGGCTCGGGAAGGCCAGGGATGTGAGCCGGTCAGAAGTTGCTCCGGTGAAGCCCGGCACCGTGAGGAACTGCTGCAGCATGTAGATGTCCGTCGGTGTCTCGGACGGGGCGGGACGCCAGCCGAATGGAAGTCGCTGATAGGCGTCACGCGTGTGCGAGGTACCAGTGAGTCCCCCGCCCGCGCGTCCCTCCGCGAGAAGCCGCACGAACTCGGGTCGGGAGAGGTCGAACGCGAAGTACCGGATGCTCCCGTCGGGCCACACGTTCGCCGGGAGGTCGGTGACGAGATCGGCGTGTCGCAACAGCTCGAGAGCCTGCCGAACGTGGCCGGGCAGGAGGAGGTCGTCGTCGCTGAGGTAGCAGACGACCGGGGCGGTCGACTTCCCGAGCGCCTCGTGGCGGAGTAGCTCTCCGTGTCGTTCTCCCTTCGGGCGGTCGAAGAAGCTGACCCTGGGATCGCCGAGGAACGGCTCGAGAGCCCGTCGGGTGTCGTCCTCGACGCCGTCACCCACGACGAATAGTTCGATCTCGACTCCCTCCTGCGCGAGCGCGCTACGCACGGCGAACGGCAGGAGTGCGGCGTGGGCATGCGTGGGGATGAGGATCGTCGCGTCCGTCAGCGCGCGAGTCTCCTCAGCTCCGCGATCGTCCGCACCATTGCGGCACCCTCGGCAGCGCTCGACTTCGGCGCAGCCGCGCCCGCGACGTGGTCGACGAATGCGCGGAGCTCGGCGAGAAGCGGAAGCTCTCCCGGTGCTTCGACGCGCTCACTCCCGCCAGCGGGGGTGTGTATGACGACGTGCTCGTCCCAGCCCCCCTCGAGCACCGCGAGGCCGTCGTCACAGTGAAGCTCGACGCGGCGCTCGACATGCGGGGCGCGCTCCGAGAGCTCGGCGACGTGCCACGCGCCTTCCGTCTCGAGAACCGCATGCATCGTGACGAGTCGGTCGCCGACCCAGAGGCCCGCGGCAGCCACGGGCCGCGGCAGCTCGCCGAGCACCTCGAGGGCAATGGCGAGGTCGTGCGGCGCGAGCACCCAGCATGCATCCTCGAGGTGGCGGTTGTCCGACTGGACACGGATCGTGCGCAGCCCACGCGGACGTCCAAGCCTCCCGGTCCGGCCGATCTCGGCCAGCGCACGGACGCCCGGGTGGTACCGCCACTTGTCCATGACGAACAGCCGGTCCGGCGCGAGTGCGACTAGCCGATCGGCATCCTCGACGTCGTCGCACATGGGCTTCTCGACGAACACGGGGACCGTCTGCTCCAGAGCCTCCTGAACGACCGCGGCGTGCGTTGCGATCGGCGTCACGACGACGATCGCCGCTACCGTCCCGAGCTCGCCGATCTCCGACACCACCGCGGTCGCTCCACCCTCGCTCGCGCGGGCCACGCTCGCATCCGATCGCGCAACGACCCGAACGTCGCATCCGAGCGTCCGAAGGTCGCGGAGAACGTGCGCGCCCCATTCTCCGCACCCGATCTGCCCGACGATCATGGGCCGCGGATCATAGAACGCTCGTCGCCGGCGCCGACCTCCCCAGGACCGACTGCAAATGTTGCGTGGAAGATCGCAAGCCCACGGACCGTCTTGTGGGCAACGAGGGAAGGAGTAGGTCATGCTCGAGGTCACCAGGACAGCGACCTTCACGGACGAGCAGCCCGACGAGGCGCTGACCACGATCGTGGCTCGCAGCGTGCTGGAGGCGGCACTGGCTGAGGACGAGCCCGGCCGGCTCTGGTTCGAGGTCGAGGACGACGAGCAGTCACGCCGCTTGGCGATCGATCTCTCCGCGGCCGATCTCGAGGAACTGCTGCGGCTGTCGGGCAGCGACGACGTTGCACTCGCGCTCGATGGGAACGACGTCGCCGATCTCTTTGACGATCCCGACGTCGAGGGGCATGGCATGAAGGGCGCCATCGCGATCGCGGTGACGAGCGCCGCTCTCCTCGCACCGGCGGGACAGGCTGCGGTGACGCAGTCGGTCGGGACTGCAGCGGCCACGCAGGGCGCGGGCGTCGCAGCGGCCACGCAGGGCGCGGGCGTCGCAGCGACCACGCAGGTCGCGGCGTCGCAGCGACCCGCAGGTCGGAGTAGCCGTGTCGACGCAGGTGTCGAAGGCAGCCGCCACCGCGCAGGTCGCGAGCGTCCAGGCGAAGCTCGCGAAGAGCAATGCCGCGAAGCTTCGGAGCTTCAAGCTCCTGCGGAGCGGCATCTTCCGATAGCTGGTCGCGGCGGACCACGCGTCGAGCCCCACGAGCAGTCAACGCCGATTTGTGGCCCGGCGGCGGGAGTAGGGTTAGCGCCGTGACGGCGGTCCGGATCGACGGCAGAGCGCTTGCAGAGAAGGTTCGCGTGCAGGTCGCCGAGGACGTTCGGGCATACGGAGGGCCGGTCTGTCTTGCGACGATCCTCGTCGGCGACGACCCCGCATCCCACACGTACGTCGGGTCGAAGCACAAGGCCTCGCACGAGGCGGGAATCGACTCGCGCGACCACCGTTTTCCCTCGGACACCGCCGAGGCGACCGTCCTCGAGCTCATCGACGAGCTGAACGCGGACGATGCCGTCGACGGCATCCTCGTCCAGCTCCCTCTGCCCGACCACATGGACGAGCCGAAGGTGCTCCGCGCCGTCGATCCCGGGAAGGACGTCGACGGCTTCCACGTGCTGAACGCCGGGCGCCTCTACCTCGGCGAGCCGTTCCTCGTGCCGGCGACTCCCTCGGGCGTCATGGAGATGCTGGAGGAGCACGGAGTGGACCTCCAGGGCAAGGAGGCGGTCGTGATCGGTCGCAGCGAGATCGTCGGCAAACCGATGGCGATGCTCCTCCTCGCTCGGCATGCGACCGTCACCATCTGCCACTCGCGCACGGTGGATCTCGCGGCGCACACGCGTCGGGCCGACGTGCTCGTCGCAGCGGTCGGTCGGCGCGGTCTCGTGACGCCCGACATGGTCAAACCGGGCGCGACTGTGATCGACGTCGGCGTCAACCGCACCGAGGAGGGAAAGCTCGTCGGAGACGTCGATCCGGCCTGCTTCGAGGTTGCGGGGCTCATGACGCCGGTTCCCGGAGGCGTCGGGCCGATGACGATCGCGATGCTCCTGCGCAATACGCTCACAGCCGCGCAACATCGCCGTTCGCAAGTTGCGGTTCCCGGTTCGTAGGCGCTAGCGTTCCGCCCGTTGTTGACCATCGGCGTCGCTCGCGAGGGTTGTCGCCACGTTGTAGGAGGACGTAGTGGAGCAGGGCACCGTCAAGTGGTTTTCGAACGAGAAGGGCTACGGCTTCATCGAGCGCGAGGGTGGGGACGACGTCTTCGTCCACTTCTCCGCGATCGCGATGGACGGCTTCAAGACCCTCACCGAAGGCCAGCGTGTGGAGTTCGAGGTCGTCCAGGGTCCCAAGGGTGCCCAGGCCGCGAACGTCGTCGCAGCGGCGAGCTGATCGAACTCGTATCGACGTGGCGACGGGCTCCCGACAGGGGGCCCGTCGCGTTAGAGAGGATCCCGTAGCGAATGGCGATATCGAGAGACGAAGTGCTCCACGTGGCGCGGCTTGCGCGGCTCGCGCTGACCGACGAGGAAATCGTGCGCCTCATCGAGGAGCTCGGCGCGATTCTCGACGCCGTCGGGGTCGTGGCCGAGCTCGACCTCGCCGACGTGCCGCCGACGTCGCATCCGCTCGATCTCGTGAACGTCTGGGACGAGGACGAGCCGCGCGACTCGCTCCCGCTGGACGACGTCTTCGCGAACGCCCCGGACCGCGACGGCGACCACTTCCGGGTCCCGCCGACCGCATGATCGACACGCTTCGACTCTCGGCGGAAGGGGCGATCGCGCTGCTCGAGCGGCGAGAGGTGTCGGCGTCCGAACTGCACGCGGCCTACCTCGACGCGATCACCGAGCGCGACGGCGAGCTGCACTGCTATCTGCGGACATGCGGCGAGCCGAGCGGAGAGGGCGTCCCGATCGCTCTCAAGGACGTGATCTCGACGAAGGGCATCGAAACGACCGCCGGGTCGCGGATCCTCGAGGGCTATACGCCCGTCTTCGACTCGACCGTCGCTGCACGCGTGAAGGACGCGGGGCTCTCGGTGCTCGGCAAGACGAATACCGACGAGTTCGCCATGGGCTCGTCGACGGAGAACTCCGCCTGGGGGCCGTCGCGCAACCCGTGGGATCCGGCGCGCGTGCCGGGCGGCTCAGGTGGCGGCACGGCCGCTGCAGTCTCGGCGGGCCTCGCTCCGTGGGGGCTCGGCTCCGACACTGGCGGCTCGATCAAGCAGCCGTCGGCGCTCTGCGGCAACGTCGGTCTCCGGCCGACGTACGGCACCGTCTCGCGCCACGGGGTCGTCGCGTTCGCCTCCAGCCTCGACCAGATCGGGCCCGTCGCGAAGACGGTGCGCGACGTCGCGCTGCTCTACTCGATCATCGCCGGACGCGATCCGCTCGATTCGACGACCGCGGAGCTTCCGGAGGAGGTGCAGCTTCCCGAGGGAGACTCGCTCGCCGGCGTGCGGCTTGCCGTGCCGAAGCAGGTGGCCGATCTCGACGCGATCGAACCGGGGGTGCGGGCCGCATTCGAGAGCGCCCTCGAGCATGCGCGTGCACTCGGTGCGGAGATCGGCGAGTGTGACCTGCCGCTGTCGTATCGCTACGGCATGCCTTGCTACTACCTCGTCGCCCCGGCGGAGGCGTCCTCGAACCTCGCGCGCTACGACGGTGTCCGCTACGGGCCGCGCGTCGGCGGCGAGACGTACGGGGAGATGGTCGACCGCACGCGCGACGCTGGCTTCGGGCCCGAGCCGAAGCGGCGCATCATGCTCGGGACCTATGCGCTCTCGGCCGGCTACTACGACGCGTTCTACGGACAGGCGCAGAAGGTGCGCACGCTCCTCATCCGTGAGCACCGCGACGCGCTCGAGCGACATCGACGCGATCGTGACGCCGACCTCGCCGACCGTCGCTTTCCCGATCGGCGACAAGGCGGCGGACCCCCTCGCGATGTACGCCTGCGACCTCCTCACCATCCCTTCCTGCCTCGCGGGGCTCCCGGGGCTCTCGGTTCCGTGCGGGCTCTCCGAGCGCCTCCCCGTCGGCTTGCAGCTGATCGGACGTCAGTTCGGCGAGAACGGGCTCTTCCGCATCGGCCACGCGCTCGAGCAGGCGATCGAGTTCGACACCGTCCCCGAGAGGCTGCGATGAACTGGGAGACGGTCATCGGACTCGAGATCCACGTCCAGCTGAAGACGCGGACCAAGATGTTCTGCCGCTGCGCTGCCGGGTTCGGCGCGGGCGAGAACACGCAGACGTGCCCGGTCTGCCTCGGCTTCCCCGGCGCGCTCCCCGTGATGAACCGACGCGCGATCGAGTGGACGATCAAGCTGGGCCTCGCGCTCGACTGCGACATCGCCGAGCACGCGGTGTTCGCGCGCAAGAACTACTTCTACCCGGATCTCCCGAAGGGCTATCAGATATCCCAATACGATCTACCTTCTTGCATAGATGGCAAGGTACTACTACCAACTGCGAACGGTGATCGTGTGATCGGGATTGTCCGTGCGCACCTGGAAGAGGACGCGGCGAAGACGGTGCACGTCGGCGGACGGACCGGGCGGATCGGCGGTGCCGACGCGTCGCTCGTCGACTACAACCGGGGCGGCACGCCGCTGGTCGAGATCGTGACCGCGCCCGACATTCGCTCGGCCGACGAGGCGAAGCGCTTCCTGCAGCTCCTGCGCCAGACGATCGTCGAGCTCGGGATCTCGGACGCAGAGATGGAGAAGGGGACGCTGCGTGTCGACGCCAACGTCTCGGTGCGTCCCGAGGGGTCGGACGAGCTGCGCACGCGCACGGAGATCAAGAACATGAACTCGTTCAACTTCATCGCCCGCGGGATCGACGCGGAGGTCGAACGGCAGATCGGCGTCTGGGAGTCGGGAGGCGAGGTCGAGCAGCAGACGTACGATTTCGACGCAGCCACGGGCACTCTCACCGCGCGGCGGTCGAAGGAGGAGGCGGACGACTACCGCTACTTCCCCGAGCCGGACCTCGTACCGGTCGAACCGCCGCGCGAGCTCGTGGAGGCGCTGCGCGCGGAGGTTCCGGAGGCGCCGGCGGCGCGCATCCGGCGGATCGAGCCGGCAGTCGGCTTTGATCGCGCAACTGTGCTTGTGACCGGCGGGCTCGACAAGGCCTGGAGTGAGAGCGTTGAGGGCGGCGCCGATCCAGTTGAGGCCGCGAACTTCATTTCAAATGAGCTCGTGGGTGCCGGGGTGGATCCAGACACCTTGGCGCGTCCGATCCTCGTGAGCCTCGTGACCGCGCGGAACCGGATTCCTCCGGCGGCGTTTCGGCAGGTCATGGCAAGACTCGGTGAGGAGGGCTTTGACCCGGCGCCGTACCTGGAACAGAAGGCCGTCTCCGACACGGACGAGCTCGCCCCGATCGTCGACGACATCCTCGCGGCGAACCCCGGTCAGGTCGAGGCCTACCGCAGCGGCAAGGAGGGCCTCCTCGGCTTCTTCGTGGGCCAGGTGATGAAGGAAACGCAGGGCAAGGCAGACCCCCGCGTCGTCAACCAGCTCGTCCGCGAGAAGCTCGGCTCGTAGCTAGGCGATGCCGAGCTCGCGGCCGACGTAGAGGCCGGAGCTCTCCGCCTCGACGTACGGCGCCATTGCGCGCTGGCGTTCGGCCTCGACCTCGGACAGGCGATAGCGCTCACGGGACTCGAACGAGTCCCAGATGGAGATGCCGACGACCTCGCTGCGCTCCTCGGAGAAGCATTCGTACGCACGGACCATGCCATCGGGGAAGACGCTCGGCCGCCAGGCCTTGCGGAACTCCTCGTACGAGCCGGGCGCGATCGTACGCGTCGTGATCCAGATCACCGACTGATTCCAGTCCACGCCCGGAACGTAGCGAACCGAATCGCGTCGCGCGGCGAATCCGCCGCGAGTCATGTGGCGCCGTGAGACCGAGAAACGACGGTGGCGATGAGCCGCCGCACTTCACTCGTCGTGGGCGGCGCGATTGCGGCCGCGCTCGCCCTCGGCGGGCTCGTCGGCGGTGTCCTGGCCGAGTCGCACGGCTCCCCGCAGGCGCCGGCAGCTCACGCGACGCTCGCCGACCGCGCACTGACGGGAGCGGCGGCCTCGCTCGGGGCATCGGCGACGCGGACGCTCGAGGATCGTGTTCGGGCCGAACCCCGCGATGCAAACGCGCTCACCGAGCTCGGATTCGCCTACCAGCTGCGCTGGCGCGAGACCGCGGACGCCTCGTACCTCCCTCGATCAGAGGAGGCGCTCCGCCGTGCGATGCGCTTCGGGACGGACGACGCGAACCCGGTGCTCGGTCTCGGCTCACTCGCGCTCATTCGCCACGAGTTCCGCGAGGCGCTGCGCTACGGCCGCAGTGCGGAACGACTGCTGCCGGGGTCGTACCGCCCGTACGGCGTCACCGGGGACGCCCTCGTGGAACTCGGACGCTATGACGAGGCGTTCGCCGCATTCGACCGGATGATCTCGCTCCGTCCGAGCCTCGCCTCGTACGCTCGCGTCGCGTACGCCCGTGAGCTCATGGGCGACCGGCGTGGGGCTCTCGCCGCACTGCAGCTGGCACTCACGTCGGCCGCTGGGCAACCTGAGCCGACCGCATGGGCGCACGTGGAGCTTTCCAAGCTCGAGCGGGCACTCGGGAGGCTGGACAGCGCTCGTCTGCACACGACGGCTGCGCTCCGGGCGTTACCCGGCTACCCGAGCGCGCGCGTCGAGCTGGCTCAGGTCGACGCCGCCGACGGCGATCTTCGCGGCGCGATCCGAGCGGCCCGGCTTGCCGCCGAGGCGACGCCGACCGCACAGGCCGTCGCGCTGCTCGGCGACCTGCTCGAGCGCGCGGGCCGCCCCGATGCGGCTCGCCGACAGCGAGCCACGGTCGCGGTGATCGATCGATTGCTGGCTGCGAACGGCGTGCGGGCCGATCTCGAAACCGCCGCGTATCGCGCGGACAACGCGATCGGGCCGGACCAGACGGTAGGCGTGGCCCGGCGCGCACGTGCTGCTCGACCGTCCATCTACGGCGACGATGCGCTTGGTTGGGCGCTCGCTCGTGCAGGTCGCTGTCGCGAGGCAATCCCGTGGCTCGACCGCTCGCTCCGGCTTGGCACGCGCGACGCCCTCCTGTACTTCCACCGCGGCTATGCGGAACGCTGCGCGGGCGATCTCGCCGGCGGCCGTGCCTGGTTCGCGCGAGCGCTCGACCTGAACGCGGCGTTCTCCGTCCGCTGGGCGCCGGTCGCCAGGGCGTTCCTCTCCGGCTAGAGGGGGCCGCCGGCGGACGTATCATCCGCGACGTGAACCGCACCCGCGCGTGGCTCGTCGTCTCGCCGGTCATCGCCGCGGGCGTGCTCGTCGCACATGCGCTCGCCTACCGCCTCACGTCGACTCCGGCGGACCCATTCCACGAGTACCTCGCGCACGCGCCCCAGGTGCTCCTCCTGCTTGGTCTCTCGGGACTGGCCATTGCGGGATTCGGGCCGAGGCGCGACGCGCCGCCGGCGTGGGTCGTCCCGATCGTCGGCGTTGTGACCTTCGTCGCCCAGGAGCACGTCGAGCGGATCGTGCACGGCGGCGGTGTGCCGGTCCTCGTCACGACGCCCGTGTTCCTCGTCGGTCTGGCGCTGCAACTCCCGGTTGCGCTCGTCGCCTGGCTTCTCGCGCGTCGGCTGCTCGGCGCCGTCGAGCGTGCGGGGCTATGTCTCTCGCTGCGGTCGCGGCTCGAGTTCGTGTGTCTTCCGGTCGAGTTCGATGACGTCGCAGCGATCGCGCTCCCGTCGCGGCAGTCGCGCGGCCCTCCCGTCGCGGTCAGGTCTCGTTGACCGGGCGCCGCCTCGTGCGGCGTGCACTCTGATCGAGAGGAGAGTCCGATGAAGAGAGTCGTGCTCGCCGCTGCCTGCGTCCTTGCAGCAGTCGCAGTCGCCGGTTGCGGCTCCGGCGACAGTGAGAGCGCGTCGTCGACCGACACTACGACGACGACGGGGACGACGACCACCGAGACGACGACGGACGCGGCGACGCCGACGATCGTCCGGATCAACGTCGTCGACGGCCAGCCGCAGGGCGGCATCGTCAGACAGACCGTGAGCAAGGACGACCAGGTCGTCCTCGTCGTGAGTTCGGACGTAGCCGACGAGATCCATCTCCACGGCTACGACATCGCGCTGAACGTTGCGGCCGGCGGGACGGTGCGGCTGCCGTTCAAGGCGACGATCCCCGGACGCTTCGAAGCGGAGCTCGAGAGCAGGAGCGTGCAGATCGCGGATATCACCGTCGAGCCGTGAAGATCCTGGCGCACGGGATCGGGGTCGTCCGTGACCTCCCGATTCCTGCCATCTACTTCTTCGTCGGCGCGACGCTCGTTCTCGCGGTCTCGTTCGTCCTACTGCTCGCCCTGTGGCGGCGGCCGCTCCTGGAAGTGCATGGGGAGGGGCGTGCGCTTTCCGATGCGCTCGGCCGCATCCTGCTCTCCCTGCCGGTGCGTGGAGTGCTCGGCGCGTTCTCCGTCGGTCTCTTCGTGCTCACACTCGCGACTGCGCTCTTCGGCACGAGGATCTCGCTCCTCAACTTCGCCCCGACATTCGTCTACGTCGTGTTCTGGCTCGGGATCCCGCTCCTGTCGGTGCTGTTCGGCAACGTCTGGTCGGCTCTCAGCCCGTGGCGTACCGTCGCCGACGTGGCGGTCTGGATCCTGGAGCTCGGGGGGCGCCCGGCGCGTCCGGTGCTCGAGTGGACCGGGAAGTGGGGGCGGTTCCCCGGAGCTGCCGCGCTCTTCGCCTTCGTCGCGCTCGAGCTGACGAAGCCGCAGCCCGACTACCCGCGGACGCTCGCGATCGCGATCGCGCTGTACTCGTACTGGGCGTGGGCAGGAATGGTCGTCTACGGCCGGGACGCGTGGACGCGCTTCGGAGAGGGGTTCGCCGTCATGTTCGAGCTGCTCTCGCGCATCGCACCGTTCGCGGCGCGCGAGGGGCGAATCGTTATCCGCTGGCCGTTCACCGGGCTTGCCGGCGCTGACCGAACGCGTGGAGCACTCGTGTTCGTCGCCGTGATGCTCGGCTCGACGAGCTTCGACGGGTTCAGCCGGACGAGCAGCTGGCAAGACCTGATCACCAGCGTGCGCGGCAACCTCGCCGACTCGTCGCAGCGCACGGTCGACCTCGCCGTGATGGTCGTGAACCTCGGAGGACTCGTGTTCTTCATCGCCGCGATCCTCGCGTCCTACCTTGCCGCCGTCGCCGCAGCCGAGAAGCTCGGTGGCGTGCGCCGCTCACTCGTTCCCGACTTCGTGCTCCCGCTCGTCCCGATCGCCGCGGCGTACATGGTCGCCCACTACTTCACGCTGGCGATCATCCAGGGGCAGTTCGTGATCCCCCTGATCTCGGACCCGTTCGGGCGTGGCTGGGATCTCTTCGGGACCGTCGACTTCGCTCCGAACCTCGCGATCGTCACCTACGAGACCGTCTGGTACGTGCAGGTGGGCGCGCTCGTGATCGGTCACGTCGCGGGGCTCGCGATCGCGCACGATCGCGCCGTCGTGGTGTTCCACGACCGGCGCGCGTCGCTCGAGGCGCAGCTCCCGATGCTCGGCCTCATGGTTCTCTACACCCTGATGGGGATGTGGCTGCTTACCCGTGGATAGTCGCCCACGGCGGCGTCATCGGGGCGATCGTCGAGTCCGCGATCGCACTAGGCGTCGTGGGTGTGCTCGGGTGGGCGTGGCTTCACGAGCGTCGCCGGGGCGACGAAGCCGGCGTAGAGGAGGGCGGCCGCCACGGCGATCGCCGGAGCCAGCGCACCGATCCCGAGTCCCGCCAGGCCGCTTCCAATTCCCGCGACCGCGATGCCCGCGAGGATCAGCGCGTTTCCGACGGGCCGTGACCTGAACGTGAGGAGCGCTACGCCGACGACGAGGAGCGTCCCGACGGAGTTGCCGACGATCGCGAGCGTGCGTGCGGGCCACGGGTCGAGCACTTCCTGCGCTTCGGGGATGTCCGTTCCGGTCAGTGTGCCGTGCAGCGGGACCGCGATCGCGATGCCGATCGCGACCCCGACGTAGACGAGCGCGATCGGCGCGATCCACCTCCGTCCTACGAGCAGGAGCGAGCCGACACCGAGGAGCGCGGCGGTGAGGAGGGCACCGCCGAGGTAGTAGACGCGGAACGCCGCGTCGCTCCAGCCGGCGGCGGCCCCCCAGGCGAGCGCCCCCGCTGCAACCGAGTAGGCGCCGAGGCCTGCCGCCCATGCGGCAAGCTCGGGAGCGCGCCGCTTGCGGTACCGCCGCACGAGGTCGCCGGAGAGCCGCAACGTGAGAAGTGCGGCGGCGAAAGCGAGGAGGGCGCTCACGCGGCGGACTGTATTGCGTTGCCAACGCTGGGTAGCATCCACGCGTGGTCCGCCGCCACGTCGCGCTGCTCGCGGCTCTGGTCGCAGCGTCGGCGGTCGTCCTCGCTCCGATCGAGGCCGCGCCGAGGCGCGACTACGCGGCGGCGGCGTGGACGATCCTCCCGCCCGGCGAGAACGGCAGCCTCACGTTCGATCGGAACACACGTGATCAGGCGGCGCTCTACGACGCGCTCACGCCGCTCTTCGGCAACGTCACGGCACGCGACATCCGGCGGACGTTCAAGCCCGCGCCGCTGGGGGCTCCGCCGAAGGCGGGGTACAAGCGCGAGAGCCCGCGCAAGGGCGTGAAGATCTTCCGTGACGAGTTCGGCGTCGCGCACGTGAACGGGAAGACGGATGCCGACGTCGCCTACGGCGCCGGCTGGGTGACCGCAGCAGATCGCGGGGTGCTTCTCCAGCTCATCCGCGGCCCTGCGCGGGTAGCGGCACTCGACGTGCCCGGCCTCGACCCGCTTGCGCTCGCGCTGACGGGCAAGACCTTCGTGCCGAGCGCGCAGGCGGAGGCTTTCCTCTCGAACCAGATCGACGCGGTGCGCAGTCAGCGTTCCGTCGGCCCGAAGATCCTCGCGCTCGTCAACGCATACGCAGCCGGAATCAACGGCTACTACCGGTCGAAGGGAATTCCGGCGGCGCCTTTCACCGCAAACGACGTTATCGCGTCGGCTGCCCTCGTCGCGGCCCGGTTCGGCACCAGCGGCGGCCAGGAGGCGCAGAACTCGATGTTCCTGGACGCGCTCGCGGATCGGTTCGGAGAGGCGGATGCACGCCGCGTCTTCGCGGACCTCCGTGAGTCGAACGACCCGGAGTCGGCCGCGAGCGTGCCGGGCTCCTTCCCTCAGCAGACGCCCGCATCGCCCGCGCCCGGCAGCGTGATCCTCGACGACGACAGCTTCACGGGCGCACCGCTCACAGCGCCGGCGTTCGCCTCGAACGCGCTGCTCGTCGGCGGGAAGAAGTCCGCAACCGGGCACCCGCTGTTCGTCGCCGGCCCGCAGGTCGGCTACTTCTTCCCGGAGTTCTTCGCAGAGATGGAGCTCACCGGCGCCGGCTTCGACGTGCGCGGCGCCCTGTTCCCGGGGGTGCCGTTCGTGCTCGTCGGCCGCGGTCCGGACTTCGCATGGAGCGCTACGTCGTCGCAGGCGGACAACCTCGACCTGTTCGTCGAGACGCTGTGCGGAGACGACCAGCACTACCTGTACCGAGGCCAGTGCGAGCCGATGCAGCGGTTCGTCGTCGGGACGCTCAAGGAGCAGGGTCGGCCCGACCAGCAGGTCTCGTACGACGAGACGACGCACGGCCCTGTCATCGGGTACGCGAAGGTCGGAGGCAAGCGAGTCGCCATCTCGCTCCAGCGCTCGACGCGTGGTCGCGAGCTGCTCTCGACGAAGGCGTTCTACGACCTGAACACCGGACGCGTCGACTCGGCGAAGGACTTTCTCTCGACGATGAACAGCGTCGAGTTCAGCTTCAACTGGTTCTACGTCGACGACCGTGACATCGCGATGTTCTCGAGCGGTCGCCTCCCGCTGCGCGCCGCCGGCACGGATCCAGCGCTGCCGACGGTGGGCAGCGGCGCCTTCGACTGGCGCGGGGTCATTCCGTTCGCCGGCCACGCGCAGGGGATCAACCCGCCGTCGGCGACGATCCTCAACTGGAACAATCGGTCGGCTCCGAACGTCGGCGCGGCCGACTCGAACTTCTCGTACGGCCCGGTCCATCGCGTCGATCTCCTGCGCGCGGCGGTCGCGGCGCACAAGAAGCACACGCTCGCCACGCTCACCGGCGCAATGAACAAGGCTGCGACGCAGGATCTCCGCGTCGTCCGGGTCTGGCCCATCGTGAAGGCGGTCCTGCAGACCGGCTCGGCGCCGAGCGCCCGCGCCGAGGCGGCGGCGAGCCTCCTCGACAACTGGCGCCTGAGCGGATCCAGCCGACTCGATCGAGACCTCGACGGAAGCGTGGACGACCCCGGCGCCGCGGTGATGGACGCCGCCTGGCCGCGGATCGCGGACGCCGTCATGGCGCCCGTCCTCGGGCCGCTCGTCGGCCGACTCGCCTTGCTGCACGGGCGGAGCGACGACCCCGGGCCGGGCGGCTCGTCCTACATCTCGGGCTGGTACGGCTACGTCGACAAGGATCTGCGGACGCTTCTCGGGCGCGAGGTGCGCGGGCCGTACTCGCGCCGGTATTGCGGTGCGGGCGTGCTCGCGACGTGCCGCGACGCGCTGTGGGGGGCGATCGACGCCGCGGCCGCCCAGCTCGAGGCGACGCAGGGTCCTGCTCCGTCCTCGTGGCGAGCGGATGCCGCCTCGGAGCGGATCCAGTTCGTGTCGGGCGTACTCCCCGACACGATGCGCTGGTCCAATCGCCCGACCTTCCAGCAGCTGATGTCGTTCTCGTCCCATCGCCCCAGGTAGCTACGCTCGCCGCGTGAGGAAGCGCTATCTCATGGCGCCCGGGCCGACCCCGGTGCCCCCGGAGGTTCTCGCCGCGGGCGCGGCTCCGGTGATCCACCACCGAGGTCCCGACTTTCGCGAGCTCATGCTCCGGACGCTCGGCCGTCTTCAGCAGGTGTGCAAGACGGAGAACGACGTACTGCTCTTCACAGCGTCTGGGTCGGGGGCCTTCGAGTCGGCTCTCGTGAACGTCCTGTCGCCCGGCGAGCGCGTGCTCGTCGTGACCGCAGGGGCGTTCGGCGATCGCTGGTGTTCGATGGCGACGGCGTTCGGGGCGGACGTCCACGAGCTCAGGTACTCCTGGGGTGAGACGCCACAGCCGGACGACCTACGCTCGCGTCTCGCGGAGACGGGGGCGGAGGTTGCCGTGCTCGTGCACTCCGAGACGTCGACGGGTGTCGTCGCGGACGTCCAGACGCTCGCGCGGGTCGCACGGGAAAGCGGGGCCGTGCCCATCGTGGACGCCGTCTCGAGTCTCGGCGCCGTGCCGCTGGAGACGGACGCCTGGGGTCTCGACGTCGTGGTCGCCGGCTCGCAGAAGGCACTCATGACGCCGCCGGGGCTGTCGCTCAGCACCGTCTCCGGCGCCGCCTGGGAGCGGGCCTCGCGCTCGACCACGCCGCGGTACTACTTCGACTGGGAGCGGATGCGAAAGGCGCTCGCGTCCGGCTCGACGCCGTTCACGCCGGCGGTCACCATCGTCGCCTCACTCGACACGGCGCTCGGGCTTCTCCTCGAGGAGGGGCTCGACGCGGCGTATGCGCGCCATGCGGCGCTCGGACGCGCATGCCGCGAGGGCGCGAAGGCGATGGGACTCGAGCTCTTCTCGCCCGACGAGGAGCGATCCGCCGTCGTCACCGCGATCTTGACGCCCGATGGCGTCGACGCGAAGGAGCTCGTGCTCGAGCTCCGTGACCGCTTCGGCATCACGGTCGCGGGCGCGCACGGAGAGCTCGGGACGCGGATGTTCCGCATCGGCCACATCGGTTACTACGACGTGCTCGACATCACGACCGCGCTGACGGCGGTCGAGCTGCTCCTCGTCGAGCGTGACGCACCGATCGAGCCCGGCGTCGCCACGGCGCGCGCGCTCGAGGCGTACCACGACGCCGCACGTGTCTGAGGCGCGCCAGCGCGTTCTCGTCCGCGAGCGAATCGCGGACTCCGGTCTCGACCTCCTGAAGCGGCGGTTCGAGGTGGTCGAGGACTTCGAGTCCGATCTGCATTCGATCATCGGCGACTTCGACGCGATCATCGTGCGCTCTGCAACGACGCTCGACGCGGCGGTCATCGAGCGCGCCGTGCGGCTCAAGGTCATCGGGCGGGCCGGCGTGGGCGTCGACAACGTCGACGTCGACGCGGCGACCCGTCGCGGCATCGTGGTCGCGAATGCCGCCGAATCGACGGTCGACTCCGCCGCGGAGCACGCCATCGCGCTCCTGCTCGCGCTCGCGCGCAACGTGCCGCAGGCGCACGCTGCGCTCACGGCGGGAATCTGGGACAGGCAGCGCTTCACCGGCATCGAGCTCGCGGGGAAGACGTTGGGCGTGCTCGGCCTGGGACGGATCGGACGCCAGGTCGCGCACCGTGCGCTCGGCCTCGGGATGCGAGTGGTGGCATACGACCCCTTCGTCTCGTCCGACCGATTCCGCGAGCTCGGGGTCGAGGGAGCTTCGTCGCTCGAGGAGGTCTACGCGGAGGCCGATGTCGTCACGCTCCACCTGCCGCTCAACGACGAGACGCAGGGGCTCCTCGACGCAGCGGCGTTCGAGCAGATGAAGGATGGCGTTCGCATCGTCAACGCGGCGAGGGGTGACTTGGTCGACGAGGACGCCCTGGTCGCGGCCATTCGCTCCGGCAAGGTCGCCGGCGCCGCCCTCGACGTGTTCCGTACGGAGCCTTACTCGGGCCCGCTCCTCGAGTTGCCGCAGGTCGTCGTCACGCCGCACCTGGCCGGATCGACCACGGAGGCGCAGGACCGGGCAGGAGTCGTGATCGCGGAGCAGGTCGCAGCGGCGCTGGACGGCCAGGTCGTTCGTACCGCCGTGAACATCCCCGTCGTCGACCCACGGGATCTCGAGCTCCTCGGCCCGTTCGTTCCGCTCGCGGCGAAGCTCGGGCGGCTGGCGATGGCGCTCGCCGGATCGTGGCCGTCGCATGTCGTCGTCACCGCTCACGGACCGATCGCCGAGCACGACATCCGCCTACTGACCGTGGCGGCGCTGAACGGGGCCTTCCAGGGTCGGGTCGACGAGGTGGTGAACGACGTCAACGCGCCGCTCATCGCGGCCGAGCGCGGAATTGGCGTGTCCGAGCAGCGTGTCGCGACGGCGCAGCACTACACGAACCTCGTTCGAATCTCGGTCGCGTGCGACGGGGAGGAGGTCGAGGTGGCAGGGACGACGGTCGGCCCGGAGCACAGGTTGTTCCTCGCGGGCGCGCTCGGCTTCTCGATCGACATCGAGCTCGCGCCCCATATGGCCTTCCTCTCGTACGAAGACCTTCCCGGCGTCATCGGCAAGGTCGGGACGATGTTCGGCGAGGCAGGTGTCAACATCGCGAACATGGCGGTTTCGCGTACGACCGAGGGGGGAACGGCGCTCATGGTCTTCTCGATCGACTCGCCCGCGCCGGCCGAGCTCGTCCAGGGAGTCGAGGCGTCGGGCTTCGACGATGTCCGCTTCATCAGCCTTGGCTGACGTCCCTCGGCTCGGCGCGCGAGGCGGCGGCTGGGTCGTCATCCAGTTCCTGCTGATCGCGGCAGTCGTCGTCCTCGGGCTGCTCGCGCCCGGGTGGCCAGAAGGCGCGCGCTGGTGGCTCAAGGGCGTCGGAGCCCTTCTTCTCCTCGGCGGCGCGCTCGTGCTCGCGCTCGCCGGACGGGCGCTCGGCTCCGGGTTCACGCCGTTCCCGAAGCCCGCCGAGGGAGGAGCGCTCGTCGAGGAGGGCCCATACGGCGTCGTCCGCCACCCCGTCTACTCGGGCGGGCTCCTCGTCGCGACAGGCATCTCGCTCATGCTGTCTCCGTGGGCGCTCGTCCCGACTGCGGTCCTCGCCGTCGTCTGGGCACTCAAGGCGAGGGTCGAGGAGCGCTTCCTCGTCGCCCGCTACCCCGGCTACGCGGGCTACTGCGAGCGCACGCGCTACCGCCTCGTCCCGTTCGTGTACTGATTCCGGGCGTGGAAGAGGCGCTTCCGGAACCGGTCGAGCGCGTCTCCGCCTTCCTCCGCGAGTCCGGCGCGGAGGCACGCATCCAGGAGTTCCCCGAGGGAACGCACACGGCCCAGGACGCGGCGGACGCGGTTGGCTGCGAGCTCGCCCAGATCGTCAAGTCACTCGTCTTCGTCTGCGACGGGCGAGCCGTCGTGGCACTCGTGCCCGGCGACCGCCGCGGCGACGCCACGAAGATCGCCCTGGGAGTTGAGGCGGACGCGGCGCGTGTGGCGAAGCCGGACGAGGTGAAGGAGGCGACCGGGTTCGCACCTGGCGCCGTTGCGCCGTTCCCGCTCCCGGAGGACACCGTCGTCCTGATGGACAGTGCCTTCTTCAGCCATGCGCTGGTGTGGGCCGGCGCGGGGTCGGCGCAGCACGTGCTCGGGATGCCGCCGGCCGAGCTTGCCCGGGTCGCCAGAGCGCGCCCGCTCGACGTTTCCGCCGACTAACCTACGGTCTCCCGAATCCGAAGGAGCCGAGCCATGCAAGCCACCGAGAAGATTTGGATGAACGGCGAGCTCGTCGACTGGGCCGACGCGAAGATCCATGTCGCGTCGCACGGGCTGAACTACGGATCGGGTGTATTCGAAGGGATTCGCTGCTACGACACCGCGAAGGGCCCCGCAGTCTTTCGTCTCGAGGACCACCTCCTTCGGCTCGAGAACTCGGCGCGGCTGCTGTACATGGATCTCCCGTACACGACCGAGGAGCTCCGAACGGCGACGCACGATGTCGTGGCGGTCAACGGGAACGCCTCGTGCTACATCCGACCGCTCGCGTTCTACGGCTTCGGCGAGCTGGGAGTCTCGTCGGTCGGGAATCCCGTCGACGTCGTGATCCTCAGCTTCCCGTGGGGCGCGTACCTCGGCGAGGACAGCCAGACGAAGGGCATCACGGCGAAGATCTCGAGCTGGGAGCGCGTCGGTCCGAACGTCATCCCCCATGTCGCCAAGGCGACCGGGATCTACCTGAACTCGATGCTGGCGACCATGGAGGCCCGCCGCGGCGGCTACGACGAGGCGATCATGCTTTCGCACGACGGCTACATCGCGGACGGTCCCGGGGAGAACATCTTCGTCGTCAAGGACGGCGTGCTGTACACACCGCCGCTCTCGATGTCGATCCTGCCCGGGATCACGCGGGAGACGGTGATCACGATCGCGCAAGACCTCGGATTCCGTGTCGAGGAGAGGCTCCTCATCCGCACCGACCTCTACCTCGCGGACGAGGTGTTCATGGTCGGCACGGCGACCGAGGTCGCGCCGCTCCGCGCGGTCGACGACCAGGAGATCGGCGTCGGCCCGGTGACGCGGGAGCTCCAGAAGGCGTACCTCGCCGCGGTCAACGGCATCGACGAGCGCTGGAACCACTACCTCGACGTGGTCGAGTTGACGCCGTCCGTGGCGTAGCGGCCATGGCGTCCGTCCGGACGATCGGCCTCTCCTCTCCCTGGCTCGACGACCGGGAGGAGGAGCTCGTCGCCGACGTGCTCCGGTCGGGCCGCCTCTCGCTCGGTCCGACGATCGATCGCTTCGAGGAGGCGTTCGCCGAGGCGGTCGACGCACCCTACGCCGCCGCGGTCTCGAGCGGTACTGCGGGACTCCATCTCCTCTGCATCACCGCCGGAGTCGGTCCCGGCGACGAGGTGGTCACCTCTCCCTACTCCTTCGTCGCATCAGCCAACTGCGCGATCTACGAGGGTGCGACGCCCGTCTTCGCCGACGTCGATCCGCGGACGTTCAACCTGTCGCCCGAGGCGGTCGAGGTCGCGATCACGGAGCGGACGCGAGCGGTCGTCGCCGTCGACATCTACGGCTACCCGTGCGAGCTCGACGACCTGCGGAAGGTCTGCGATGCGCACGGTGTCGCGCTCATCCAGGACGCATGCGAGGCGCTCGGCGCGCGCTACAAGGGAGCCGCGGTGGGCTCGCAAGGGCCGTCGGCGGTCTTCGCCTTCTATCCGAACAAGCAGATCACGACCGGCGAGGGCGGCATGGTCACGACCCACTCCGAGTCCGAATGGAGGCTGCTCCGGAGCCTGCGCAATCAGGGACGCGCCGACTCAGGCGGCTGGCTCGAGCACGCACGGCTCGGATTCAACTACCGGATCGACGACATCCGGGCGGCGATCGGCCTCGGCCAGCTCGAGAAGCTCGATGACATCCTCAGCGGCCGCGCCGCCGTGGCGGCTCGCTACGCGGAACTCCTCTCCGACGTACCGGGGCTCGAGCTGCCGTGCGCCGATGACGCCGACCACGAGCGCTCGTGGTTCGTCTACGTCGTGACGCTCCCGGAGGACGCGGACCGAGAGGCGGTCATCGCGACGCTTGCCGATCGAGGCGTCCAGACGGCGCGCTACCTCCCGTGCATCCACCTGCAGCCCTACATGCAAGAGAGGTTCGGGTACCGCGTCGGTCTCTGCCCCGTTGCCGAGAGGCTCGCGTCGCGAACGCTCGCGCTCCCGTTCCACGCGCGCCTGGCCCAGGACGACCAGGCATACGTCGGCGACGCCCTTCGCGCCGCGCTCGGCTAGTGGCTCGCGGGCCCTCGCAAGGCGAGGCGCTCCTGACCTGGCTCGTGTGGGGCGCGATCGCCGCCTGCATCGTGGTCACGTACAGCAGGCTCGAACCCTCCGAGACCTACCACGTCTCCCGTGAGGGCATCGCGGGCGGACTGAGCCGCGCACTCACGTTCGTCAACTTCCCGATCGCTCTCGTCGCGATCGCGCTCGTGCTCGTGGCCGTGGCTGCGCTTCCCATACGTGCCTGGTGGGCGGCGGCCCCCGCGATCGCTCTCTGCGCAACGATCCCGTTTTTCAACGACCAGGCGAACCTCGACGCTCACGCGGGGAATGTCATTCCGGCCGTCGGGGTCGCGATCGCAGGAGGCCTCACCCTCGCGGCGACCCTTCGGGCCGGGAGCTCGCTCGCGCCGCGGCGCCCGTGGGACCGCGCGCGAGTCGTCGTGGCGGCGCTCCTCGTGCTCGTATCGCTGCCGTGGATCAGCGCCGAGCTCGGGTTCCACTTCCCCGGGGACCTCTTCATGGGTGAAGAGGTAGGTCGCGAGGGGGACGAGGCGATCGCGGCCGTCCACCTGGGACACCACCACGGCCTTGACGGAGCGATGCTGGTGCTCACTGGACTCGTGTTGTCCCGCGTCGTCGTCGCAGGGCGCCTGTTGCGAATTGCCCTGCAGTGCTACCTCGGGCTCATGCTCGCGTACGGTGCCGTCAACTGCTTCCAGGACGGCTGGAACGAGCAGCTGCACAAGCGGGGATCGACGGAAACGTCCATCCCGTCGGCGCTCCTGCCCTCGCTGACGCCCATCTGGCTCGTCGTCATCGCGCTCGCCGTCGTCGCCACTCTTGCGCTTCGCCGGGAGGAGAGCCGCGCGTCATACTCCGCCACATGACGCCGGCTCGGATGGTCTTCCTCGGGTTCGGGAAGTACGCCCGGGCGGACAAGATCTACGCGCTGGAGCCGATCACCGGCGACGACCGGGGAGGAGGGCGGCGAACCCGCGTCTGGATCGAGGGCGTCTCCGAGCCGCTCGTCGCATCGAGGACAGAGCGGACGATCCTCCACGACATGGGTCACGAAGCAGGGGATACGGTGCTCCTCGACGGCGCGCTCGACCTCGCCGAGAGGCTCGCGGCCGCCGCGGAGGAGGGTCGCGTCGATCTGGGAGACCTGGGGCGGCGCGCGCGGAAGCTGCTCGCCTCGACGGCACGTCCGGCCGAGACCGAGCCCCTGTTCTGATCCGCCCGGCGTTCTTCGCCCGCGACGTCCGCGACGTGGCGCGCGACCTCGTCGGCTGCACGTTCCTCGTCGACGGTGTCGGCGGCGTCGTCGTGGAGACGGAGGCGTATGCGCCCGACGACCCCGCGAGCCACTCCTACAGTGGCCGGACCGTGCGGAACGCCGTCATGTTCGGCTCTCCGGGCCGCCTCTACGTGTACCGCTCGTACGGCATTCACTGGTGCGCGAACGTCGTGTGCGGAGACGACGGCGTCGGGGCGGCCGTTCTCCTGCGAGCGGTCGAGCCGACATCGGGGCTCGAGCTGATGCGCGCTCGCCGCGGACTCGACGACTTGCGCATGCTCGCCGCCGGCCCGGGCCGACTCACGCAGGCGCTCGGGATCAGCGACGCGCACCACGGGGCGGACCTCGGGCAGCCGCCCTTCGCGCTCTCCGTCCCCGAGCGAGGTGTCGAGGTCGTCGCATCGACCCGCGTCGGCATCTCGCGGGCGGTCGAGCGGCCGTGGCGTTACTCGCTGGCCGGCTCTACGTTCGTGAGCCGTCCCCGACCACGAGCCTGATCCGCATGCCCCGGGCGACCGCGACGCCCGGCTTCGGGCTCTGGCGCAGGACAGCGCCCTGCCGTCCAGGGGCGGTCTTCGCGTCGAGCCGGACCCTCAGTCGTGCAGCCTCGCGTTGCACATCCGCGATGCCGGAGCCGACGAAGTTCGGAAGCATCCCGTGCTCGGCCTTCGAGACCCAGATCGTGACCGGGTCGCCGGCCGAGAGCCCGCCCGAGCGGGGATCCTGGCTGACGACGAGGCCGGGGAGCTTCCCGGCCTTCGCGGGGGCATAGGCGACGTTCGCCTCGAGCGGCCGCGTCCGCAGCGTCGCCTCGGCGCCGGCCTTCGTCATCCCCACGACGAGTGGGACCGAGACCTCGTTCGGCTTGCAGTCGGCCTCCTCCTCGGGCCCCTCGCCCGAGAAGTACGCGACGAGCCGTGATCCACGGCAGTAGCCGTTGTCGAGCTCCCACTTGCCCTCGCGGCGGACGACCCACGTCGACGCACCGCCCTGGTACGGCGGCGAGTCGAACGATCGCGACGGGTCCTCGTCGGTCTTCTCGACGAATGCCTTCCAGATCATCGCGGGGAGCGTGCCGCCTGCGACGGGCTCGCCATTGAACTCGGTGAGCATCGGCCTGAGCGCGTCCGGGTAGCCGACCCACACCGCCACGACGAGCTCCGGCGTGTACCCGACGAACCAGGCGTCGCCGTAGTTGTCGGTCGTCCCCGTCTTGCCCGCGACCTGACGGCCGGGAATCGCAGCGCGCTTGCCGGTGCCGACGCGTACGACGTCCTCGAGAAGGTCCGTGAGCAACTCGGCGTGCCCTTCGTCCAACACCTGCTTCGGGAGCGGAGCGTTCGTGTCGACGCGGCTCGACTGAGCCCGCGCGACGGACTCGACGACACGGGGACGGTTGCCGAAGACCGAGCCGTCGACACGGCGCCCGTCGTTGGCGATCGTGGAGTACGCGCGCGCCATGTCGAGCGCGCTCACAGCTCCCGAGCCGAGGCCGATCGAGAAGTAGGGGGAGAGGTGACTCCGGATCCCGAGGCTGTGCGCCGTGGAGACGATCGACTTGGGCCCGACGATGTCCGTGAGCTGCGCGTAGACGGAGTTGTCCGAGGACACGATCGCGCGGGCGAGGCTCACACGGCCGAGGTACGTGTGGTCGTAGTTCGTGACCTTCCAGATCCGGTCGCCGGCGTCGATCGAGACCGGCTTCGACTCGACCTCGGTCACCGGCGAGATCCCCTCGTTCATCGCGGTCGCGAGGACGATCGGCTTGAACGAGGAACCCGGCTGCCGCCTCGCCTGCGCCGCGAGGTTGAACTGGCTCCGACGGAAGTTCCGGCCGCCGAACATCGCCTTGACCGCGCCGTTCTGGGGGTCGATCGCGACGAGTGCCGCCGCTGGCCCGTCCGGGTTCCCGAGGATCCTCTCGATCGCGGCCCGTGCCTTCAGCTGCAGGCCCATGTCGATCGTCGTCGTCACCTTCAGCCCGCCGCCGAACACGCGGCCGGCGCCGTAGCGGGCGACGAGGTCGTCCTTCACGTAGTTGACGAAGTATGGCGCCGGGCCCTGGGTTCCCGGGAGCCGGATGTCCTCCGGGACGGGGAGCGGCGCCTTGTCGGCGCGCTTGAATTGACGCCATGTGATCTTCCGCTGCTCGAGCATCATCGAGAGCACGTGCCGTCGCCTGAGCGTGGCGCTGCGCGGGTTGGAAGCGGGGTCGTAGAGCGACGGGTCCGCGGGAATGCCCGCGAGGAGCGCTGCCTCCGGCAGCGTCAGTTCCTGCGCGCTCTTCTTGAAGTAGGCCCGCGCTGCCTGCTGGATGCCGTACGCGCCGTGCCCGAAGTAGATCGTGTTGAGGTAGGCGGTGAGAATCCGGTCCTTGCTCCAGCGCTGCTCCAACTGCCACGCGAGCGCGGCCTCCCGAACCTTCCGCGCGAGCGTCCGCTCGTTGCGGATGTAGGCGTTCTTCACGAACTGCTGCGTGATCGTCGAGCCGCCTTCGACGATCCCCTGCTGGCGGACGTCCTGCCAGAGGGCACGGGCGACGCCGCGCACGTCGATGCCGTTGTGCTCGAAGAAGCGCTGATCCTCGACGGAGACGATCGCCTGGCGCATGATCGGCGCGATGTCCTCGCTGTCGACGAGCACGCGGCTCTCGTCGCCGCGCAGCACGGCGAGCACCGTCCGACCGTTCGAGGCGTAGACCACCGTGTCGACCTCGGAGTGCTGGGCGGCGGGGTCGAGCGCGGGGATCTCGCTCGCGACCGCCCGGACGAGTCCGAATGTGAACGAGAGCGACGCCGCGACGAAGAGGACGAGCAGCAGCGCCGCAAGACGGCGCTTGCGAACCCGGCGTCGCGAGCGCGACGTCCCCTTCTCACTCCGAACCCGCAAGGGGGTGGATTCTAGCTCCCGACGATCGGACCGCCCGCAAAGGGACGGTTCAGACGCTCAGACCGGGTCGGAGGTGACGAGGGGCGGCATGGTCGGCGTCTCGGCTCCGCCCGCCTTCTCGACCGTCACCGCGACCACTTCGCCGTCGGCGACGTCGCCGTCGACGAGGACGACGTCGAAGCCGTCCTCGCCCGGGAAGATTCCGGCCGAGATCGGGTTGTCGTCCTCGATGACCCAGGCCTGATACGTCTTGCCCGACGGCGCCGGGCCGAGGTTCGTGAGAACGAGTGCGGCTCGGCCGTTGGCGTCGACGACGAGGCGGCCGTTTCCGGTCGCGAGATCCACGGTGCGGGCGCCGGGATCGGCGACGATGGCCGACGCCGCGCGTTCCCGCGCGAGCGCGGCCCGTGTCTCGTCGAGATCGCCCGAGAGGCTCGACCCCCACAGGCCGAGCGCCAGTGCGACCACCGCGGCGACTGCAGCGACTGCGCCGAGGACGGGCACGGTTCGCCGCCTGCGCGACTCGAGCGGGACGACGTTCCGCGGAGGCTCGGCGCGGACGTCCGTGAGGATCCGCTCGCGTAGCGCCGCGCTCGGGGCAGGCCCCGATGCCGCGACTGCGAGAGCCTCGGTCGTCTGCCAGAACGACGCGAGCTCCTGCTGGCAGTGCGCACAGCTCGGAAGGTGCGCCTCGTAGGCGCTGCGCTCCTCGGGGTCGAGGGCGTCGAGCGCGTAGCCCGCGGTCAGCTCGTGAATTCCGGCTTCCATGACCCTTCCTGCGTCGAATCGTCGAGAAGCTCGCGCAAGCGCGCGAGCCCGGCGAACATTCTGCTCTTGATGGTGCCCAGCGGCACGCCGAGGCGGTCGGCGAGCTCGGACTGTGAGAACCCTCCGTAGTACGCAAGCTCGAGCGCCTCGCGCTGCACGTCCGGCAGCTGCTTCAACGCGGACTGCACGCGCTCTCGCTCGAAGCGGAGCCAGGCTGCCTCGTCCGTCTCCTCGGGGGCGATGCCGGCTGCCGAGTCGTCGGTCAGCGGATCGGCCTGCCTGCGCTCCTCGCGCCTGACGAGGTCGACCGCGCGTCGGTGCACGAGCGTGAGGATCCACGTGCTCGCCTTGGCGCGCTCGGCCCTGAACGTCGCTGCGCTCCGCCAGACCTGCAGGAACGCCTCCTGTACCGCGTCCTCCGCGTGCCGCTCGTCGCGCAGCACCCGGAGCGCCAGGCCGTACCCGATCCTGCCGATCCGGTCGTAGAGCTCGGCCAGCGCATCCTCGTCACCGCGTGCGACGAGAGCGACCAGGGCTTCGTCGGAGAGATGAGCGTGGTGCCTGCGCATGGCGAAGCGGTCGTGCGACTCGGGCAACGCTAACAGGGCGGACGCGTAAGCCTCCATGGCCGTACTTCGCTCGAGGTTGCGATCCGGTTCACATCGAACCGCCCCGGCGGCTGCCACGAACAAGGGCCGTTCCCCGACCGGACATCGAGAAGGGAGTGCAGATGCACAGAGGGATCACAGCGCTCGTCGCCGGCGGCCTGCTCGCAGCAGCCGCGGCGGTCGGCGCAACCACGCTCGGGCCCGGGACCGGTACGGCGTCGTCTCACCGCGAGGCACCGCTCATCGCGGAGGATCCGTCGGCCGACCTCACGGACCTGTACGCGTTCCGCAGCCCGGACAAGCCGAACACCGTCACGATCCTCGCCAACGTCGTTCCCGGCGAAGATCCTGCAGCCGGGCCGAACTGGTACACGTTCTCGCCCAACGCGCGCTACAACCTCACGATCGACACGAACGGGGATGCGCGTCCGAACGTGACGTACCGGTTCCAGTTCCGCACCAAGACCGGCCCCTTCTTCCTCGGTGACACCGCGCAGCCGTACACGGTCACGCGCGTCGTCGGCGGGAAGTCGAAGGTCGTCGCCCGCGGGACGACTCCGCCGAACAACATCGGCCCACGTTCGACCCCGAACTACCGCTCGCTCGCCGCGAAGGGCATCGTCCCGCTCGCGGGTGGCGGGCAGGCGTTCGCCGGTCAGCGCGACGATCCGTTCTTCGGCGACATCGGCGCGATCTTCGATCTCGTCGCGATCCGCAAGGGCACGGGCAACATGGGCGGCGGCAAGGACTTCTTCGCCGGCTATGGCGTCCACACGTTCGGCGTCCAGGTCCCGATCGCGGATCTGAACGCGAAGAACGGCATCATCGGCCTCTGGTCGTCCGTCGACCGGCGCAAGGTGACGACCCGGACCACGAGCGGTTCGAGCTCGAAAGGCGCGTGGATCCAGGTCAACCGGCTCGCCAACCCGCTGGTGAACGAGGTGGTCATCCCGACCGGCCTCAAGGACCAGTGGAACGGGCTCGTGCCGTGGAAGGAGGGGCGTTTCCGCCAGTACTACGACTCGCCGATCCTCGCCGCGGTCATCAACAAGCTGTACAAGCTCGGCGCGCCCGAGAAGGACCGGGACGATCTCGTCGCGGTGTTGCTCACGGGCGTGCCGAACCTCAACTTCACGAGCCCCCGGCTCGCGGAGCTGCTGCGCCTGAACCTCACCGTGCCGGTGACGAAGAACCCGAACCGGCTCGGCGTGCTCGCAGGCGACACCCAGGGCTGGCCCAATGGCCGGCGCCTGAACGACGACGTCATCGACATCGCCGAGCAGGCGGTCGGTGGCTTCCTCAAGGGCACGAAGCTCCCGCTCGGTGACGGCGTGGATGCCGACGACCGGAAGCTCCTGCCCTCCTTCCCCTACATCGCGGATCCGCAGGCCGGGTTCGACAACACGAAGGGGAAGTAGCTCATCGACACACATGAGGGGCCGGTTCTGGCGCCCGGCCCCTCATGTGAACCGACGCGGCGCCCCGTGCGAACAACCTGCGTGAGGCGCCGCATCGCAATCGCTTTGGCCACGCTGTGCGGCGCGCTGGCAGCTTCCCTCGTGACCTCGCCGTCGGCGGTAGCACACCCGCTCGGCAACTTCACGATCAATCGGTACGCGGGAATCGAGATCGCCGGCAGGGACGTCTATCTGCGGTACGCGCTGGACGTCGCCGAGATTCCGACGTACCAACTCGCCGCAGACCTCCGCAAGCCCGGCTTTCCCGCTCGACTCGCCGAGAAGCTCGCGCTCACTCTTGACGGACAGCGCGTGGCGCTCCGCGTCGTCGACCACAGGGTCGCGACACGACCGGGCGCAGGGGGGCTGAAGACTCTCCGGCTCGACGTCGTGTACCGCGCCGTCGGCCACGGGCAGAGGCTCGCATTCGACGATCGGTCGTTCCCGCGCCGAATCGGCTGGCGGGAGGTGACGCTCGGAGCGCGTGACGGCGGCCGGATCGTCACTGCGGACGTCCCCGAACGGAGCACGAGCGGCGGGCTGCACGCCTACCCCGCCGATCTCCTGCGCTCGCCGCTCGACATCACGTCGGCGCATGCCACCGTCGTTCTCGGTTCGGCATCGGGAGCGGCGCCGACCATCGGCGATTCGGCCGTACCCGTGCATGTGGGAGGCGGTTTCGAGTCGCTCATCGAGCGCGGTGAGCTCTCGGTGGGCGCGCTCCTGCTCGCGCTCGTGGTCGCGGCGTTCTGGGGCGCGGCGCATGCGCTCACACCGGGACATGGCAAGGCGATGGTCGCCGCCTATCTCGTCGGGACGAAGGGGCGGCCGCGCGATGCCTTCCTCCTCGGCGGCACCGTCACCATCGCCCACACGGCCGGAGTCTTCGCGCTCGGGTTCGTGACGCTCGGGCTCTCAGCGTTCATCGTCCCGGAGCAGCTGTACCCGTGGCTCACGCTCGTCTCCGGTGTGCTCGTCGTCGCCGTCGGCGCATCCGTCCTCAGGCAGCGCCTTCGCTCGCGCGGACATGCACACCACGACCATGACCATGTGCACGGCCATGTGGATGACGCTCACACACACGACCGCGACGACACGCTGACGTCGAAGGGGATCCTCGGCGTCGGCGTGGCAGCGGGCCTCCTGCCCTGCCCGTCGGCGCTCGTCGTCCTCCTCTCCGCGATCGCGCTCCACCGGATCGGCCTGGGCCTGGCGCTCATCGTTGCCTTCAGCGTCGGGCTGGCCGCGACGATCACGGCGATCGGACTCGTCGCGGTGCTGGCGCGGCGGACGTTCGGGCGGCTGTCGCTCGACGGGCCGCTCGTTCGGGCACTGCCGGCCGTCAGCGCCGCGCTGATCCTGGCCGTCGGGCTCGTCATCACGGCGCGCGCGCTCCCGGGCGTCGTCTAGCGAACCGATCCGGCGCGGCAGACGAACAGACCACGTGTTCGGACTCGACGACTGGATCGCTTCGCTCTCGGACGGGGCGTCCGTCGGTGCCGTCCTCCTCGTCGCCGTCCTGCTCGGCCTGCGTCACGCGACCGACCCGGACCACATCGCGGCGATGACGACGCTCGTCGCGTCTCGCCGTGACCGCATGACGCGCTCGGCGGCGGAGCTCGGGGCCTGGTGGGGAGCGGGGCACGCAACGACGCTGGTCGCCTTCGGGATCCCGATCCTCCTCGCCGAGCGCTACCTCCCGCAGGGCCTTCTGCGCGGCGCTGAGACGGCCGTGGCCGGGCTCATCGTCTTCCTCGCCCTACGGCTGCTCGTGCGTTGGCGCCACGGCTACTTCGATCTCCATGCGCATCCGCATTCGGAACAGGAGCACCGGCATGCCGTGCGCACCCCGGGCGGCGCGTTCGGCATCGGGCTCGTGCACGGCATGGGTGGCAGCGCGGGCGTCGGCGTCCTCCTGCTTGCCGCCATCCCGTCCGAGACGGTCGCCGTTGCGTCGCTCCTCCTGCTCGCGGCGTTCACGGCCGTCTCGATGACGATCGTGACGGTGGGCTTCGGACTCACGCTCTCGGCGCGGCCGGTGGCTGCCGCCACCGCAACGCTCGTCCCGGTGCTCGGCGCGGCGAGCCTCGCGTTCGGCCTCTGGTATGCCGCGGCAGCCTGGTCGCTCGCTCCGTACCCCTTCTAGCCGAACGTGAACGCGTAGGCGGCCACGCCCGGCGAGAAGCTGAGCTCGAGGAGTCCGCGCTCGTAGGCGCCGAACCGATCGATGGTGTAGAGGCGAGGCGGACCAGAGACGCGTAGTCCGCGTCGCGGACGCTCGTCCACGCTCACGCCGACTCGCCCCCGCCCCGCCAGCACGAGGAAGATGTCGTTCGCTCCGAACCTCAGCCGAAGGCGTGCCCCGAGACCTGCCACGATCCGTTCGCTTTCGACCGTCCAGTGACCGGCGTACGCGAGGCTGTCCGCCGGCTGGGCCAATCGCGGGAACGAATAGGCGTAGTCCAGGTCCGGCGCGACGCGCGGGTTCACGAGCCGCGCGAGCCGCTGGTAGCCGAGATACGACTCCGGCGTCGGGACTCCGGTTCGGACCCGATCGGGCACCGATGTCGGCGGCT
>CAVTQX010000015.1:0-6470 GCA_963736935.1 uncultured Gaiellaceae bacterium | reverse complement strand
AGAGCTTGCACCCTTAACGGTTTTCGAGACCGCCCCGTTCGACCGCTCCGGCACCCCTCCGTGGGAGGCATAGGGTAGCCGCGTCCCGGCGGCTGGGCTACGAGAGCCGGGCCAGAGCGTCCGATATCCTGAGCGGCCCGGGAGAAGTGGCCGAGTGGCTGAAGGCGGCGCCCTGCTAAGGCGTTACGGGTGGAAATCCGCTCCTCGAGGGTTCGAATCCCTCCCTCTCCGCTGAATCTCCGTCCGACTGGCAGCTCGGGCACCAGTACGCGGTGCGATTGGCGTCGCCGAGTCCGCCGGACCGGATGACGTCACCGCAGCGCGGGCAGCCCCGCCCAGCCCGGCGATAGACGGCGCGCGATGGGCGTCGACCCGCCACCGAGCCGCTCATCGCCTCCCTCGCCCACTCGAGCGCGGCCGAGAGCCGCTCGTTCGAGACGCTCTCGAGACGCGCCCACGGCGACACGCGCGCATGCCAGAGCGTCTCGGCGAGCCACATGTTCCCGATGCCGGCGACGAGCCGCTGGTCCACGAGCGCCTCTCCGACCAGGCGCGTGCGATCGGCGCGCCGGAGGCGGGCGACGACCTCAGCCGTGGCGGTCGCGGGCGCGAGCAGATCGGGTCCGAGCTCGCGAACGCGAGCCGCGCCAAGGGCAAGCACGGGGCCGTTCCACTGCGTCGCCTCCCACTCCCGTGTGCGCAGGACGAGCCACGGCGCCCCGTGCTGGGGCGGGCCTCCGCGCTGTCGGACGCGCCAGCGCCCGGTCATGCGCAGGTGGCTGCGAACGACGACGTCTCCCTCGAAGCGAAGGACGAGGTTCTTGCCAACGGCCTCCACGCGATCGAGCACACGGCCGTCGACCGCCCGCGCGACCCCGGTCGCGAGGCCGCGCGGGTTCGGACTCTCGGCCTCGACGCGCTCGCCGACGAGCACCTGCAGGCGACGAGCGATCCGGTGGAGGCTGTCGCCCTCGGGCACGGGTCAGGCGTCGAGCTGCGACGCGAGCTCGCGCACCGCGTTGAAGATCGCCTCGGAGAACGTCGGGTACGGCTGGATCGTGTCGAGGAGAACGTCGATCGGGATCTGCGCCCGGACGGCGAGCGTCAGCTGTCCGAGCCACTCCCCCGCCTCGGGCCCGACCGCGACGGCCCCGACGAGCACGCGCTCAGCCCGGTCTGCCGCGACCTTCACGAAGCCGGGCCGCCGCGGGCGCTCGTATGTCGACAGCCGTCCGCCGCTGATGTCGTAGCGAGCGGTCACCACGCCGTCGCCGTCCATGCGCCCGACGGTCGCAACCTGCGGATCCGTGAAGACGGCGGCCGGAATCGCGCGATAGTCGGCGCGCACGTCCTGGCCGGCGATGTTCGCGGCGGCGACACGGGCCTGGTACTTCCCGAGGTGGGTCAGGAGCCCGACCCCGGATGCGTCGCCGATCGCCCAGACGCCGTCACCGGCGCGCATGCGCTCGTCGACCGTCACACCCCGTCGGGTGATCTCGACGCCGAGTTGCTCGAGCCCGATGTCGGCGACGTTGGGCTGTCGACCGGTCGCGACGAGCAGGCGCTCGGCCTCGAGCGTGTCTCCGCCTTCGAGTGACATGTGGATCCCGCTGCCTCCTCGCTCGACCGACGCGGCGCGCGCCGCGACGAGCACACGGATGCCGTCCTGCTCGAACCGCTCAGCCAGGAGAGCTCCCGCGTCCGCGTCGAGCCGCGCGAGCAGGTGCTCGTTGTGCTCGACGAGCGTCACCTCCGAACCCATCCGCCGGAAGAACTGCGCGAGCTCGACGCCGACGGCTCCTCCGCCGAGCACGGTCAGGCTCGCCGGGACCTCGCTCGCCCAGACCGCCTCGCGATTCGTCCAGTGCTCCACGTCCTCGATGCCCTCGAGCCGCGGCAATGCAGGCCTCGATCCGGTCGCAATGACGAGCTCGTCGTACTCGAGCTCTCGCTCGCCGGCGGCGACGGCTCCGGGCCGTGCGATGCGCGCGTCGCCGCGCACAAGCTCCGCGCTCTGGTCGTCGATCCACCCGGCGTGCCACGAGTCGTCACGCCCGTCGGTGACCTGGTCGCGCCACCACCTGACGCGTTCGACGTCGATCTCCCCCGTGATCGCTTCCGCCGCGCCGGGGGCAAGCCTGGCAGCGGCGAGCACCTCGGTCGGGCGAAGCAGCGTCTTCGTCGGGAGACACGCGTAGTACGAGCACTCGCCACCCGCGAGTTCGCGCTCGACGACCGTGATCTCGACGTCGGTGTCGAGTCGCCGAAGCGCGCCGACGAAGTGCTCGCCGCTCGACCCGGCGCCGAGCACGACGACTCGTCGGTTGGCCATCAGACGGAGAGGGCGGGATTTGAACCCGCGACGCACCTTTCAGCACGTACGCGATTTCCAGTCGCGCTCCTTAGGCCGCTCGGACACCTCTCCAAGAGCCAACAGCCTAGCGACGTGTGGAGTGGCTCAACCCTGTGTCGCCGAGGACACGTAGGCCGCGACGTCGTTGATCTGCGCGTCCGTCAGCGTGCCCTTGAACGGCGGCATGCCGCCCCCGCCGTTCGTCACCTGGCGGACGACCAGGTCGTACGACGGCTTCAGGTCGTCGAGGTTGGGCCCGACCTGCCCAGTCGCGCCGGCGTCGGAGAGCGTGTGGCATGCGCCGCACCCACCCGGGCCCGCGAAGACCTGCTTGCCGGCGACGGGATCGCCCTGCGTCGGCTCGCTCGGCGTCGTCTCCGTGGGCTCGGTGCCCGGAGTCGTCTCGTGCACCGACTCGTCGGCCTCGCCCTTCTCGGCGAGCACGAGCACAGCGGTCATCTGCGCAATGAAGAAGAGGCCGCAGATCGCCACGAAGAGCCCGAGCCGATCCGCAGGAAACCCTGGCCGGGAGCGCGGAACGACGAGCGCGACGACGAGCGCGAAGACGATGAAACAGGCAGCGACGACGAGGAGTGCGGTCTCGTAACCGGTCATCGCCAGCAGCACGGCGAGGACGCTACCACGGTGTCCGGCGAGGCGATCCGGCTACTGCTCGAGCGGCGCCATGGTCAAGCCGAAGTCGCGAAGTTGCGACCAGTAGAGCTCCGCAGGCTCCTTCTCGCCCGACCAGACGATCGCCTGGCCCGTCGAGTGGATGCGGTTCGCGAGTTCCATCCCAGTGTCGTACGAGACGCCGGGGAGCACGTTGGAGAGCGCGAACGCGACCCCCTGGAACGTGTTGTGATCGTCGTTCAGGACGATCACTCGCCAGACCCGCCCGAGGCCCGATCCCGAGCCCCGGCGGGTGCGTTCTCGTGGCGGCGTGAGGGTCGCCGGGGCCATGTCGATGACCGTACCAGCGACTCCGAACCGGATACCCTTACCCGCTCCGGGCGCATAGCTCAGCGGGAGAGCGCTCGCTTCACACGCGAGAGGTCCCTGGTTCGATCCCAGGTGCGCCCATTTCGGCTCGCTTGTCTGAGCGGACTTGGCTTAGGTAAGCGGGTCAGGTGTGTCGCACGTGTCAACTAGGCGCGCCTGATGCACACCCCCGTGCACACCCGGCGGGGAGGCACCCTCGGCCCGTCCATAGGGAGGCCTCGGCCCCTCCATAGGATGGAGCAGACGATCAACCAACGGAAAGGCGGTACGCGTTGAGCCGGTCCCAAGCAGAGCGAGATGTTCTTCCGATCCCGGATCGGCCCAACGACGGCCCGGTTCCGTTCGACGCGAAGGATCCTGACGCCAAGTTTCCTCCGATCGAGCAGCTGCGGCCACCCGACGCAGCGCCGAACGTTCTTGTCATTCTGCTCGACGACGTGGGCTTCGCCGCGTCAAGTGCGTTCGGCGGTCCGTGCGCGACGCCGACGGCCGAGCGTCTTGCTGGACAGGGTCTCAAGTACAACCGCTTCCATACCACGGCGCTGTGCGCTCCAACTCGGCAAGCGCTCCTGACCGGCCGGAACCATCACACGGTGGGGATGGGCGTGATCACCGAGCTCGCCACCTCAGCGCCCGGATACAACTCGATTCGCCCCAATACCTGTGCGCCGCTCGCGCAAACGCTGCTGCTGAATGGCTATTCGACAGCGCAGTTCGGCAAGTGCCATGAGGTGCCGGTCTGGCAGTCGAGCCCGATGGGGCCGTTCGACGCTTGGCCGACCGGTGCTGGCTTCGAGTACTTCTACGGCTTCATCGGCGGCGAGACGAACCAGTACTACCCCGCGATCTACGAGGGCACTACGGCGGTGGAGCCCGAGAAGACGCCAGAGGAGGGCTACCACTTTACGGAGGACATGACCGACAAGTCGATCAAGTGGGTCCGCCAGCAGAAGTCGCTCATGCCCGACAAGCCCTTCTTCATGTACTTCGCTCCAGGAGCCGCCCACGCCCCGCACCATGTGCCGTCCGAGTGGTCGGACAAGTACAAGGGTCGCTTCGACGAAGGCTGGGACAAGTTGCGAGAGGAGATCCTTGTGCGCCAGAAAGAACTCGGCGTCGTCCCCGAGGACGCAGAGCTCACCGTGCGGCACGAGGAGATCCCTGCTTGGGACGACATGCCCGACGAGATGAAACCCGTCCTGGCGCGTCAGATGGAGGTCTACGCCGGGTTCCTCGAGCACACGGACAACCACATCGGGCGACTGGTCGATGCTCTCGACGACCTCGGCGTCCTCGACGACACGCTCGTCTACTACATCATCGGAGACAATGGTGCGTCTGCGGAGGGCACGGTCAACGGGACGTTCAACGAGACGTTCATCTTCAACGGCGCGGCAGCACTCGAGACGCCGGAGTTCGTGGCGTCGCGCATCGACGAGTTCGGCACGGCTACCGCCTACAACCACTACGCCGTTGGCTGGGCGCACGCCATGGACACGCCCTATCAGTGGACGAAGCAGGTCGCCTCGCACTGGGGCGGAACGCGCAACGGGACGATCGTGCATTGGCCGGGGGGCTTCTCGGCGCGTGGGGAGGTGCGCTCGCAGTTCCACCACGTCATCGACGTCGCACCGACGGTGCTCGAGGCCGCCGGGCTTCCGCACCCGACCAGCGTCAACGGCGTCCAGCAGCATCCGATCGAAGGCACGAGCATGCGCTACTCCTTCGACGGAGCGGGCGAGGCCGACCGCCATGACACGCAGTACTTCGAGATGTTCTGCAACCGCGGCATCTACCACCAGGGCTGGACCGCGGTGACTAGACACTCAATCCCATGGTTGGTGGGAGCGGAGCTGCCGGCGTTCGAGGACGATGTCTGGGAGCTCTACGAACCGGACGACTGGAGCCAGGCACGCGACCTCGCTGTGGAGATGCCGGAACAGCTCGCGGAACTGCAAGCCGTCTGGCTCGAGGAGGCGCGGAAGCACAACGTTCTTCCGCTCGACGACCGCCGCATCGAGAGATTCGACGCCGACCTCGTCGGTCGCCCGGTGCTCGTCAGGGGCAACTCACAGCTGCTCTTCGGCGGCATGGGCCGATTGAGTGAGAACTCGATCCTGAACATCAAGAACAAGTCGCACGCGATAACGGCTGCGCTGATCGTTCCGCATGGCGGGGCTGAGGGCGTGATCATCGCCCAAGGCGGCGCGTTCGCCGGCTGGAGCCTCTACGCCAAGGAAGGGAGACTGACGTACTGCTACAACCTGCTCGGACTCCAGCGCTTCAAGATCTCAGGTAACGCACCGATCCCTGCCGGCGATCCTCAGGTGCGGGTGGAGTTCGCCTACGACGGCGGTGGGCTCGCCAAAGGTGGCACGGTCACGCTCTACGTTGACGGCGACAAGGTTGGCGAAGGGCGGGTCGAGGGCACGGTGCCGATGATCTTCTCCGCGGACGAGACGGCGGACATTGGCTCGGACACTGCATCGCCCGTCAGCGACGACTACGGACCCACTGACAACGAGTTCAACGGCAGTGTGCTGTGGGTACAGATCGACCTCGGCGACGACGCTGAGGACGCCGACCACCTGATTACCGCAGAGGAGCGTTTGCGGGTCGCGATGGCTCGCCAGTAGTTGCCTGGTCGGACATGAACATCGTCTGGGCGATCCTCATCACGGCTGCTGTCGCCGGGGTGGCCATTGCGGCGCTGTTGCTCGTGCGCCGTCGAGCTCCCGAAGGGGGCTACTTCGCGGACGGCGATCGCGCCGCAGGCGTCTTCGGGGTGCTCGCGACCGGGTTCTCGGTGCTGCTCGGCTTCATCGTCTTTCTCGCGTTCGCGAGCTACGACCAGTCGCGCGCCGGAGCCGAGCAGGAAGCGCTGATCCTCGTGCAGCAGGTCGAGAACGCACAGTTCTTCCCGCAAGCGTCGCGGGCCGCCCTCACGGGGGAGCTCGTCTGCTACGGACGCTCGGTCGTGAACGACGAGTGGGACAGGATGACCGCAGGTACGCAGGGCGACGAGATCAACCCGTGGGGAGTGAAGCTCTTTCGCACGCTCCAGAGCGTGCAGCCCGAGTCCGCGACCGAGCAGTCAGCGTACGACAAGTGGCTC
>CAVTQX010000014.1:0-9568 GCA_963736935.1 uncultured Gaiellaceae bacterium | reverse complement strand
TCTGTGGGTATTTGAAGAGCGAGCGCCCCGAAGGCTCGCGCGCTGACTCGCCGAGCTTCGGGACGCTCGCTCACTCCGAGAGGAGGCGGCTACGGTGGCGCCGGGTGCCGAGGCCTGCACACTGGGTGTGACGTTCTCGGCGCCGGACGACGACCGCTTCAACTACCTCGAGCCCGAGGTACGCGCGAAGATCAAGGTCGCGCTCGGCGGCCGTGTTGCCGAGGAGATCGTGTTCGGCGAGATCAGCACCGGTGCGGAGTCCGACATCGAGCAGCTGACGGCGCTCGCGCGGCAGATGGTGGGACGGTGGGGCATGAGTGATGTTCTCGGGCCGATCTCCGTCCTCCCGAGGGACGGGTCGGGGCCGTTCCTTCCGGGCGCGTCAGAGGTTTCACCCGCTACCCAGAAGCTCCTCGACGACGAGGTGCGCCGCATCGTCGCCGAGGCGCACGACGAGGTTGTCATTCTCGTGAAGGAGAACCGCGGCCGTTTGGACTCGCTCGCGGACGCCCTGCTCGAGCACGAGACGCTCGACGAAGACGATGCCTACGCAGCCGCCGGCCTTGCGCGAGCTCCTGCGACAACAGTCGGCGAGCTCGCCACGGCCGCGCGCTCGATGACGTAGCGCGAGACGGCGCCTCGTGCCGCCGGCGGGAGGCTACTTCGGCTTCGCTCGACCCAGACATCCAAGTAGATGCGCTGGCCGTCGATGACGGGCTCGCCGTCGCATACCTCGGACTTGGTGACGATCCAGTCACCCAGCACCATCTCCCCCTCGAGCGGAACCTCGAGCGTGAACTCGACCTGCATGCGTCTGTGCGGGAAGTGGAAACGCGAGTGGTATCCGTTCGTGACCACGGTTCTTTGCCACGAGTTCGGCGCCGTTGAGCGAGCGCCTCCTTCATCACGCGAGCTCACGGATGCCCGCGCACCGGGAAGTACTCGCGCTCGAGGTCGGCAGCCTGTTGCGCCGAAAGCCTCGAGTTGTCGAGGAGCGCGTGGATCTCGTCTGCGAGCCCTTCCTTACCGACCGGGACGTCCGGGACCTTTGGATTCCAGTACAGCCGGGCGCGCACGTTCGAGTCGATGTCGGAACCGCTCACACCGAGCTCTCCGACTTCAGCGCGGAACCGATTCGCGGCGGCGATCATCGCCACGAATTCGTCGTCTGGAACCACGCGCTCGAGCGTACAGACGTTGATGCCTAATGGAGGCGGTCACACGACCCAACGAAGCCGACCTTGCCGGTCTGGCTTGCGTCCTCCGCGGGGTGCCAGCGTGCGAAGCGAATGCGCGCCTCGTCGGACCGCGTTCGTGTTTACCGAAATGGTCGGGCTGAAGCGTTTCTGGATGGCCATGCTTGTTCATCTCAGCTCCTTGTGGAATGACCGGATCCTGCTCCCATCAGAGCGGCCTGCTCGGGCATCAGGCCTCTGGCCTGAGCCACGGAGCTACGCCATCCGGCTTGGCTCGGGCGACCGAATCCCACGATGGCTTCGGAGGCTAAGCCTGTCCGCTAGCGAGATTGTGCGTAGTCTTTCGGACTGGTGGTCGCAGCTGCAACTTCGGAGGGCGACGTACTCAAGTCTGCGCGTCCGAATACGTAGTTCCCCGTACCCGGAGTCCGAGACCATCCCGAGGTAGCCACCCTCCTGTTCCTGTCAGATGCGTGGAGTAATCGACACGGATGACGGAGGTAAGAGGCTATGCGCAAGTTCACACTCATCTCAGTCGCAGTTGTGGCCCTCGCGGCTTCAGCAGTGATGACGACCGCCGCAGCCGGCTCAACGAGCAAAGCCCCGCTGATCGTCGCAATGAAGGACCCGGGTTGTCACTGGTTCTACGTCGGCGGAGGACCGAATCACCGGCAGTACGCGAAGTCACTCTCGCGGGTTGGACCGGTGACGCTCCTCAACCTCGACGAGGCGGCGCTGATCGTCAAGGGCCCGAGCGGCACCAATATCGACCGCGTCGGCGCGAAGCTGACGCTGAAGGTGAAGGGCATCTACCACATCACGATGGTCAAGCAGGCCCCCGACGACAACCATCTGACCCTCAAGGTCACCTAGAACCACACGCGCATAGCCAGCCGTGTGTCGATGGAGAGGGCCCGCCTCCGGCGGGCCTTCCACTTATCCGTCTGCACCGGCGCTTCGCGGTTACGGCCACGACTTTGGTCGCCGGACGGGTCATTGAGCTTGCTCCGTCCTCCCGTCTGACGCGACACGGCTGACCCTCGGCATGCCTGGGACTTGCCACCGTGACCACGATCCATGACCAGTCCGCCGTGGACGAGTACGCAGGGCGGGGCGACCGGAACCTCCCCTTCGCGATGTCCTCGGGTGATGGGGCTTCTCGGGCGGACATCAGCCGAACTACGCTCGCCGCTCAGCCCCGATGGAGCCGGACAACGGCTTCGAGGCCGCCGGGGCTGCCAGCCCTGAGCTCGACGTCTCCTCCGTCCGCAGCTGTGAGTCGATGGACAATCGCGAGCCCCAGGCCGAATCCGTCCCGTCCGTCGTACCCCTGCCAGAAGCGGTCGAACGCGCGCCTCCGCTGGGTCTCGGTCAGCCCCCGACCCTCGTCAGTGACGTGCAACTCGGCCCAGCCGTTGACGGAGCGGGTCGAGAGGGTGATCGTCGCGCCGGCCGGCGACGCGTCGATTGCGTTGGCGAGGAGGTTGTCGAGAACCTGCTCGACGCGCCCCGGAGTCGCGAGGGCCACGACGTCGCCCTCGAGCTCCACCCGCAGGCCGACATCACTCTCGGCCGCGAGCGCCGACCAGGCCTCGACCCGCTCCTCGACGAGCGGGCGGAGCGGGATCGACGACGGGGCGCTGTGAGCGCGATCGGCTCGCGCGAGCGTCAGCAACCCATCCACGAGCCCGGAAAGCCGTTCGACCTCACGGAGCGCACCCCACAGATCCTCCTTTCCGGGATCCGTGACGTCGGGCTCGAGATTCTCGAGTCGGAGCCGGAGCGCGGCCAGCGGCGTTCGCAGCTGGTGGGACGCATCGGCGACGAACGCGTCCTGCGAGCGGATCAGGGTGTCCAGTTCCGACGCCATCGAGTTGAACGTCTCCGCGAGACGCCGCACTTCGGGCGGGCCCTCGGCTGGGGCACGGGCCGCAAGATTCCCGCTGCCGACCGCGTCGGCGGCCTGCTCGAGGCGATCGAGAGGGCGCGTGACCCAACGAGCGAGCACGGCGGCGACCGTGGCCGCGACGGCAAGGACGACCGCCGCGATGATCGCAAGGACCGTCCAGTAGCGGTGGATGCGAGCATCCACTGCAGACGTCGGGTAGCTGATCCGGATGGCGCCGTGCACGACCCCGCTCGAGGCGACGGGAACCGCGACGTACAGCAGGTCGGTGCCGAGCGTCCGAGAGGAACGGGTGCCTGTCGCGATCTCACCGTTGAGGGCGCTCACGATCTCCGGACGCGAGGAGAAGTCCGTGGTGCCGTTCGGCGCCGAGTCGACGAGTCGTCGCCCACGGTCGTCGGTGACGACCACGCGGGCGCTCGTGTCGGCACCGTAGTCCCGCGCGATCCGCCGAACCCGAGCGGGCACAGGAGACCCTCGTTCGAGCGAGTCCTCGACGAGGCTCGCAAGCGCGACTGCATCCCGTTCGACCTTGTCCGTGAGCGCCTGTCGCTCCGCTCGCGCATACGAGATCGCGAGCGGAACCTCGAGCAGGACGAGGACAAGCACCGCCACGCCCAAATAGCCCGCGAGAAGGCGTCTCTTCACGGCTGCGGAGCGAGCCGGAGCCCGACACCACGCACCGTCTCGATCCAACGGGGATCGCCGAGCTTCTTCCGCACCGAGGCGACGTGAACGTCGATCGTCTTCGTCGACCCGTACCAGTCGGTCTTCCACACCTCGCGGAGCAAGTGCTCGCGGCTCACTACGGTGCCGGGCTCCGACGCGAGTAGCGCGAGGAGGTCGAACTCCTTCGGGGTAAGGGCGAGATCCTCGCCCGTGAGCGTCGCACGCCGCGAGGGGAGGTCGACCACGAGCCCCCCGGCCACGAGCCGGCTGCCCGAGGTCTCCGGACGAGTGCGCCTCAGCACGGCACGGATCCGAGCGAGTAGTTCCCGGAATCCGAACGGCTTGACCACGTAGTCGTCCGCGCCGAGCTCGAGGCCGACCACGCGGTCGACCTCCTCTCCCTTTGCGGTGACCACGATGATCGGAACGTCGGACCGGGAACGGAGCACCCGGCACACCTCCGTCCCGTCGATGTCCGGAAGCCTCAGGTCGAGCAACACGAGATCGGCCGGTTCCGCAGCCAGCGCGCCCGCGCCCGTCGCGACCCTTTCGACGCGGAATCCTTCGCGGCGGAGGCCTGCTGCGAGAGGCTCCGCGATCGCGTCCTCGTCCTCGACGAGCAGGATGTCCATGCGCGGATCGTCGCATCGTCGGTCCCCGGCAGCATCGGTGGAAATCCGAATCCTTACCTCGGCTTGGACTTGATTTACCTTCCGCGCGCCCGCGGTTAATCGGCGCCCACCTACGGTCGGGGCATCAAACGGAAAGGACGGACTCCGATGTCCCGCAAGCACCTGTTCCCCATCGTCGTCCTGCTGGCTGCGGCGCTCGTCGCCGGACTGCTGGCGGTCTCCCGCACGGTCGCGTTGGGACGACCTGCGAATGCGGCGACGGCCTCCGACCCCGCGATCGCGTTCAGGCTCAAGAAGCTCGACCGCTTCGAGCAGTCGCTGCGACGACAGCTCGCACACGCGACTGCCACGACCCGCGACCGTCACCACCGTGTACCGGCACGCTCCCTCGGTGACCTCCGCACCGTCGCACGGCTACGAGAACGACCACGAGGAGGAGGGCCGTGACGACTAATCACACGCCCAAGCTGTACGCGCTCGCCGGGTCGATCCTCGGACTCTTCCTCGCCTGGGCCGGCATCGCCGCCCACCCGTGGGCACAGACATCGTCGTCCGCGCCGGCGGCCCAATCCGCTGCGCTCGTCCTTTACCAGCGACGCTTGAACGCGGACGCGGCCCTCGTCGCCCGTCTCTCCGCGCGTCGGAGTACGGCGCCGGCAGCCTCAGTGCGGGTGGTCACCCTCCCGCCGCTCACCACGACGCGGACCTCGTGATGCTCCGACATGCGTTCAGAGCGATGGGCACCGAGGTCGAGCTCCTGCTCGACGCGCAGGACGCGTCTCTTCTGAGGGAGGGCGAGGCGGAGTTCCGGCGTCTCGAGGGGATCTTCTCCCGCTTTCGGCCCGACTCGGAGCTTTCGCGCCTCAACGAGGCGGGCGCGCGCCATGTCGGCCCCGAGCTATTCGAGGTGATCGAGCTCGCCGTCGAGGCACGTGAGGCCAGCTGCGGCCGGTTCGACCCGACAGTGCACGCCGCGGTCGTCGCGGCCGGGTACGACCGCTCTTTCGAGCTAATCGACAACGACGTCCCCGCATCCGCGACCGCGGCGGCCCGCACGGGAGGCGCGGTCGCCCTCGATCATGCCGCAGGTCAAGTCGCGATCGAGCCGGGATACCGGCTTGACCTCGGGGGAATTGCGAAGGGTTGGGCGGCGGACCGCGTCCGTGCCGTCCTCGCGCAGGCTGGCCCGGCGCTCGTGAACGCCGGCGGCGACATCGCCGCCTCGGGCCGCGTGTGGCCGATCGCCGTCGAGGCGGCTGACGAGGAGATCACGCTCGGCCTCGATGACGGCGGCGTGGCGACCAGCGGCCGCGATCGCCGCAGCTGGGTGCGCGACGGTGAAACGCGACACCACCTGATCGATCCCGTCACCGGATTGCCGGCGGTGGGCGACGTGCTGACGGTGACCGTTGCGGCTGGTTCCGCATCCGAGGCCGAAGTGCTCGCGAAGACGCTCTTCCTCGCGGGCGATTCCCAGCGCGCGCTGGGCGAAGCCGAACTGGCTGGGATCCCGACGGTTCTCGTGACCTCGGCAGGAGAGCTGCTACTCGCAGGAGGACTAGCGTGAGGTCCGATCCGACTTTCTGGATCCTCGCGCGTGCCAGTGGGCTCCTCGCGTATGCGCTCCTGACGTCGTCCGTCCTGGCCGGGATCGTGCTCAAGGCGCGCCCGTTCGGCGCCGCGCTCAAGGCTGCGGCCGTAACCGACCTGCACCGCTTCCTCGCCATTCTCGGGCTCGGGTTCATTGCGCTCCACGCATCCGCCCTCGTCCTCGACAGCACGGTCCGCATCTCCGTCGCCGCTCTGTTCGTGCCCGGCCTCGTTCCGTACCGGCCGCTGTGGTCGGCATTCGGGGTACTGGCCGCCGAACTCATGCTCCTCGTGTACGCCTCGTCCGCGCTCAGGCGCCGCATCGGCGTCCGAGCCTGGAGACGCCTGCACTGGCTCACGTACGCAGTCTTCGCGCTCGCCACCGTCCATGGCCTCGCAGCCGGAACCGACGGCGGCAGGCCTTGGGCGCTCGCGCTCTACGGCGGGGCTGTCGGCGCGGTCACCGCCGCGGCCGGCTGGCGAGCACTCGTCCCTGCAACCAAAGGAGGCAACACTCGTGTACCGGATAGAGATCGACCGCTCGCTGTGTAGCGCCTACGGAACGTGCATCGACGTCGCACCGGACCTGTTCGAACTGTCGGACGACCTGATCGCGGTCGCTCGCGTCGGCGAGACGGACGCCGAGGCCGCGGTGGAAGCGGCCAGCGCCTGCCCGATGGGCGCAATCAGGCTCGTCGACAACCGAGCCGACGCGACGGGGCGAGCCGCGTGATCCGGGCGGTCCGGAAGGACGGCACCTCCGGATCCGCGTCGCGGACCGATGTGCGGTGCTCTCGATCCTTCAGGCGTTTCTCAGTCTCATCTGATTGGGTCCGTTGATGGCCTGGGCCAAGCGCCTGCTCGCAGGCGGAAGCACCGGCAATGGGCAGCTGACCGCGGTGGTTGCGGCCGTGCTGCTGGTGTTGCTCGCGATCGAGGGAGCAACCTTGCTCCAAATCCGAGCGCTCCTGACTGTCCACGCATTCGTCGGGATGCTGCTTATCCCCGTCGTCTCACTGAAGCTCGCGAGCACGGGATGGCGCATGCTCCGCTACTACCGTCACGGCGAGGAGTACGTCCGCCTGGGGCCGCCGCCGATCGTGTTGCGGACGGTCGTCGCGCCTGTGCTCATGCTCTCGACGCTTGTTCTCTTTGCCACGGGTACGGCGCTACTCGTCCTCGGCCAGACCGAGGGAACGGTTGTCGGCCTGCACAAGGCGAGCTTCATCGTCTGGTTCGGGGCCGCTGCGGTACACGTACTGGCACATGCCACGAAGCTGCCGCGCCTCTTGCGTGCACGCGCTGCAGGCGCTGGTCTCCGTGTTGCTCTCGTCGCAGGTGCGGTCGCAGCCGGAGTCCTTCTAGCGGTCGTAACGCTCCCGAGCGCTGACCGGCTGCAGGACCGCGCGTCGGCTCATGTCGGCCTCGACTCAGACTAGGCTGCGCGCCGCCTCCCACCCGTATCAGGCGTCGTACTCGCGGCGCACCGCTGCCCGCGCAGTCGAGGATCAACGACTGCCCAAGCGTTCGGGAATGCCCTTCTGTAGAAACTCTCGGCGCTAGAGTGGCCGCGCGGCCAACGAACGCAGGAGATTGCCAGTGACAGAGACGCGTCGAACGACGAATGCCGAAGCCAAGCGGGTGGGCGACGAGATCGGGGTCGACTGGAGTCGCTTCGATCTGGAGCAGTTTCGCCTCGGAATGGACGTCGAGTACGAGCACGGCTCGCACGACCCGCAGACGGACGTGACAGGCGACGACCCGATCGTGACTGGGAAGATCGCGCTCGCACACATGAAGGAGTTCCCCGACTACTACGTGCGCCTGGAGCGAATGGAAGAAGAAGCCGCCAGGGACTGGGCGACGAAAGCTTCCTGACCACTGCGCTCTTCTACTCGAGACAGCCTTCGCGGAGCTGAGTCACCGAGCGTGAGGTAGGTCGTCCGAGTGCGCGAGTGTGCGGGAATGTCCCTTGAGGCCTGCTGGGCTAGCGAGTCCGTCGAGAGCCGACCATCGTGGTCAAGACGAGCGCGAAGAGGAGGATCGCAGTCGGCGCGAACACGGCGCGCTCGGACGAGCTCTGCGTCGCCAGGTTGAGGACAACCGCGAGCGCGGCGTAGATCGTCGTGAACCAGGCGAGAGCGGTCACGAGTCTTCGCGGGGCGTTCATGAGCGGTCCCTCGCGCGCTCGGGCAAGGATTGCAGCGGCCATGACGAGCAGGATCGCGCAGGAGACCGCGGCGAACACTCGTCCCGATGTGTCGAGCGCGCCCTCCGTCTTGCCTCCTTGCGTGTACGCGCCCCATGGTGCACCGAAGACGAGTGCGACCTGAAAGGCTGCGATGCCCACCATCACAACGGCAGCAGCGCGGGCCGCGAGAACAGAGGATCGCGGGGTCGCCCCTCTAGGTCCCCCCGCGATCCTCCTCACGAATGGAGTCACTGCTCCTTGCGCGCGCCCAAGGCGTACTTCGCGAGCGCCCACGTGCCGATGGTCGCGAACAGTCCGACGAAGATCCCTGACGGAATGGTCGTGCTGTTGCCATCATTGCTCGACCCCACGAAGTCCGAACCCCAGACGGCAGTCACCGCGACTGCGATCCACATCGCGGTGATCGCAAGCGAAGCCCAGACTTCCTTGAGACGAAGCAGTGAGGCCCAGCTCTGCTCGTGAGCAGCCCCGGCGGGCGGGTGCGAAATGCTCGACATGGCACACCTCCCTTCTCAAATCAATGCTGCCGCGTGCGGCTCCTCCGCCGCATCCGCGGAAACCCCGATCCCGTCTGGCTAGTTGTCCTCGCCAGCCTCGAGCTCGTGCTCTTCAATCCGCAGAGCACTCCCAAGCTCTGAGTCCTCTCTGCGCAGCTCCTCGATGAATCGCTCGGCCTCCTCGCGGCGGGAGAATGTTTCTCGGCCGAACGGATGGTTGCCGCCCATTGAGCGGAGGTCGACCGAGTACAACATCAGCGTCCGCCTCCTAGGCCGAACGGCGCGGCGCATCACTGCCAGACACGACGGCGCTTCAGTAGGACTCGCTACCGGTGGCATTTCATGCCTCCTTTCTGCTCCCAGGTTTGCGCCTGCCGCGCGCGAGGGCATCCGGGACGACCCCGATTCGACACTGCGGGCTACCGACGGCGCGCCTCTGACGATTTTCAGGGCAGCGAGGACTGTTACTGCGCGAGTGTGAGGGAATGTCGCTTGGAGCTAAGAAGTCGCTGGCTACGCACGACGGGAGCCAGTCAAGAGGCTTCGTTGATTGACACGGTTGTGCGCATCACGCAATTGCGAATTGAGGCGGAGAGTCCCGAATCGCTCGTCGCCGGCCGCGACCTGTTCGCAGCCTCGTATGTCATTCCCAATCTACTGCTTGGACGGCGCTGCCCTCCCGTCAGCCGCATCAAGGGTCGAGCTCGCGCCGGACGAGCCGTGTGCCTTCGACCATCGCCTCGAGCTTGCCGTACGCCCGCTCGCGAGGGAGGTACTTCATCCCGCAGTCGGGCGCGACAACGAGACGTTCGGGGGCAGGACCTCGAGTGCCCTCCGAATGCGCGTCGCGACCTCGTCGGGGGTTT
>CAVTQX010000013.1:0-227912 GCA_963736935.1 uncultured Gaiellaceae bacterium | reverse complement strand
GACTGCTACAGGACACCGCGAGCTGCGTTGTCGATTCCTCCCGGAAGCACCGTTCGTTGCACCGCCTGGGCCACGTTGAAGAGGTGGTTGCGCATCGCCGCCTCGGCATCGTCGGGGCGGCCGGCGACGACTGCCTCGACGATGGCGCCGTGCTCGGCCACCGACGCCGCGGGGCGGCCCGGGATCAGGATCGTGCGGTACTGGTAACGCACCGTTTGGGAGTTCAGCGCGCGGATGAGCCGGCGAGCAGTTCCGTGCCCCGACAGCTCGAGGAGCGCGGCGTGCAGGTCGGCGTTCGCATCCGAGGCGCCGAGGAGGTCGCCGCCCTCGAGCAGCTCGCGGTGACGCTGAGTAGCGCCTGCAGGCGTGTGGCTCCCGCATCGTCGATCCGCTCGGCGGTCATGCGGACCGCGAGACCCTCCAGAACTGCACGGACCTGCAGGATCTCGACGGCCTCGTCGTCCGAGACCTTCCGCACGCGCGCCCCACGATGTGGCTCTCGAACGACGAGCCCTTCCTCCTCCAGGCGGATCAGTGCCGTTCGCACCGCGCCGCGCGACATCTTGAAGTTCGTGCTGATCTCCGACTCGACGAGACGCGCTTCGGGTGCGATGTCACCGCGGACGATCGCTTCGCGCAGCGCGTCGTAGCTCGAGTTCGTCGTCGTCGACATCGCGTCACGCATACTGCCGAAACGTTGCGAAGATCGTCAACAATTCTGTCTCACTCTCGGATAGGTTTCGCGGACACCCAGGATTCGATGAACACTGTCGGAGTTCAGCAGCGGGAGCAACCCTCGAGCCTTGGACGGGTTGCCGTCCTCGGGCTCGGTGAGGCCGGTGGGAGGATGGCGGCGGACCTGGCGGCTGCGGGTGTGGAGGTTCGGGGCTTCGATCCCGATCCGGCCCGCGACGTTCGGTCGATCGCCCGGGCCGCAGATGCAGCTTCCGCTGCTATCGGTTGCGACGTCGTGCTCAGCGTCAACAGCGCCAAAGCGGCGCTCGACGCTGCGGAAGCTGCTCTGCCCGGGCTGCGAGCGAGTGGGATCTACGCAGACGCGAACACGGCCACGCCGGACCTGAAGCGCGAGCTCGCTGCGCTCGCGGCCGAGGCCGGCGTCGGGTTCGTCGACGTCGCGCTGCTGGGCCCGATCCCTACGCGAGGGCTCTTCGCTCCGGTGCTCGTGTCCGGAGCCGCCGCACAGGCATTCGCAGGCCTCTTCGCGCCTTTGGGCATGCCGGTCGAGGTCGTTTCGGACGAGGCGGGCGATGCGGCCGCGCTGAAGCTCGTTCGGTCGGTCTTCATGAAGGGGCTTGCCGCCGCGGTCGTCGAGAGCATGCAGGCCGCCGAGGCGATGGGTCGTGCCGCGTGGCTCGAGCAGGAGATCGAAGCGCTGATCGGCCGATCGTTCCTCGAGCGGGCACTCGAGGGGAGCCGGAAGCACGCGGTGCGGCGGGTCGAGGAGATGGAAGCTGCCCGTGACCTCTTGCTCGAGCTCGGAGTCGAGCCGCTGATCGCGAGCGCGAGCGCGGCGCAGCTCGCAGAGCTCGCGACGCTCGAGGAGCGATAGGGTCGAAACGATGGCGACGCAGGCAGCCGTCATGACGCCACCGACCGCGCGGGCACACACGCTCGTCCGCGGCGCGTTCGACCTGCACGTCCACATCGCCCCGGACGTGCCGCCGAGGCGGATCGACGACGTCTCGCTCGCGCGACGCTTCGTCGAGTCCGGGCTCGGCGGGTTCGGACTCAAGTCGCACTACACCTCGACGGCCGAGCGCGCACAGGTCGTCTCGGCCGTCACCGGCCTCGAGGTCATCGGGACCTTGACGCTCAACCAGGCCGTCGGCGGGATGAACCCGCTCGCGGTGGAGATCGCAGCCCGTGAGGGCGCACGCATCGTGTGGATGCCGACGGTCGATTCCCCGGCGGAGACGGCGGGTCGTACGGAGCCGAAGCCGGGCGACAAGGTTCCGCAGTGGGCCCGCCTCCAGCACGAGCTCCGAGAGCTCGGTCTCGGCGTCGAGCCCGTACACGTGACGGCGGCAGACGGTCGTCTCCTGCCGGAGACCCGCGACGTGCTCCGCGCGATCGCACGGCACGACCTGATCCTGGCCACGGGACACCTCGCCCGGGAGGACACGTTCGCCGTGGTCGACGGCGCACTCGAGGAAGGCGTCACCGAGATCGTCGTGACCCACCCGGAGTTCCCCTGCCAGAACTTCTCGATCGAGGACCAGATCGAGCTCGCCCGGCGCGGCTGTCTGCTCGAGCGCTGTCTGACGACTCCGCTCAGCGGGAAGACGTCGTGGGAGCACGTCTTCGCAGGCGTGCGCGCCGTCGGCATCGAGCGGACGCTGTTCTCGAGCGACTGTGGGAATCCCGACTACCCACCCGTCGAGGACGGCCTCGCCCTCTGGGCCGATCGTCTGCTCGATGCCGAGTTCGACGAGGACGAGGTCCGCGAGATGATCGTCGGGCAGTCGCGCCGCCTGGCCGGAGCCTCGTGAGCAAGAAGTTGCTCGTGATCGGAGCACACTCCGCAGACTTCGTCTGGCGGGCCGGAGGCGTGATCGCGGCCACGACCTCCGCGGGCGGTGAAGCGCGCGTGCTGGCGCTCTCCTACGGCGAGCGAGGCGAGTCGGGGGAGCTCTGGAAGGAGCAGGGCCAGACCGTCGAGCGCGTGAAGGAGGTCCGTCACGCGGAAGCGGAGCGCGCAGCGACGGCGCTCGGTGCCGACTTCGAGTGCCTCGACCTCGGCGACTATCCCCTGCAGGTCGATCGCGACGATCTGGTCTCGATCGCGGACCGCATCCGCGAGTTCGCTCCGGACGTCGTGCTGACGCATACCGACCGTGATCCGTTCAACCCGGATCACGCGAGCGCGTTCTTCGCGGTGGAGCGCGCCCGCGCGCTGGCTGCGGGAGCGGGCGTCCCGAGCGCGTTCGAGACCGTGCAGCCACCGGAGCTGCTGCTCTTCGAGCCCCATCAGCCGGAGCTCTGCAACTTCGTCCCCACGACGTTCGTCGACATCACGCCGGTCGTCGACCAGAAGAACGCGGCTATGGCCGAGATGAAGGCGCAGGCGTATCTCGTCACGTACTACGCGCAGCGGGCCGAGCAGCGTGGCAACCATGCTCGCCGCTCGTCGGGCGACTCCGCGATCCGGTACGCGGAGGCGTTCCAGCGCGTGACGCCCCAGGTCGTGAGCGCGTTGTGACCGACGTCTACGCCGAGCTGGCGCAGCTGGGGAGCGCGACGGTCCATGAAGCCGCGGGACGCGCGGCCGTGGTCGACGTGCCGCTGACCCAGATCCTGCCGGGCTCCCGTGCCGCCGGACCGGCCAGGACGGTTCGGTGCGGACAGGACGACAACCTCATGGTGCACGCGGCCGTCGCTGAGGCGGAGCCCGGCGAGGTGCTCGTGTTGACGATGCCCGAGCCGGCGCCGGTGGCGCTCGTCGGCGAGCTGCTGGCGACTCAGGCGAAGGGACGCGGCGTCGCTGCGATCCTCGTGGACGCAGCGGTTCGCGACGTCGAGGAGCTGCGTGAAGTCGGACTGCCGATCTGGGCGCGCTACGTGCGTGTGTCCGGGGCGGAGAAGACCGCGCCAGGCACGATCGGCGAACCGGTCACGGTCGGAGGCGCGACGATCCGGAGCGGCGACGTCGTCGTGCTCGACGCGGACGGTGCCGTGGTCGTCGAGCGAGCGCGCGTCGAGGAGGTGCTCGGAGCTGCTCGCGTGCGCGCCGAGCGCGAGCGCGAGAAGCGCGCGAAGCTCGAGGCGGGCGAGCTCTCCTACGACCTCGACGGCCTGCGGGAGCTCGTGGAGCGGTGACCGAGCCGCTGCACGACGTCGCAAGGATCGCGCACGCGGAGCTTCTCACCCCGAAGCCGGACGAGAGCCTCGCCTTCTTCGTCGACGTGCTCGGGATGGAGGAGGAGGCGCGCGACGGGCAGTCGGTCTTCCTACGAGGCTGGGGCGACTACCTCCGCTACAGCCTGAAGCTCACGGAGTCGCCGCGGGCAGGTCTCGGGCACGTCGCCCTCCGTGCCTGGAGCCCGGAGGCGCTGGACCGTCGCGTCGCGGCGCTCGAGGGGACGGGCCTCGGCTACGGCTGGACCGACGGCGACGTCGGCCACGGCCCTGCCTATCGCTTCACCGACCCGGACGGCCACGCTTTCGAGCTCTTCTACGAGGCCGAGCGCTACGACGCCCCCGACCATCTGAGGCCCTCGTGGCGCAACCAGCCGCAGCGATACGTCGGGCGTGGCGCAGCGGTCAAGCGGCTCGACCACGTCAACGTCCTCGCGGCCGACGTCCGGGCGAACCGGACGTTCGCGCAGGACGTCCTCGGCTACCGGCTCTACGAACGGATCGAACAGGACGACGGAACCGAGACAGGGGCGTGGATGAGCCTTTCGATCGCGGCTCATGAGCTGATCTACGTCGCCGACGCGTACGGCGCCAACGGTCGACTCCACCACCTCGCGTTCTGGGTCGACACGCGGGAGGAGTGTCTGCGCGCCGCCGACCTGTTCGTGGACGCGGGCGTTCCGATCGAAGCGGCGCCCTCGAAGCACGGGGTGGCACAGGGCTTCTTCCTCTACGGCTTCGAGCCTGGCGGTAACCGCATCGAGGTGACGACCGGCGGCTACTTCGTCTACGACCCCGACTTCGAGCCGATCGTGTGGACGGCGGCGGAGCGCGCCCGCGGCCAGTTCTGGGGCGTGAAGACGATCGAGAGCTTCCACACGTACGGCACGCCCGACGTCGCCGCGGCGGTGACCGCCCGGGAGGAGCGGTGATGCTCCACCGCGACGCTCAGCAGTTTCTCGACGTGATCGCGGAGTCGGATGCCCCGCCGCTGACCTCGATGACGCCCGGCGAGGCGCGGGAGGGCTCCGCCTTCTTCGTCGACCTGATCGGCGCTGGTCCTGACGTCGCCGTCGTGCGAGACATCGAGATTCCCGGCCCGAACGGCGTGATCCCTGCACGCCTCTACGAGCCGGTTCCGGATCCCGTCGGCACCGTCGTCTACTACCACGGTGGAGGCTGGGTCCTCGGCTGCCTCGACGAATTCGATGCGGTCTGCCAGGCGCTCGCCGTCGCGTCGGGTGCGCGTGTCGTGAGTGTCGACTACCGGCTGGCACCGGAGCATCGTTTCCCCGCGGCGGTGGATGACGCGTTCGCCGCGCTCGCCGGGGTCGCGGAACGTCACCCCGGAGAGCCGATCGTGGTCGCGGGGGACAGCGCGGGAGGAAATCTCGCTGCCGTATCGGCGCTGCGGGCGCGCGACGCGGGCGGCCCGGAGATCGCACTCCAGGTGCTGGTCTATCCGGTGGTGGACTGTGACCTCACGCGGCCTTCGTACGTCGAGTGCTCGGGGGGCGATCTCTTCCTGAACACGGCGGAGATGGTCTGGTTCTGGGACCACTACGCGCCAGACGAGGCGGACCGCGAGCACCCGTACGCGTCGCCGATCCGTGCGGCCGACCTCGCCGGACTGCCGCCCGCATACATCGTCATCGCCCAGCACGATCCGCTACGCGACGAGGCTCTCGCCTATGCGGCGGCGCTCGAGTCCGCGGGAGTGCAGGTGGCCGTCGCGCGCTACGACGATCAGATCCACGCGTTCTTCTGGCTCGTCAATGTCATGGAGAGCGCGGACCGCGCCGTTGCGGATGCCGGCGCTGCGATTCGCGACGCGGTGGCCGGGAAGACCCTGCCTAGCGTTCGATGATCGCGCTCCGCGAGCACCTCGCGCAGTCCGGCTCGTTCGTCATCGCCGCCGAGGTCGTCACCAGTCGCGGCCTGCTCACGGCGAACGGCGGGGCGGAGTTACTGGCCCTGGCGCGGGAGCTGGCCGACGACCCCCGGATCGACGTGCTCTCGATCACGGACAACCCCGGCGGTCACGCGATGTTCTCGCCGGACGCCCTCGGGACGGACATGATTTCGCGCGGCCAGGAGGTGATCATCCACCTCGCGTGCAAGGACTGGAACCGCAATGCGCTCGAGAGCCGCGGCTGGCAGCTCTCCTCGGCCGGGTTCCACAACGTGCTCGCGCTTTCCGGCGACTACCCGGTCATGGGCCACCGGGGCCTGGCAGCGCCCGTCTTCGACATCGACTCGGTCGGCCTCCTCGGCCTCTTCGCGGACATGAACGCGGGCCTCCGCGACGAGCGCAAGCCGGGCCGGCGTCTCGACCGCACGGACTTCTTCCTCGGCTGCGTGGTCACGAACCACAAGCGGCACGAGCGGGAGGTGATGCCGCAGTACTTCAAGCTCCGCAAGAAGGCGCAGGCCGGTGCCCGCTTCGTCATCAAGCAGATCGGCTGGGACACGCGCAAGGACGACGAGCTCCTGCGCTACATCCGACAGGAGGACCTCGATCTCCACGCGGTGGCGAACGTGTACCTCCTCTCACGTGGCGCCGCGCGCGTTTTTCGCGCGGGGAAGATCCCCGGCGTCGTCGTCAGCGATGCGCTTTGCCAGCTCGCCGAACGGCACGGTGGGAGCCCCGACAAGGGTCGTGCGTTCTTCGTCGATCTCGCTGCGAAGCACCTCGCGGTCGCGCGCGGGCTCGGCTACAAGGGCGTCTACCTGGGCGGCCACATGCCGGCGGAGACCTACGGCGAGATCATCGACCTGGCGGCGTCGTTCGGTGCGGAGGACTGGCAGGAGCTCTCGCGTGAGATCCGCTATCCGCTACCGGGCGAGTTCTACCTCTTCGAGCCCGATGGCGAGACCGGCCTGTCGTCCGACGTCGTGAGCTCGCGGTACCTCGCGTCCAAGCGCGCGCGCAGGACCGACCTCCGCGTCCCGTTCAAGTACCGCTTCAGCCGCCGCTTCCACGACACGGTGTTCGCACACGATGCGCCGCTGTTCCCCGCTGCGCAGGCGTTCTACCGCGGCGTCGAGAAGGCGCCCCGGCCGCTGCAGAGAGCCGCACACGCCGTCGAGCAGGCCGCCAAAGTCCCGCTCTTCGGCTGCGAGGACTGCGGCGACTGCTCGCTCTCCGAGATCGCCTACGTATGCCCGGAGTCGCAGTGCGCGAAGAATCAGCGGAACGGCCCCTGCGGCGGCACGCGGGACGGCCTCTGCGAGGTGTACGACACCGAGTGCATCTGGTCGCAGGCGTACGAGCGGCTCAAGGCCTTCGGGGAGGAGGAGACCATGCTGGACGGCCCGGTCGTCGTCAAGGACAACGCCCTGTCGGGAACGAGCGCGTGGGCGAACACGTTCCTCGGCCGCGACCATCTCGCGCGTCAGGACGACGCGGGGTCGTGAGACCTTGAACTCTCTAGGATCGATCTGGCAGATCATCTGGCAGAAACGCGATGTGCACGTGCGCCAGCGGCGTGTGTCGACGAAGGAGGAAACGAGGATATGAGTCACAAGAGTCTGGAAGAGAAGCTGCAGGCGGTCGGCGGCGCGGTGGAGATGGCGCGCAACTCGCAGATCGGGCCGTACGTGTATCCGGCGGTGCCGGGCGAGTTCTCCAACTGGCGTGACGAGCAGATCTCGTGGGCGACGACGAGCGCCCTCTTCGACCAGTCGCACCACATGCTGGATCTCCAGATCGAGGGTCCGGACACCATCAGGCTGCTCTCCGATCTCGGAGTCAACAGCTTCGAGAACTTCGGGGTGAACAAGGCGAAGCAGCTCGTCGTGTGCAACCACGACGGGTATGTGATCGGCGACGGGATTCTGTTCCACCTCGACGAGAACTGCGTGCGGCTCGTCGGCCGGCCCTCCGCGCACAACTGGCTGCAGTACCACGCGGAGACCGGCGATTACGACGTGGAGCTCTCGCGCGACGAGCGAACCGCGGTCAACCCCAGCGGCCGGCGCGAGCTCTACCGCTTCCAGGTGCAGGGCCCCACGGCGCTCGACGTCCTGAGAAAAGCGAACGGCGGCTCCCTGCCGGAGATCAAGTTCTTCAACATGGGCGAGCTCACGCTCGGCGGCCACAAGGTGCGCGCACTGCACCACGGTATGTCCGGCGTGCCCGGCCTCGAGCTCTGGGGCCCGTGGGACGAGCGCGAGGACGTGCGGGCGGCGATCGTCGAGGCAGGCGAGGACTTCGGGCTTCGCCAGGTCGGTTCCCGTGTCTACGCCACGAACACTCTCGAATCAGGCTGGATTCCCTGTCCACTGCCGGCCGTCTTCACCGGCGACGATACGAAGGCGTACCGCGAGTGGCTCCCCGCGAACAGCTACGAAGGGACGGGCTCGCTCGGCGGGAGCTACTACTCCGACGACATCGCGGATTACTACCGGACGCCGCACGACCTCGGGTACTGGCCGTTCGTGAAGTTCGACCACGACTTCATCGGACGCGACGCGCTCGAGGCGATGGCGGACCAACCGCGATTCAAGAAGGTCACCCTCGCGTGGAACGGCGAGGACGTCGCCCAGGCGATCGGCACACAGTTCGAGAAGGGCGACCCGGTCAAGTACATCGACGTCCCGCTGTCGAACTACTCCACCTGGCCGAACGACAAGGTGCTACGCGACGGCGAGTTCGTCGGCCTCTCGACCTTCTCCGGCTACAGCTACAACGAGCGCTCGTATCTGTCGCTGGCGATGGTGGACCCCGACCTCGAGTTCGGGACCGAGGTCACGCTCGTCTGGGGCGAAGAGGACGGTGGCTCGTCCAAGCCCGTCGTCGAGCGGCACGTGCAGGCCGAGATCCGCGCGATCGTCAGCCCGGCGCCGTACTCGGAGGTCGTGCGCAGCTCGTACCACGAAGGCTGGCGCACCAAGGCCGGAGTCGCCTGAGGCACGGGTCTAGAGCACAGACGCGACGGGCTCGCCGGCCAGCTCGAGAAGCGCCGCGACGAGCCCGTCCGTCGCCGAGAGATACGGCGCGTGGTCGGCGTCGAGCTCGAAGACCCGCTCGCACGGGTGCTCGCGAATCATCCGGTGTTGGAGCGCGGGCATGAGGGAGCGGTCGCGAGTCGTCAGCACGTACGAGCGGGGAATCGCGGCCAGCGCGTTCTCGTCCAGGTCGACCGGGGTGGCATACGGCGCGACCGCCTGCGGACGGCGTCTGGTCACCGCCCAGGCCGTCTGCTCGCTCGTGCAGTCGTTGTAGACCGCGGCCGCGGTGGCCTCCGCGGAGAGCACGGCCACGGGCGGCGAACCCTCGATCACGATGTTCGCCTGGATGAGGTCGCCCTCGCCTTCGGGAAGGTGCGCGAGATCCAGCAGGCTCTGGCCGTCCGCGGGCATGAACGCCGCGACGAACACGAGGGACGCGACGTGCCCCGGGCAGTCCGACGCAGCTTGCGTGACGACGACGCCGCCCATGCTGTGGCCGACGAGAATCGCCCGCTCGGGGCCGCTCGCGAGCACGCCACAGACCCGCCTCGAACAGGCGGCGAGCGTGACATCCTCGACCGGAGTGCGATCGGCGCCGCCGCCCGGCAGGTCGAGCGTGTCGACGGTGTGCCCGGCCGCCTCCAGCAGTCCGGTCACGGGCTCCCAACACCATGCGCCGCCGAATGCGCCGTGGACGAGGACGAAGCGCGCCATTCAGCGTGCGATCGTAACCGTGCCGCAGTTGCGTTCAAACCGGTTAGGTTGGTCGTGGTCGCCCCCGGCGAGGAGAGGAGTCACGGATGAACCGGTTCGAGCAAGCCGTCTACGACTGCATGAATCCGACCGCAGAGCTCCTCGAACAGACGACAAAACCGCTGCATCGCGCGATGCTGCTCAACTTCTGGCGCCACGTTCACCTCGAAGGCGCCGGGGACTACGAAAGGATCGTGGCCCCCGACATGATGGTCGACGAGCCCGTCTATCGGGTCACCTGGGGCGCGAACCCGGCCGTCATCGAGGGCAAGGACGGTGTGCTCGCCTTCTACCGAAGCGTCGGGGAGGCCGTCTTGTGGAACTCGGACGATCTGCTCGCGGTCGCGGACTGGGGGATCTGCGACGAGCTCACGTTCCACCAGATCGCTCGCGGCGCCGACCTGCAGGCGATCGGGTACGAGGTCGACGATCCCGACGCCCTCTACCACGCGTCGAGCCGACAGGCGTTCGTCTGGCCCTACGACGACCGAGCGCGTCTCAGGGGCGAGAACCTGTACGAGGACAAGACGAGCCTCGTGATCGAAGCCGTGAGCCCAGAGGACGCGATCACGCCGGCGCGCGTTCGAGAGATCCACCGAGAGCAGCTGGCCAAGCTCGAAGCCGAGCGCGGCGACCTCTTCTGGGTCCTGGATGCCGAGCTCGCCGCGGCTAGTCGATCGTAAGAACGAGCTTGCCCTGGGTGCGGCCCGTCTCGCCCAGCTCGTGGGCGCGGCCGGCCTCGGCCAACGGAAACGTCTGGGACACGTGGGGACGTAACGCGCCGGCTGCGACGAGCTCGGCGAGCGCCTCCAGGCCTGCCCGGTCCGGCTCCACGAGGATGCCGGTCACGCGGGCTCGGCCGGTCGCGAGCTCCTGTAGCTCTGCCAGCCCGGTCGACGAGGGGATCGAGACGAAGACGCCACCCGCGCGCAGTGCGGGGAACGCGTCGAGCCCGGTCTCGCCGCCGACGAGGTCGATGACGACGTCGACCTCGTGCGCGCGCTCGGCGACGTTCTCGCTCGTGTAGTCGATCGCCTCGTCCGCGCCGAGGTCGGCCAGGAACGCGTGCTTCTCCGCACGCGCCGTCCCGAGCACGTATGCACCCCGCGCCTTTGCGATCTGCACGGCGAGGTGTCCGACGCCGCCCGCTGCGGCTAGGACGAGGACGCGCTGGCCCGGCTGGACGTTCGCGGTCTCGACCAGCGCCTGCCAGGCCGTGAGCCCCGCAAGTGGGACCGCCCCCGCCTCGACGTCGTCCAGAGCGTCCGGGATCAGCGCGAGCTGGCGCGACGGCGAGGTGACGTACTCGGCGTACGCAGCGGCCTCCCTCGGAAATCGCGGCATTCCGAAGACGCGGTCTCCGACGGAGAATCTCGTCACCCCGAAGCCGATCTCCTCGACGACGCCGGCGACGTCCCAGCCGACCGTGAACGGTGGCTCCCCGAGGAAGCCGCCCCGCGCGCGAACCTTCCAGTCGACCGGGTTGACCCCGGCTGCCAGCGTGCGCACGAGGACCTCCGTCGGTATCGGGGACGGCCGCGGAACCTCGACGAGCTCGAGCACCCCCGGACCGCCGAGCGTTTGCTGGCGGATGGCGTGCATCGTCGTCTCGGTGCTCATCCGGCGTCTCCTTCGCGCTGCGAGGATTGTTGTATACAGCCCAGCGTCCACGGAGGAGGAGCAGATCGGCACCGTCTACACCCGAGGTCTCGCGGAGCTCCGTGGAGTGGACGCCGACGCGTTCGGCGGCAAGAGCGCGAACCTGGGCGAGCTGCTCGCGGCGGGGATCGCGGTTCCACCAGGGTTCGCGCTCAGCGCCGACGCCTACCGGGTCTTCGTCGGCGAGACCGGCCTCGATGGCGCGATCACATCGGCTTTGGCGCGCGCGCGCCCGGACGATCTGGACGCGCTCACGGCGGCATCGAAAGCGATCGACGAGGCGATGCGCTTCGCACCGATGCCCGATGCCGTTCGCAGCGAGGTCGCGGAGGGCTACGAGGAGCTGGCGCGGGCGACGGGGGAGGCCGAGCCGCCCGTGGCCGTGCGCTCGAGCGCGCTCGGGGAGGACAGCGCGGACGCCTCGTACGCCGGCCAGCAGGAGAGCTTCCTCTGGGTGCGCGGCGTCGAGCACGTCTGCGATGCGGTCCGCGACTGCTGGGCGAGCCTGTTCACCGCGCAGGCGATCAGCTACCGCCTCGCGCTCGGGTCCGAGCACGAGGCGGCAATGGGCGTGACCGTGCAGGCGATGGTGGACGCCGAGACCTCCGGCGTCCTGTTCACCTGCAACCCCGTCAGCGGCGACCCGAGCATGGTGGCCCTCAATGCCAGCTGGGGCCTCGGGATCGGTGTCGTCGGCGGCGAGCTCACCCCGGACGACTATCTGATGAGCAAGATCACGGGCGAGGTCGTGCGGCGTACGGTGAGCACGAAGCACATCGAGTACGTCCCCGACCCTGCAGGGCGAGGCACGGTCCGCCGGGACGTGCCCGCCGCGCGCCGCGACGCGCCCTGTCTGGGCGACGAGGAGCTCGCAGCTCTCGTCGAGGTCGCCCGGCGCATCGAGCGCCACTACGGTTGTCATCAGGACGTGGAGTGGGCGATCGCCCGTTCGCACGCGCTGCCGGAGTCTCTGCTCGTCCTGCAGGCTCGTCCGGTGACGACACGCCCGACGCCGCCACCCGCTCAGTCGGCCTCGGCGCTCGCGCTCGTGCTGGGGACGTTCGGCGCACGACGCGACACCGAAGCGCGATCCTGAGTCCATGCCGCTGAGCGACGACGACGTCCGCGAGATCCTTCGGTTGATCGACGAGTCGGAGGTCGAGGAGCTCCGTGTCGAGACGGCGCGGTTCTCGCTCTACGTTCGTCGAGGCGGCGGAGAGAGCACTCCTGCGCCGCCCGAGCTGCACTCCACTGTGCTGCCGACGATCGCGGCATCCCCCGAGGGCGGCGACAAGGACGGCAGCCTGCATACGGTCGCGTCGCCCATGCTCGGCACCTTCTACCGTGCACAGGCGCCGGGTGCCGCGCCGTTCGTCGATGTCGGTGCGCGTGTCGAGCCCGACACGGTCGTGTGTCTGATCGAGGTCATGAAGATGATGAACTCGGTTCCTGCAGGGATCGCCGGGACGATCGTCGAGGTGTGCGCCGAGAACGCGCAGCTCGTCGAGGACGGCGCGCCTCTGTTCCAGGTCCGGTCGGGCCGGTGAGCGCCGGGCGCACCGGTGGGCACGTCGAGGTCGTCGACACGACGACCCGCGACGGCAACCAGAGCCTGTGGAGCGCGACCGGCCTGACGACGGGCGACCTGGTGGCGATCGCTCCGACCATGGATCAGGTCGGCTTCCACGCGGTGGACTTCACGTCGAGCACGCACATGGCCGTGGCCGTTCGCTTCCACCGGGAGGATCCATGGGAGCGGCTTCGCCTCGTGAGCGCCGCGATGCCGACGACCCCCCTGAGCTTCATCACCTCCGGGATGCGTTTCATCACCTGGGTCCCCGTCGACGAGGACGTGATGCGGCTCGCGTTCCGCTGCGTGGTTCGCAACGGGATCCGCCGCGTCCAGGTGGCCGATCCCTCCAACGATCCCGGGCGCTTGCGGCGCGTGGCCGTGGTCGCACGTGAGGAGGGTGTCGAGGAGATCGCAATCGCGCTCACGTACTCGGTCAGCGCCGTGCACACCCACGCCTACTACGCGGAGCGTGCCGCCGCACTTGCCGACTGCGCGGAGATGGACCGCCTCTACCTCAAGGACCCCGGCGGTCTCGTGACAGTCGACGCCGTCCGCGAGCTCGCGCCGCACTTTCTGCGCGCGGCCGGCGAACGGCCGATCGAACTGCACAGCCACTGCACGATCGGGCTCGCCCCGCTCGTCTACATGGAGGGCCTCCGGGCCGGCTTTCGGGTCCTGCATACGGCGGTCGAGCCGCTCGCGCGCGGGCACCTCGAATCCGGCGGCGGAGACCACGCTCCGAAACCTGGAGGCAGGCGGATTCTCCCATCGGCTCGACCTCGAGGCACTCGCGGCGGTCTCCGTGTACTTCCACGACCTCGCTCGTCAGAAAGGGCTCCCGCTCGGCACCCCGCAGGAGTACGACGCGACCTACTACCACCACCAGCTTGCAGGGGGAATGGTGTCGACGACCCGACGAATGCTCGAGGAGCTGCGCCGCCCCGAGCTGTTCGATGCCGCGCTCGAAGAGGTCGGCCGAGTGCGCGCCGAGATGGGGTACCCGATCATCGTGACGCCCGTCTCGCAGCAGGTGGCGACGCAGGCGGTGAGGAACGTCATCGACCCGGAGCGCTGGTCGAACGTCTCGGACGAGACGATCCGCTACTTCCTCGGGCACTTCGGGGAGCCGCCGGCGCCGGTGGACGAAGACGTCGCCGAGCGCGTTCTCTCGCGGCCGCGTGCGGATCAGCTTCGGGGCCTCGAGCCGGTGCGTCTCGAAGGCGCACGGGCGCGGTTCGGCCGGATCTCGGACGAGGAGCTGCTCCTTCGGCTGACGATGCCGCAGGAACAGGTTGACGCGATCGGTGCTCCCGCGCCGGTGCGCGCGGCGCCAGTGCGGGTGTCGGCCTCCGAGAGTCCCGAGCGACTCCCGGTGGCGAGACTGCTGGACGAGGTTGCGAGACGACCGGCGATCACGCACCTGCGTGTCGAGACCGACGACGAACTCGTCGAATGGCGTCGTTCGGACGGAACGCCTAGCTAGACGACCTCGAGCCCGACGTAGTTCTCGGCCAGGGAGGTGGCCGCCGCGTGCGACGTCGTGACGTACCGGAGCTGCGAGAGCTGGAGACGGAGATCGAAGTCGTCCTGGTCGTCCGGGCGATGGAGCATCTGGGTCATCCACCACGAGAAGTGCTCGGCACGCCAGACTCGCCGCAGACAGGTGTCGGAGTACGCGTCGAGGCCTGTGACGCTTCCCGTCTCGACGAGGTGGGTGATCGACTCTGCGAGCACGTGCACGTCGTGGAGCGCGAGGTTGAGGCCCTTCGCTCCGGTCGGCGGCACGATGTGGGCCGCGTCGCCCGCGAGGAAGAGACGCCCGTATCGCATCGGCTCGCACACGTAGCTGCGCATCCCGGTCACGCCCTTCTCGACGATCGGTCCCTCGGCGAGCGTCCAGCCCGCGAGTCCGAGGCGGAGCTGGAGCTCCTCCCAGATGCGATCGTCCGGCCACTCCACGAGATCCTCGTCGGGACGGCACTGGACGTACAGACGGCTCAGCTCCGGCGAGCGGAGGCTCAGGAGTGCGAAGCCGCGTTCGTGGTGGGCGTAGACGAGCTCGTCGCTCGACGGCGTGACCTCCGCGAGGATGCCGAGCCAGCCGAACGGGTACTCGCGGGAGAACTCGGACAGGACGCCGGCGGGGACGCTCGGTCTGCAGATCCCATGGAATCCGTCGCAGCCCGCGATTACCTCGCACTCGATCTCCTCGTCGCGGCCCTCGTGCCGGTACCGGATCCGCGGCCGCTCGGTCTCGAGGTCGTGCAGCGAGACGTCGTCCACGTCGAAGTGGAGAGGTCGGCCGGACTCGAGCCGAAGCGCGATCAGGTCCTTGACGACCTCGGTCTGGCCGTAGATCACGATCGCGCGCCCGTCGGTGAGGTCGCTCAGGGGAATCCGGTGTCGCTCGCCGGCGAACTGGAGCTCGATGCCGTGATGGACGAGGCCCTCGCGGTGCAGCCGCTGTCCTGCCCCGGCGGCGGTCAGGAGGTCGACGATGCCCTGCTCGATGACCCCCGCTCGGACGCGAGCCTCGACGTACTCGCGACTCCGGTCCTCGACGATGACCGTGTCGATGCCCTGCAGGTGGAGCAGATGGCCGAGCGTGAGGCCGGCGGGGCCGGCACCGACGATCCCGACCTGCGTGCGGGCTCGGCTCAAGCGCGACGCTCTTCGTCGAGGACGCGCTGAGCGATGGCGAAGGCGCCGTTCGCCGCTGGCACGCCGCAGTAGACGGCGCACTGGAGCAGCACCTCCTTGAGCTCGTCCGGCGTCACCCCGTTCCGGAGCGCGGCGCGGACGTGCATGGCGAGCTCGTGCTCGCGGCCGGTCGCGACGAGCGCCGTGATCGTGATGCAGCTCCGCGTTCGGCGGTCGAGACCGGGCCGCGACCAGATCTCGCCCCAGGCGTAGCGGGTGATGAGATCCTGGAATTCGGCGGTGAACTCGGTCGTGTTCGCCACCGCCCGGTCGACGTGCTCGTCGCCGAGTACCTCTCTTCTCGTCGTCATCCCCTCGTCGCTCACGCGGGTACCTCCTGTCCGAGATGCTCGAGCACGGCCCCGGTGAACATCTCGGCGCGCTCGACGTTGGCGAGATGGGCGGCGCGCTCGAGGACTCGCAGGCGCGCGCCGGGGATCCGGGATGCGATCAGCTCGGCATGCGCGAGCGGGGTCGCCGGATCCTCCGATCCGGCGACGACGAGTACCGGCGCCATGATCGCGGCAATCCGCTCACGAGCATCCCAGGCTGCGAGGGCCTCGCAGCAGCGTGCATAGCCCTCGGGCGGGGTCGCCACAAGCATCGCGCGGAAGCGGCCGACGGTCTCGGGGTCGTGCTGCGCTAACCCCGGTGTGAACCAGCGCGCGACCACGGCGTCCGCGATCGCGTTCATTCCATCGGTTCGCACGACGCGTGCGCGATCGTGCCACGCCTCGGGAGGCCCGATGTGGGCGGACGTGCACGAGAGGACGACGCGCTCGACGCGCTCCGGCGCGTGCAGGGCGAGGGCCATGCCGACCATTCCCCCGAGCGAGACACCGCAGAACGACACGCGATCGAGGCCCAGCTCGTCCAGGAGGCCGAGCAGGCCGACCGCAAGGGCGTGGACGGTCGCCGGCTGCTCGGGCAGGGAGGACACGCCGTGACCCGGATGCTCGTACGTCAGGACACGGAACCGCTCGGTCAGTGCGGGGAGCTGCCTGGCCCACAGCTCCTGCGTGGTGCCGAGTGAGTTCGCGAGCACGAGGACGTCGGCGTCCTCCGGTCCGTCGAGGCGGTGGGCGAGGGTCATCTGCCCGCCTCCTCGTACTCGGCGAGAGCGCGGTCGACCAGCTGCTCCGCGGCTCCGGCATACGTCGCGGGGTCGAGCAGGAGGTCGAGCTCGCCCGCGGAGAGACCCGTGCGCTCGTCGGCGAGAAGCGCTTCCCGAAACGACGGTGCCCGTGCGGCGTCGGCGACGAGCTCGTGCGCGCCTGCGCGCCCCAGTCGAGGAGTGAGCGCGTACGAGACGCGCTCGGCGACGACGAGACCCTGGCCCGCGTCGAGGTTCCGCCGCATCCGCTCGGCGTCGACCTCGATGCCCGCGACCGCGTCCGCAGCCGCAGCCGCCGCACCGCCGGCGAACGCGAGCGCGCCCGAGAGCGCCTCCCATTCCGCGTGCCAGCCGCCGACCGCCCGTTCGTGCTCGTGTGCGAGCCCGCCGAGAAGAACTCCGGCGTGTGCGTGTGCGAGCCGCTCGCAGGCCACCGCGACGGTCGAGCGCACCGGGTTGCGCTTCTGGGGCATGGTCGAGGAGACCCCGCCGGCGGCCTCGGTCAGCTCGCCGACCTCGGTCTGTGCGAGCAGCACGATGTCGCGGCCGACCTTTGCGGCCGCTCCCGCCGATGCCGTCAGCGCCCCTCCGAGCTCGGCGAGGCGCTGGCGGTCCGTGTGCCAGGGGAGGGACGGCTCTACGAGGTCGAGCTCCTGCGCGAAGAGAGCGACGACCTCGAGCGCCTGGTCCCCGAGCGCTGCGAGCGTCCCGGCCGCACCGCCGAGCTGAGCTGCGAGCCGGTCGTCGTTCACGGACGCGAGCCGCCGGCGCGCCTCGAGCGTCGAGGTCAGCCAGCCTGCCGCCTTCAGCCCGAACGTCGTCGGCACCGCCTGCTGCAGGAGGGTGCGTGCGGCCATCGGCGTCGAGCGGTGCGTGCGTGCCAGCTCGGCGCATCCTGCGGCGAGCCGGTCGAGTTCCGCGAGTACGAGTGCGACCGCCCGTCGCGCGACGAGCATCGCGGCCGTGTCCACGATGTCCTGGCTCGTCGCGCCCAAGTGGACCTGATCGGCGGCGTCCGCTCCTACCTCGGCACGAAGCGCCCGGACGAGCGGCTCCGCCGGGTTCCCGACCGCTCGTCCCTCCTCCGCGAGGCGCTCGGGGTCGTAGAGATCGACTCGGCAGGCCCGCGCGATCAGCGCGGCGGCCTCCTCGGAGACGAGCCCGGCTCCCGCCTCGGCCTTCGCGAGAGCACGCTCGGCGTCGAGCATCCCCTCCAGCCACGCACGGTCCGAGACCGCCTCTCGAAGCTCGCGCGGCACGAAGATGGCGGAGAAGGGCGTCACAAGGCGAAGAACGTCGTCTGCCCGGCGCCCTGGAGCACGATGTCAAAGTGGAGCCTGCCGTCCTCGGCCCGGGCCACGAGCGTCGCCCGCGCCTCCGGCTCGAGCCCGAGAAGCACGGGGTCCTCCGCATTCGCCGCGTCCTCGTCGGGGAAGTACATGCGCGTCGCGACCCGCTTCAGGAGCCCTCGTGCGAAGACGCCGACGAGGAGGTGCGGCGCCTGGAATCGGCCGTCCACCCAGGGGACGCGCCCCGGCTTCACGGTGACGAACCCGTAGCGACCGCCGTCCATCGTCCCCGACCGTCCGAAACCGGAGAAGCCGGTCTCGAGTGGGATGTCCGCGCGGTCGTCCGCAGGATGCGCGTAGCGACCGGCTGGGTTCGCCTGCCAGATCTCGATCAGTCCGTCGGGGACGGGATCGCCCGCCCCGTCGAGGAGGACGCCCTCGATCCTGATCGCCCGTGTGTCGGAATCGTCGACGAGGCGGCTCGGGATCGGCCCCCCGAGCAGGCCGAGCTCCAGGTACGGCCCGGAGGTCTGCGACGGTGTGAGTCCGAGTTCAGTCATCGTGCGGCTCCTCGAGCGGAGTTGCCTCGCGGCCGCCGACAACGATGTCGAAGCGGAACCCGAGCGCCCAGTCTGGCTCCGTCAGCTCCAGCTCGAAGCCCGCAACCAACCGCTCTCTGGCGGGCTGGTCGGGGATCGAGTTGAAGATCGGGTCGAAGGGGAAGAGAGGGTCGCCCGGGAAGTACATCTGGGTGATGAGGCGCTCCGGAAACGCCCGACCGAAGAGCGAGAAGTGGATGTGCTTCGGCCGCCAGGCGTTCGCGTGATTGCCCCACGGGTAGGCGCCCGGGAGCACGGTCGTGAACCGATACGAGCCGTCGTCGTCGGTGAGGCAGCGTCCGAGCCCGCTGAAGTTCGGATCGAGCGGCGCGTCGTGCGTGTCGACGGCATGCCGATAGCGACCGGCCGCGTTCGCCTGCCAGATCTCGACCAGCTGTCCGCGGAGAGGCCGTCCGTCGGAGCCGAGGACACGTCCCGTGACGACGATCCGCTCGCCGAGGGCTTCACCGGCGTGTTGTCGGGTCAGGTCGGCGTCCGTCTCGCGGAGCGGGCCGTCGCCGAATACGGGGCCTGTCAACTCCGAGAGCGACGCAGGTAGGAGGATCAGCGGTTCCTTCGGCGCGCGGAGCCGCGTCCCGACGTAATCGGGATAGAGGAGCGGCGGGTCGGTCCCGGTCAGAGCGGTGTCCGAAACACTGGCGAACGCTGTCTCAGGCTGCATGCTGATCCTCCAGGTCGATGTCGATCGATGCTCCGGTCGCGGCTCGCACCTGCTCGACGGTCGCGTCTCCGAGCAACTCGGTGAGGACGAGCCGGCCTTCACGAAGCCGGAAGACGGAGAGCTCGGTGATCACGACGTCAGCCGCGGCGCGCGCGGTCAGCGGGTACGTGCACTCCGCCACGAGCTTCGGCTCGCCCGCCGACGAACTGGCCGTCATCGTCACGATCACCCGGCGCGCCCCGACGACGAGGTCCATCGCGCCCCCGACCCCCAGGACGTCCTTTCCCGGGACGGCCCAGTTCGCGATGTCGCCTGCGAACGAGACCTGGAGGGCGCCGAGCACGGCGACGTCGACGTGACCGCCGCGGATCATGGCGAAGCTATCCGCGCTGTCGAAGTACGCGGCGCCGGCGAGCGCGGTGACGGGTTGCTTCGCCGCGTCGATGAGGTCGGGATCGATGTCGGCCTCACCGGGCCGAGGCCCGACGCCGAGGAGCCCATTCTCCGTCTGCAGGAAGACGCCCGCGTCGGCGCCGAGCAGACCGGGCACGAGGTTCGGGATGCCGATCCCGAGGTTGACGATCTCTCCGGCCCGCAGCTCCTCCGCGGCCCGTCGTGCGATCGCGACCTTCACGTCGTCCGTCATCGCGAGAGCACGAGCTGGTCGACGTACAGGTGCGGCGTATGGATCGACTCCGGTTCGAGGTCACCCGCCGGTACGAGTTCTCCCACCTCCGCGATTGTCACCCGCGCGGCCGTCGCCATCAACGGGTTGAAGTTCCGCGCGGTGCGCCGGTACCAGAGGTTGCCGAGCTCGTCGCCTCGTGCTGCGTACACCAGCGCGACGTCCGCGTGGAGCGGAGTCTCGAGGACGTGAGGGACGCCCGCGATGACCCGTTCCTCCTTGCCCTCCGCGAGTAGCGTGCCCGCACCGACCGGCGTGAGGAAGCCGGCGATCCCGGCACCCGCTGCGCGAATCGCCTCCGCGAAGGTCCCCTGCGGCATGAGCGTCGCCTCGATCTCGCCCGCGTTGACGGCCGCCACTGCCTCCGGGTTCGAGGTGAAGTACGAGGAGATCCCGCGCTTGATCCGTCCCTGCCGGAGCAGCTTCCCGAGCCCGCGTCCCGGCTCGCCGATGTTGTTCGAGACGATCGTGAGGTCCTCGGCGTCGGAGGTCTCGACGAGAGCGTCGATGAGCGTGAGCGGCGCACCGACGAGGCCGAATCCGCCGACCATCACGGTGTCGCCCGAGCGGATCGCCGACACCGCCTGCTCGGGGTCGACGGGGCCGTCGCTCGCAATCGCCATACCGCCCTTCCTTTCCTCGCAAATCCGTGCGGAGCCTACCGCGCATGTATGCAATAGGTACGAACGCGCCACCGCGATCGGCCAAGGCTGGACGGTGCACTGCCGGTGTTGTATACATGCGCCGATGTCCTCGCGACACGCTCGCCGAGCCGTCGGGAACGTCGACGGCCTGCGCAACTTTTTCCGCGGCGTCTCGTCAGGGCTTGTGCACAGGAGGTCGGGCAGGCCTTGATGGCAGGCACGACAGAAGGAGGAGATTCGTGAAGCGGTATAGATGGATTGCGGTCGTGGGCGCGGTTGCGCTCACTGCCGTCTTGAGCGGATCGAGTGCCTACGGCGGATCGAGCGGATCGGCGCAGGGGGGCCCCATCACGCTCGGGGTGCTCACGCCGCTCACAGCCGGCTTCGCGCCGTGGGGGCTCCAGGTGCGCGCCGGCGCTGCGCTAGCCGTGAACGAGATCAACAGATCGGGCGGCGTCAAGGGGCGTGGGCAGGGTCGGAAGCTCAACCTCGCCGTCGCGGACGACCAGTCCACGAACACCACCGCGGCCATCGATGGGTTTCGGCGCCTGACGCAGCAGCAAGGCGCCGTCTCGGTCGGGGGCATCATCGGCAGCGGCATCGGGCTGGCCACGACCCGCCTCGCCGAGGAGGCGAAGATCCCGCTGTTCCTGGTGAAGTCGGGGAACAACGAGATCCTGACCCAGAACAGCCGTTACACATTCCGCACCTGTCTGCCTGCTGCCGCCATGGTCGCCCAGTCGGTCGTGCAGCTCGCGCAGCGCCGGGAGATCCGAAACGTCGGCGTGATGATCGCCGACTACGCGTGGGGCCAGTCGTTCAAGTCCTCGCTCGAGGATGCGGCCAAGTCCACGCCGAACATCAAGTTCAACATCCAGGTGGCGCCGGTTCCGACGACCAACTTCACGCCGTACCTTCGTGCGTTCGGCGACGTGTCGCTCATCGTGGCGACGGGGCATCCGCCGGGAGCGCCGCTGGTCCTCGCTCAGGCAGGACAGCTGGGCTTGAAGGCGCCAGTGGTGGGCGCGGACGGGCCGTGGTCGCTCACTGCGAAGAACGCTGCCTCGGCGGCGTTCGGCCGCTACAGCGACTTCAAGTGCATGGCGACGGCGAGCAAGGAGTACAAGACCCTTGCGAAGCGCTACCTGAGGACGTTCCCGCAGAACGAGTTCTTCGAGGACGATGCGCTGGCGGGCTACGCCTACGTGAAGATCGTCGCGGAGGCGATCAGCAAGGTCGGAGTCAACAGCCAGAGGATCGCCGCCTATATCCACGCGCACACCTTCAACATCCCCGGCTACGCGTGGCCGCTCAGGTGGACGCCGTGGGGAGAGATGATCGGGGCGCGACCGCAGTACGCCATCCTGACCAGGGGCACACCGCCCGAGCGCGGGTTGAACACCGCCTCGACCACCTTCTGGCCGAGAGTGATATTCAAGTCGCCGGCGCTGCCTCCGTACCGTCCCCCGTCGTAGTCGTGGAGTCCGAGCCTGCTCCTCGAAGTTGACGCGGTCACGAAGCGCTTCGGCGGTCTCCCGGCCGTCAATGGCGTCACATTCGGGATCGACGACGGCGACATCGTCGCCGTCGTCGGTCCGAACGGGGCCGGAAAGAGCACGCTCCTCAAGCTGATCGTCGGGCTGGAGCAGCCCACCAGCGGCAGCGTGCGGCTCGACGGCGCCCGGATCGACGGCCTGAGCGCGCATCGGGTGCGTCATCGAGGCATCGCGATGGCCATGCAGCGACCGCTCCCCTTCGGATCGATGACCGTCCTCGAGAACGTGGTCCTCGGCGCGATGTTCGGCGGAGGCGACGGCCGAGTCGGCGAGCGGGCGGCCAGGCAGCGGGCCGCCGAGTCGCTGGCGTTCGTCGGCCTGGGCGGCCGCGCAGAGCAACCCGTCTCGAGCCTGAACCTCCATCAGCAGCGCTTCCTCGAGATGGCCAAGGCGCTCGCCGGTCGTCCGAAGGTGCTGTTGCTCGACGAGGTCATGGCGGGCCTGAACGAGTCGGAGCTCGCCGACTCGGTCGCGATCGTGCGGAACATCCGAGACGAGCTCGGAACGACGATCGTGTGGGTCGAGCACGTCATGAGCGCGGTCATTCAGCTCGCCGAGCGAGCGATCGTCCTCAACTTCGGCAAGCTCCTCGCCGAGGGCGTGCCCGAGGTGGTCATGCGGGACCCGAAGGTCGTCGATGCATACCTCGGGCGGGCGCGCGTTGCTTGAGGTCGAGGGACTGGCGGCCGGCTACCTCGGCGAGCGTGTCATCGACGGCATCGACGTCGAGGTTCGGACGGGCGAGGCCGTGGCGATCATCGGCTCCAACGGCGCGGGGAAGACGACCCTCTTCCGGACGATTGCCGGGCTTCTGCCGGCCATGGCGGGGCGGGTCGTGCTCGACGGGAAGGAGTTGACGCGACGGCCTGCGCATCGGATCTCGCGGGCCGGAATCGCGTACGTACCGGCCGAGCGCCACCTGTTCCCGGCGATGACCTTGAAGAGCAACCTCGTACTCGGTGCGTATCCCCGACGCCCCGACCCCGCGTCGTTCGAGCTCGTCTACGACCTCTTCCCGCGGCTGCACGAGCGTCAGCGCCAGCAGGCCGGAACGCTGAGCGGCGGCGAGCAGCAGATGCTCGCCGTCGGTCGCGCCCTCATGGCGCGACCGCGGCTCCTCATGCTCGACGAGCCGACGACGGGACTGGCGCCGATCATCGCGCAGACGGCCTTCGAGGCGCTCGAGGGGCTCAAGAAGGAGGGGATGACGCTGCTGATCGCGGAGCAGCAGGTGCCGCTCGCTCTGTCCGTGGCGGATCGTGGCTACGTGCTCGAGAACGGTCGGATCCGGCTCTCCGGGTCGGCCGAGGAGCTCGAGAGAAACCCTGAGGTCCGACGTGCGTACCTGGGGGTCGCGTGACAGCGGTCATCCTCGACGGGATCGTCCTCGGCCTCGCGTACGGGCTGCTCGGCGTCGGCATGACCCTCGTCTACGGCCTCGGTGGTGTCCTCAATCTGGCGTACGGGCAGATCGTCGTGCTCGCGGCGATCGTCGCCTCGATCGTGATGGACGACGGCCGAGCGACCCTCGTCGCCGCCGTTCTCGGCGTCCTGGCAGCTGCTGCCGTCGGCGTCCTCCTCGATCTCACGTTGATGCGACCGGTCTACCGCGAGCGCGGCGAGGAGCGCACTCTGTTGGGGTTGCTGCTCACGCTCGGGGCCGCCTTCGTCATCGGAGGCGTTCTCACGTGGCGCTACCCGGACGGCGCGTTGTACATCTACATCGCGGGCGATCCGATCTCGATCCTCGGCGTGCCGATGACGAGGGGGAGCATCTGGGCCTCGGTGATCGCCCTGGCCGTGGCTGCCTTGCTCGTCCTCTTCTTCGGCGGCACCACTTTCGGCCGGGGCGTGCGCTCGGTGATCCAGGACGAGGTGGGGGCGCGGCTCGTGGGAATCAACCCGTCGTTCGTCCGGACGGTCATCTTCGCGCTGAGCGGCGCGCTGGCCGGGATCGTGGCGGTCACGTACTCGATGAGCGGGCCGCTGGACGTGAACAAGGGCTTCGAGCTCACCACGTTCGCCCTGATCGTCGCCGTCGTCGGCGGGCTCGGCAGCGTCGCAGGGGCGTTCCTCGCCGGCGTCCTCCTCGGCGTCGTGAACAGCATGAGCGCCCACTACATCGGCCAGTACTACACGAGCATGATCCTGCTCGGCGCCGCCGCCCTGACCATCCTGATCCGACCGCGCGGGCTCCTCGGACGGTGACCGTGAGTCTCTTCTCGCGCAAGGTCGGCTGGGCGGTACTGCCGATCGTCGTCACGGCCGCGGTGCTGGCGATTCTGCCGCTCGTCTGGTTCGGCGACTCGCCGTTCACGACGTCGCTCGCGGTCCAGGCGATGGTGTTCGCGTCGTACGGCGTGGGCTTCAACCTCATCTTCGGGAGCACGAATCAGCTCTTCCTCTGCGTCGGCGCCCTCGCCGGCGTCGGCGGCTACGGGGCGGCGATCCTCGTGGACCAGACGTCGCTACCGATGGCGGCCGGTGTGGGGGTCGGCACCGCGAGTGCGGCGATGGTCGGCGGACTCCTGAGCTGGATCGCGGTGCGTCGCTCGCTCGGGATCATCTTCACGGGCATCGTCACACTGGTCTTCTCGCTCGCGTTCGCGAACCTTCTCCTCGGCCGGGGCGACCTCACGGGATCCGAGACCGGTCTCGTCGTGGAGGGTATGCCTTCCGACTTCGCCGACGATCGCGTGGGCGGCTACTACCTCTTCGTGGGTCTCCTGGTCCTGTTCCTGATCGTCTTCCGCGCCCTGCAGCTCTCGCACGTCGGCTGGGCGTTTCGCGCACTCCGCGACGACGAGGTCGCCGCAGAGCTCGCCGGCGTCAACGTCTCGCGCTACCGGATCTACGCCGCGACGATCGGGTCGGCCATGATCGGCCTGACGGGCGCACTCCTCGCCTTCAGCGCGGGCTTCATCAGCCCGGCGACCTACAGCTTCGACCGCGTGGACGTTCGCGTCCTCGTGTTCGTGGCGTTCGGCGGCCTCGGCACGCTGCTCGGCCCGGTGATCGGCGCGTCGGTCTTCGCGATCCTGGACGAGCAGCTGACGGCCAGCCTCGAGACGCGCGAAGTCCTCTACGGCGTCTTCATCATCGCGATCTTCCTCGGCTTCAGGAGGGGCGTCGTGCACGCGGTCGTCTCGCTGGTGAGACGCTTCGTCCCACTTCGACGCCATCAGCCCGATCCGCAACCGTCCGGGGAGTGATCGATGCCGCGCGGTAACCAGGAGAACTCGCAAACCACCAAGGCGACCCTCGGGCTCCGTGAGCTCTTGCTGAGCGGCGCCTTCAAGCCGCGCGAGCGTGTCCCGGAACTCCGTCTCGTCGAGGAGCTCGGTGTCTCACGCACACCCCTCCGGATCGCCCTCATGACGCTCGAGCACGAGGGACTCCTCGAGACGCTCCCGGGGGGAGGGTTCGTCGTGCGCGAGTTCACCCGAACCGACATCGACGACGCCATCGAGCTCCGCGGCGTCCTCGAGGGCACGGCCGCCCGCTTCGCGGCGGAGCGGCTCGAGTCGGAGGACGAGCTCGAGCTTCTGCGCGAGGTCTGTGACGAGCTCGATCTCGTGGTCCGGAACCCGAGCATGGAGACGTTCATCGAGTACCACCGCCTGAACGAGGAGTTCCACCAGGCGTTCCGCGACCTCGCCAAGAGCCCGCAGCTCGAACGAGAGCTCGAGCACGTGCTCGCGCTGCCGTTCGGACCGCCGAGCGCGCTCCTGATGGTGCACCACGCGACGCTGCCCGAGTCATGGGAGATCCTGCTCGTCGCCCAGAATCAGCACCACGCGCTCATCGACGCGATCCGGCGGCGCGAGGGCGGGCGTGCGGACGCGATCGCCCGCGAGCACGCACGCATCGCCCGTCAGAACCTCGACATCGCGCTCCAGAACCGTCAACTGCTGGAGCAGGTTCCCGGGTCGACGTTGCTGCGCCTCCCGACCGCAGCGTCCTGAGCGCGCATGTCACTCGATCGGGAACGTGATTCACTGGAGGTCCGGCCTATGCTCGAGGACGACCTCGACTCGGCCGACGCTGTCATGCGGCTCGCGTTCGGGACGGTTCGCGGCCTTCCCGACCCGGAGAGCACGTTCGGCGACAGAGACATCGTGCGCACGCGGTTCCGTGCAGCCCCGGACTGCGCATGGGTCGCCGAGCTCGAAGGCGACGTCGTCGGTTCGGTGTTCGCGGCGCGCTGGGGCTCGTTCGGCTTCTTCGGCCCGCTGTCGGTCCGCCCGGACCACTGGGATCGCGGCATCGGCGGCCGGCTGCTCCAGCCCGTCCTCGCCTCATTCGCCGACTGGGGCGTCCGGCAGGCCGGGCTCTTCACCTTCGCGGCGAGTCTCAAGCATCTCGGCCTGTACCAGAAGCACGGCTTCTGGCCCGGCGCGCTGACGGTCGTGACGACGAAGGCGGCCGGTCTGCGGTCGGAAGGCGAGTACGCGCTGTTCTCGGACGAGTGCCGCTCGAGCGAGGAGCGCCTCCTCGAAGAGGTCAGCGCGTTGACCGACCGGATCTTCCCGGGACTCGACCTCGAGCGGGAGATCCGCGCCGTGCATGCCCAGGGACTCGGCGACACCATCCTGCTGCGCGGCGCGGTGACGCTGGAGGGAATGGCCGTGTGCCACCGTGGAGCGGGAAGCGAGGCGGGCGGTGAGGCGTGCTATGTCAAGTTCGCGGCGGTCCTCCCCGGCGACGGTGCCGGGGAGCGATTCGAGCGCCTCCTCGACGCGTGCGAGGCCTTTGCCGACCGGTCGGGGGCGGCGCGTCTCACCGCCGGCGTGAACACGGGGCGACTCGACGCGTACCGCCGCCTGCTTGCCCGCGGGTTTCGCGTGGAGCAGATCGGCGTCTCCATGTTCCTTCGGCCCGCGGAGCGGAGGTTCGACACGTCTGCGGACTACGTCCTCGACGACCTTCGCTGATTCACGTCGCGCGGCCGTGCGCGGCACGATCGGCAGGTCTGGAGGATTGGCGAACGGGAGCTGACGGGTTGGAACGCTCCCTTCTGGATCGAGTGGACGCCCAAGACGCGAGGGCGACACAATCCAGCGCATGACCGAAGTCGACCGCGCCCGCGCCGCCTACGAGGAGCGCGCGTGGCTCGACGCGTGCGAGGCATTCGCGCACGCCGACGAGGACACGCCGCTCGAGGCCGAGGATCTCGAGCTCTACGCGACGACCGCCCGCATGCTCGGGCGCGACGACGACGCGCTCGCAGCTCTCGAGCGCGCACATCACGGGTATCTCGAGCGAGGCGAGACGCGGCGTGCGGCGTATTGCGCGGGTTGGATCGGAATGAGCCTCGCCTACCGAGGTGCGATCGGGCCCGCGGGGGGCTGGCTCGCCCGTGCGCAGCGTCTGATCGAGGACGAGCCCGAGGAGACGGTCGAGCATGGCTATCTGCTGCTGCCGGCGATGTTTCGGAAGGAGGCGGAAGGCGACTTTCTCGCGGGCGCCGCGATCGCCGGCGAGGCGGCCGCCATCGGCAAGCGCTTTGGCGATCCGGATCTGTTCGCTCTGGCACTGCACGGCCAGGGCCAGATGCTGGTGCAGGCGGGCCGCGTGCAAGAGGGCCTCATGCTGCTCGACGAGTCGATGGTCGCGGTGACCGCGGGAGAGGTGTCTCCGTTCGTCGAAGGTCTCGTCTACTGCGGCGTCATCCTTGCCTGCCAGGCGGTGTTCGAGGTGGGGCGCGCGAGGGAGTGGACCCGAGCGCTGACCTCGTGGACAGCGCGGCAGCCGGGTCTCGTCGCGTTCACCGGCCGCTGCCTCATCCATCGCTCCGAGCTCCTGCAGCTCGACGGCTCCTGGGACGACGCGCTCGAGGAGGCGCGACTCGCAGGCACGCGCTTCGATCCGCTGAGCGTCGTGACGGGGCTCGCCCACTACCGTCAGGGCGAGGTGCTCCGGCTGCTCGGCCGGTTCGAGGAAGCGGAGCAGGAGTACCGCGAGGCGAGCAATCTGGGCTGGGAGCCGCAGCCCGGCCTCGCGCAGCTTCGGCACGCTCAGGGAAAGCACGACGCCGCGCTCGCCGCGATCCGCCGGGCGAGCGCAGCGGCCGAGGAGCCGCTCAAACGCGCAGCATTGCTTCCGGCGCACGTCGAGATCGCTCTCGCCGCCGGCGAGGTCGAGGAGGCGCGGAATGCGTGCACCGAGTTCGAGAAGCTCGCCGATCGCTACGAGAGCGCGATGCTCGGCGCGATGGTCGCGCATGCGCGGGGTGCGGTCCTCGTCGCTGCGGGGGAGGCACACGGTGCGCTCGGCCCGTTGCGCGATGCGCATCGGGTCTGGCTCGCGCTCGACGCGCCGTACGAGATCGCGCGCACCCGGTTGCTTCTCTCGCGTGCCTGTGCCGACCTCGGTGACGACGAGACGGCGAGGCTCGAGCTGGAGGCCGCGCAGGAGATCTTCGAGCGGCTCGGGGCGGCGCCGGATCTCGCGCGACTCGCCGGGCGAGAGAAAGGCGCGCACGGGCTGACGCGGCGCGAACTCGAAGTGCTCCGCCTCGTCGCATCGGGGAAGACGAATCGCGAGATCGCGTCGACGCTCGTCATCAGCGAGCACACGGTCGCGCGGCACGTGCAGAACACGTTCCGGAAGATCGGCGTCTCCTCACGCGCTGCTGCGACCGCGTACGCGTTCGAAAACGATCTCGTCTGAGCTCGGGCATCGTGGTCAGAACTGACCACTGAGGTGCCGCCGCAAGTTGGTGGATCCGCGCGATGCGCTCTTGTGCCCCGAGGCCTACCGTCGTCGCATCGACGAAGGAGGCAACGATGGAGCGGTACGAGACGGTGATCATCGGCGGTGGCCAGGCGGGCCTCTCGGTCGGCTACTACCTGCAGAGGCGGAATCGGTCGTTCGTGATCCTGGATGCGAGCGCGCAGGATCGGCGACTCCTGGCGGCAGCGCTGGGATTCGCTGAAGCTCTACTCCCCCGCGTTTCGCGACGGATTGCCCGGCATGCCTTTCCCTGCCAGGCGGATCGCGTATCCGACGAAGGACGAGTTCGCGGACTACCTCGAGGCGTACGCGCAAGGCTTCGAGCTGCCCGTGCGCAGCGGCGTCTCGGTGGACGCGCTGACGAAGGAGGACGGGAAGTACGTCGTCCACACCGGCGAGAGTCGCCTCGAGGCGGACAGCGTCGTGGTCGCAACGGGCGTCTTCAAGAAGCCGCACACGCCTGACTTCGCGGGCGAGCTCGATCCGAGCATCACACAGCTCCACTCGAACGACTACCGGAACCTCTCGCAGCTGCAGAAGGGACCGGTTCTCGTCGTGGGCGCGAGCCACTCCGGCTCGGACGTCGCGTGGGAGGCTGCCTCGAAGCACGACGTCGTGCTCGCCGGCAAGGACACGGGGCAGATTCCGGCGCCGATCGAGAGCCGACGCGGCCGGCTGGGCTTCCGGCTGCTCTTCTTCGCCGGCACGCACATCCTCACCGCGGACACGCCGATGGGTCGGAAGATGCGCCCGCACATCCGCCACGGTGGAGCGCCGTTGCTCCGCTACCGGCGCAAGGATCTCGAGCGAGCGGGTGTCGAGCGTGTTCTCGAGCGCGTCGTCGGCGTCGAGGACGGGCTGCCCGTGCTCGAGGGGGGTCGCGTCCTCGACGTGCGGAACGTTGTCTGGTGCACCGGATTCCGGCCCGACTTCGGCTGGATCAGGTTCCCCTACGAGATCGGCGACGACGGCTATCCCGTGCAGTACCGAGGCGCCGTTGCGTCGTCTCCGGGCCTCTACTTCGCGGGTCTGCCCTTCCTGCACTCGTTCGCGTCGATGCTCATCGGTGGAGCGGGGCGCGACGCCGAGCGCGTCGCCCGGCACATCGTCACGGTGCGGGCACGCGAGCTCGAGGCGGAGCGCCAGCCGCGCATGCTGGCGGTCGCCGACGAGCGCGTCGCCTCGTGACCGAGGCCGCCGTCCTCGTGTGGAACGGCCTCGTCTCGGAGTCCCCTGCGCTCCGGCGGCGGGGAGCTGCGGCCAGAGGCGGCGATGGCTGCAAGCAAGCGGATGTTCCGCTTCGCATCGACCCCGTCGGGGCCGCTTCCGAGCTTCCTCTCAGCTCGGCTGTCGATGCTCCCGCAGCACGATGTTTCGCACGACCTCGATGCCGGCGACGATGAAGACGATCAGGACGAGCGCCGACAGCCAGCCGCGGGCGATCTGCGGAGCGACCAGCACCAGCGCGAGGAGTGCGCCGGCAGCGATGACGTAGGTCGTCACGCGCTTCTCGAGAGCTGGGGCGGCGGCGCCGCGCGCACGAGCGGCGCGATCGCTCTCTCCGACGAACCACACGCCGGCAAGCGTGACGACGCCGAGGATGATCCACACCCAGGCACGATCGGCGAGGGTCTGGGTGAGGATGCTCCAGGCCTCGTGGCCCGGCCGGCTTGACCGCGTCGTCCTTCACGAGTGAGTCGACGATGTAGTCGCCTGCGAAGCGGCGGACGGCAAGCAGCAGGAGGCCGACGACGACGAGGCCGAGCGCGATGGCGCGGAGCTCGAGCCTGCGGCGCCCCTTTGCCAGCCAGACCGCGAGCGCGGCGACCACGAGCGCGAGCGAGCCACATCCAGTCGGCGACGGCGCGCAGCACCTTCGTGGCCGTCTGTGCCGTCTCGAGCTGGCTCTCGTCCATGATCGCGATCTTCCCCGAGGACTCGGGGAGCCTCTCGGCGACCTTGCCGATCACCGCCACCTGGTCTCCGATCTGGATCACGAGCGGACGCAGGTCGAGGACGACCGCGCCTCCTTCTGTCTGGATGAAGGTCGTGTCGTCGTCGAGCAGGCGAACGAGCTGGCGCTGCGTCCGGGTCGTGACCTCCACCCACACCGTCTGCACGCGCGGGCGCTCGAGCGCTGCATCGGCTGCATCGTCGGCGCCCGAGCGCGCGACACCCGCCAAGACCGGAGCGAGCCCCTGCAGGTCGGGGGGCAGGCGCTCGGCGATCGCCGCCTCCACGTCGACGTTCGCGAACAGCGTGTCCACCGACTTCGCCGCGACCTGCGTGCGGATCTCGTCGTTTTCGATCATCTGCCGCGAGATCGATCTCGAAGCCCTGCTCGTCGAGGGCGGTGTGCTCGACGTAGAAGGCGACCATCCCGACGAGCGCCAGCAGGATCGCGACGATCGTCAGGATGCGGGCGCCTACGATGCGCATCCGGGAGGTCCGATCTGGGGGCTGGTGTCGGGCAAGTTTCAGCATCCTATGAGACCTCGGGCGCTCCCGCGCTCCTGTCGCCGACCGTGGCGTCGACCGCAGTGGCCGCTTCTCGACGAGCTGTGCCTCTACCGAGAGCTCCGGCGGCGGATGGCCGCGGTGCGGCCGATCGCGTGTCGTACGGCTGTACACAGGCCCGGAATCCAAGGCCGCGCTCCCGAGGCCGCTTGACCAGGCGGCGCCGGTCGTTTATTCATACTGGACAGTGCGTGCCTCCCAGGACCCACGTCTCGCCGTGGGGTTGATCGGTCTCGGCAACATGGGCACGGCGTTCGCAGAGCGCCTTCTCGATGCCGGTTACCCGCTCGTCGTGAGCAATCGCACGCCGGAGAAGGCTCAGGCACTCGCGGCTCGCGGTGCTGCCCTCGCCGCCTCGCCCGCCGAACTCGTCGAGCAGGTCGACGTGATCCTCACGTCGCTCGCCGACGACGATGCGTTCGAGGCGGTGGCGACGGCAGTCATCGCGGCGGCGCGGCCGGGCTCCGTCCTCGTCGACCTGAGCACGGTCTCACCGGCTGCGTCGGCGCGGGTCGCCGAGCGTGCCGAGGCGGCATCCGTCGGATATGTGCGTGCGCCCGTGAGCGGGAACCCGGGCGTCGTTCGCGCCGGGAACCTGAGCTTCATCGTCTCCGGCGCCACCGCCGACATCGATCGTGTCGAGCCGGTCATCCGGGCGATCGGCCCGACCGTGCACCGCGTCGGTGACGGAGAGCAGGCGCGGATCGTCAAGCTCGCGATCAATCTGATGATCGCGGGGCTCGCGCAGTTGATATCGGAGGCGCTCGTCCTCGGGGAAGCCGCCGAGGTCCCGCGCGCGAAGCTTCTCGAGGTGATGGCGAGTTCCGCCGTGGGCGCGCCGTTCGTCAAGTACAAGACCGACGCGCTCGTGCGCGACGACTTCTCAGCCACGTTCACCACGGCGCTCATGGAGAAGGACATCGATCTCGCGCTCGACGCGGCCGACGATGCCGGCGTCGAGCTTCCGCTGACGAAGGAGATGAAGTTCCATCTGCACGCGGCGATCGAGGCCGGGTACGCAGACGACGACTTCATCGTGCTCTTCCAGCACCTACGGAGCGCGTCGGGTCTTTCGAACGCCAGCGAGCGCCACGATCAGGAGGTAGCGCGGTGACCAGGCCAACGAGGACCGTCGGTTCCCCCGACGCAACGCGCGCAGTGGACTGGGAGCAGCGCGTCGATTTCCCGCGGCTGCGCAAGGAGCGCCTGGATCGCGCGAAGGCGGCGCTCGAGGCGTCGGATCTCGGGGCGGTTCTGCTCTTCGACCCGAACAACATCCGGTACGTCACGAGCACGCACATCGGTGAGTGGGCTCGCGACAAGAACGCGCGCTTCACGCTGCTCGCGCGCGGCGCCGAGCCGATCCTCTGGGACTTCGGATCCGCCGCTCGCCACCACCAGCTGTTCGCGCCCTGGCTCCCCCCGGAGAACTTCCGCGCAGGTGTCTCGCCCATGCGCGGCGCCATGCCCGTCGAGACGGGCATTCCGGACAGGCTGGCCTCGAAGATCGCGAACGAGCTGCGCGGATTCGGCCTCCAGGACGAGCCGCTCGGCATCGACATGGCGGATCTCCTCACGATCGAGGCGCTCCAGCGCGCCGGCATCCGGGTCACCGACGGCTCCCAGGTGCTCCTCGAGGCGCGCAAGATCAAGACCGCTCAGGAGATCACGCTGCTCGACCAGTCGGCCGGGCTCGTCGACGCCGTCTACGAGGACATCTACCGGATGCTGCGTCCGGGCGTCTACGAGCACCAGATCGTCGCGCGTGCGCACCAGCTCCTCTTCGAGATGGGGTCGGAGCAGGTCGAGGCCGTCAACGCCGTGTCGGGCGACCGCTGCAATCCGCATCCGCACGTGTTCTCCGATCGGCTCCTGCGGCCGGGCGACCAGGCGTTCTTCGACATCATCCACTCCTTCATGGGGTATCGAACGTGCTACTACCGCACGTTCAACGTCGGCGGCGTCAATCACGCGCAGCTCGATGCCTACAAGCAGTGCCGCGAGTGGCTCGACGCGGCGATCGCGCTCGTCCGACCCGGCATGACGACGGACAAGATCGCCGAGGTCTGGCCGACCGCCCAGGAGCTCGGCTTCCCCGACGAGGAAACGTGCTTCGGCCTCCAGTTCGGACACGGCATCGGGGTCGGGCTGTACGAGTCGCCGATGATCTCGCGCGTCCACTCCCTCGACAACCCCGTCGAGCTCGAGGAGGGGATGGTGTTCGCGCTCGAGACGTACTGCGCGGCGACCGACGGCCGCTCCGCGGCTCGCATCGAGGAGGAGGTCGTCGTCACGGCGACCGGTTGTGACGTGCTGACGCGTTTCCCGGCGGAGGAGCTGCTCGTCGCCGGCCGTGTGTACGTGCGCGGCGCCGACCTCGTCGACGGCCCGCATCCTGCGCACGACGGAGATCCCAGCCTCGCCGCCGCCGTCGCATCTGCTGCCGTCGCCGGCCCGGCCGGCGTCCCCGCATGAGCTCCGATACGGGAACGCGCCACCTCGCGGACGGGCTCCCCGGCTACCGGCTCGTGCGCCGCGATGACGTCGAGCTCGCTCCGGCGATCCCGGGCCGCTCGAGCGGCCTGACCACCTGCAGGCTCGTCGGCGGCGCGCTCGGCTCGACCCACATGGCCCTGACCCTGGTCTCGCTCGTCGAGGGACACGTCGACGAGCACGTGCACTCGTACGAGTCCAGCTTCTACGTGCTCGAGGGTGAGCCCGTGCTCTTCCTCGACGGGCGCGGGGTCGAGCTCGAGCCAGGAGCATGCGGGGCCCTGCCGGTCGGGGCGCCGCACGCGTTCCGCTCCGAGGGCAAGGCGCTCTGGATCGAGATGGCAGCGCCGAGGCCGCGCGTCGACGGCAGCGACACCTTCTTTCTCGGGTCGCCGCCCGAGACCCCGGCGGAGCAGCTCGACGCCCGTGATCCGCGGAATCGCAATCTCTTTCTGCTGAGCGACGGCGAGACCGATCTCGACCGCCTGAAGCACGCACAGGGCATGGGCGCGCCGACGGTGTCCGGGAGCATGGCGACTGCCGTCCTCGCCTACAGCGGGATCGCGGTGAAGATGCTCGTCGACCAGCGGCTGGACGCCCAGCTGCACACGATGTTCATGGTCGACTACCAGCCGGGAGCGTGCGCCAACCCGCACGATCATCCGTTCGAGGAGTCGTACTACATGCTCGACGGCGAGGTCGACGTCGTCGCCGACGGCGATCGCTACACGCTCCGGCCGGGCGACGTCTTCTGGACCGCGGCCGGCTGCGTCCATGCCTTCTACGAGACGCAGGGTCGCACCGTGCGCTGGCTCGAGACGTCGGCGCCCGGGCCGCCGGCGCGCTACTCGTATCGCCACCAGCGTGACTGGGACTACCTCGTCGAGCGACTCTCGTCCGAAGCGAGCGCCGAGGTCGCGTGAGTCGCGTCAGCGACCAGCCGGCGGCGGGCCTGCTCGACGACCTCGACCTGTACCGGGACCTCTACCGGCGGATGCTCCTCATCCGCGGCTTCGAGGATCTCGTCCAGTCGCTCTTCCTCGCGGGCGAGGTCTACGGGACGACCCACCTCTACTCCGGGCAGGAGGCGATCGCCACAGGTGTCGCGAGCGTTCTCGAAGACCGTGACCGCGTCGCCGCCACCTACCGGGGACACGGGCACGCGCTCGCCGTCGGCGTCGATCCGCAGAAGCTGCTCGACGAGATGCTCGGTCGGGCGACCGGGATCAACGGCGGTCGGGCCGGCTCGATGAACGTGACGTCGCCCGACGACCGACTGATCGGCTCGTTCGGAATCGTCGGCGGGAGCATCGCCGCGGCGACCGGCGCCGCCCTCGCGCTGCAGCGGACGACGGGCGGGGTCGCCGTGGCGTACTTCGGCGACGGCGCCATGAACCAGGGCTATGTCTTCGAGTGCCTCAACTTCGCACAGGTCTTCCGGCTGCCGATCGTGCTCGTCTGCGAGAACAACGGCTACGGGGAGTACACGCCGTTCCGCTCGGTCACCGCAGGAGAGATCCGCGCCCGCGCGGAGGTGATGGGAGTCACGGCAGAGACGATCGACGGGATGAGCGTGTGGACCGTGCGCGAGGCGGCCCGGAACGCGGTGGCACATGCCCGCGCAGGTGACGGCCCGGTGTTCGTCGAGGCGCTCACGTACCGCTTCGTCGGGCACTCACGTAGCGATCCTGGCGCATACCGGCCGGACGGCGAGCTCGACCGCTGGCGCGAGCGGGACCCCATCCTCGTGCTGCGCGGCCAGCTCGAGGCGGAGGGGGTCGAACCTGCAGAGCTCGACGAGATCGAGCAGGAGATGCGCGAACAGCTGGAACGCATGCGCGCGGACGGCCTCGCCGCGCCCTTCCCGACCGAGTTGACCGCTCGCGAGTTCAAGGACTGAGGCCGTGCCGCCGCGCGAGCTGACCATGCCGAAGCTCTCCGACTCGATGGCCGACGCCGTCATCCTCCGCTGGCTGAAGTCCGCGGGGGAGGACTTCGCGCGAGGCGAGGGTCTGATCGAGGTCGAGACCGACAAGGCAACCGTGATCTACGAGGCGGAATGGGACGGGACGCTCGACTCGATCCTCGTTCCGGAGGGTGCGACCGTGGCGGTCGGCGAGCCGATCGCGACGCTGGCGAACGGCGACGGGGCAGCACGCGTCGACGCACGGCCCGCGCCGGCGGAGCCCGAGCCGGCTGCAGCGCCTCCGGCCCAGCCCACTGCACACGTGGGAGTGTCCGCCGACGATTCCGGCCCGGCGCGGCCCGTGGCGACGCCGGTCGCGCGCCGCACTGCCGTCGAGCTCGGTGTCTCGCTCCACGGCCTCACAGGCACGGGCCCGGGAGGGCGGATCACCGTCGACGACGTGACCCGAGCCGCGGCCGACGCTGCCCCGGCTGAATCGGCGCACGAGGCGGTCGCCGGCAAGGGGGAGATCAGCGTCCTCGAACCGACCCCGACGCAGGCGACGATCGCGCGCCGGATGACGGAGTCGGCGACGACGATCCCGGTCTTCACCGTCTCGAGCGACGTCGACGTATCGCAGATCGTCAGCTCGCGGCGGGAGGCTCGCGAGCGGGGGGAGGACGCGCCGTCGGTGAACGACTTCGTGGTCAAGGCGGTCGCGGCCACGTTGCGGGAGTTCCCGCGCTTCAACGCCTCGTACATCGACGGCAGGGTCGAGCTCTACTCACGCGTCAACGTCGGGATCGCGGTCGCGTCAGACGACGCTCTGCTCGTGCCCGTGGTGCGTGATGCCGACCGCAAGTCGCTCGCCGAGCTGACCGGGGAGACGCGAGCGCTCGCGGACGGCGCGCGGCGGCGGACGCTCAGGCCCGAGGACTTCCACGACGGCACGTTCACCGTCTCGAATCTCGGCATGTTCGGCGTGCGGGCGTTCACCGCGATCATCGACCCACCGCAGGTCGCGATCCTCGCCGTCGGCGGCGCCCGCCGCGCGCCGGTCGAGGAGGGTCCCGATCGCGTCGCCTTTCGCGACCTGCTGACCGTCACGCTGAGCTGCGATCACCGCGTCGTCTACGGCGCTGACGGCGCACGCTTCTTGTCCCGTCTCCGCGAGCTGCTCGAGCGGCCCCTCGCTCTCGCCCTCTGACCCGATGAGCAATAACGTCGCCTTCCGCACGGCCATCCGCGATGCGCTCGACGAGGAGCTCGCGGCCGACGAGCGCGTGATCCTGTTCGGCGAGGACGTCGCCGTCGCCGGCGGCGTCTTCGCCACGACGACCGGCCTCTACGACAAGTACGGGCCGGGGCGCGTCTTCGATACGCCGATCTCCGAGCTGGCCCTCGCCGGTGCCGCCTTCGGGTCGGCCGTGCACGGCCTGCGACCGGTCATCGAGATCATGTTCGGGGACTTCCTGACGCTCGCGATGGACAGTCTCGTCAATCAGTCGACGAAGTACTGGTTCCTGACGCAGGAGCAGGTCAGCGTCCCGCTGACGATCCGCTCCGTCGTCGGAGCGGGCGGCCGCTTCGGCGCAATTCACTCGCAGATGCCGGTGTCGTGGTTCATGGGCGTCCCGGGCCTCAAGATCGTCGGCGCGTCGAACTCCGCAGATGCGAAGGCGCTCCTGAAGGCCGCGATCCGCGACGACAACCCGGTCCTCTTCTTCGAGCACAAGCGCCTGTACGCGCTCGAGGGCGAGGTGAACGGCGAACCGGCCCGGCTCGGCGAGGCCGCCGTGGTGCGCGAGGGGCGCGACGTGACGCTCGTCACCGCGATGAAGGGCGTCCACGACGGACTCGAGGCCGCCGCCGAGCTCGAGGCGGACGGCATCTCGGTCGAGGTCGTCGACCTGCGGACGCTGAGGCCGTTCGATGTCGACACCGTGCTCGCGTCGGTGAAGAAGACGAATCGGATCGTCGTCGTGGAGGAGGGGCCGCTGACCGGCGGTTGGGCGGGCGAGGTGCTCGCCTCGGTCGTCGAGCATGGCCTCGGGCACCTCGACGACGCCTGGCGGATCGCGACCCCCGACACTCCGATCCCGTACAGCCCCCCACTCGAGGACGCGTTCCTCCCCGGTGCTGGTCGGATCGCCAAGGAGATACGCGCCCGTGTCCGCTAGCGAGCCCGCGCCCTCGACGAACGGCGCTCTCGAGGGCTCGAAGGTCGGCCATCGCCTCCGCTCGGAGCGAGAGCGTCTCGGTATCGGCCTTCGTGAGCTCGCACGTCGAGTGGGCGTCTCCCCGAGTCTCGTCTCGCAGATCGAGCTCGACCGGGTCAACCCGTCGGTCAGCACCCTGTACGCCATCGTCACGGAGCTCGGGATGACGATGAGCGACGTCTTCGGGGAGCGGCCCGAGGAGCGCATGGTGCAGCCGGGCGACGGCCTCGCCGAACGACCCGACACGCGGCCCGTGATCAACCTCGCGTCCGGTGTCCGCTGGGAGCGTCTCACGCACGAACGCGACCCCGACGTGGAGTTCCTCTACGTCGTCTATCCGGTCGGAGCCGCGTCGTGTCCCGAGGACGCGCTGATGACGCACGGCGGTCGGGAGTACGGCTACGTCACGAGCGGAACGCTCGGAGTGCAAGTCGGGTTCGAGGTGTACGAGCTCGGTCCGGGCGGGTCGATCGCCTTCGACTCGTCGTCCCCGCACCGGCTGTGGTCCGTCGGCCAGGAGCCTGTCCACGCCGTTTGGGTCGTCATCGGCCGCGAGGCGGACCCGCGGACGACGACAGTGTCGCGCCCGCGCGCGGCGGACTAACGCGTCTCAGCCTGCGGGCGCTTCGCCCTCGCCTGTCTGGAGCCGGCCGACTCCGGCTCGGCTGGTCCGGAAACGAGCGAGCAGCTCGGGGCTCTGGTACAGGATGAGCGCGAACAGGATCAGCACGCCGATCGTCATCTGCGAGTACTCCGTCGGCTGGTGGAACAGCGGGAGCACGTTGTCGATCAGCGAGAGGAAGAGCGCCGCGAGCAGCGCACCCACGAACGATCCGCGTCCCCCGGCGAGGCTCGCTCCGCCGAGGACGGCGCAGGCGATGCTCTCGACCGAGAAGCCGAGGTCGACGAGCGGCGAGCCGATCTGGACCTGGGCCGCCAGGTAGAGGCCGGCAAGCGACGCCATCAACGAGCAGGCGACGAACGCGAGGAACACCATGCGGCCGGTCGCCATCCCGAGGCGGCGCGAGGACGTCTCGTCTAGGCCGACGGCCCTCAGCGCGAGGCCCGTGCGGGTGCGGTACAGCCACAGATCGCCGGCGACGGCGAGTGCCACGACTGCGATGAAGGCGATCGGAACGAAGCCGGCGCTTGTCGTGAGACGGCCGATGACGTCGCTCGAGATGGCGCCCTCGGGGTGATCGCGGAGGAGGAGCGACGCGCCTTCGAGAATGCTGAACGTTCCGAGTGTGGCGATGATGGACGGAAGCTTGAGGACGCAGATGAGCACCGCGTTGAAGATCCCCGTCGCCAGCCCCACGCCGATGACCACGAGGGTTCCGGGAATCAACGCCCACCCCGATGTCTCGAACGAGATCGTGTAGGAGGCGACGACGACGGAGAACGTAATGAGCGTCGCCACGGAGACGTCGAAGCCGCCGACGAGCAGCGCGCAGGTCTGTCCGAGCGAGACGAGAGCGAGCGGCATCGCCATGAGGAGCAGGTTGTTGAGGTTGAAGCTCGTGAGGAAGGCGTCCTGGCGGACGGTTGCGAACGCGCCGACCGCCAAGATGAGGACCGCCATCAGGACGAGCGGCAACGCGCCGCGGAACCTGCCGATCCTCATGCCGACTCCTTGGGGCTCGCGGTCGCTTGCTCTCTGGCACCGGCGCGCGAGCCGACGATCGCCTCGACGATGCGGCGCTCTCCGAGCTCGTTGCCGGGGATCTCGTCGACGATCAGCCCGCGCGACATCACGACGACCCGATCGCAGAGGCCGGCGAGCTCGAGCGGGTCGCTCGACTTGACGATCGTGGCGACGCCTTCCTTCGCCTTCTCCCGCAGCGCGCCGTAGATGTCGAACCGCGCGGCGACGTCGACGCCCTGGGTCGGCTCCTCGGCCAGGATCACCTTGACGTCTCCGCGCAGGAACGGTCGCGTCAGCGAGACCTTCTGCTGGTTCCCGCCGGACAGCGTCTGGACCGACTGCTCGATCGACGTCGTGCGGATGCTGAGGCGCTGTACGAGCTCGCCCACCGTGCGCCGCTCGCGCCTGCGGTTCAGGAGCCCGAGCCTTCCGAGCCGACGCACCACCTGGATCGTCGAGTTCGCCCGGACGCTGAGGACGGGGAAGAGCGACTCGGACGCGCGGTCGCCGCTCAGGAGCACGACTCCGGCGCGGAGTGGTCCGAGCGGCGAGCTCGAGTCGAGCTGCATGCCGGCGCACGTCGCCGTTCCGGTGGCCCGCTCGGCGCCGGCGAGGGCCCGGAGGAACTGCACCTGTCCGTTGCCCTCCGCGCCCGCGATTCCGACGATCTCGCCGCTCGCCACCTCGAGGTCGATCGGGCCGAACCTGTCGCCCTGCAGTCCGGAGACCGCGAGCAGCACCTCGCGCTCCGCCTCGCGCTCGTGTCGCGGCGGAAACGCAAGCTGGAGCGGACGCCCGATCATGAGCGCGACGAGGCTGTCCTCCGACATCGAGGCCGCCTCGAACGTTCCCTGAGACACGCCGTCGCGGAGGACGCTGATCCGGTCGGCAATCCCGAGGACCTCGGGCAGGCGGTGGCTCACGTAGACGATCCCGACGCCGGCGCGGCTCCGTTCGTGAACGAGCGCGTGCAGATGATCGACGTCCTCGGGGCCGAGGGCCGTCGTCGGCTCGTCGAGCAGCAGCACCTTCGGCTGGGGGAGCAGCGCCTTGACGACCTCGAGCAGTTGTCGCTCCGCGAGCGAGAGCGTCCCGGCAGGCGCGGACGGCGAGAGGTCGAGATCGAACTCGGCCAGCCGCTCGGCCGCCCATCCCTCCATGCGCCCGTACGTCGGTCGGAGGTCGGACGGTGCCGCGAGGTAGAGGTTCTCGGCCACCGACAGGTGCAGCACGTGCGAGTACGTCTGATATGCGATGCCGAGACCGAGCCGCCGGCTCTCCGCGGGTGACACCCGCCGCCGCTCGGTCTCGCCGATCACCACCGTCCCCTCGTCGGGAACCAGGAACCCGCTGGCTATCCCGAGCAGCGTCGATTTCCCGGACCCGTTCTCCCCGACGAGGGCGTGGATCTCGCCGGCGCGGCAGTCGACGCTGACCTCGCGAAGCGCCTGGACCGCACCGAACGCCTTGGACACGCTTCGTAGCGTGAGTACGGGGCTCGCGGGGGAAACCTCGTTTCCCCCGCGAGCAGGCCCGGTGGTCGACATCGATGTTCTGGTTCTGCTTCCTGCTCTTCCTACGGATACATCTTGTTCAGCAGGCTCAGCGGGATGAGTGACGTCGCGGAGGCCTCTTGCGGATAGCCCTTGACGCAGGAGTCACGCACGCGCTGGTTCTGCAGCTCGATCGGGAACACGATCTTCGGTGGGATCTTCGCCCCCTTGAGCTTCATCATCGCGGCCGTGAAGGCCACGCGGATCTGCGTGTTGCCCGACGTGTAGTAGTACATCTGGAGCTTCGGGTTCTTGAGCTGGTTGAAGAGGCAGCCCATGCCGACGTCGTCCGTGCGGAGCGTCAGCGTGGTGTTGAACGGGATGCCCGCGGCCTTGTAGGCCGCGTACCCGCCCTGCGCCATGCCGAGCCCGTACTCGTAGCTCCAGCCCTTGACGTCGGGGTTCTTCGCGAGGATCCCGGCCACGACCTGCTGCACCTTCGAGGGATCCCAGTTGGTGGGCTCCTTCGCGACGACGTCGATCGACGACCTGAGCGCTGGGTCCTCGCACTTCTGCCAGCCCTCGGAGAGAGGGTTCCCCGGGAACCCGCCCAGGAACGCGATGTCCCCGGACTTGACCTGGTTGTTCATGACGTACGCGTACGTCTTGCCGAGCGCGCACGTGTCCTCACCGACGACGGTCAGGTAGTTCTTGCCGGGGTCGCTGACAAAGCCCCAGGCATACGTCGCGACGGGGATTCCGGCGTCGGTCGCCTCCTTCATCACCGGGATCATGGCGTCGCCGAAGTCCGGGTAGGTGACGATCAGGTCGACGCCCTGGGCGATTGCGGCCTTCCAGTCGGCGAACGCCTTGTTGAAGTCCACGTGCGCGCTCGAGTAGATGATCTTGCCGACGTTCTTGTACGTCAGCGCCTGGAGGATGAACTCCATCTTCGACATCTGGCGGTAGACGTTCTCGCCGAACTGCTCGAGATACGCGACGGTGAGCTTGCCGCCCGTCCCGGTGCTACAGCCGTTGTTCTTCCAGCACTTGAGCGCCAGTGCGAGGTTGACCTTCCGGTCTGCGCGACCGAGTCCGGCCAGCGCGATATTGCGCGACATCTTGTCCTTCGGGAGCAGCCTCGCCTTGAACAGCGTGTGCTTGAGCGTCGACGTCTTCGCGGCGTACACCTCGCCGAACCCCTTGCCGGTGCGCGATGACGCCCGGTGTTGCCTGCTTGGCGCCGGTACTCCCGCTACTCGCAGAGACGAGCGCGAGCGTGAGCGCGGCTCCGAGCACGAAAAGTGCCAGCACGCCCGCGTTCCGCGAGCGCTTCCCTGACGCTTCAGACTCGTTTCGACCCTCCATCGTGCCTCCTTTACCAGCCTGCCTTAGCTGGTGACCTCGTTGACTGTACGTTTGCCGCCACCACTCCGTGTCTCCATCGTCCGCAGGACGCGGCCCAGGAGCGACGCCACCCGGTCGCCCGACACCAGCATCCCGACGATGATCGCGGCGCCGAAGACGATGAACTGCAGCGCTGCCGAGAGCCCGAAGATGAGCAGCATCTCCGTCAGGAACGTGAGCGCGATCGCCGCCACCCAGGTCGAGGTCGCGCTCGCCAGCCCGCCCGAGAGTGCCGCGCCGGCGAGGACGACCGCTGCGATGGGCGCGAGGAGATACGAGGCGCCGAAGGCCGGATCGATGCTGATGCGCACACCCGCGAGCAGGATCGCCGCAAACGAGTAGAGAACGCCCGCCGCCGTATAGGCGAACACGACGTGCGAACGGACGCGCAATCCGGCCATCCACGCCGCTCTCGGGTTCGCGCCCACTGCCTGGAAGCGCCGGCCGGCCGCCGTGTAGCGGAGCACGAGCGCGACCGCGACCGCAAGCGCGGCGCCCGTCCAGAACACGGCGCTGATCCCGAGCGGCTTCTGCGCCGCCCACGACGAGAGCGATTCCGGCACCTGGAGCGAGATCGTGTGCTCGCGCGCGTACTTCGAGCTGTACGCGAGCACGATCTGCCCGACCGCCAGCGTGACGATGAGCGGGTTGAGCCTCACGATCCCGACGAGGATCCCGTTGACGAGACCCACGAGTGCCCCGAGGCCGATGCAGACGACGATCCCGACGGCCAGTCCGCGGTCGGAGCCGACGCTCACGCCGACGAGGACATTCCCGCACAGGGAGATGACGCCGGCGGTCGAGAGGTCGATACCCGCCTGCATGACGACGAGCATCTGGCCGACCGCAGCGATGGCGAGGATCGTCCCGTACGGGAGGATGTACGACCACGACGCGCTCTCGAGCGTGCCGGGTGCGAAGAAGGCGGCGACGACGATGAGCGCGGCCATTCCGAGCCAGATGGGAAGGAACCGAGCCCCGACGAGTGCGCCCGCGACGACCTGTGCGGAGCGCCCCATCGTCGCGGCGTCGGCGACCGGATCCCTGTCACCCGGGGAGCTCACGGACCGCTCGATGCAGAGCGGCAGAACGGTGAGGAGCAAGCCGCGACCAGGTGTCCATTCTGCGCACCCAGAGCTCAAAGTGTCAACCGTGACCGAACGCACGACGCCTGTCGTCCATCGGGCTCGAACGTCGCGAATCGCGACTGACACCGCGGCAAACCCGCTCCAGCAGGGGGAACTCCCGACTCGTGAGCGGTTGACTCTCCGATGCCCGGGTGTTTATGCTCGCTGTACATCCGGCAGCGCGACGCGGCCTGCCGCAGGCGGGCGTGCCCGAGCGCTGGCGATATCGATGTCCCGCCGGCCAAGGAGAGTGGTATGAGCTCGCAGCGGACTGTCTTCCGGAACGGGTTCGTGGTCTCGATGGACCCCGACATCGGCGAGATCCCGAACGGCGAGGTCCTCGTCGAGGACGGCGTCATCGTGGACGTCGGTCCCGACCTCGGCGTAACCGACGCGGAGGAGATCGACGCCACGGGGATGATCGTCATGCCGGGATTCGTCGACACGCACCGGCATACGTGGCAGACGCCGGTTCGAGGCGTCCTCCCGTGCTGCACCCTGGACAACTACTTCGCGGTGATGCTCGGCAGCGTCGGCGGCCACTACCGCCCGGAGGACGTCCACATCGGCAACTACGCCGGCTCGCTCGAGGCGATCAACGGCGGCGTGACGACGCTGCTGGACTGGTCGCACATCAACAACACGCCGGACCACTCGGACGCCGCGGTGCAAGGTCTGAAGGACGCGGGAATCCGCGCCATTTATGCGCACGGCGTGCCGACCGGCGGTGAGTGGTGGGCATTCAGCGAGCTCGACCATCCCGAGGACATCCGCCGCGTCCGCGACACCTACTTCTCCTCCGACGACGGGCTCATCACCCTCGCTCTCGCCGCGCGGGCGCCCGGCAACTCGAACTTCGAGGTGGCCAAGCACGACTGGGAGCTCGCGCGCGACCTCGGGATCCGCATCAGCGTCCACGTCGGCATGCGGCTGAGCGGCATCCACGTCAACCACGTCAAGAACATGGACGACCTGGGCCTCATGGGTCCGGACACGACGTACATCCACTGCACGGACTCGACCGACGAGGAGCTCGACCTCATCGCCTCGACCGGCGGGTCGGCGTCGGTCGCCCCGTACGTCGAGATGCTGATGGGCCACGGGCCGCCGCCCACGGGCAAGCTCGTCGAGCGTGGCGTTCGTCCGTCGCTGTCCGTGGACGTCGTCTCGAGCGTCCCGGGCGAGATGTTCACGCAGATGCGCACCGCGCTCGTCCACGAGCGCATCGGCTCGCACACCGACACGCCGGACGAGGCGTTCGCACCGACGCTGAGTCATCGCGACGTGCTCGAGTTCGCGACGATCGAGGGCGCACGCGCGTGCGCCCTCGAGGACAAGGTCGGGTCGCTGACGCCGAAGAAGCAGGCCGACATCGTCCTGCTCAACTTCAACGCCATCAACACGATGCCGATGGTGGATCCCATCGGGACGATCGTCGTCTTCTCGGACACGTCGAACGTCGACTCGGTGTTCGTCGCCGGGCAGGCCGTCAAGCGCAGCGGCAAGCTGGTCGATGCCGACCTCGGTAAGACGTTCGGCAAGCTCGACGAGTCGAGGAACCACATCCTCGGGGAAGGCGAACTCCTCCCCGAGTGGGCGGCGGACTCGGCGGCAGCGGTCTAGCGGCATGCAGCGAGCCCGGCGCGCGATCGCGGGCCGGGCTCTTCTCGTTCAGCGCGCGCGAAAGGAGTGGGTGAATGGCGAACGGCAGCGTGGTCGTCGTCGGCGGGACACAGGGTCTCGGCCGAGAGCTCGCGCAGTCCTATGCCGACGAGGGTCGCGACGTGATCGTGACCGGTCGGGACCAGTCCCGCGCGGAAACGGCTGCCCGGGAGGTCGGCGGCAACACCCGCGGGCTCGGCTTCGATCTCGCCGAGCCGCACACGATCGCGGGCGCCCTGGAGAGCGTCGGCGAGGTCGACCACCTGGTTCTCGCCGCGATCGAGCGTGACGTGAACAGCGTGCGTGAGTACAAGATCGACGCGGCGCTGCGGCTCGCGACCATGAAGCTCGTCGGCTACACCGAGGTGATCCACGCGCTGCTACCGCGGCTTCGCGACGACTCCTCGATCCTCATCTACGGTGGCCTCGCGCGCGACCGTCCTTATCCGGGCTCGACGACGGTCACGACGGTGAACGGTGCAGTGACGGCGCTCGTGCGCACCCTCGTGATCGAGCTCGCGCCGATCCGCGTGAACGCGATCCACAACGGCATCGTCGGCGACAGCCCTCAGTGGCGTGACATGGCTCCGGAGCGACACAAGGCGCTCGTGGACCGGACGCCGATCGGGCGCCTCGTGACGATGGCCGAGTCCATGAATGCAGCTCGCTTCCTGCTCGAGAACGCAGGGGTCAACGGCATCAACCTCGCCCTCGACGGCGGCTGGATGTGCATGTGAGGTGAGGCTTAGGCGGGCGGGCTCAGGCGCCCCAACCCGCGTGCGGCGCGTGGTCGCCCGGCTCGAAGAAGTACGTCTCACGCAGGTCCTCGCAACGGCCGTCCTCCGCGAAGCGGAGGAAGAGGATCCCGATGAGCGTCACCTCGTCGCCGCTGTTCCGCATTCTGACCCAGAACTCGACGGCTGCACGCCGACCGTCGTCCGATGCGACCGGGGCGCCCATGCGCACGTCGACGGCGTCCTGGGCCGCGGTGACCGTTTCCCAGTAGGACCGCACGCCCTCGCTGCCGAGGTGCGCCTCTTGCAGCGGGTGCGACCGGTAGCTGGAGTCCTCTCTGAACAGCGCCGCCGCCGCCTCGGCGTCCCGTTCGCGCCAGGCGTCCGCGTACGCGTCGACCCACTGCTGGACGGTCACGACGAGACCCTACTGACGTTCAGTTCGCCGCAGCGACGACCGCCTGGCCGGGGAGCTCGTAGCCCCCGTCGACGGAGAACGGTGCGAAGCCATCGTCGAGGCCGGCCCTGATCGCGTCACGCTCCGCATCGGATGCGTCGCGCCAGATCCGCGCGAACATCCCGCCGGTCTCTCGCGACCCCGCGATGTACTCGGCGACATCGGCGAACTCGAAGAGGACGGGCACGTCCTCGATGCGCTCGACCTCGAAGCCTGCCCCTTCGAGGAGTGTGCTCAGCCGCGCGTGATCGGCGAGCACGAACATGCCCGGCGCTCCGGGCTCCGGGGGCGGAGCCAGCTCGAGCCGTGCGAGGAGCCGGCCCGCGATCGAGATCCAGGGGTTGCGCTCTGCGGCGCCCCAGACTGCGACTACGAGACGGCCGCCGGGACGCACGACGCGTCGGGTTTCGGCGAGCGCTCGCTCGGGATCGGCCATGAGCATGAATCCGAAGCGGCAAACGGCGCGGTCGACGGAGTCGTCGTCGAGCGGTATCTGCTCCGCGTCGACGACGAGGTGCTCGACGTTCCGGACATCGAGCTCACGGGCACGCCGTCGAGCCACCTCGACCATCTCCGAGGAGAAGTCCGTCGAGATGAGGCGGCCGTTCTCGCCGAGCGCGGCGGCGGCCACGAAGCCCGTGTCGCCTGGGCCGGCGGCGAGTTCGAGCATGGTGTCGCCGGGTTGCGGGTCCAGCGCGCGGACCATCGAGTCCGTGACGGGCCGAGTGACCCGCTCGAGCTCTGCTCGCCGCCGCTCCCAGCCCGCGGCGGTCGTCTGCCAGTTCTCGAGCGACGTGCGCCGATACTCGTCGCGATCCACGAGCTACTTCCGGCGTCCGAGCGCAGCGAGGCGATCGAGGCTCGCGGCCGGCCACAGCTTCTCGGTGTCGTAGTACGTGCTGAACGCCGGGACTCCCTCGGGCAGCGTGACCCAGGGCAGCTTCGACCGCGTGTAGATGTGGACGTCCGGCTCGACCGCGGACGGGTCGTCCAGCGTCCCCGCGCGGACGAAGCGGGTCGTCGCGCGCGTGTACCGGCTGTAGACGGCGATCTGGCACGTCGGGCAGCGAAAGATCCGCTGCGTCCCGCTGCTGCGAGGGACGTCGATCGGCTGCGGCTCGCCTGCGAGCAGCTCGATGCGGTCCGTCTCGACGAGGATGTTGATGACGAATGCGCTACCCGTCTGCCGCTGGCAGTTCAGGCAGTGGCAGCAGTGGACGAACAGCGGGTCGGACAGCAGTCGATAGCGGATCTCGCCGCAGGCACATCCGCCCTCGAGCCTGTCGCCCACGGTGTGAGCCTACGCCTGGAGGTGTGCCTCCACGAACCAGAGGTGCTTGTCGACCGCCCGCGAGATCTCCGTGAAGAGGTCGGCCGTGTCCTGGTCCTCGAGCTCGGTCGCGGTGTCGATCGCCTCGCGGGCACTCGATCCGAAGGCGGCGAGGCGGTCCGCGACGACGGCGACCGTGTCCATTCCGGCGACCGCGTCGAGGGGGTACTCGTCGAGCGAGGTCGCGTCGGCCGCCATGCGCGTCGTGCCGAGTGCGAGGCCGCCGAGGGCAGTCGCCCGCTCGGCGATCATGTCGACGTACTCGAGAACGGACTCGGCGAGCTCGTCGTAGAGCTCGTGCAGCTGGATGAAGTCGCTGCCCCTCACGCTCCAGTGCGCCTGCTTCAGCTGCGAGTAGAGGTCGAAGTTGTCCGCGAGGCGCGCGTTCAGCAGCGCGACGAGCTGCTCGCGTGTCTCGGCCGGAATGTCGATGCGGGTGTCGAACGTCGTGCTCGTCTTCGTGGCCATCTCGGTCCCTTCATTCGATTTGCTCTCCGTGGTACCACCATTCCAGCCGAGCGACACCTCGTGAGGGACGTCAGACGACGGGTTCCGGCGCGACCTCGTCGGTGGAGTGGAGCGTCGTTCGGAGCGGAACCTCCTTCAGGAGCCAGGAGAGCCCGAACGGGATGACTGCGAGCAGGACGCCGAACAGGAAGACGCCGTGCAGCGAGTGGGAGAACGCGTCGAGGAACTGCGCGTGCACCTCGGGCGGCAGCTGCTTCGCCTGCTCGGGGCTCAGGTGCACGCCTCCGGAGAGGTACTTCAAGGACTCGGGCGGGAGCTTCTCGAGTGCGCCCGAGAGCCGCGAGGCGAAGATCGCGCCGAAGAGCGCGACGCCGAAGGAGCCGCCGACCGAGCGGAAGAACGTCGCCGTCGCGGTCGCGACGCCGATCTCACGCGGCTTCGCGTCGTTCTGGACGACGAGCACGAGCACCTGCATCACGAGGCCGATGCCGACTCCGACGATGGCCATGTACACGGACGCGAGCCAGGGCGCGGTTCCCACGCCGAGCTCCGAGAGCAGGAACATCCCGACGACGAGCACGGCCGTTCCGACGATCGGGAAGATCTTGTAGCGCCCGATCCTGCTGATGAGCCGTCCCGAGAAGACCGCCGCGATGAGCAGGCCGGCCATGAGGGGGAGCATGCGGAGCCCCGAGGCCGTGGGGGTCGCGCCGTATACGAGCTGCAGGTACAGCGGGATGAAGACGATCGCCCCGAACATCGCCATCCCGATGGTGAAGCCCATCGCACTCGACACGTTGAACACGCGCGACTCGAAGAGACTGAGCGGGATGACCGGCTCCGTCGCGCGCCGCTCCTGCCAGACGAACGCGGCCAGCAGCACGATGCCGACGACGGTCAGGCCGACGATCATCCCGGAGCCCCAGTCGTACTCGTTCCCGCCCCAGGTGGTGACCAGGATGAGACTGCTCACCCCCGCCGCGAGGAGCGCGGCCCCGAGGTAGTCGATCCGGTGTCGTGTGCGGACCACGCGCAGGTGGAGCTTGAGCGCGACGATCACGACGGCGACGGCTCCGACAGGGAGGTTCACGTAGAAGACCCAGCGCCACGAGAGGTTGTCGACGAAGAAACCGCCGAGCAGCGGACCGGCGACCGATGCGACGCCGAACACCGCTCCGATCAGCCCCATGTAGCGGCCGCGCTCCCGCGGCGGGACGATGTCGGCGATGATCGCCTGCGCGCCGACGATGAGACCGCCGGCGCCGACGCCCTGGATCGCACGGAAGCCGATGAGCTCCGCCATCGACTGACTGAGCCCCGCGAGCATCGAGCCCGCGAGAAAGATGAGGATCGCGGCCTGGAAAATGGGCTTGCGCCCGTACATGTCGCCGAGCTTCCCGTAGATCGGGGTCGACACGGTCGACGCGAGCAGGTAGGCGGTCACGACCCAGGAGAGGTGGTCGAGCCCTCCGAGGTCGCCGACGATCGTCGGGAGCGCCGTCGCGACGATGGTCTGGTCGAGCGCGGCGAGGAACATGCCGAGCATCAGCGCGGCGAAGATCGTGCGAACTCCGGCGACGCGCGCAGTGACTTGCTCGACGCCGACGGCGGTCACCCGGACCTCCTCGTCTGCACCCGGTCGAGCTGGGCTCGTGTGAGCGGCTGGGTGGTCAGCGGCGTCGCGGCGTCGGCGCGCAGCCCGTCGAGCACGAAGCCGAGGTAGCGGCGCCAGAGATCGGGCGCGACGTCGGATGTCACCTCCGCGACGCGGCCGCCCGTCCAGAACAGCATCGGGACGTCTTCGGCGACGAAGTCGGCGCGGAGCGTTCCCTGGTCCTGCGCGCGTACGACGACCTCGGCGACGAGCGGACGCATCCGTGCGCGCAGCGCTTGGAGCCGGGCGAGGTCGTGCTCCCCACTGGCGATCACGTCCTTCAAGCCGCGGTTGCGGACGTGGAGCTCGAACACGCGCTCGAGGAAGGTCGTGAACGCGGTCCAGGCGTCGTCCGTCTCGAGCGCCGACCGCGCTGCCTCACAGACCTCGGCGACGGCGTCTTCGAGGACGGCGTCGACCAGGTCGCCCTTCGTCGGGAAGCGACGGTAGAGGGTTCCCATGCCGACACCCGCGCGGCGCGCGATCTCCTCGACGGAGACGTCGATGCCTTCGGTCGCGAAGGCGGCGCGCGCCGCGTCGACGATCCGCGCGCGGTTCCGCTCGGCGTCGCGCCGCAGCGGCCGAGGCGCTATCGCTGTCTTGGCCACAGTTTGGCCACCGTAGCAAAAGCGGAGTGACCACTCCGGTTAGCGAAGGACGCGTACGGCGGCAGGCTCGGGCGCGACTGCCTCCGGGCGCTGCAGCATAATACTTCTTAGATGTGCATAATACGCAGATGGCCAGCGTCACCATCGCGGGTGCATCCGGCTACACGGGCCAGGAGACCCTGGACCGCGTCCTCGCGCACCCCGCTCTCGAGCTGTACGCGCTCGGATCGGACTCGCTGGCCGGCCAGGCACCGGGTGTGCTCGACCCGCGGCTCGGACGCAACGGCTGGAGCCGCATGCCGCGGTTCATCACGAACGAAGCGGCGTTGCAGGCGGGCGCCGACATCACGTTCGTCTGCCTTCCCCACGAGGAAGCCGCGGCGTTCGAGCCGCCGTCGGGCGGTGTCGTCGTCGACCTGTCCGGCGCCCACCGCTTCGACGACGCCGGCGTCTACGCAGAGTGGTACGGCTTCGAGCACCCGCTGCCCGAAGCGCTCGCATCGTGGTCGTACGGCCTCCCCGAGCTGAGTCCGCCGAGTGGGCGGCTCGTCGCCAATCCGGGCTGTTACGCGACCGCGGTCCTGCTCGCGCTCGCTCCGATCGCGGACGAGATCGAGCCGACGGGTGTCGTCGTCGACGCGAAGTCGGGCATGACGGGCGCCGGCCGCTCGCTGCGCGAATCGTCCCACGCCGGAGCCGTGCTGGAGAACGTCGCGCCCTATCGCGTTGGCGTCCACCAGCATGCGCCCGAGATCGCGGCGCACCTCGGGTTTCCGGTGACCTTCGTCCCGCACCTCCTGCCCGTGCGGCGTGGACTCCTCGCGACGTGCGTCGTGCGATCGCGCGGCGCCGACCTCCGCGAGCTCCTGGAAGCGCAGTACGCGGAGAGCCACGTCGTCGACGTCCTGCCGGAAGGAGTCGTCCCCGAGCTCGGACGCGTGCAGCAGACGGACGGCGCCGAGATCGGGGTCTTCACCGATCGTCTCACCGGCGACTCGATCGTCATCTGCGCTCTCGACAACCTCGGCAAGGGCGCTGCCGGGCAGGCGATCCAGAACGTCAACCTCCTGTACGGCCTGGACGAGACGACCGGGCTGCGGCTTTCGGGAGTGCTCGTCTGATGTCGGTCACCGCCGCTGCCGGATTCGTCGCGTCCGGTGTACACGCCGGTATCCGGCGGTCCGGGCCGGACCTCGCCGTCGTGCGGTCGACGCCGACCGCTGTCGGAGCGGCCGTCTGGACGACGAACCGCATCCTCGCGGCGCCGGTCGTCGTCTCGAAGCGGCATCTCGAGGCCGCGCAACCGCAGGCGGTGGTGGTGAACGCCGGTGTCGCCAACGCCGCGACAGGTGAGGCGGGTCTCGCGGACGCGGTGCGAACAGCGGAGGAGACGGCGGCTGCGCTCGGGCTGCGGGCCGAGGAGGTCGTCGTCCTCTCGACCGGCGTGATCGGAGTACCGCTGCCGATGGAGCGCGTGCTGTCCGGCGTGCGTGAGGCGGCGGTGTCGCTCGCGGACGACGGCGGCGCTGCGGCGGCTGACGCGATCATGACCACCGATCGCTGGCCGAAGCAGGCCGCTGTCCACGGTGACGGATTCGTGGTCGGAGGGATGGCGAAGGGTGCGGGGATGATCCACCCGCGGCTCGCGACGATGCTCGCGGTCGTCACCACCGACTATCCGCTCGAGCCCGGGGAGCCGATCGAGCTCCTGCGGGCTGCGGTCGCCCAGAGCTTCAACCGGATCTCCGTCGACGGCGAGTGCTCGACGAACGACGCGGTCGTGCTCCTCGCGAACGGGGCGAGCGGCGTCGAGCGGAATACCGCGCGCGACGTGCAGTTCGCGGCCGCACTCCGCGACGTCTGCGCCGTCCTCGCGCGCGAGATCGTGGCCGACGGAGAGGGCTCGACCGTTCTCCTCGAGATCGCCGTCGCCGGGGCGGAGTCCGATGCCGAGGCGGAGGCCGTCGCCAGGAGAATCGCGACCTCGCCACTCGTCAAGACGGCCGCCTTCGGGCGCGACCCGAACTGGGGGCGCGTGCTCGCAGCGGCGGGCTCGGCGCCGTGGAACGGCGGCTTCGCGCACGTCGACGTCGATCGGCTGTCGGTCGCGTTCGACGGAACGGCGGTCTTCGTCCGCGGTGAGCCGACGGGAGTCGCGCCAGACCTCGGAGGCTCGTCGGTGACGATCGACCTCGACCTCGGGCTCGGCACGGGGAGCGCCGCATACCTGGCATCCGACCTCACGTACGACTACGTGAAGCTCAACGCCGAGTACACGACGTGACGCGCGTCGTGCTGAAGCTCGGAGGCGGCGTGGCAGCCGACTCGCTCGAGGTCGTGAGGGAGCGTCACGCCGCCGGCGACGAGGTCGTCGTGGTGCATGGCGCCGGCCCGCAGATCACCGCGGAGCTGCAGGCACGCGGGATTCCGGTCAGGTTCGTCCGCGGTCGGCGGTTCACGGACCCGGCGACCCTCGCCGTCGTGCGTTCGTCCCTGATCGCCGTCGGGGCCGAGCTGTCCGCCGCACTCGGCCCCGCGGCGGTTCACCTCGTCGGCGACGAGATCGGTCTGGGCGCGACGCCGGTCGCCGAGCTCGGCTCCGTCGGAGCGCCGATGCCCGGCTCCCTGCCGGTGGTCGTCGCCCTGCTCGAGGCCGGCCGTATCCCGGTCGTCACCCCGGTCGCGGTCGGACCGCTCAACGTCAACGCGGACGAGGCGGCGACCGCCATCGCGGCAAGCGTCGCTGCCGACCGGGTCGTGTTCGTCTCGGACGTGCTCGGCGTGTACCTCGAGGGCGTGGTCGTGCCACTCATCCATGCCGACCGCGCGAGCGAGCTCATCGACTGCGGCACATTCGACGGGGGAATCGTGCCCAAGCTCATGGCGGCGGTCGACGCGGCACGGGCCGGGCTCACAGCCGAGATCGGCGAGACAGCGGTGGTCGCGTGACGGCGACGGAGACGACGGGAGTCGAGCGGCTCCTGCCGACGTACGCGCGCGCCGATCTCACGATCGTGCGCGGCGACGGGAGCCGCGTCTGGGACTCCGACGGGCGTGACTACCTCGACTTCGGCGGGGGGATCGCCGTCGTGTCGCTGGGTCACTGCCATCCCGCTCCGCTCGCGGCTGTACAGGCGCAGCTCGAACGACTGTGGCACGTTTCGAACCTGTACCGCACCGAGCCCGCCGAGCAGCTTGCGGTGGCGCTCTCGGATCGCTTCGGTGGCGCGCAGGCTTTCTTCTGCAACTCGGGCGCAGAGGCGATCGAGGCGGCGGTCAAGTACGCACGCAAGCGGACGGGCAAGCCCGGCGTCGTGGCGCTCGAGGGTGGGTTCCACGGGCGGACGTTCGGTGCGCTGTCGGTGACGGGGCAGCGGGCGAAGCGCGAGCCGTTCTCCCCGCTCGTCCCAGGCGCCAGGTTCGTTCCGCCGAACGACATCGAAGCGCTGGTCGCGGCCGTCGACGACGAGGTGGGCCTGATCCTCCTCGAGCCGATCCTCGGCGAGGGCGGCGTCGTTCCGCTCGACCGCGAGTTCGTCGAAGCGGCCGCAGAGCTCGCGCCGCTCCTCTGCTTCGACGAGGTGCAGACCGGGGTCGGGCGGACCGGGTCGTTCTTCGCGTTCGAGCAGCTGGGCGTACGGCCGGACCTCGTCACGCTCGCGAAGGGTCTCGCCAACGGGCTGCCCATCGGGGCACTGCTCGTCGCGGACGATGAGGCCGGCGCCTTCGCTCCCGGCGACCACGGCTCGACGTTCGGCGGGAACCCGGTCTCGGCAGCAGCGGCATCTGCGGTCGTCGAGGCCATCGACGCCGAGCTCCTCGCGAACGTGCGCGCAAGAAGTGCAGAGCTCGTTGCGGGGCTCGATGCGCTGTCCGGTGTCGAGAGTGTGCGCGGGCGGGGACTCCTCATCGGCGTCGAGACGACCGCGCCCGCTGCCGACATCGTGGCGGCCTCGCGCGATCAGGGACTGCTCGTCCTCAGCGCCGGCGAGCACGTCGTCCGGCTCGCACCGCCTCTCACCGTCACGGCGGACGAGGTCGCCGCCTCGCTCGACGTGCTCGCGCGCGTTGTTACGCTGCCCGCGTGAGCCGGAGACCTCCGGATACCCGCTTCGCCCCAGGCCTCGCGAGAGGCCTTTTTCGTCGCGGATGACTGCGACGACGTCGATCCCGGCCGACCTCCTGACGCCGCTCGGCGCGTACCTGCGTCTGCGCGGGGCGGGTGGCGGGAGCTTCCTCCTCGAGTCGGTGGAGCGAGGACGTCTCGGCCGCAACTCCTTCGTCGGCCGCGGCGCGCGGATCGTCGGGCTCGCCGAGGCCGAAGAGCTCGGCCTTCCCGTCGTCGGGTACGTCTCGTACGACTGGGCCGCGACGCTCGAGCCGACCGTCCCGCTGCCGACCGACGGCGCCGGTCTTGCCGAGAGCGCGTTCGTCGTCGTCGAGACGCTCGTCCGCTTCGACCACGGTGCCGGCGTCGCGGAGGTGCTCGCCGGCGATCCGGACGAGATAGCGGCGCGTCTCGCGGCGCCGCTCGTCGAACCGACGAAGCGTGCAGGCGAGCGTGGGGAGCTGACACGGTCGCCGACACAGGAGCGCTACGAGGAGATGGTGAGGGTGTGCCAGGAGTACATCCGGGCGGGTGACGCGTACCAGGTCGTCCCGTCGCAGCGCGCGGAGCGGCCGACCTCGGCGTCGCCCGTCGCGCTCTACCGGGCTCTGCGCCGGGTGAATCCGTCGCCGTATCTCTTCCTGCTGGAGCTGGAAGGCGTCGCGCTCGTCGGCTCTTCGCCCGAGCGCCTCGTCGCATGCGAGAACGGCCACGCGAGCGTCTGTCCGATCGCCGGGACGACGTCGCCGGACGAGGGAGACGTCGAGCGCCTCCTGTCGTCTGAGAAGGATCGCGCCGAGCACGTCATGCTCGTCGATCTCGGCCGCAACGACCTCTCGCGCGTCTGCCGTGGGGGTACCGTGCGGGTCGCCCGCTTCATGGACGTCGAACGCTTCTCGCACGTGTCCCACCTCGTCTCGGAGGTGACCGGCGAGCTGCGCGACGACGTGACGCCGTTCGACGTGCTCCGGGCCTGCTTCCCGGCCGGGACGGTCACGGGCGCGCCGAAGGTTCGCGCGATGCAGATCATCTCGGAGCTGGAGGACTACCGGCGGGGGCCGTACGCGGGGGCGGTGGGCTACATCCTGCCCGACGGCTCGATGGACACGTGCATCGCGCTGCGGACCATCGTCGTCTCGGGCGGCGTCGCGCGGCTGCAGGCCGGCGCGGGTGTCGTCACGGACTCGGAGCCCGAGGCCGAGCATCGCGAGTGCCTCGCCAAGCTCGCGGCTCTCGAGGCTGCGATCGAGCTCGCCGAGGTCGAGTACGCGTGAGGATCCTCGTCCTCGACAACTACGACTCGTTCACGTGGAACCTCGTCCACCTCTTCGAGGAGCGCGGCGCCGAGGTCCACGTCTTCCGCAACGACGCGATCACGGTCTCCGAGGCCGAGACGCTCGCACCCGATCGCCTCGTCATCTCGCCGGGCCCAGGGCGACCGGGAGACGCCGGCGTGTCGCTCGAGCTCATCGGCGCGCTCGGCCCGCGGATCCCGACGCTCGGCGTCTGCCTCGGTCACCAGGCGGTCGTCGAGGCCTTCGGCGGCTCGATCGGCTCGGCGCGAGCCCTTCTCCACGGGAAGGCGAGCGTGATCCACCACGACGGGGAGGGCGTGTTCGCCGGACTGCCCGAGGAGATCGAGGTGGGCCGCTACCACTCGCTCGCCGCGACGAACGTTCCGGACGAGCTCGTCGTCACTGCGCGCACGGACGATGGCGAGGTCATGGGCGTCCGCCACCGAACCCTCCGCATCGAGGGCGTCCAGTTCCACCCGGAGTCGGTGCTCACGCCGACGGGTGGCGCGATGGCCGACAACTTCCTGCGCTGATCGGGGTCGGACGCGGCCAGGCAGGCTTCTGGCCGCGTCCGACCCACCGGTGCGTCAGGAGGGCTCGGGCACCGGAACCGTCACTGCGGCCGTCGCCGTCGAACGTGCTGCATGGGCGAGCCCGAGGTGGCCGTGCGACTCCGTCCCGTAGCCGCCCGGGACGGGGACGTAGAACTCGGGATAGCCCCACATGCCGTGCTCGGAGACGTCGAGCCCTGCGGTTTCCGCTTCCGGATCGGTGCGGATCCCGAACGTCTTCTTCATCGCCCAGAGGACGCCGAACGAGACGCTGAACGTGAAGGCGCCCACCGTGGCGAGGCCGAGCAGCTGAACGCCGAGCTGGTGCAAGCCACCGCCGTAGAGGAGGCCACCGCTCCCTGTGGCGAGTCTCTCCGCCTGAGAGGGGAGGGCGAGGAAGCCGAGCGCGAGCGTCCCCCAGACGCCTGCCATCCCGTGCGCGGCGATCGCGCCGATCGGATCGTCGATGCGGACGCGCTCGACGAGGAGAACGCCGAGTACGACGATCACGCCCGAGACGAGCCCGATGACGATCGCCGCCCAGGGGGCCACGAATGCACACGCTGCCGTGATCGCCACCAAGGCCGCGACGGCGCCGTTCAGCATCATCGAGAGGTCCGGCTTCTTGATGACGATCCACGATGTGACCACTGCGCCGAGCACGCCGGCGGCGGCGGCGAGATTCGTGTTCAGCGCGACGTAGGCGAAGAAGCCGACGCCCCCGAAGTCGACGCTCAGCGTCGAGCCGGCATTGAACCCGAACCAGCCGAACCAGAGGATGATCACGCCGAGAGTGGTGAAGGCCATGTTGTGGCCGGGGATCGCGTTCGGCTTGCCGTCGTGGCCGAACTTGCCGATGCGCGGGCCGAGCAGGATCGCCCCCGCGAGCCCGGCGAGGGCGCCCTGGTAGTGGACGACCGTCGAGCCGGCGAAGTCCTGCATGCCCTTCGAGAAGAGCCAGCCGTCCGGGCTCCAGATCCAGTGGGACACGACGGAGTAGACGACCGTGAAGATCGCTCCGAAGGCGAAGTACACCCACAGCTTCGTCCGCTCGGCCATCGCGCCCCACACGATCGCCAGCGAGACGCCACAGAAGACGACCTCGAACATGTAGCCGGCCGATGCCGGGATTGCGCTGAACCACGAGAAGGGAGCCGCGCCGACCGTCAGGAGCTCGTCGGTCGACGGGAAGAAGCCCGAGCCGCCGACGAGGCCGTTTCCGCCGTCGCCGAACGCGAGCCCGTAGCCGACGAGGAAGTAGACGACGGAGGCGATGGCGAGGATCAGGACGTTCTTCGCCGCGATGTGGCCGACGTTCTTCATGCGCGTGAGGCCCGCCTCCAGGAACGCGAACCCCGCCTGCATGAACATCACGAGGATCGCCGCGATGAGCACCCACACCGTGCTGGTCGCGATCGCAAGCTCTTTGGTCGTCATCCGATCTCCACCTCCTCCAGTGGTTGTCCCGTTCGGTTGTGAGTGACGTTCCGCACCGAGCACGTCCAGGCGATCCCGTCGCCCGACTCGTTCCCGCTACGCGCCGCGTCGGCGATCGCCGCCACGACTGCCTCGGCGATGTCGTCGTCGACGACGAACGTGAGCACGGCCTTCGGGAGGAATCGCGACTCGAAGATCCTCCCGCGGTACTCGTGCGTGATCCCGCGCTGGCGGCCATGGCCGATGGCTTCGACGACGGTGACGCCGACGTGCCCCGTCTGATCCTCGACTGCGTCGATGACCGTCTCGACGCGTTCCCTGATGACGATCGCCTCCACCTTGGTCATCGAGCTCTCCTTTCCGGACCAAAGAAAAAGACCCCAGGGGCGCTGCCCCTGAGGCCTCGATGCCTTTTCCGCGGCGCCGTCCTCGGCACCGCGAAGCGGGCACCGTAGCGCACCTCCCAGACGGACGCAAGCCGGTACCGTTGACTCATGCCGAAGACGCTCATCGATCGGATCTGGGAATCGCACGTCGTCCACGAGGCAGAGGGCGAGCCCGACCTCCTCTACATCGACCTCCACCTCATCCACGAGGTGACCTCGGCGCAGGCATTCGAAGGTCTACGGCTCGCAGGGCGCACCGTCCGGCGACCGGACCTGTCTCTCGCGACGATGGACCACAACGTCCCGACGGACGACGGTCCCGTGAGCGACCCGCTCGCATACGCGCAGCTCGAGGCGCTGCGGACGAACTGCGCCGAGTTCGGCGTCCCGCTCTACGCGACGGGCAGCGGGCGCGAGGGGATCGTCCACGTCATCGGCCCGGAGCTCGGCCTCACGCAGCCGGGCGCCACGATCGTGTGCGGCGACAGCCACACGTCCACGCACGGCGCGCTCGGCGCGCTCGCATTCGGCATCGGGACGTCGGAGGTCGAGCACGTGCTGGCGACGCAGTGCCTCCCGCGGATGCGGCCGCGCACGATGCGGATCCTCTACCTCGGCGACGTCCCTCTCGGGGTCACGCCGAAGGATGTCATCCTCGGGACGATCGGCCGGATCGGCGTCGACGGCGCGGCCGGGCACGTGCTCGAGTACGCAGGCGAGGCGATTCGCGCCCTGTCGATGGAGGGCCGCTTGACGGTCTGCAACATGTCGATCGAAGCAGGCGCGCGCGCCGGGCTGATCGCTCCGGACGAGACGACGTTCGCATACCTCGAGGGCCGACCCGCAGCTCCGACCGGCGTCGACTGGGAGCGTGCGCTCGATCGCTGGCGCGAGCTGCGGACCGACGACGACGCCGTCTTCGACAGTGAGCTCGAGATCGACGTGACCGAGCTCGAGCCGCAGGTGACCTGGGGAACGAACCCCGCGATGGTCGTCCCGGTCGGAGGGGTCGTGCCCGATCCCGCCGAGTACGACGACGCCGACGAGCGCGCCTCGGTCGAGCGAGCGCTCAGCTACATGGGGCTCGAGGCCGGAACGCCGCTGCAGGACGTCGAGATCGACCGCGTCTTCCTCGGATCGTGCACGAACGCACGCATCGAAGACCTCCGCACCGCGGCCTCGGTCGTCGCCGGAAAGCAGGTGCACCCTCGCGTCCGCGCGATGGTCGTGCCCGGCTCGGTGGCGGTCAAGCGGGAAGCCGAGGCCGAAGGGCTCGACCGCATCTTCGAGGCCGCGGGGTTCGAGTGGCGCCGCGCCGGCTGCTCGATGTGTCTCGGCATGAACCCGGACGTGCTTGCTCCCGGCGAGCGCTGCGCATCGACGTCGAACCGCAACTTCGAGGGGCGGCAGGGGCGCGGCGGTCGGACGCACCTCGTGAGCCCCGCCATGGCCGCGGCCGCTGCGATCGCGGGCCACTTCGTCGACGTCCGCGAGTGGGAAGGGGTCGCCGCATGAGGGAGTTCCACTCGCTCACGTCTCGGGCGGCCGTGCTCGACCGCGCCGACGTCGACACCGACCAGATCATCCCGAAGCAGTTCTTGAAGCGCATCGAGCGGACAGGCTTCGGCGAGTTCCTCTTCTACGACTGGCGCAAGGAGCCCGACTTCGAGCTGAACCGGCCCGAGTGCTCGGGCGCGCGCATCCTGCTCGCCGGTCCGAACTTCGGCTGTGGCTCCTCGCGCGAGCACGCTGCGTGGGCGATCCAGGACTACGGTTTCGAGGTCGTCGCCGCGCCGTCGTTCGGCGACATCTTCTACTCGAACTCCATCCAGATCGGGCTCGTGCCGGCGATCGTCCCGTCGCTCGAGCTCAAGGACCTGATGCGGGTGGCGGAACGGGGCGACGAGCTCACGGTGGATCTCGAAGAGCAGACGATCGGCGCCGCCGACGATCGCGTGCGGTTCGAGATGGACCCCTTCGTCCGCCACGCGCTGCTCCACGGGCTCGACGCGATCGCTCGCACGCTGCAGTTCGACGCCGACATCGCGGCGTTCGAGCGGCGCAACCCGCCGCTCGTCTCGACCACGTCGCTCTAGGCCGACGCGGCGGCGGCGTCGCCGTCCCCGGCGACCTCGCGCTTCGTCAGGTCGAGGAGCTCGCGGAACAGCTCGCGGACCCCCTCGTCCGACAGCGGGCCGGAGTTCGCGCTCGCGAGGTCGTCGAGCAGCTGGCGCTCCCGGTCGGGATCGAGGAACGGCAGACCGACCTCCTGCTTGTGGCGCCTCAGCGCCGCGACCAGTTCGATGCGCCCGTTCACCGCGTCGAGGATCGAGCGGTCGAGCGCGGAGATCTCGTCGCGAAGTCTCTGCACGGTCTGGTCAGTCATCGTGGACCTCCGCAGGATAGGAGCCGAAGACGCGAAGCAGGCGCGTCCGCTCGCGGAGCTCGGCGAGCGTCTCGCGCACGATCGCGTCGAGGGGATGCCCGGCAAGCACGGCGTCGAATCGGTAGCGCCAAGGCGACTGGGGGATGGGTCGGGACACGAGCTGGAGGAGATCGATCCGATGCCGGGCGAACGGCTCGATGGCGCGGTGGAGCGCGCCGGGCTGGTGGTCGGTGACGAACGAGAACGCCGTTCGCCACGGCTTCCCGTTCACATCGAGGCGCACGTGGGTCGCAACGGAGACGAAGCGCGTGAACGCCTCCGGGTGGTCGCCGACGTCCTCTGCGATGACCTCGAGCCCGTGCAGGCGCGCGGCGCGCTCGCTCGCGATCGCCACCTCCCCCGGATCGCCGTGTTCGGCGACGTACGCGGCCGCGTCGGCGGTCGTCGCGGCCGCGATCGCGGTCGCATCCGGCATCGCCGCGAGGAGCATGCGGCACTGGTCGAGTGCGACGGGGTGGGAGTGGACGGCCCGCACCTGTGCGAGCGGCACCTTGTTCGGCCCGACCAGGAAGTGCCGGATGGGAAGGACGGTCTCGCCGATGATCGCGAGGGGCGAGTCGTAGAGAAGGTCGTGCGTCTCGGCGACGGGACCCGAGAGCGAGCTCTCGATGGGAAGCACGCCGACGTCGATCGAGCCGTCGGCCGTCGCCTGCGTGACCGCGGCGAAGCTCGGCAGCGCGACGAGCTCCGCGCCGTCCGAGAAGAGGCGGTCGCACGCGGCCGCGCTGTGGGCGCCGTCGCGTCCGGGGTAGCCGACGATGGTGGGTTTCGTACTGCGTTCGTGCATCCGACCGTCCAGATGAGTTCGAAGAGTCCGCCTCGAATTCGATAGCTAGCCGGCGGAGGCGGGGGCGGAACGCCGACTAGCGCGCAAAGATGCGCGCGGCAAAGCCGAAGATGAAGAGCTTCGTGTGCGCGCGCGACATCGAGCCCACAGGCTAGGCGCGCGGTCTCGCGCCGTCAACCCGCACCCTGAACGCGTAGTGAGCGTGGCAGCGAGCGTCTTCGTATTTCGCGCGCCCGGAATCCGCACTCGCGGATTCCGGGCTTGCGCAGGTATCGTGCGCGCATGAGCCGGGCCATCTTCGCGACGCCGCTCCGCCGCCTGGCCGTTCTGCTCGCCATCCTTCCCCGCTAGGGGAAGCGACGCGTCGACATACACGAGCCGTCCCGCACCCGTGGTGCGCCGTCGACCCGACTCGAGAAGGAGCGCTGTCCCATGGCCATGCCGCACTGGAAGTACCGTCCGTACGCGACCGTCGATCTGCCCGATCGCACGTGGCCCGACCGCGTCCTCGACCGCGCGCCGATCTGGTGCTCCACGGATCTCCGCGACGGGAACCAGGCGCTCGTCAACCCGATGGACTCGGCGCGCAAGCGCCGCTTCTTCGACCTCCTGGTCGCGCTGCGGATCCGCGAGATCGAGGTCGGATTTCCGGCAGCCTCGAAGACCGACTTCGACTTCGCCCGGCTCCTGATCGAGGACGAGCTCATCCCGGACGACACGACCATCGCCGTCCTCACGCAAGCCCGGCCGGAGCTCATCGAGCGGACGTTCGAGGCGATCGCGGGTGCGAAGCGCGCAATCGTCCATCTGTACAACTCGACTTCGGTCACGCAGCGGCGCGTCGTCTTCCGTCTCGACCGCGACGGGATCACCGACCTGGCCGTGGGCGGGACGCGCCTGTGCCGCGAGCTCGCCGCCGATGTCCCCGGCGAGATCGTCTTCCAGTACTCGCCCGAGAGCTTCCACCATACGGAGCTCGACTACGCGCTCGAGATCTGCGAGGCCGTGGCCGAGGAGTGGGGGCCGACCCCGACCGAGAAGATGATCGTGAACCTCCCGACGACCGTCGAGCAGTTCCCTCCGAACGTCTATGCCGACCGCATCGAGTGGTTCGGGCGGCACTTCTCGAGGCGCGACGCCGCGATCCTCTCGGTGCATCCCCACAACGACCGCGGCACCGCTGTCGCGACCGCCGAGCTCGGGCTGATGGCCGGCGCAGAGCGCGTCGAGGGCACGCTCTTCGGGAACGGCGAGCGCACCGGCAACGTCGACCTCATCACGATCGCTCTCAACCTCCTCACGCAGGGCGTCGACCCGGGGCTCGACCTGTCCGGGATCGACGAGGCGCGCGAGATCGTCGAGGAATGCAACGAGATCCCCGTCCACCCGCGGCATCCCTATGTCGGCGAGCTCGTCTACACGGCGTTCTCCGGTTCGCACCAGGACGCGATCAAGAAGGGCATGCACGCCCAGGAGCGGTCGGGCGAGGACCTGTGGGACGTCCCCTACCTGTCCATCGACCCGAACGACGTCGGACGCAGCTACGAGGCGATCATCCGCGTCAACTCGCAGTCGGGCAAGGGCGGCGTCGCGTACCTCATGCAGGCGGAGCACAACCTCGACCTGCCGCGCGGCCTTCAGGTCGACTTCGCGCAGAAAGTGCAGGCGATCACCGACGTCCGCGGGGGAGAGCTGACGTCCGCGGAGCTCATGGAGTCGTTCCGGGAGCAGTACCTCGACCACGTCGCGCCGCTCGAGCTCGCCGGTCACTCGCACTCGAGCGAGGGCGGCGCCGATCGCATCGCCGCGAACCTCCTCGTCGACGGCGAGGAGCGCATCGTCGAGGGCGAGGGCAACGGCCCGATCGACGCGCTCGTCAACGCGCTCGCCCGGGGTCTCGGCATCGAGCTCCACGTCCTCGACTATCACGAGCACGCGATGAGTCGCGGCGAGGACGCGACGGCGGCCGCCTACGTCGAGGCCGACCTCGGAGGAGAGGTCGTCTGGGGGGTCGGTATCCACCCGTCGATCGTCACCGCGTCGCTCCGGGCCGTCCTCAACGCCGTGAACCGCGCGCACGCGCTCCGGGCCGCGCAGGAGGCGGTCGCGACTGCGTTCGATGCCGCCGGCGGCTCAGGCTGAATCGAGCGCAAACGCGGTCCGGAGCGCTGCGACGGCACGCTGTAGGTCGTCGCGGGGGATGAGGCAGGAGATCGTGATCGGCGAGGTCGAGATCATCCGGAGGTTGATCCGCTCGTCCGCGAGCGTGCGGAACATCCGCGCGGTGACGCCCGGATGCGAGCGCATCCCGGCACCGATGAGCGCGACCTTGCCGAGATCCGCGATCTCCACCATGTCGAACGAGCCGATCGCCTCGCGCACCCGCTCGAGAGCGCGCCGCGTCCCCTCCACGTCGCTGGCCGGAACCGAGAACGAGACGGTCGCCGCACCGTGCACGACGTCCTGGAGGATCGTGTCGACGTTGACACCTTCGGCTGCGATCGCCTCGAAGATCGCGGCAGCGATCCCGGGCCGGTCGGGGAGCCCGCTCAGGTCGAACACGACCTCGTTCTCGGAGTGCGTGACCGCGGAGACGATGGGCTGCTCGAGCCCTTCCGCGCCCTCTCTCCAGGCCGCGCTCACGAGCGCTCCAAGGCGCCGACGACGGCGTCCGAGAACTCGGCCGTCGTCGCCTGGCCGCCCAGATCCTGCGTCGGCGTCGTGGCGAGAGCGCTCTCGACTGCCAGTGCCAGCGCCGCGGCCTCGTCCGGCCGGCCGAGGCCGTGCTCGAGCATGAGCGCGGTGGAGCGGAGCATTCCCGTCGGATTCGCGATCCCGCGTCCGGCGATGTCGGGAGCCGAGCCGTGGACCGGCTCGAAGATCCCCGGCCCCTCGTCCGAGAGACTCGCCGACGGCGCCAGCCCGAGCCCCCCGGTCATCGCGGCGGCGAGGTCGGAGAGGATGTCCCCGAACATGTTCTCGGTGACGACGACGTCGAACTGTTCGGGAGCGCTCGCGAGTTGCATGGCCGCGTTGTCGACGAGCATGTCCTCGATCTCCACGTCCGGGTAGTCCGCGGAGACGTCGCGAACGACGCGGCGCCAGAGCCGCGAGGTATCGAGCACGTTTGCCTTGTCGACCGACGTCACCCTCCCGCCGCGCGTGCGGGCGAGCTCGAAGCCTCGTCGCGCGAGACGTTCGACCTGGCGCGGGTGGTACTCGCACGTGTCGAAGACGGTGCCGTCGTCGCGGACGCCGCGGGCGCCGAAGTAGAGGCCGCCGACGAGCTCGCGCACGATCACGAGATCGATCGCGCCGTCCTGCGCGGGCCGCAGGTTCGCGTAGACGTCGAGCTCGGCGCGGAGCCTGAGCATGCCCTGCTCGGGTCTGACGTCCGCCGCGTCGAACTCGGGATGGCCGATCGGCGCCTTCAGCACCGCGTCCGCCGACCGACAGGCGTCGAGCGTGTCCTGCGGAAGCGAGTCGCCCGTCTGCCTGATCGCGTCCGCACCGAACAGGTAGTTGGCGAGCTCGAGGTCCGGCGTGAGCACGCCGAGAACGCGCTGCGCGACGGCCATCACCTCGGGCCCGATGCAGTCTCCGGGCAGGCAGACGACTCGCGGGGACATGGACGCGAGCGTACTCAGATCGCGACGCCGAGGCGCTCGAGGAGCGCGTCCGCATCCGCCCCGATCTCGACCGGGCGGAGACGGTCTGCGACCGGCTGCGGCGTCTTCAGGCCGTCGCCCGTGACGAGGAGGACCACGGTGTCCCGATGGCCGATCGCGCCGCTCGCGACCGCGCGACGCAGCGCGCCGAGCGTCACCCCAGCGGCCGTCTCGCCGAACACGCCGCTCGTCTCGGCCAGCAGCGCCATGTTCTCGCCGACCTCCTCCTCCGCGACGGCATGGATCGCGCCGCCCGACCCCTTCGCGGTCGCGACCGCAAGGTCGCCGTCAGCGGGGTTGCCGATTGCGAGCGACCGCGCCACGGTGTCCGGCCGGAGCGGTGTCACTCTCCGATCCTCGGCGAACGCCGCCGCGACGGGCGCGCAGCCTTCGGCCTGACCGCCGTACAGCCGAGGTGGCGTGCCTTCGACCAGGCCGAGCTCGCGCAGCTCGCCGAACCCCTGGTGCACCTTCGAGAACATGGCGCCGGACGCGATCGGGGCGACGACCGCGTCGGGGAGCTCCCAGCCGAGCTGCTCGGCTACCTCGAAGGCGAGCGTCTTCGAGCCCTCGGCGTAGTACGAGCGAAGGCCGACGTTGACGAACGCCCAGTCGAGCTCGAAGGAGAGCTCGACCGAGAGCCTGCTGCAGTCGTCGTACGTCCCGTCGACGGCGTAGATCGTCGCGCCGTAGACAGCCGTTGCGATCAGCTTCTCGGGCTCGAGGCTCGCCGGGCAGAGGACGGCGGCCTCGATTCCCTCGGCGGCCGCGCGGGCAGCGACCGCGTTCGCGAGGTTCCCCGTCGACGAGCACGCGAGCGTGGTCGCTCCGTGCTCGAGTGCCTTCGCGCATGCAACGGCCACCACACGGTCCTTGAACGAGTGGGTCGGATTCGCCGTGTCGAGCTTGAGGTAGAGCGTCCCGACCCCGAGGGCCGATGCGAGCCGAGGGGCTTCGACGAGTGGCGTCAGGCCCGGCGCGAGCCGCGGCTCGGCCGCGGGCGTGACGGGGAGGAGCGGCGCATAGCGCCACAGCGACGGCGGCCCTGCTTCGATCGCCTCGCGGCTGAGGTCGCGTCGCAGAGCCTCCTTGTCGTAGACGGGTTCCAGCGGGCCGAAGCAGCGCGCGCACACGCCGATCGGCTCGAGCGGGTGCTCGTGCTCGCAGGCGCGGCAGCGGAGGGACAGACAGTACGAAGACGGAGCTGACACGACGACCTCCCTTTCCTCTCGCTCGACACATCCACCCGGGATTGGCACCGTGCTTCGAAGCCGGTTGCCGAGGCGTCACAGGGCCGGTCCCTCAGCCTCTCTCGATGCGGAGCGAGGCGTGCCTCGCGTCCGGAGGCCAGTATACGGAGTGAAGTGAGCCTGCGAGAGAACATCGAGCGTGAGGCGGCGGCCGCCGGTGCGGCGGTCGCCGCGTTGAGCGACGATCGGGTCGCCGACGCGCTCCGGCGCACGGGTTCGCTCGTCCGCGAGCGCCGCGATGTCGTCCTGCACGCGAACGCCGGGGACGTCGCCCGTGCGGCCGGGAATCTCGACGAGGGCACGCTCGACCGGCTTCGGCTGGACGAGAGCCGGGTCGAAGCGCTTGCGCGCCAGATCGAGACGTTGGCGGAGATCGAGCCGCTCGAGCGCGAGGCTGCAGCCTGGACGCTGCCCAACGGCCTCCGCGTCAGCGAGCGCCGCATCCCGATCGGGACCGTCGGCGCGAACTTCGAGGCACGGCCGAACGTCGCGCTCGACGTCGCCGGGCAGCTGCTGAAGAGCCTCAATACCGCCGTGCTGCGAACGGGTGGCGCGGCGCTCGGAACGGTGACCGCTCTCGTGGACGGCGTGCTTCGTCCGGCGCTCGAGGCGAGTGGTCTTCCTCCGGGAGCGGTCGGGCTCGTCCGCTCCGCGGATCATGAGGGAGCGCGACTGCTCGTGTCGCTGCCGCGCCTGATCCCGCTCGTGATCCTCCGCGGGAGCGGGGAGACGACAGCTGCGCTCGCACGGCTTGCGGCGGAGAACGGCGTGCGCACGCTCGCTCACGCCGAGGGTGGCGGCGTCCTCTACCTTCACGGATCCGCGTCGCGCGAGAAGGCGCTCGCGCTCGCGGAGGCGAGCCTCGACCGCCTCGGCGTCTGCAACCGGCTGAACCTGGCGCTCGTCGACCGCGAGGCGGCGGACCTCGTCGCCCCGCTGCTCGCGCTGTTCACGGAGAAGGGCCTCGAGGTACGCGGGGACGTCGTCGGCGCCGAGCCGCTCGACCGCCCTGTCGGGCACGAGTGGGCGAGTGACCCGGAGCGGGTCTCGACCGTCACGATCGCGCTCGTCGACGGAGTCGACGACGCGGTTCGCGTCGCGAACGGGCAGACGTCGGGCCTCGCCGCAGGCATCGTCGCGGACGACGAGGAGGCCGCCATGCGCTTCCTCGACGCATATCGGGGCACCGCCGCGTACTGGCACGCCACCACCCGCTTCACCGACGGCTTCGAGCTGACCGGCGCGCCCGAGACCGGGATCAACGTCGACTGGGCGCCCGGCCCGCGCGGCCCGGTGACGTACCGGGACCTCTGGCTCCGCCAGTACCGCATCGTGGGCGACGGCACCGAGACGCGGTGACGGTCGTCGTCAAGCTCGGCTCGAGCCTCGTCGCCGGCGCGGGAGGCACGGTTCGCCGGACCGTGCTGCGCCGCCGCGCGACCGAGATCGCGGCGATCGTCCACGGTGGCGAGTCCGTCGCCGTCGTGTCGTCGGGTGCGATCGCGCTCGGCCTGCCGCACTTGGGCCTCGGGCGCCGCCCGCGTGCCCTGCCGAAGCTGCAGGCGGCCTCGGCGCTGGGGCAGTCGCGCCTACAGCAGGCGTGGGAGCGGGCGCTCGGGCGTGAGGGGGTGCGTGCCGCACAGATCCTGCTCACGGCCGGCGACGTCGGCGATCGGGCCGCGTACGTCAACGCCCGCCACGCGATGACGGCGCTCTTCGCGCTCGGTGCGGTGCCGATCGTCAACGAGAACGACGCGACGGCCACCGACGAGATCGCCTTCGGCGACAACGACGCGCTGGCAGCGCACGTGGCCATCCTCGTCCGCGCCCGACTGCTCGTCCTCCTGACGGAGGTCGACGGCGTCTACACGCGCGCGCCGGGGACGCCAGGGGCGCAGGTCGTGCGCGAGGGCTCGGCCGTCGACGACATCGCCTACGGGGACGGGTCGACCTTCGGACGCGGAGGGATGAAGAGCAAGGTCATGGCTGCGCGGATGGCCTCCGAGGCGGGGATCCCGACCGTCATCGCCGGAGGGGCCGGGATAGAGGTGCTCGGGCCGATCGTCGCCGGCGAGGCGCGCGGCACGCGGTTCCACGGCACCGATCGCGAGCTCTCCGCCTACAAGCTCTGGCTTCGCTTCGCGAAGGAAGCCGTGGGAGCGCTCCACGTCGACGAGGGCGCGCGGCGCGCAGTCGCGAATCAGGGCCGGAGCCTCCTCGCCGTGGGTGTCGCCAGGTGCGAGGGCCGTTTCGAAGCGGGCGACGCGGTCGAGCTCGTCGGTCCGGACGGCATCGCGTTCGCCCGTGGCGTGGCAGGTGCCGGTGCCGATGAGATCGCCGAGCGTCCGGTAGGGCTCGAAGCCGTGCACCGAGACCGACTCGTCGTGTACTGATTTCGCGTGGACGCGAGCGCGACGACCTCTTCGCCCGGCCTCGCCGACAGCCTCGAGCGGCTCGGTACGGAGACGGCGTTCAGCGTGCTCGCCCGGGCGCGCGAGCTCGAGCGGCAGGGCCGCGAGATCATCCACCTCGAGATCGGCGAGCCGGACTTCGACACGCCACTCCACATCCGGGAGGCTGCGGCGGCGGCGCTTCGAGCAGGTGAGACGCACTACTGCCCGTCTGCCGGCATTCCGGAGCTCCGCGAGGAGGCCGCGCGCTACCTGGCCGCCTCGCGGGGCGTCGAGGTCGACCCGGCGAACGTGCTCGTCGGCACGGGGGCGAAGCCGTTCCTCTTCTTCACCATCCTCGCGACGTGCAATCCGGGCGACGAGGTCATTTATCCGGACCCCGGCTTCCCGATCTACGAGTCGGCGATCCGCTGGGCCGGCGCCACTCCGGTGCCACTCCCGTTGCTCGAGGAGCGGGACTTCGCGTTCGACCTCGAGGACCTCGAGTCGCGATTGGGCCCGAAGACGAAGCTCGTGATCCTCAACTCGCCGCAGAACCCGACGGGGGGCGCGCTCTCGCCCGAGGAGACGGAGAGGGCGGCTGCCCTGCTCGCGGAGAGCACGGCCTGGATCCTCTCGGACGAGGTCTACTCGCAGATGGTCTACGACGGCGACTTCGCGAGCGTCGCCTCGTACCCGAGTCTGCTCGAACGCACGGTCCTGCTCGACGGGCTCTCGAAGACGTACGCGATGACGGGCTGGCGGTGCGGGTTCGCAGCGGTGCCCGAGCCCCTCGTCGACCCGCTGATCCGCTTCATCGTCAACTCGACCTCGTGCGTGCCGCCGTTCGTCCAGCTCGCCGGTGTCGCGGCGCTCAGCGGGCCGCAGGACGAGCCGCGCGCGATGGTGGAGGAGTTCCGGGCGCGCAGAGAGCTCGTCGTCGAGGGGCTGAATGCGCTGCCCGGAGTGTCGTGCCGCGTCCCCCGAGGCGCCTTCTATGCGTTTCCGAACGTCGCCGAGGTGCCGCTGGAGACGGATGTGCTCGCCGACCGGCTCCTCGCGGAGGCCGGGGTCGCCGTCCTCGCGGGATCGGCGTTCGGCCGCCACGGCGTCGACAACCTGCGGATCAGCTACGCGAACTCCCGCGAGAACCTCACGCTGGCGCTCGAGCGGACCCACGACTTCCTGGATCGCCTCTGATGTCGGCGCTGCCGTTCGACCCGGTCGTGATCGTCGGCGAGTTCGCCTACGTCTCCGGGCAGATCGCGACCGACGCGGAGAACGAGCTCGTGGCACGGGGCGTCGTCGGGGCGGACGTCGACGTCGACACGGCCGTTCGCTGCGCGGAGGCGTGTGCACGGAACGTCCTCGCTCAGCTCGAGCGCATCCCCGGTGGCCTGGCCCGGGTCGAGCGGCTCGTGAAGCTGACGGTCTTCGTCGCGGCTGCGTCCGGCTTCGACCGTCCGCACGTGGTCGCGAACGGTGCGTCCGAGGTGCTTCTCGTGACGCTCGGCGACCGCGGAAAGCACGCCCGCTCTGCGATCGGGGTCGCCTCCCTGCCGCTCGGCTCTCCGGTCGAGGTCGAGGCGATCGTGCAGCTCGTCAGGACGCCGGACGCGTGATCGCGCCCTCGGACGCGGACGAGACGAGCGCCGCGTACTTCGCGAACACGCCGTTCGTGTGGCGTGGCGCGGGCGGCTTCCAGTCGGCGAGGCGTGCGGCCAGCTCGTCGTCGGAGAGCTCGACGCGCAGCTCGCGCGCCTCGACGTCGACGACCACGGTGTCGCCGTCCTGGAGAGCGGCGAGCGGGCCGCCGCGGAACGCCTCCGGCGACACGTGTCCCACCATGAATCCGTGGGTCGCGCCCGAGAAGCGCCCGTCGGTGACGAGGGCGACCGACTCCGAGAGCCCCTCGCCGACGATCGCGCCCGTCACGTGCAGCATCTCGCGCATCCCCGGTCCCCCGGCCGGGCCCTCGTAGCGGATCACAACCACGTCGCCGGGCTCGATCGCGCCCGCCTTCACCGCCGCGAAGCACGTCTCCTCCGAGTCGAACATGCGCGCTGGTCCACGGTGTTCCATGCGGTCGTGGCCGGCGAGCTTCACCACGCACCCCTCCGGCGCGAGGTTGCCGCGCAGGATCGCGATGCCTCCACGCGACTTGAGCGGGGTCTCGATCGGGACGACGACGGTCTGCCCCGACGTCTCCTCCACGCTCTCGGCGACGTCGGTGAGCGTGCGTCCGTCGACGGACGCGACGCCCGCGTGGACGAGTGAACGCTTGCGCAACTCCCGCGCGACCAGGCCGACGCCGCCGGCGCGGTAGACGTCCGTGGCGTGGTAGCGACCCCAGGGCTTCATGTCCGCGACGATCGGCGTCGCGGCCGAGATCCGGTCGAAGTCGTCGATCGTGAAGTCGATACCGAACTCGTGGGCGATCGCGACCAGGTGGAGGACGCCGTTCGTGGAGCCTCCCGTGCCGGCGATCGCGGCGGCCGCGTTCTCGACCGCCTCTTTCGTCACGACCTGAGAGGGCCGGAGATCGCGCCGCACGACGTCGACCGCGAGCGTGCCGATCTCGTAGGCCGCCTCGGCCTTCGCGCCGTTCACCGCCGGGATCCCGTTCGCCCCCAGAGGTGTCAGGCCGAGGAAGTCGACCATCGTGGACATCGTGTTCGCGGTGAACTGCCCGCCGCACGCACCGGCCGCGGGGCACGCCACGGACTCGAGCTCGTGCAGCTCCTCGGCGCTCATCTTCCCGGCGGCGTAGGCGCCGATCGCCTCGTAGACGTCGCCGATCGACACCTCGCGGCCGCGGTAGAGACCCGGCGCGATCGAGCCCGTGTAGAACACGACGGCCGGGATGTCGAGACGGCCGAGCGCCATGATCGCGCCGGGCGTCGTCTTGTCGCACGCAACCAGGCAGACGAGCCCGTCGAAAAGATGCCCGCGCGCGACGAGCTCGATCGAGTCGGCGATCACCTCGCGCGATACGAGAGACGCACGCATGCCCGAGGTGCCCATGGAGACGCCGTCCGAAACGGCGATCGTGTTGAACTCCATCGGCGTCGCGCCAGCGTCGCGGATGCCGCGCTTCACGTGGACGGCGAGGTCGCGCTGGTTCAGGTTGCAGGGCATCGTCTCGATCCACGTCGTCGCGACGCCGATGATCGGCTTCGCGAGGTCGTCGTCGGTGAAGCCCGTGCCCTTGAGCATCGAGCGTGCGCCGGCGCGGTCGGGACCGTCCGTGAGCGCCGCGCTCTTTCGCTTGGCCGGGTCCGAGGGGCGGTCGTACGGATTGCTGGTCACAGTGAGTGTGCTCCTTCCGGAGAGACGGAGAGGGACAGGACGCCGACGTCGGGAAAGCGGTCGGCGAGCTCGCGGGCGCAGGCGGCGGCCGCCTCCGGTCGCGCCCATACGATCACGCTCGGGCCGGAGCCGGAAATGGTGGCGCCGAGCGCGCCCGCGGGCCTGTCGTCGCGCACCTGAGCGAGAAGCGGCGCGCCGTCGGCCCGGTAGGGCTCGTGGATGCGGTCGGCGAGGGCCTCCGCGAAGAGGTCGATCGATCCGGACGCGAGGGCCGCGCCGAGTAGCGCGGCGCGCCCGGCGGTGAAGGTGGCGTCCTCGTGCGGCACCGCGCGCGGCAGCGACGCGCGGGCGGCGGCCGTCGAAACGGTCGCCTCCGGGACGAGCGCGATCGGAACCGCCGGAGCGTCGTCGGCGAGACGCGCGATCCTCGTGTCCCACGTGAGGCAGACGCCGCCCGCGAGCGCCGCCGCAAGGTTGTCGGCGTGGCCTTCGAGCTCGACCCCCGCCACGAGGAGCTCCTCGGCTCCGAGGCCGAGACCGGCGACCTCGTTGGCAGCGGTCAGGCCGAGGGCGATCACGGCCGCACTCGAGCCGAGGCCGCGCTCGCGGGGGATGCGGTCGAGGAACGCGAAGCGCCGGCCCTCGACGGGCGCGAGGCGGGCGAACGCCTGGACGCCGAGGTGGTCGAGGTCGGGGTCGCCGTCGCCCGCGGTCACCTCGAGTTCGTTCCAGAGCTCGAGTGCGACGGCAGCGCAGTCGAATCCCGGTCCCAGGTTCGCGGAGCTTGCGGGCGCACGAACGCGGACGGCGCTCATCGCGAGGCGGCCTCGATCGCGTCCGGGTCGGGGTCCACTGCGACCGGCTCAGGGCTGAGGCGCGAAGCGGATTCGGGATCCTTGAGCCCGTGCCCGGTGACGACGCTGACGACGGTCGAGCCGGGCTCGATATCGGCTACCTCGAGTGCGGCGAGGCCGGCCGCGGACGAGGGCTCGCAGAAGACCCCCTCCTCTCGGGCGAGCTCGCGCCAGGCTCGCAGGATCGCCTCGTCCGTGAGGGAGACGACGACGCCGTCGGACGCCTCGAGGGCCTCGGCGACCGTCGCGGCGTGGGCCGGTGTCCCGATCCGGATCGCCGAGGCAACGGTCGTCGACCGCTCCGCCGCCTCGCCTGCGACGAGCCGGGGCACGTCGGCGGTCTCGGCGAACCCGCGCGCGTACGCCGTCAGATTGCCCCCGCCGCCGTACGGGAGGGCGAGCACGTCGGGCACCGTACCCAGCTCCTCGCCGATCTCGAATGCAGCCGTCTTCTGGCCCTCGAGCCGATCGGGGTTGAGCGAGTTCACGAGGACGTGCGTCCCGCGGTCCGCGAGGGCGCGCGCGGCCGAGAGCGCCTCGTCGAAGCTGCCGCGCACCTCGAGCACGCGCGCGCCGAGTGCTCGCGCCTGAGCGAGCTTCCCGGACGCGACTGCGCCCTCGGGCTGGAGCACGACCGCCACGAGCCCCGCCCGTGCGGCATAGGCGGCGGCCGACGCGGCGGTGTTGCCCGTCGACGCACAGATGACCGCCTGTGCGCCGCTCTCGAGCGCCTTCGAGATCGCGACCGTCATCCCGCGGTCCTTGAAGCTCCCGGTCGGGTTGGCTCCTTCCCACTTGAGGTGGAGCTCGATGCCGAGGCGGCGCGAGATGCGCGGTGCGTGGAGCAGCGGCGTCGCTCCCTCGCCGAGCGAGACCACCGGTGTGGTGTCGGTCACGGGCAACCGCTCGCGGTAGCGCTCGATCAGTGCCGCCATGCTGCTTTCTAGCCTGTCAGGCCCAGCCGAGCTCGGCCACGCCTCGGTCCGAGACGACCGGTACGAGGAAGGGCGGCGCGTGCACGTTCGGGAGCTCCGCAATCTCCGCGAGCGCGCCCTCGACGGCGCTCTCCGCCGCTTCGTGGACCACGATGTGGAGTACCGCTCCGACCGGGGCAGGAACCTGGACGAGGCGCGCGACGGAGACGTCGTGCTCCGCAAGCCGGCGCGCGACGTCGGCGAGGACGCCGGGTCGGTCGTCGACCTCGAGATGGACGTAGAACGGCGAGCGGAGCGCGCCCGACGGGAGCGCGTCGAGCTCGCGCCAGCACGCGTCGTTCTGGAGGAAGCCGTTCGCGGCGGTCCCGATCACGCTCACCATGTCGGCGACGACGGCTGACGCCGTCTCGATTCCGCCCGCTCCAGGTCCCCCGAGCGTGATCTCGCGGATCGCGTCGCCCTGGAGCATCACGGCGTTGAAGGCTCCCTCGACCGCGGCGAGCGGGTGGTGCCGGTCGACGAACGCCGGCCGGACACGCACGTCGAGCCGCTCGTCGACGAGCGTCGCGGAGCCGACGAGCCGCACGACCATCTCCAGCTCGCGTGCCGCCGCGACGTGGAGCGGTGTGACGTCCTCGACTCCCTGGACGTCGACGTCCGCCAGCGTGACGCGCGAGCCGAAGGCGACCGTCGCGAGGATCGCCATCTTCGCCCCGGCGTCCGCGCCGGAGACGTCGTCGGTGGGATCGGCCTCTGCGTAGCCCAGGCGCTGGGCCTCCGCGAGGGCCTCGGCGAACGTGGCCCCGGCCTCCATCTCCGTGAGGATGAAGTTGGTCGTCCCGTTCACGATCCCGAGAACGCGGTGGACGTTCGTCACCACGAGCGCCTCGCGCAGCACCTTGATCACGGGGATCGCCGCGCACACGCTCGCCTCGAAGCGGAGCTGGACGCCGGCGGCGGCTGCTGCGGCGAACAGCTCGGCGCCGTGCTGGGCGACGAGCTGCTTGTTCGCGGTGACGACGGGCTTCCCGGCCGCGAGGAGCTCGAGCACGTGAGAGCGCGCCGGGTCGATCCCGCCCATCAGCTCCGCGACGACTCCGATCGACGGGTCGTCGCGGATCGCGGCGATGTCCGTGGTCAGGACACCGTCGCCGGGAGCCGATGCGCGCTCCTTCGCGGGATCGCGAACGAGCGCGCGCACGACGCGCAGCCGGAGCCCGGTCGCCCGCTCGATATCCTCCGCGTTCTCGACGAGGAGCCGGTCGACAGCCGCGCCGACCGTTCCGTAGCCGAGGAGGCCGACCCCGACCTCGACGTCGGCCCTAGCCAGCCGGAACCTCGGTCTCGCGGCGCATCAGGGCGCGAAGCTCCTTGCCGACCCGCTCGAGCTCCTGGTCGGCGGCCTGCGCGCGCAGCTCGCGCAGTCGCGGCTCGCCGGCGTCCATCTCGGCGATCCACTCGCGCGCGAACGCTCCGGACTGGATCTCCTCGAGCAGCACCCTCATCTGCTCGCGGACGAGGTCGTCGACGACACGCGGCCCGCGCGTCAGATCGCCGAACTCGGCCGTGTCGGAGACCGAGTAGCGCATGCCGGAGAGGCCGCCCTCCCAGATGAGGTCGACGATGAGCTTGAGCTCGTGGAGGCACTCGTAGTACGCGACCTCGGGCTGGTAGCCGGCCTCGACGAGCGTCTCGAAACCGGCGCGGATGAGCTCGGTGACGCCGCCGCAGAGGACGGCCTGCTCGCCGAACAGGTCGGTCTCGGTCTCCTCGGCGAACGTCGTCTCGATCATCCCTGCGCGGGCGGCGCCGATGCCCGTCCCGTACGCGAGCGCGAGATCGAACGCGTTGCCGCTCGCGTCCTGCGCGACCGCGACGACGGCCGGCGTGCCGAATCCTTCCTCGAAGAGTCTCCGGACGATGTGGCCGGGACCCTTCGGGGCGACCATGATCACGTCGTGGCCCTCGGGCGCCGCGACACGTCCGTAGTGGACGTTGAACCCGTGCGCGAAGAGGATCGCCGCGCCGGGAGCGAGGTTCGCCTCCACCTCGGCGTACACCTGCGGCTGTACCTGGTCGGGGAGCAGGAACGAGACGATCTGCGCGTCGCGTACGACCTCGGCGGGCGTCGCGACGGTCAGGCCCGCCTCCTCCGCCGCTGCGCGCGACGGGCTGCCGTCGCGCAGGCCGACCTCGACCTCGACGCCGGAGTCGTGCAGGTTGAGGGCGTGCGCGTGCCCCTGGCTGCCGTAGCCGAGGACGGCGACCTTGCCGGAGAGGAGGTCGAGATTGCCTTCGCGGTGGATCGTTGCCATCTGGGCGTCTCCTTCGTGTCGATATCAGGTGAGGACGTGCTGACGGCGCTGCGGTTTGGAGCTCGGGGCCGCACGGCCCATGCCGATCCGGCCGGTGCGGACGAGCTCCTTGAGCCCGTGCGGCCGGACGAGCTCCTCGAACGAGTCGATCTCCTCGGGGTCGCCGACGATCTCGAAGACGATCGAGTCGGCGCCGAGGTCGGCGACGCGGGCGTTGAAGGCCTGCGAGAGCGCGATCAGCTCGCCGCGGCGCGCGGGGGTCGCCGTGACCTTCATGAGCGCGAGCTCGCGCTCGACCGCCTCGCCGGGCTCGAGCTCCGAGACCCGCAGGACGTTGACGAGCTTGTGCATCTGCTTCTCGATCTGCTCGAGCGGGTGCGGCTCGCAGTCGACGCGGAGCGTGATCCGCGAGACGTCGTGCCGCTCGGTCGGGCCGACCGAGAGGCTCTCGATGTTGAAGCCGCGGCGCGCGAACATGCTCGAGATCCGCATGAGCGCACCCGGCTTGTTCTCGACGAGGACCGAGAGCGTGTGTCTCACGCGGCAGCCACCTTGTCCTCCTCGTCGACCTCGTCCGGGAACTCGACGAGATCGAGCGCCGCGGCGCCGGCCGGGATCATCGGGAAGCACTGCTCGCCCGCGTCGACACGCGCGTCGACGACGGCGGTGCGGCCGCACGCGAGCGCCTCCGCGAGCACTCCCTCGAGCTCGTCCTCGTTGTCGACCGTGAAGCCGACGCCCGCCGTACGCCTCGGCGAGCCGCGCGTAGTCGGGGAGGTGCTTCGTGAGGTGGATCTGCGACTGGCGCTCGTCGAAGAACATGTCCTGCCACTGGCGGACCATCCCGAGGTAGCCGTTGTTGACGATCACGACCACGATGGGTAGACCCTCGAGGACGGAGGTCGCGAGCTCCTGCTCCGTCATCTGGAAGCAGCCGTCGCCGTCGACGCAGACGACCGTCGCGTCGGGCCGCGCCGCCTTCGCGCCGATCGCGGCCGGCACGCCGTAGCCCATCGTCCCGAGCCCGCCCGAGGTGATGAACGAGCGCGGCCGGTCGCACAGGAGGTACTGCATCGCCCACATCTGGTGCTGGCCGACGCCGGTCGTCCAGACGACGTCGTCGCGGCCGGCGGTGAGCTCCTGCAGCGTCTCGAGCACGAGCTGCGGCTTGAGGGTCTCCTCGCTCCTGGCGTAGCGGAGCGGGAACTCCTCGCGCCAGGCGGCGAGCTGGCGCAGCCATGGCTCGGTACGCGGAACATGGCCGGTACCGTGGAGTGCGCGCAGCTCGTCCGCGAGGTCGGCGAGCACCTGCTTCAGGGGGCCGACCACCGGGATGTCCGCCTGACGGAGCTTCGAGATCTCGGCCGAGTCGATGTCGAGGTGGATGACGGTCGCGCCCGGCGCGAAGGCCGAGAGCTTGCCGGTGACGCGGTCGTCGAAGCGGGCGCCGACCGCCACGAGGAGGTCGCACTTGTTCATCGCCCAGTTCGACCACTTCGGGCCGTGCATGCCGGGCCAGCCGAAGTGGAGCTCGTGGGTCTCGGGGAAGGCGCCCTTGCCCATGAGCGTCGTGACGACGGGCAAGCGGCCGACCTCGGCGAGCACGCGGAGCTCCTCGCAGGCGTCGGCGTTCAGCGTGCCGCCGCCGACGTAGAGGACGGGCTTCTCGGCAGCCGCGAGCGCCTGGGCGGCGCGCGCGATCTGACGGGGATGTCCTCTCTGCGGCGGCTTCCAGCCGGGCAGGTCGACCGTCTCGGGGTAGGCGAAGTCGAGCTCGGCCTCCTGGACGTCGCGCGGGACGTCGACGAGCACGGGGCCGCAGCGCCCGGTGCGCGCGACGTGGAAGGCCGCCTTCATGACGTGCGGGATCTCGTCGACGTCCTGGACGAGCCACGAGTGCTTGACGATCGGGATCGTGATGCCCGTGATGTCGCACTCCTGGAAGGCGTCGGTGCCGATGAGGTGCGAGCGCACCTGGCCGGTGACGCAGACGAGCGGCGTCGAGTCCATCCAGGCGTCGGCGATCGGCGTCACGAGGTTGGTCGCGCCCGGGCCGGACGTCGCGATCGCGACGCCGGTGCGGCCCGACGCGCGCGCGTAGCCCTCGGCCATGTGTCCGGCGCCCTGCTCGTGGCGGGCGAGCACGTGGCGCACGGTCGTGCCGCGCGCGATCGCGTCGTAGATCGGGAGGATGGCGCCGCCGGGGAGCCCGAAGGCGACGTCGACGCCCTCGGCCTCGAGCGAGCGCAGGACCGCATCGGCGCCGTTCATCCTCATGCGATGGCCTCGCGGTAGAACTCGGCCGTCGTCATCGCGTGGGGCAGGTGCGAGATGACGACGTCGGCGAACTCGCGCGTCGTCGCGCCGACGCCGACGGACAGCAGGTCGGGCGTGCGGACGCCGTTGGCGCTCGCATCGAGCACTGCGTTCGTGAGCGTCTCCGCCGCCCGGCGCTCGCCGAGGCCCTCGCCCAGCATGAGCGCCGCGGCGAGGAGCATCGACGCCGGGTTGGCGACGCCCTGACCCGCGATGTCCTCGGCCGCCCCGTGAGCCGGAGCGAAGACGCCCGGTCCGGTTCCCGCGAGGCGGCTCGATGCCGCGACCCGCGGCGCCGCGCCGTGCGCGAGGAAGCCGAGGAGCGCTTCCGCGTACGGCGCCGGCGTCACGACGACGTCGAAACGCTCGGGCTCGAAGGCGAGGTCGTGGATCGCCGCCTTCACGGTGAGCTCCTCGGCCTGGACGCCGTCGTGCCGTGCTGCCTCGCGCGCGAACGCCGCATTCCAAGGGTCGTCACCGCCGACCGAGGCGACGCGTGCGCGACTCGAGCGCGCGACGTCGAATGCGCGCGCGAGCGTCCACTCGAGCGTGGAGTCGGTCAGCGGGCTCAAGAGCGCGATGGAGCCGCGCTCGCCGAAGACGACGCGATCCATCCGGGCACGGAGGTCGAGCTCGGACTCGACGTCGGCGAGCGCCGGATTGGAAGCGACCGCGACGAGCACTGCGTGCGCGCCGAGCGTCGCACTCCGTGTCGCGGGTGTCAGGGCCTGCCCCGACTGCATGCGTGACTCGCTCCCGAACGGCGGATGCGTCTCGCGGATCCGGAATCCGTGGAGCCCCGAGACGCGAGCGAGCGCCCGGCTCGCCTCCGCCATGACCTCGGCCGCGATCCCGTGCCCCGAGAGGCAGGCGATCGTGTACGTCGTGCGCGTGGTCATGCCGCGACCTCCTCGAAGGCGTCGGTGAGGGAGACGTCCGCGCCCGCGTCCGCGAGCGCCTTGAACCGTGCGAACGCGACGGCCAGCTCCTCGTCGCTCGGCTGCAGGCCGGCCTCGGTGCAGGCGCGCCGGAACGCGTGTCGCCCCGAATGCTTTCCGAGCGGCAGCGTCATCGTGAGGCCGAGCTCGGCCGGGTCCATGATCTGGTACGTGCCCGTGTGCTTCAGCATCCCGTCCTGGTGGATGCCGGCCTCGTGGGCGAAGGCGTTGGCGCCGACGATCGCCTTGTTCGGCTGCACGGAGTAGCCGGTGAGCTCGGAGACGAGGCGCGAGACGTGGCCGATGAGCCCGGGGTCGATCCCCGTCTCGTAGCCGTACGCGTCGGCCCGGACGCGAAGAGCCATCGCGACCTCCTCGAGGGCCGCGACGCCCGCCCGCTCGCCGAGGCCGTTGACCGTGCACTCGACCTGCGTCGCACCGGCACGAAGGCCGGCGAGCGTGTTCGCGACCGCGAGCCCGAGGTCGTCGTGACAGTGGACGGCGAGGGCGACCTCGTCGAGCTCGGGGCAGAGGCGGCGGACCTCGGAGACGAATGCGGCGTACTCGTCGGGCAGTGAGTACCCCACGGTGTCCGGCAGGTTGATCGTCGTCGCGCCTGCCGCGATTGCTGCACGGCAGACCTCGGCGACGAACCTGGGCTCGGAGCGGGTCGCGTCCTCGCACGCGAACTCGACCTCGTCGACGCGACCATGGACGTAGGCGACCGACTCGCGCGCCTGCTCCACGACCTCCTCGGGTTCGAGCCCGAGCTTGAACTCCATGTGGATCGGGCTCGTCGCGAGCACGACGTGAACGCGCGTTCGGCCGCGCGCGACGGCGAGAGCCTCGACGGCGGCGTCGAGGTCTTCGCGGCGCGTCCGCGAGAGCGACGCGACGGTGGGTCGGCTCACGGCCGCTGCGACTGCGCGCACGCCTTCGAAGTCACCGGGAGAGGAGACGGCGAACCCGGCCTCGATCACATCGACCCCCAGCTCGTCGAGCACGTGGGCGATCTCGACCTTCTCGTCGGGCGAGAGGGCGATGCCCGGCGATTGCTCGCCGTCTCTGAGGGTGGTGTCGAGGATCGTGATCCTGCGGTTCCGCACTGGCTGCTCCTTCGGTCTGGGTCGCCCGGAGGGCGTACCTCTCCTGCGCTTCGGTCGGTGTGTGCGCCTCGCGGCGCGTGAGCGCAATCTCCCCTAGAAGGGGAGAATCAGGAGCAGCTCGATGCCCGTACCACAGCTCGAAACTGTGCAGCCGGGTACGGCCACGGCTGTGGTTTCTACGGGTACGTATGAAAGCGCCCGGGACGGCATCGAAGGACGGAGTGTGCGGTACGACCGGCGCTCTTGTCAAGACCCGGATGTGTGACGAGTCGTGAATCGCGCTTGATCTGATCCGCCGCGGGCACTACTCTGCCTGGCTCATGCCGAGCACACTCGCGAACGCCGCGCACGTACCAGCGTCGATTATTTCGTTCGCGATCTTTGCTGCGCACCCGCGTAGCTAGCCGGCGCCTCCTCCTCCCGCCCTCGCCGGACTAGCTCAGAAGCAACCGGCGGGAGATGTCCTTCTCAGATTCGAAAGGCCCAGCGCGGTGGACGAACCACAGCACCTCCTCTACGACCCTCGACGCGAACGAAGCGCGTGCGGCATCGGCCTCGTGGCCGACCTGCGCGGGCGCCCGTCGCGTGAGCTGCTCGACCGCACGCTTGCGGGTCTCGCCGCCGTCGGGCACCGCGGCGCGTGGGCGGCCGACGGCGTCACCGGCGACGGCGCAGGAGTCCTCTTCCCGCTGAGCCCGACGATCACGGGATCGTCGGGCACGGGTGTCGCGATGTGCTTCCTCCGGGAGGGGTGGCTCCGCTCGGCGGTCGAGGACGCCTGCCGCGCCGAAGGGCTCGAGCCCGCCGGCTGGCGCGAGGTTCCGATCCGGACCGCCGCCCTCGGCGTCACCGCTCTTGCGTCGCTGCCCCGGATCGACCAGCTCCTACTCGCGCCCTCGGAGCTCCACGACGCCGAGCGCCGTGCCTACCGCGCGCGCCGACGGGCCGAGCGCGTTCCCGGCGTCTACGTCGCCTCCCTCTCCTTCCGCACCGTGACGTACAAGGCCCTCTGCGCGGCTGCGCAGCTCGCGCGCTTCTACCCGGATCTCGAGGATCCGGACCTCGCGGTGCCGTTCGCGATCTTCCACCAGCGCTTCTCGACGAACACCGAGCCGAGCTGGGAGCGCGCCCAGCCGTTCCGCCTGCTCTGCCACAACGGCGAGATCAACACCATCGACGGCAACGTCACCTGGACGGAGGCGCGCGAGCGGGCACGCGGCGACGAACCGGCGTTGGCGTCCGCGCTCGACCCGAGCGGGTCGGACTCCGCGCTCCTCGACAATGCGCTCGAACTGCTCGTGCGCGACGACGGCGTCGAGATCGCCCAGGCCCTGTCGACGCTCGTCCCACCCGCCTGGCAGAACGACCCGCGCCTGGACGACGAGGTTCGCGACTTCCACCGCTACGGCGCGATGCTCAGCGAGCCCTGGGACGGACCGGCGGCGCTGTGCTTCACGGACGGCCGGACCTGCGGCGCGGCGCTCGACCGCAACGGGCTTCGACCACTTCGCGTCGCCGTCGCCGGCGACGAACTTCTTGCCGTCTCCTCCGAGGCAGGGGCGGTGCCGTTGCCTGACGGCACCCCCGTGCGCAGGACGCGGTTGGGACCGGGCGGCATCCTGACGCTCGATCCCGACCGCGGCCTGCTGGTCGACGGCGAGCTGCGACGTGACATCGCACGGCGGCGCCCGTACGGGGCGTGGGTCGACGAGGGCATCGTCCGCGTCGGGATCGGGGAGCCCGCGTCGGCCGGGGACGACTCGCTCGACGCGCGTCATGTGCTGCACGGCTACACCCGTGAGGAGCTGAACGCGATGCTCCGCCCCCTCGCCCAGACCGGCCACGACCCGGTCTCGTCGATGGGCGACGACACGGCGATCGCGCCGCTCGCCGGGCGTGACCGACCGCTGACGACGTACCTCCGCCAGCGCTTCGCCCAGGTGACGAATCCCGCCATCGATCACCTGCGGGAGCGCCTCGTCATGTCGGTTTCGACGCTGCTCGGACCGCGGTCGGTGTCGCTCGTCGGAGACGGCCCGCTCCCGGCGGTGACGGTGCTGCCGGGCTTCCTCCTCTATCCCGACCGCGTCGACGCGCTCGCCCCACGCGTCCTCGATGCCACCTTCACCGAGGCGGAAGGGCTTCGTCCCGCACTCGACCGGCTGACCGTCCTGGCCGTCTCGGCAGTCGCCGCAGGAGACACACTCCTCTGTTTGAGCGACGCCGAGGCGGGCGGCGACCGCGCCCCCGTACCGGCGTTGCTCGCCCTCTCCGCGGTGCACACGCGGCTGGTCGAGATGGGCCTGCGGATGCGCTGCTCCCTCCTCGTCGTATCCGACGAGCCCCGTGACACGCATGCGATCGCCGTCCTGCTCGGGTACGGCGCGGACGCGATCTGTCCGCGACTGGCGCTCGAGACCGTCGCTCGCATGGCAGCCGACGACAAGGTCGGCGGCGACCGTCCGTCGTCCGAGGAGGCGCAGCGACGGCTTCTCGCCGGGACTCGAGGAGGGCGTCCTCAAGGTGATGTCCAAGATGGGCATCTCGGATGTCGCGAGCTACCGCGGCGCTCGCCTGTTCGAGGCGATCGGCCTCGACCGGACACTCTGCGCCGAGCTCCTTGCCGGAACACCGTCCGCGATCGGCGGCGCGCGCCTCGAGCGCTTCGAGCGAGAGGGGCTCGCGCGCCTCGAAGCGTCATGCGCTGCGCGGCCGCGCCTCGACAACCCCGGGTACGTGAAGTTCCGGAAGGGCGGCGAGCCACATGCCACCGACCCGGACGTCGTGGATGCTCTGCAGGCTGCGGTCGCCGGCGCCCATGCGCTGCGGGCGGCGGTGCGCGGTGAACGCTCCGACCTGTACGACCGATTCGCGGCGCTCGTCAACGACCGGGTGCCGTTGGAGCCGCGCGACCTCCTCGAGTTCGTACACACCGGCCCACCGGTGCCGCTCGAGGAGGTCGAGCCGGCCGACTCGATCGTCCGCCGCTTCTCCGGCGGCGCCATGTCCCACGGCGCGTTGTCCGCCGAGGCTCACGAGACCATTGCGATCGCCCTCAACCGCCTCGGCGGGAGGTCGAACTCGGGCGAGGGCGGAGAGGACTCATCGCGCTTCCGGGACGAGCGCAACTCCGCGATCAAGCAGGTCGCCTCGGGCCGGTTCGGCGTGACGGCGGAGTACGCGGCGTTCGCCGACGAGCTGCAGATCAAGATCGCGCAGGGCTCGAAGCCCGGCGAAGGGGGGCAGATCCCTGCGCACAAGGTGTCCGAGGAGATCGCGCGCCTGCGCCGCGCGCAGCCAGGCGTCTCGCTCATCTCGCCTCCGCCGCACCATGACATCTACTCGATCGAGGATCTGGCGCAGCTGATCTTCGACCTCCGTGAGGTGAACCCGAGGGCGGACGTGTCGGTGAAGCTGGTCGCCGAGGCGGGCGTCGGGATCGTCGCCGCCGGCGTGGCCAAGGCGCACGCGGACGTCATCCACGTCGGTGGTGCGGATGGCGGAACGGGTGCGAGCCCGCTGCCGTCGATCAAGCACGCGGGAGCGCCGTGGGAGGTGGGGCTCGCGGAGACGCAGCAGGCACTCGTCGCGAACCACCTCCGCGGGCGCGTGCGGATCCGTGTCGACGGCGGCTTCAAGACCGGCCGCGACGTCGTCGTCGCGGCGCTCCTCGGCGCGGACGAGTTCTCCTTCGGTACCGCTCTCCTGCTCGCCGAGGGCTGCCTCATGGTGCGCTCCTGCCACCTCGACACCTGCCCCGTCGGAATCGCGACCCAGCAGCCCGAGCTTCGCGCGAAGTTCGCAGCGACGCCGGAGATGCTGCAGACGTACCTGCTCTTCGTCGCAGAGGAGGCCCGCCGCCTCCTCGCCTCGCTGGGGCTGCGAACGATCGACGAGGCGGTCGGCCGGGTCGAGTGCCTCCGCCAGCGTCGTACCGGTGACCCGGCCGCGGACACGCTCGACCTCTCGCCCCTCCTGGCGCGCGCCGGCGAGGGCGCGTCCCGCCACACGGCCGACGCACCGCGCGGCGCCGGAGACCGGCTCGGGGAGCTGATCTACTCGCAGGGCTCCGCTGCGCTCGAATGGGCCGCGCTCGTCGAGCCGAGGCACGTCGTGACGAACGGCGACCGTGCGATCGGCGCGCGCCTCGGCGGCGCGGTCGCGAAGCGCTACGGCGCCATGCCGCCTCCCGGTCGGCTTCGCGCGCACTTCGAAGGCTCGGCGGGGCAGAGCTTCGGCGCGTTCCTCACGTCCGGGATTCAGCTCCACCTCGTCGGGGAGGCGAACGATTACGTGGGCAAGGCCATGAGCGGCGGCCGGATCGTGATCGCGCCTCCGTCCGACGACGCCGGCGACCCGTGCCTCGTCGGGAACACGGCCCTGTACGGGGCGACCGGGGGCAAGCTGTTCTGCGCAGGCTCCGCGGGGGAGCGGTTCGCGGTGCGCAACTCGGGCGCCGTCGCGGTCGTGGAGGGCGTCGGCGACCACGGGTGCGAGTACATGACCGCGGGGACGGTCGTCGTTCTCGGTGAGGTAGGGCTCAACTTCGGCGCGGGCATGACCGGCGGCGATGCCTACGTGTTCGATCCGCTCGGGGAGCTGAGCGGTCGCCTCAACCACGACCTCGTCGTCCTGCAGGAGCCGCGCCCCGAAAGGCTTGACGAGGTACGCGCGCTCGTCGAGCGGCACGCCCGGTACACGGGATCGGCGCGGAGCATCCGGCTGCTCGGGGCGTGGGAGTCCGAGGCGAGCCGGTTCGTGCACGTCGCGCCGCGGGTCGAGGCGAAGGATCTCGACGCCGGGTCCGAGCTCGTCGCCGAAGGTGCGGCGTGAGCTCGGACCTCGATCGACACGTCTCTACACTCACTTTCCAGTGAGCCTCACGGACTCGACCTGGACGCCGTCGTCGTGGCGTGGCCGTGCGGCCGCGCAGCAGCCTGACTGGCCTGACCCCGACGCGCTCGCGGCGGTCCGCGAGCGCCTGCAGGGCCTGCCGCCGCTCGTCTTCGCCGGTGAGGCCCGAGCGCTGCTCGCGGCGCTCGGCGAGGTCTCGGAGGGACGTGCGTTCCTCCTTCAGGCGGGCGACTGCGTCGAGTCGTTCCACGACGTGTCCGCCCCTGCGATCCGCGAGCGCCTCAAGGTCCTCCTGCAGATGTCGGCGGTTCTCACGTACGCCGCGACGCTCCCGGTGGTCAGAGTCGGGAGGATCGCCGGGCAGTTCGCGAAGCCGCGCTCCTCGCCGACGGAGATCGTCGACGGTGTCGAGCTCCCCTCGTTCCGCGGCCACATCGTCCACTCGGACGAGCCGACCGCCGAAGCGCGCGTCCCGGATCCCGAGCGGTTGGTGCAGGGGTACTACCAGTCCGTCTCGACGCTCAATCTCCTGCGCGCGTTCACGAAGGGTGGCTTCGCCGACCTCACGCACGTCCACAACTGGAACCGCGAGTTCGTCGCGTCGTCGCCGGCCGGCCGCCGTTACGAGGCGCTCGCCGGCGAGATCGAGCGCGCGCTGCGGTTCATGCAGGCGATCGGGTTCGATCTCGGCAGCGAGCGCACGATCCACGAGGTCGACGTGTGGACGAGCCACGAGGGCCTGCTCCTCGACTACGAGGAGCCGCTCACCCGCACCGACTCGCTCACGGGACTGCCGTACGACTGCTCGGCCCACATGCTCTGGATCGGTGACCGGACGAGGGATCCCGGCGGCGCGCACGTCGAGTTCTTCTCCGGCGTCCACAACCCGATCGGCGTGAAGCTCGGACCGAGTGCGACCACGGAGGATGCGGTGCGGCTCGCGGAGCGCCTGAATCCGGACCGCATCCCGGGGCGTCTCACGTTCGTCGTCCGCATGGGGGCGGAGCACGTCCGGGAGGCGCTGCCGCCCCTGCTGGAAGCGGTCCGCCTGACGGAGATCCCCATCGCCTGGGTGTGTGACCCGATGCACGCCAACACCGTGCGGACGCCGTCCGGCACGAAGACCCGGCACTTCGAGGCGATCATGGCCGAGCTCGAGGGTTTCTTCGCCGCTCACCGGTCCGTCGGGACTTGGCCTGGCGGGATCCACATCGAGTTCACCGGCGAGGACGTCACGGAGTGCGTCGGCGGCTCGGAGGCGGTGCGCGAGGAGCAGCTCGACCACCGCTACGAGAGTCTCTGCGACCCGCGCCTGAACGGCCGGCAGTCGCTCGATCTCGCCTTCCGTGTCGCCGAGCTCATGCGCTCGGCGTGAGCGCCGGACGGGCATGCGCCTAGCCGTCGTCGGGACGGGCCTGATCGGGGCTTCGGCGGCCCTTGCCGCTCGCCGTTCCGACGAGGCGGGGACGGTCGTAGGGTGGGACGAGGACCCCGCGATCCTCGAGCTTGCTGTCGCGCGCGGTGCCCTCGAGCCCGCTGCGTCTCTTGCGGAGGCGCTGAACGGGGCCGAGCTCGCGCTGGTCGCCGTTCCGGTCGCCGGGCTGCCAGGCGTCGTCGCGGACGTGCTCGCCGCAGCTCCGCAGGACTGCACCGTCACGGACGTCGGGTCGACGAAGGGCGCCGTGTGCGCCGCCGTCGGCCACGACCCGCGCTTCGTCGGCGGTCACCCGATCTGCGGCGCCGAGGCGCGCGGGCCCGGCAGCGCCAGCGCCGACCTCTTCGAGGGCGCGACGTGGTTCCTGACGCCGCTCACCGCGACCGAGCCCGCCCGCTACCGCGTCGCGCACTCGTTCGCCGTGTCGCTCGGAGCGCGCCCGGTGGCAATCGACCCGGCGGCTCACGACCGGCTCGTGGCGGTGACGAGCCACCTCCCGCATGCGCTCGCGAACGTCCTCTTGAACCAGGCGGGGTCCGCGCGCGTCGAGGGCCACGATCCCCTGACGGCCGCCGGCGGCTCGCTCCGCGACATGACGCGCATCGCGGGCGCGAACCCACGAATCTGGGTCGACATCTTCCTCGAGAACCGCGCCGAGCTGCAGACCGCGCTCGGCGAGCACCGCCGCCGGGTCGAGCAGCTCGAGTCGGCGCTCGCCTCCGGCGATGCCGGGTTCCTGGCCCGCTGGATCGGCGAGGCGAGCGGCAACCGCCGCCGAATGCTCGAGACGGCGTACCAGGACGCGGGCGCCCTCCATCGCCTGCGCGTGCACGTCCCGGACCGTCCCGGCGTGCTCGCGGGGATCTTCCAGGCGCTCGGCGTGTCGCGGATCAACGTGTCGGACTTCGAGCTCGAGCACCTCTCGCCCGAACGCGGGGGCACCCTGACCGTGCTCGTGACCGGCGAGGAGGACGCCGCCCAGGCGGCGAGCCTCCTCGAAAGCCAGGGTTACGGCGTTGTCGTGGCCCCGGTGATCGACGCCTAGAAGGACGCCTGGACGAGCCACCCTTTTCGGGCGATTCCCGGCCCTCCGGCCCCGCCTAGTGTCCGAAAGTGGCCGCCGTCCGCCGGATCAGCCTGCCCCTGCTCGTGATCGCCTTGGCCGCAGCCGCGATCGCGCAGGGCAGGCCGGTCCCCGGGGCGGCCGCATGTCCGATGACGCCGGCGACGTCGTTCTGGCACACGGACGTCTCCGCGCTGCCGGTCTAGCGCGGCAGGTGCAGGCCGAGGCGTCGCGGCAGCGATGCCACGAATCGGGTCGATAGGTTGGGCTCGCGTCCCGCGTCCTCGGCCGCATCCTTCGCGACGAGGGCACGCCGGATCAGCGAGCCGCCGGCGTAGCGGACCGGCTCGGGCGGGAAGAGCTTGCGGCCGGGCTCGACGAGCGCGAGCTGCGTGCGCTCGTCCCGGCGGTCGAGCGCGAGGCGCGCGAGGATCTCGCCGCCCAGGTACGAGGGGCCGACGCCGTTCCCGGTGAACCCGAAGCCGTGGTGGACGCGGCCACGGCTCCCGAAGATCGGGAGGTGCGTGGGGGAGACGTCGATCGGCCCTCCCCACGCATGCGTCACCGCACGGCTGCGGACCTGCGGGAAGAAGCGCGCCAGGCTCTCGCGCGTCGACGCCACGACGTCGCGGTCGAGCTCGAGTCGGTCCGCGGTGCGGCCTCCGATGCCCATCGTGCCGCCGCCCCAGCCGAACACGATCCTGCCGTCGCGCGTCGTCCGCGTGTAGTGGACGAGCGTCCGGCTGTCCACGATCGCCTCGCCGTTCGTCCAGCCGAGCTCCTCGAGGACGTCCGGAACCGGCTCGGTGAGGACGATGTGGCTCGACGCCACGGCGAGTGAGAGCCGGTAGCCGGGAAAGCCCGCGGCGGCCGTGTTGACCGCGAGCACGGCCGCACCGGCACGGACGCGTCCGGCCCGCGTCTCGACGCTGCCGTCCCGATCGAGGCTGGTGACCTCCGTACGCTCGTGGATCCGGACTCCGCGCTCGAGGAGCTTCGCGCGGAGGCCGAGCGCCAGGCGCGCGGGCTGGACGGTCGCGTTCAGGCGGTAGAGCGCACCGCCGAGGAAGAGCGGCGACGCGCAGCGAGCGCGCACTTCCTCGGCCGTGACGCGAGACGACCTCCTCGGGTGCGCCGAGGGCGGTCGCGGCGTCGACCTCGTCGTCCCACGACCCGACCTGTGACTCGGTCGTGGCGACCCGCAGCATCGGAGCCTCGCGGAACCACGCGTCGACCTCGTTCGCCTCGCACCACGCGCCGATGCCGCGCACGGCGTCCTCCGAGGCGCGGCACACGGCGAGTGCCTTCGCGTCCCCGGCCTTCTCCCGGAGCGTCGGCGCGTCGCCCCACAGCGTCTCGCAGAAGCCGCCGTTCCGCCCGCTCGGCCCATGCCCGCAGAGCGCGGCCTCGAGCACGAGCACGTCGAGCTCGGGCTCGAGCTGACGCAGCTGCCAGGCCGTCCACAAGCCGAGGTAGCCGCCGCCGACGACGACGACGTCGGCGCTCGCGTCGCCCGCGAGCGGAGCCTGCGGCGTCACGACGCCGGCCTCCTCGAGCCACCAGCCGGTGCGTGTGTGCCGCATCAGGCAGGGGCCGCGCCGCGCCGCGCGAGCGCGATGCTGCAGGCGACCACGGCCGCAACCGCGATGGGCACGAGCAGCGTCCAGACGAGCGGCAGTCCGCCGATCACGGCTCCCAGGCAGATGAGCGTCGCGGATAGGGCTCCACGACCGACGAGAAGCTGGCCGCCGAGGAGCAAGGCAGCCCCGACTGCCAGGAACGCCGTCCAGAGGACGATTTCGCGCGTGGATCCGAACTCGACCAGAGCCAGCCCGCCGACCGCGGCGAGCGCGTACAGGCTGCCGAGCGCGAGGACGAGGAACCTCGTCGCGGATGCCAGGCTCTGGTCGCCCATCGGGGCCGTAGCCTAGACGGGCGAGATCTGCCGCGGCCCATCGCCAATCGGTACGAGGTCCTCCCGCGCGATCGGCGATCTGCACTCGCAGATTGCCGATCCGCGCAGCGCCAGGGGTGGCGGACGGGACTCGAACCCGCGACCACCGGGACCACAACCCGGGGCTCTACCAACTGAGCTACCGCCACCGCGCCGGCGACAGGATAGCGTCGCCTACCGGGCCGCCAGTACTGCCTGGGTCTGCGTCGTTCGCGCGACGCGTCGGCCCGAGGCGTCGAAGACGTCCGTCTCGACGACGATCGTCGTCTTCCCGACGTGCAGCGGGCGCGAGCGCGCGAGCACCGTTCCCTCGCGGATGACTCCGAGGAAGTTCGTCTTCGACTCGATCGTGACGGTGCTCGCGTCGGCCGGCAGGTTGAGGAAGGCACAGACGCCTCCGGCCGCATCCGCCAGCGACATGAGGACTCCGCCGTGGAGAACGCCCCCGGCGGTGCACAGCTCCGGCGCCCACTCGAGCGTCGCGTCGACCTCCTCGGCACCCCCGAACGTGCGCATGCCGAGCGTCGTGCCGAGCGGCATCTGCGTGTTCACGACCTCGGTGAGCTCCGGCTTCTCCATGTCGGGAACCTACGCCAGTCGCCGCTCGAGGTAGGCGGCGAGCCGTGTGAGCGGGAACGAGATGATGAAGAAGATCACCATCACGGCGCCGTAGATCTGGATCGCGTGCTGGTCGCCCTCGAACGTGAGCCGCTCGACCTGGCGCTCGGCGCTCTCCAGCAGCTCGGGCGCCCCGATGACCTGAACGATCGTCGTGTTCTGGATGATGTTCACGAGCAGGCCGACGAGCGGGGGAAGGAGTCGGCGGAGGGCCTGCGGCATGATCACGAATGCGTGCCGGCCGACCCAGCCGAAGCCGAGCGCCGCCGCCGCCTCGTGTTGCTCGCGCGGGATGGACTGGACGGCGCCGCGCGTCGTCTCCGCCACTTGGGCGCTCCCCCAGAGAATCAACGCGATCGCACCAGCCGTGATGGAGTCGAACCGCAGCGTGGGGCTGACAGACGGCAGGGCGAAGTAGACGATGAAGATCGTCACGAGGATCGGCAGCCCTCGCCAGATCTCGACGTACGCGCGGATGATCGCCCGCAGCGGTAGGAAGCGGACCGTGAGCAGCGTGCCGAGGACGATGCCGATCAGCGAGCTGCCGACGAGTGCGATCGCCGACAGCTTGAGCGTGTTCCTGAGGCCCACCTCGAGCATGTAGCGGGCGACCGGCTCGACCCAGTCAGGCGTGCTCATCGGCGATCCTCCGGGAGAGCGAGATGCGACTCGAGCAGTCGAATGAGCGCGGAGAGGGACCAGACGATGATCAGGTACGTGAGCGCGAGCACGGTGAACGCCTCGGCCGTCTCGAGCGTCAGCGCCTGGATCTGGAAGATTGTCGTCGTGATCTCGGGGTACGCGATCACGTACATCAGGGACGTGTTCTTGACGATGCTGATGTAGGTGTTGATCGACGACGGGAGCGCGATCCGACCACCGATCGGCAGCGTGATGTTGACGAAGGTCGCGAAGCCCTTGAACCCCAGCGCCGTCCCCGCCTCGCGGTAGCGCGTCGGCACGGCCTCGAAGCCGGCGCGGAAGTTCTCGGTGTTGAACGCCCCTCCCCAGATGGTCACCGCGAGCCAGGCGACCGTGAACGCGTCGAGGCGGACGCCGATCTCGGGGAGCGCGTAGAAGAGCATGAAGATCTGCACGAGGATCGGGGTGTTTCGGATCACCTCGACGTACACCGCGGCGAGCTGGCTCACGACGGGGATCCGGTATGCGCGCGCCGCGCCGAGCGTCAGCCCGATCACCGAGGCGCCCGCGATTGCGATCGCCGAGATGAAGAGCGTCCGACGCAGACCGGCAAGGAGCTCGTCGAAGTTCTCCTGGACGAACGACCAGACGTCGCCGACGAGCGAGACGCCGAGCAGGAGGTGCGCGATCACGCGGTCAGAGGAGCGGCCGCTTGCGCGGCCGCTCCGTCAGTCGAGCAGTCAATGCCCGTTACGGGCACTTAGTCGTCTCGTCGCCCTGCGTGTACGTGAACCTGTTGTTCGGCCTGAGGATGTTCTTCTGGAACCCTGCGAACACCCGTGTTGGGACGTTGTTCTTGAGGATCGTGTTGAACGTGTCACGCTTGCGCATTACCTCGAGTCGTGAATCGACCCAGCGCTTCAGTGCGGTGTTCCCCTGCTTCATTCCGATGCCGTAGGGGAGTGCGAGGAACCTGTCCGCTGTCAGCTTCAGGCTGCGATCGGTCGCGGCGATTCCGACGAGCACGCTGTCGTCCCACATGAGCGCGTCCGCGCGACCCTGGCGGAATGCGAGCAGAGCGTTCGTGAAGCTGTCAGTCACGACGAGCTTCGTGTCCTTGAAGCAGTTCTTGATCCAGGTGTCGTAGATCGAGCCGCTCGTGGTCGCGATCGTCTTACCCCCGAGCGTCGGGAGATAGGTGTCCGGGGCACTGTTCGGGACGAGCAGGGTCCCTGATGCCTTGTAGTAGGCACGCGAAAAGTCGATCCGCGTGTCTCGGTCGGTCGTGTAGGTGAAGGTGGCGATGACCATGTCCACACGGTCCGTGGTGAGCGCCGGCTCGCGGGCGGGTGTGGTCACGCACGTGAAGTTCACACGGGTCGACTTGCCGAATGCGAACCGCGCGAACCACCGCGCGATCTCGACGTCGAACCCGACGTTGCGTCCGCGGACGTCGATGTAGCCGAACGGTGGAGAGTCGCACTTGATACCGATGTTGAAGCGTCCGCGCTCCTTGATGTTGGACGGCAGTGCGGGAAGCTTCTGAGCCTCGTTCGCCTCACGGGCGGACGCGGCGCCGCCCCAGGTCGCGAGCGCGACGCCCGCGACGATCGTTACGAGCACGCCTACGGCGAGTCGTTTCATTCGGCTGTTCCTCCTTCGTCGATGGTGAGCTCCTCCAGGGAGTGTGCGAGTTGCAGGCTGCGCCGCAGGAACCGCTGCGTGCGCTCCTTGCGCGGCCGGTCGAGCACCTCCGCCGGCACGCCTTCCTCCACGATCTTGCCTTCGTCCATGAACACGACGCGGTCTCCGACGTCGCGCGCGAAGTGCATCTCGTGCGTCACGACCAGCATGGTCATGCCCGTGCGCGCGAGGTCGCGCATCACGACGAGCACCTCGCCGACGAGCTCCGGGTCGAGCGCCGACGTGACCTCGTCGAAGAGCATCACGTGCGGGTTCATCATCAGCGCCCGCGCGATCGCGACCCGCTGTTGCTGACCGCCGGAGAGCTGGTGCGGATGCTGGTCGGCCTTCTCCTCGAGTCCGACCATCACCAGCAGCTCGCGGGCGCGTGCCTCGGCGTCGCGTCGTCGCATCTTGCGGATACGCCGCGCCGCGAGCGTGAGGTTGTCCATCGTCGTCAGGTGCGGGAACAGGTTGAACTGCTGGAAGACGATGCCGACGCGTTGCCGGACCGCCGCGACGTCGGCGCCCTTGCGCGTGATCTCGTCACCCTCCAGGTAGATGCGACCTTCCTGGATCGGCTCGAGCAGGTTGACGCAGCGAAGTAGCGTGCTCTTACCGCTCCCGCTCGGGCCGATGATCACGAGCACCTCGCCGCGCTGGACGCTCAGGTCGATCCCGTCGAGCACGAGGTTGTCGCCGAAGCTCTTGTGCACGCCCTCGAGCTGCACCACCGGGTGCCCGTTGGACGTGGCAACCGCGCTCTCGTGCGCGAGCGGTGTCTCCATGTTCACCAGTCGTGATCCACCTGCGTCCATCAAACCGAGAGCGACCGTCTCGCGTCAAGCGGTTGACGCGATTGCGGAGCACGCATACCCTGCTCGAGTCCCGTTCGTCGAGCGAAAGGAGATGACCATGAAAGTCGCCCGCCTCATCTCTGTTCGGCTCGACGCCTCCCTGTAGCTCTCAGCTCGTGCGGCGCGAGCCGCGGCCCGGTTCACCATCCGAGTGAAGGAGCTTTGCGTTGTCCGATGGAACCCTGGCCGCTCTCGGCTGGACCGACGAGCTCGAGGCGGCCTCCACGCCATATAGAGAGCGGGGCTTTCGACCCGCTCGCGTCGTCGCGGAGCACCGCGGCGGCTACTACGTCCGCTCCGAGTTGGGCGACCGGCTCGCCCACGCGCGCGGTCGCATGCGCGATGACGAGATCTGGGGCGGCATGCCGGCGGTCGGCGACTGGGTCGTCGTCTGCGACGCCCCGGGAGACCGCGATGCGATCGAGGCACTCCTCCCGCGTCGCACGAAGGTCTCCCGCAAGACGCCATGGCTCAAGGCGGAGGAGCACATCCTCGTCGCGAACGTCGACACGGTCGTTCTCGTCAACGGCCTCGACTCGGACTTCAACCCGAGGCGGCTCGAGCGCTACCTCACCGCGGCCTGGGACAGCGGGGCGGATCCGGTGATCGTGCTGACGAAGCTCGACGTCTGCGACGAGCCGGGCAAGCTCGCCGAGGCCGAAGCGGTCGCCGTCGGCGTCCCCGTGCTCCCGGTCAGCAACGTCACGGGCGAGGGGCTCGACGATGTACGGGCGCTGCTACAGCCCGCGAAGACGTTCGTCCTTCTCGGCTCGTCGGGCACGGGGAAGTCGACCTTGGCAAACCGGCTCGCCGGGCGCACCGTGATGGAGATCGGCGGCCTTCGCAACGACGGCCGCGGCCGCCACACGACCCGGCACCGACAGCTTCTGATGATGCCCGGAGGCGCAATCCTCATCGACACGCCCGGACTGCGCGAGCTGCAGATCTGGGAAGGCGATCTCGACAGCGCGTTCGCCGACATCGCGGAGCTCGCGGGGCAGTGTCGCTTCAACGACTGCGCACACTCCACGGAGCCCGACTGCGCGGTGCGCGAGGCGCTCGAGACCGGCGAGCTCGATGCCGACCGCTGGCACAACTACGTGAAGCTCCAGCGCGAGCTCCGTGCGATCGAGGCACGAAGCAGCCATCGGATCCAGCGCGAGCTCAAGAGCAGGTGGCGGGCACGTGCTCGTGAGACACGACGCGCCCGCCGCTACGGAGGCAAGCCGTAGGCCGTGGACTATGGCGTGAGCTCGTCCGCCCTTCGATCGATGTTGGCGCACGCAGCTGGTGTGTCGTGGTTGACCTGGGTCGTCCCGAACCAGGCGGCGTAGGTGCCCTCGTCGATCAGGAGGTCAGACGCCGGACGACCGGTGGCGGCGAACGTGCTGTCGTACAGGCCGTCCGTGTGGTCGAGGTATGTCCCTTCCGGCAGGAAGTGGGTCTGGGCGTGTCCACACACCCGGATGAGTTCGACCGGGATGTTCACGACTCGCAGGACGTTCCGCAGGAAGCCTGCCGTTCCATGGCAGCCTGCTGTCCAGTGCGCGAATATGGCGCCGCCGGGTCGCGTCGAGGTCGTCCCTTCGATGATCCGGGTGATCGGTGGTAGGCCGCGGTACTGCCAGTGCTGCTCGGCGGTTCCGTAGTCGAGGTCACCGTAGAAGTGCACGAGATTGTCCTGCGCCCAGTCGAGAAGCCGCGCGACGGTCGCCGTCCGTGACGCTCCCACGAGATTGGCGGTACGCAGGAAGGCGAGCGTGTAGCGGGGCGGCGCGATGAGCGAGCTGCCGCAATTGTCCTTTCGCTTCACGTAGTTGAAGTTCCACGGGTCGCTCGAGCAGATCGTGTACGTCCCGGGTCCTCCCAGGGCGACGAACGAAGCGCTGTCGAACAGGATCTGCAGCTGGTCGGGTGTGTAACCCGTGACGGACCAGGGGACGTGGCCGCTCAGCTCCACGGCGAGGTTCGTTCCGACCCAGCGCAGGTAGAGCTCGCGCGCGTATGCGGGGGCGACCGACGTCTGTGGCCGGGCGGTCGATGTCGCGGTGCTGCTGAGGTTCACCGGCGGATACACGAGCGTCTCGGCGAGAGTCGTGAAGGGCGCCGGACCGTTGAGCCAGCTCCACGCGGCTTCGAACGCGTCGACCAGTTCCTGACGCTCCTGCGCCGACCAGGACGGCCAGGCTCGCTTGTCCGTCTCCGGGATGTCGTAGGCGTTCGTCGTGTACTGGAACTGCCACTTGATGCTCGCGGCTACCGCCGGATTCCGGTCGAGCCAGCACATGAGCGACGGCGGCCGACCGCGAAGCGCGCGATAGAGGTCGAGCAGAAAGCACCTTGTGCGCCACCAGAGATTCGAGACGTACGCGGACGGGCTGATCCTGGCGATGACATCCTCCTACTCGAGCAGCCACGTCACGCCTACCGGCTGGTCGTCGCCGGGCCAGTCGGCAAACGCCCTGTCCGGTCGCGTGTCTCCGTTGTGACGGGCGCAACCGTACCTCGACTGGGGCCGCGGGCGGTAGCCCTGAGCCGCCGGCCGTTCGTTCCGGGACGTCGGTGCCATCACCCACAGCGAGGGTTGTCGTCGAGGCCATGCTCGAGCGGGAAGTAGAGGGTCGTCCGAGACGAAGGCGCGCGGACTACCGCGGCGGTCGCTCCCGGCAACGCGCCGCTCGACCATCATGCCCTCGAAAGCTGCGAACAGACTCACGGGAGGTCGAGATGGCGAAGTGGGTGACGAGAGAACGTCCGAACACGGACAGAATCGCGTGCCCGTGGCTGATCCGGAACTTCATCGACGCCGAAGCCGAGTTTCTCTTCGTGCCGGCGGAGCAGGTGCTCGCGGTCGCAGAAGAAGAGGGGACGCACTCCTACGATTCGCCGGGCGCCGAGTACACGCACCGAGACGGACTCTGCTCCTTCGAGGTGCTTGTCGAGGAGTACGACATCGCCGATCCAGCGGTTCATCTCCTAGCCCGGATTGTCCACGGCGCTGACGTTGCGGAGGATCGCGACGCGACGCCCCAGTCGCGGGGGTTGCTCGCGGTCGCGGAGGGCTTCCACCTTCTCGAGCTCGGCGATCACCGCCAACTCGAGCTCTCGCTCCCGGTGTACGACGCCCTCTACGCCTGGTGCCACAAGGAGGCTGCCGCGATCGCCTGACCCACTGTGCGCCTCAGGCGTGGGCGATCCCATGGCGGATCGTGTGCCATGACTGCCACGTGATGCGGAGGATCACTGCAGTGATGGCGAGGGCGATCAGAGGGTCAGCCACGTCGAATCCGAGCGCGACAACGACGGCACTGAGAATGACGCCGAGACTGACGTAGGCGTCGGCGCGGGCGTGGTTCCCGTCCGCCAGCAGGGCAGGGCTGTCGAGTCGCCTGCCCGCCCGAGTACGGATGAACGCGGCGACGAGGTTGCCCAGGAAGCCGATCGCACCTGCCAGGGCGAGTGCAAGGAGGTGGTCGGGTGCCTCAGGGTTGATGATCCGCACGACCGCCTCGTACGCAGCGACGCACGCACTGACGAAGATCGCCAGCACGACGGCGAGACCGGCGTAGCCCTCAGCCCGCTCCGAGCGCAACGCGAACGCCACGCCGAGCGGGATGGCGGTGAGCGCGTCGCCGACGTTGTGGATCAGATCGGCGAGAAGAGCGACGCTGCCGGTGAGGACGAAGATCACCGCCTGCGCGGCCGCCGTCAGTCCGAGAACGACGAGCGAGAGTGCGACGGCCTTCAGGCCGGCACGGGAGCGAAGGATCGAGCGATCAACGAGACCGTGCGAGTGACCGTGGTCCTGTGCGTGCGTCTCGCCGGATGACTGCGTGTCGCCGTGTGAGTGCGAGTGCTCATGGCCCGAATGGATCGTCTCGGACTTCCAGGGGGCGAGAAGGTGGCGGTGGATGCCGGCGTACGAATGGCTGTGCTCGCGGCGTCCATGACGATGCGGAACGGAGGCGGCTGCGGGCACCAGTGGCTCGGCTATTCGGCGACGCCGCTAGCGCCGGGGCCGCCGTCTGTGGACAGGGCGCGATTACGCATCGACCTGCAAGTCTAGTTCGGGCGCTGCACGGCCCCGGGAGGGGTCGAACCTCCGCCCGCAGATTCGAAGCTCGTGGCAGGAGGCGAGTTATATGCTCCGCCTGGCACCAGTATTAGGAGCAGAGGCTCCCAGACGAGGAGGCCTTCGCATGGCTCAGCCTACGATCGATCCCACCTTCTACCGGACTGCTGCAGAGGCTGCGGCCGCTCCTGTCGAACAGCTCGCCTACGTGGTGGCCTTCGACCGGGCGGCGCAGAAGAACGACGCGATGACGGTCGTCGACGTGAACCCGGCTTCCGACAGCTACGGGCGGGTGGTCGGCTGGACGGACGTCCCGGGACTTGGGAACGAGCTGCACCACTTCGGCTGGAATGCCTGCAGCAGCGCGCTCAAGCACGAGGGCCACAACATGGACGGCCTCGCCCGCCGCTACCTCCTGGTACCGGGCCTGCGCTCGTCGAATATCTACGTGCTCGACACCGGGCCGGACCCCCGCCAGCCGACGGTGGTCAAGACGATCGACGCTAAGACCCTGTCCGCAAAGGCCGGTTACTCCCGCCCGCACACCCTGCACTGCGGACCCGACGGGGTCTTCCTCACGTGCGTGGGCGGCGCCGAGGGCGACGACGACGGGCCGGGCGGGATCGCGCTGCTCGATCACGAGACGTTCGACGTCCTGCGCGCCTGGGAGACCGACCGCGGGCCGCAGCACTTCCACTACGACGCCTGGTGGCACCTCAACCAGAACGTCCTGATCTCCAGTGAGTGGGGCAGTCCTTCGATGATCGAGGACGGGATCGTGCCCGAACTGCTGCTGGGCCAGAAGTACGGCCACGCCATCCATTTCTGGGACCTCGCGGCTGGTGAGCACGTCCAGCGCGTCGACCTCGGCGCCCAGCACCAGATGGCGCTGGAGCTCCGCCCGTCCCACGACCCTGAGGCGACCTGGGGTTTCGTCGGCGTCGTGATCTCCACCGAGGACCTGTCCGGTTCGGTGTGGCGGTGGTTCCGCGACGGCGACGACTGGAAGGCTGAGAAGGTCATCACCATCCCAGCCGAGCCCGCTGACCCGGACCTGCTGCCGCCCGCGCTGAAGCCCTTCGCTGCGGTGCCGCCGCTCATCACCGACATCGACCTCTCGGTTGACGACCGATTCCTCTACGTGTCCTGCTGGGGCACTGGCGAGATGAAGCAGTTCGACGTGTCGGACCCGGCGAACCCGAAGCAGGCGGGATCCGTGCGGCTCGGCGGCATCGTCAACCGCACCCCGCACCCGGCCAGGGCCGACATGCCGCTCTCCGGCGGGCCACAGATGGTCGAGGTCAGCCGCGACGGCAAGCGGGTCTACTTCACCAACTCTCTGTACGGCGCGTGGGACGACCAGTTCTACCCGGACGGCGTCGGCGCCTGGATGGCCAAGCTCGACACCGACCACGACGGTGGGTTGAGCATCGACGAGAGATTCTTCCCGCACAGCGAGGAGTTCCGTGGCCTGCGCGTGCACCAGATCCGACTGCAGGGCGGCGACGCTTCGTCGGACTCGTACTGTTACAGCTGACGCCCACCCTCTCCGGCGATCTGCCGCGCCCGCGAGACAACCGCTCCGAAGTGCCCCGCGTGCTTCACGAACGAACTCACGACAGAGCGCGCGTCACTCCGCGGGAAATACCCAGCGTCCGCCACGCGGCGTCCGGACGTTCTCTCAGGAGGCCGAACGTCGCCCAGGCGATGAGCACGCCGCCGAACACGATGAGCCACGCCTGGTAGCCGGGGATCGCGACGGCGACCAGGGCCGAGAGCACAGCGATTGCGACCATAGCCCAGCGGGTCGCCCTCACGGCTTCGCCGGAACCTCGGGGACGTACACGTCCCCCGGCGTGAACCACCGCCGCGCGACGGCCGCGACCGCGACGACCCCGACGGCGGTCAAGACGAGGCGGGTAGTCCGCGCAGTCACGACTTCTCGGGCACGTCCCGACGGGGGAGTGGGGCAGTCGCCGGGCGAAGGTGCATCGTGGTCGTCGTCTCACCCCCGACGACGCCGACTGTGCTCGTGCCGGTCGTCGGGTGTGCGAGCGGGGCGCTCGCTTCCGCCGCCTGCTTGCGCCGCCGTCTGCGGTGGACGAACCCGACTGCGTACACCACGAGCGCGAGGAAACAAGAGGCGGCGGATCACGTTCTGACGTCCTCTGGCTGTCGGTGGAGTCCAGGCAGCGGGACCATCCGGCCCGTCCCCTCCGGGCGCGTCGTCACCGTGATCTCGACCCCGGCCTTCCGCGCCTCGGTGATCATTGCGCGGTCGTCGTCGGCATGGCGGCAGGGTAGCCCCGATCAACTCGCTTCGACACCGAAAGCGCGCCGATACCCGGGGGTCACTCGGGTCCGGGACACGCCTCCTGCAATCGCGGCGCTCCGCATCGCAACGTGACCTCGCGCGAGTGGTGAGCGCGGCCCTGGCGCAGGCGGCGGGCCGGGAGGGCCTAGCGACGACGATCAGGAGCCGCGACAGCGCGAAGTAGTGGGCGACTCCTGGCGTCGCGAGAGCCCGCTGTGGCCGGCGGTTTTCGCCTCGCTGGCGACCGAACGCGGGGTTGGCGGATCCTTCCTGAGCCGGGCGGTACGAAACCGCTGCAGTGCCGGCTCTTGCCAGACGGACCCGGCCCCGCCGGAAGCTTGACGCGCTCGAGCGCTCGTGCCTGGATGGCTGTGTTGGCGTCGCTAGGGAAGGCTGAGCCGGAACACTCGTAGCCTCCGGTCGCTGGTCTGACCAAGACCACGCGACTCGGCTGTCCCGCGAGCACCCGCGAACCTCCCAGTCCCGCCCGTCACGGGGTGGGTCACATGCCCAAGGCGAATGCGCCCTCCCGCGAAGCTGAATCCTCCCGGAAGGCTCGCCGCCGCCTTCACCTCCATACGAGTGCGCGACAAGAACGTGAAAGTCGCGATCTCACTACCGACGAACGCCCCCTTCGCCCTCCCGAACTGGGCGACCGCATTTCGCAACAGCGAGCTGATCCGGTACACGTCGCCCTTGCTGGCGACGAGCTTCGGTGACTTGTCCACGAGCGTCTTCGTAGTGTCTGTCGTCGAGGTCAGGCGAATCGTCATCGTCTCGGTCTCTCCATGGCCCACCGCCGCAACAGGGAGCGCCATCACGAGCGCACCCAGGACGACCACGAGTGCTCGACCCACGAACTCGAACCTACGACGCCGCGGAGCGGCAAGCAAGGTCCTCCCGCTGGACGTGGCCCGGCGGATACGCGATGACCTCGATCGCGGCCTGCAGCCCCTTCTCCGTGGGCGTAAACGGTGTCTTGGCGATGAGGCTCCGCGTCGAGTCGACCGGCTCTCGATCCCAGCGCCACGGGTTCGTCTTCGCCATCGCGGCAGCGTAGCCCGATCGACACGCTTCGGCATCGAACTGAGCCGATACCAGCGGTAGATGGAGTCCTCCACGATCGAAGACATCAGGCTGCTCGCGACCCCGAGTCAGGTCGAGCGTGCCCTCGGGATCTCAAGGACGACTCTGAATCGACTGGGAGCGCCTGGGCGAAGCTATGGAGAAGGAGTTCGGCTAACTCGGGTCAGTCGGCGTCGACCGAGGCGCGGATCTCGACTCGCAGCTCGCGCATCCTCGCCGCGCACCACCCCTGCGTCACTTTCCCCGAGGGCAACGTTAGGTGCTTGAGCGGCGGCCGCAGCCTGTCCAGCTCATCGGCGACTTGGTAGAGATCCCATCCAGCCGCTAGCCGCAGCGCGACCTGGCCGAGCGTCTCGCTCGCAGCAGGCGACAACAAGTTCCAGTTGATGCGGCCAGCCTGCGGTGCGTCGTTCGCCACTGCGGCAACACGATACGCCGATCCCCCAGCGCGGTCATGCGCCGGGGCCACGCTCACCCGCGTGTGGCCCCATACGTGGCCCCATTGGCCGTTTCGAGGTGGCGCGTGGCGCGCAAACCGCTTGGTTGAGCCATGGCCCCGGGAGGAGTCGAACCTCCGCCCGCAGATTCGAAGTCTGCCGCTCTATCCACTGAGCTACGGGGCCTGGGGCGCTCAGTATGCCCGTGACGGGCTACGCCGCCCGCTCGGCTTCGTGCGCGTCGCGGACGTGAGCGACGAACACACGCACGATCGTCGCGTCGTACTCCGCGCCGGCGAGTCGCGTGAGCTCGCCGAGGGCCTCCTCCTCGGAGAGCGCGGGCCGGTACGGACGCTCCGAGATCATCGCCACGTAGGCGCTGCAGACGCGGATGATCCGCGATGCGAGCGGCGCCTCCTCGCCGGCGAGGCCATCGGGATACCCGCTTCCGTCCCAGTTCTCGTGGCTCGAGCGGACGATCCCGGCGACGCTGCGAAGTGCCGGGGACGCGCGCAGGATCCGCTCGCCGACGATGGTGTGCTGGCGGACGAATTCCCACTCGCGCTCGTCGAGCGGCCCCGGCTTGTGGAGGATCTCGTCCGGCACCGCGATCTTGCCGAGATCGTGCAGCCGGGCGGCCCGCTCGAGCTCGTCGAGCTCGTCGCGACGGAGGCCCAGCATCCTGCCGACCTCGAGCGCGAGAACACCGGCGTCGGCTCGTTGCGTCTCGAGCTCGGGCTCGCGGAAGGAGAGGGCCGCGAGCAAGGCCGCCATGGTCCGCTCGCTCTCGCCCCGCCGCGAGTACTTCTGCGCGTAGAGGCGCTCGTCGGCCAGCTGGAGCGCGTGGCTCGCGTCCGTCGCCTCGTCCGGGAGCATCACTGCGCCGAAAGAGCTGCCGATGTCGAACCCCTCGCCTCGCTCGGTCAGCGCCTCGCACGCCCGGTCGATCAGGGGCTCCGCCTCGCCCTCGCCGACGGTGGCGAGCAGACAGAACTCGTCCCCCCCGAGGCGATAGGCGGTTCCGTCGTTCGTGAGCACGGTCGCGAGCTTGGAGCCGAGTCGCGCGAGGAGCGCGTCTCCCGCGGGGTGGCCGAAGCTGTCGTTGTAGCCCTTGAACCCGTCGAGGTCGAAGAGCATGAGCATCGTCGGCGCGACGGGGTCACCCGCGAGCTGTCGTTCGAGGTCGGTGACGAGCTGACGGCGGTTGGCGAGGCCGGTGAGCGAGTCGGTGGTCGCCTCTTCGCGGGTCAGGGCGAGTAGGCGTCCGTTCTCACGGAACGTGACCGCGAGCCGCACGACAACCAGCACGAGCGTCGCCGATGCGAGCACGATGGCGAGCACGTTCAGCCGGTTGAAGTGGTCGTACACGAGGATCCCCGTCGCGGCGAGCGCGCAGACCGCCGGTACGGCGAGGAGCGGACGCCCCTCGACGCTCAGACCCGCTCGTGTGCGGTCGTTCACCCAGGCGGATGCCGCGATGAGGAGGAGGGCGGCGGGCCAGAGGATGTCGATCCACGTTCCCTCCACGTACGTGCCCTCGGCGGACTGGAACAGGTAGATGCTGTCGGCGAGGGTCGTCGAGAGGACGCCGAGGCCGAGGAGCCCCCACCGCAGTCCGGGCCGCCAGCCGGTGAGCGCGAAGACGCCGAAGACGGCCGAGAGCAGGAGCACGTCGCCGAGTGGGTACGCGAGGTTCGTCACGACGACGGACGTCGAGCCGGCGGTGACGTCGGCGACGAGCGCGAAGATGACCGCCGCGCCGACGGCACCCGCGGCGAGGGCGGCGGTGGCGCCGTCGATCCAGAGCGTGCCTGCGATCGTGCGGGCACGCGAGCGCAGAAGCAGGACCATGCCGACGTAGAGGAGCAGGTAAAAGCCGATGTACCCCGCGTCCGCCATGGACGGATAGCTCTCGGGAACGAAGACCGCGTACCAGAGCTCGCCGAAGACCCAGCTCGACATCGCGATGGTGATGACCGTCCAGGCGGCGCGTTCCTTCTTCACGAGGTACGCGTGTGAGCCTGTCGTGACGCAGGCGAGGATCATCAGGGCGTTGTAGACACCGCTGTTGAAGAATCCGAAGAGCGCGCCGTCGGACGGCGCAAACAGCGTGTACGCCGCGAACACGGCGAGGCCCGCGGCGCTCGCCACGCGCGTCAGGTGTACCCATCCAGAGTGGGGCATCTCCGTACGGGAATCGGCCGTGGCCGACCGCTTCTTGAGCGACTGTGCCCATCTGGCGGTCCGGTCCGTCCGATCCTGGTCCTACCCTCGCGCCATGGTTCTAGGGATCGTGGTGTTCGGTGCCGCGTTCCTTGCCGGGCTCGGCCTCGGTACGTACACGCGACGGCCGCTTTCGACCGCGTTCCTGGTTCTCGGCAGCTTCACCGCGCTCCTCGTCCTGACCGCGACGGGGGAGCTGCTCGACGCGGCCGCGGTGCTCGCGATCGTGGCGCTCGTCGGCCTGGTCGCGGAGAGCATGCGCGAGACGTTCTCGCGCCTCGTCGACGGCTACTGACGACGCCTATCCTTCGCCTGGCGCGGGCGTGGCGGAATTGGCAAACGCGGCGGGTTTAGGTCCCGTTGGGCCGCAAGGTCCTTGGAGGTTCGAGTCCTCCCGCCCGCACTGTCCGTCGGAGATCAGGCCTCACGGTCGATCCCCGACGGAATGCTCGAAGCGGTCGAGGCGGAACAGTCCGATGTCGTGCCGGGTGCGTCCGTCGATCGCCAGGTCGGCGAGGATCTCGCCCACGACCGAGCAGAACTTGTACCCGTGGCCCGAGAAGCCGGCGCCGACGACGGCAGCGGGCACGTCGTGGTGGCGGTCGATGAGGAAGTGCTCGTCCGGCGACGGTTCGAACAGGCACGTCTTGAGCGCGACGGTCGGCCCGGCGCCCTCCGGGAAGTAGCGCTCCGCGAACGCACGGAGCGGCGCCTCGTCGGCGAGGGTCGGCTCGCGGTCGATCGTGTCGGGATCGCCGCCCGAACCGAAGTGGTCGTACCGCCCGAGCTTGAAGCCCGGGATGCCGTGCGCGGGGAAGCCGTAGAAATGTTCGCCGTCGAGCGCGAGGTTGAAGACGGGCATGCGTTCGGGTTCGAAGATCTCCGGACGTGTGGGCTGAAGCCAGGCGAGCGATTGGCGTACGCCGCGGACGAGTCCCTCCGGAAGGTGCGCGACGTCCTGCGACCACGCACCCGCGGTGAACACGACTCGCTCTGCCTCCATCTCGGCGCGGTCGGTCCGGATGCGCACGCCACTCTCCGTCTCCGACCACTCGAGCACCCGCTCGCGCGCGTGCAACTCCGCGCCGCGCTCGAGCGCACCCCGGACGTGCGCGACGATGCACCGCTCGGGGACCACGAACCCGCCGTCCGGCTGGAACGCAACCTCCATTCCGGCAGGGAGGCGATACGCGGGGAAACGGCGTTCGACCTCGGCGCCGGTAAGCACCTCGTGCCGGATGTCGTGCTCGGCGCACGCGTGAAGTACGCCCTCGAGGATCCGGTCGCCGCCCTCGACGATCCCCGTGATGCACAGGAGCTGCTCGCCGGCCTCGGCCTGGAGCTCGCGCCAGAGCTCGTACGCGCGGCGAAGCAACGGCACGTAGTCCGGGTGCTCGAAGTACGCGAGTCGGATGATCCGCGTCAGCCCGTGCGACGAGCCCCGCTCGTGGAGAAGGTCGAAGCGCTCGAGCCCGAGGACGCGTTTGCCGCGTCGTGCGAGGTGATAGAGCGCAGCGCTTCCCATCCCTCCGACTCCGACCACGACGACGTCGTACCGCTCCACGGACGTGACCCTATCCGCGGCTGGTTGAATGGCCGAGTGAGCACAGCTGTCGAGACCGTCGGCGAGAACCGTGTCCGCCTGACCGTCGACGTGTCGCCCGACCAGGTGCGGCATGCCGTCGATCACGCGATGTCGGATCTGTCGGAGAGCGTCAAGATCCCGGGCTTCCGCAAGGGCAGGATCCCGAAGCCGGTGCTCGTCTCACGGCTCGGCAAGGAGCGGATCTACGCCGAGGCGGTCGACAGCCATATCGGAGGCTGGTTCTGGAGCGCCGCGTCGCGCAGCCGTGTTCGCCCGGTCTCCGATCCCCAGTACGAGTTCGAGCTCCCCGACACGGCCGACGAGGCGTGGAGTTTCATCGCGACCGTCGAGGTGCAGCCGCTGCCGGAGCTCGTCGACTGGACGGCGCTCGAGGTACCGCGCGCCGAGATCGACGTCCCGCAGGAGTCCGTCGATGCCGAGATCGACGCGCTGCGTGAGTCCGTCGCCGAGCTCGCGCCGGCGGGCGAACGTCCCGCCCAGGTGGGCGACACGCTCGTCGTCGACCTCGTCGACGCAGACGGCGAGGCACAGCCCGACACGATCGTCGAGCTGGGAGGCGGCAGGCTCGCCCCCGAGATCGAGGCCGCCCTCGCGGGCGCGACGGCGGGGGAGACGAAGGAGATCGCGTTTCCGCTCGCCGACGGCTCGTCCTCGAACATCGAGATCACGGTCCGCGACATCCAGGAGAAGGTGCTCCCCGAGATCGACGACGAGCTCGCGCGCTCCGCGAGCGAGTTCGACACGATCGCCGAGCTCCGTTCGAGCATCGAGGGGACTCTGCGCGAGCAGCTCGACGCCGAGATCGACGCCGCCTTCCGCATCTCGGCAGTGGACGAGCTCGTGCGGGCATCGTCCGTGCAGCCTGCGCTTCCGCTCGTCCGGACGCGCGCGTCCGACCTGCTCACCGGGTTCGCGCGCTCGCTCGACCGACGCGGCATCACGCTGGAGACCTACCTCGCGGCCAGCGGCGGCTCGATCCAGGAGCTCGAGCGGCAGATGGTGCTCGAGGCCGCGGTGTCGGTCGCGCGTGAGCTCGCGCTCGAGGCGCTCGCCGCGAAGGCGGGGATCGAGATCGCGGACGACGACGTGAAGGCGTACATCCGCGACGAGGCCGTCGCCTCCGGTGAGGACGACGTCGAGGGCGTCATCGAGGACGTCTGGGCGCACGGGCAGCAGGAGTCGATCCGCGAGGACCTCCGGCTCCGAGCCGCGCTCGACCGCCTCGTCGCCGACGTGGAGCCGATCGCCCCCGAGCTCGCGGAGGCGCGAGACAAGCTGTGGACCCCCGACAAGGAGAAACCCGAAGGGGAGACGAAGTTGTGGACCCCCGGCAGCAAGGAGAGTGCATGAGCCCCCTGATCCCGATGGTCATCGAGCAGACGTCGCGCGGCGAGCGCTCGTTCGACATCTACTCGCGTCTGCTCAACGAGCGCATCATCTTCCTGGGGACGCCGATCGACGACCAGATCGCGAACCTCATCGTCGCGCAGCTCCTCCATCTCGAGTCGGAGGACCCCGACAAGGACATCTCGATCTACATCAACTCGCCGGGGGGCATCGTGTACGCCGGGCTCGCGATCTACGACACGATGCAGTTCATTCGCCCCGATGTGCAGACGATCTGCGTCGGCATGGCGATGTCCATGGGCGCGGTCGTCCTCGCCGGGGGCGCGAAGGGCAAGCGCAGCGCGCTGCCCCATTCGAAGATCCTCATCCACCAGGGCTCGGCCGGCTTCTCGGGGCAGCCGACGGACATCGAGATCCAGGCGCGGGAGGTAATCAGCCTCAAGCGGCTAATGGAGGAGATCATGTCCAGTCACACCGGCCAGACCATCGAGAAGGTGTCGAACGACATGGAGCGCGACTACTACATGACCGCCGAGGAAGCCAAGGAGTACGGGATCATCGACCGGGTGGTCTCCGCCCGTTCATAACGGGCTCCCCCCTTCCATCGACGGTGAAAACGGAGTAAAAGGAGACACGTGGCTCGGGCGAGCGAGGGCAACGAGCAGCTGCTTTGCAGCTTCTGCGGGAAGAGTCAGCGGCAGGTCAAGAAACTGATCGCTGGTCCCGGCGTCTACATCTGCGACGAGTGCATCGACCTCTGTAACGAGATCATCGACGAGGAGCTCACGTCTCCGGCGCAGCTCGACCTCGACAATCTCCCGAAGCCGCTCGACATCTACTCCGTGCTGAACGACTACGTCGTCTCGCAGGAGGAGGCCAAGCGCACCCTCGCGGTGGCGGTCTACAACCACTACAAGCGCGTGCGGATGGGCCTCGAGGACGGCGAGGTCGAGCTCCAGAAGTCGAACATCCTCCTGCTCGGCCCGACCGGGTGCGGCAAGACGCTGCTCGCGCAGACGCTCGCGCGGATCCTCAACGTTCCCTTCGCGATCGCGGATGCCACGGCGCTCACGGAAGCCGGCTACGTCGGCGAGGACGTCGAGAACATCCTCTTGAAGCTCATCCAGGCCGCGGACTTCGACATCAAGAAGGCCGAGACCGGGATCATCTACATCGACGAGGTGGACAAGATCGCGCGGAAGGCGGACAACCCTTCCATCACGCGCGACGTCTCCGGCGAGGGCGTCCAGCAGGCGCTCCTGAAGATCCTCGAGGGCACCGTCGCGTCCGTGCCACCACAAGGCGGGCGCAAGCACCCGCACCAGGAGTTCCTCTCGATCGACACGACGAACATCCTCTTCATCTGCGGCGGCGCGTTCGCCGGCCTCGACAAGATCATCGAGCGCCGCATCGGGAAGAACACGGTGGGCTTCGGCGCGGACATCCGCTCGAGGAGCGCTGCGGAGAACTCGGAGCTCCTGAGCGACGTCATGCCCGAGGACCTGATCACGTTCGGCCTCATCCCCGAGTTCGTCGGTCGTCTTCCCGTCGTCTCTGCCGTCCATCAGCTCACGAAGGAAGACCTCGTCGAGATCCTCATCGAGCCCAAGAACGCGCTCGTCCGTCAGTACCAGCGCTTCTTCGGCTACGACCAGATCGAGCTCGTCTTCACCGAAGACGCGCTCTGGGAGATCGCCGAGCACGCGCTCGCCCGTGAGACCGGCGCGCGCGGTCTGCGCTCGATCATCGAGCTCGCTCTCCTCGACGTCATGTTCGAGCTTCCGTCGCGCACCGACGTGACGAAGTGCGTGCTGACGAAGGAGACGATCTCGCGCGGCCAGAAGCCGACGCTCGTCACGAGCGGCGTCGCGGCGGTCGACGACGAGGAGCTCGACGCGCTGGCCGAAGAGTCGGCCTAGCGCCGTCGCAATCTAGGTAGTTCGACCCATTTCGCCGATCATACGGTTGTCGTTACGCTGTCCTCAATGCCGCGCTACCTGATCGAGCGAACGTACACGGTGGACATGGACGGCCTTCCGACCGTCGCGACGCGCTCGAAGGCGATCGGGCACTACCACTATCCCGAGATCGTCTGGGAGCACAGCCACGTCGTCGTCGGCTCGGACGGGGTCCCGAAGTCGTTCTGCATCTACGAGGCGCCGAACGAGGAGATGGTCCGCGAGCACGCGAGCCGGCTCGGCGACCACGTCGTGACGACGATCTACGAGGTCGCAGGCGACGTCACGCCGGCCGACTTCCCGCTCACCGAAGACCCCGTCTAGCCCGGCTCACCTGCGGGCACGCCCCCGACGTCGCCGAGGTGGTACGCGGCCTGCAGTGCCACCGCGAGCTTCCGCGTGACGTCGCGGCGTCGTGCGTCGTCCTCGGCGAGGACCTCGAGCGCCTCGCGATACAGGGCCACGGCTCGCTGCTTCGCCCAACCACGACCCGCCTGGTCGGCGGCGGCCGTGAGGTGCTCGAGGGCGCGCTCGTTCTCGCCGGCCGCGCGCCAGTGGTGGCCGAGCGCCTCGTGCGACTGCCCCACGTCGGTCGTCGCCTCGAGATAGCGCGCGACGGCCGCGTGCTTGGCGCGGCGGGCGGCGCGGGGGAGTGTCGCGTACGCAACGTCGTGGATGAGCCCATGCTTGAAGCCGAACTGCTGATCCCCCTTGATCCGGGACACGGCCTCGCGCTGAATCAGGTCACGCCCCTCGAGAGAGCCGAGCACCTCAGACAGGTCCGAGCGGTCGTCGATCTCGAGCAGTGCGCCCCGCCAGAACACCCGGCCCACCACGGACGCGTCGACCACGACGGCGCGCTGCGCCGCCGGAAGCGCGTCGAGCCTCGCCGCGATGATCGCGCGGATGCTCGTGGGCAGCTCATCGAGCCCCTCGACCCGTTGCTCGCCGAGGCACCTGGCGAGTTCCTCGATGAAGAGCGGGTTGCCCTCGGCCGTCGCCGCGACCTGCTCCGCGCGCGTCGTCTCGTCGACTCGCCCGAGGAGTTCGCCCGCGAGCTCGCGACTTGCGGCGTCGCCGAGCGGCTCCAGCGGAAGTGCCGTGTACGCGGGCAGACCACCGCCCCATCCCGGCCGATCTCCGAGAAGCTCGGGTCGCGCCAGCGCGAGGAAGAGCACCGGGACGTCCCGGACCCGGGCCGCGAACGTTTCGAGCAGGTCGAGCAGGCTCGCGTCCGCCCAATGGATGTCCTCGTACACGAGCAGTGTAGGACCCCCCAGCGCGAGTGACTCGACGAGGACGCGGGCCGAGAAGAAGAGCTGCTCGCGGTCGGGGGCCTCACGGTCTCCGTCCAGGCCGAGAAGTGTTGCGAGATTCGGCGCATGCTCCTCGGCGGCGGCCGGCCCTGCGAGCGACGCGATCGCATCTGTGAGCTTCTCCGTTGCCTCGGCGGCGTCGTCGCTGTCGAAGATGCGCGCGATCTGCTTCACCTGTTGACCGAACGCGCTGTACGGGCTGGACGCGCCGTAGGGGGTCGAGCGACCGCGGATGACACGCGCGCCCTGTGCTGCGACGAGCTGTGCGAGTTCGAGGGCGATTCTCGACTTGCCGATCCCGGCCGGGCCGAAGACCGTGACGAAGTGACTTCGTCCCTCGTCGACGACGCGGTCCCAGACTCCGGTGAGAACTGCAAGCTCGCGATCGCGTCCGACCATCGGAACGGGCGCGGCCGGGCGCTCCCCGATGGCCGACGTGGCGCGGAGAGCGAGCCACGCCTGCACGGGCGCCTCCTTCCCCTTTGCCACGACCGGCTGGGCCGGCCGGTACTCGATCGAGCCGCGCGTCCCGATGTACGTCTCCTCGCCTACGAGCACCGCCCCGACCGGGGACGCGGACTGCAGTCGGGCCGCGGTGTTGACGACGTCCCCCGCAACGAAGGTCTCGCCGCGCTCGGGGCTGGCGTCGAGTGCGACGATCGCCTCGCCGGTGTTGACGGCGACGCGCAGCTGGAGCCCTTCGCCCTCGGCCCAGTCGCGGACGGCGAAAGCGGCGCGCACGGCCCGCTCGGCGTCGTCGCCGTATGTCACCGGTGCACCGAACACGCCCATCACGGCATCGCCGACGAACTTCTCGACCTTCCCGCCGTGGCTCTCGAGCTCGCCGCGCACGCGCTCGTAGTAGGGGACGAGGAACGCACGGACGTCCTCCGGGTCGAGCTTCTCGGAGCGCGAGGTGAAGCCGACGAGGTCGACGAACAGCACGGATACGACGCGTCGCTCCTCGCCGGCTGGCCCTGGCTCTCCGAGCGCGGCGCCGCACGCGTTGCAGAACTTCGCCCCATCGGGATTCTCCTGGCCGCAGCGCGCACACGTGAGCACGGGGTGGAACACTAGAGGTCCCCAGCCTGGGAGGTCCTGTGGCCGAGTCCGTGTACGACACCGCGCGCTCAGAGGCGTTCGCTGGGCGGATGCTGGAGATGCTGAACGCCGGCGCGCTCATGGTCATGACGTCGGTCGGGCACCGCGCCGGCCTCTTCGACGCGCTGGCGGAGCTCGACGCCGCGACCAGTCCTGAGCTCGCGAGTGCGGCAGGGTTGAACGAGCGCTACGTCAGGGAATGGCTCGGCGCCATGGCGACCGGCCGTATCGTCGAGATCGACCCGGACACGGGACGCTACTCGCTCCCGCCCGAGCACGCCGCATGGCTGACGCGGGCGGCCTCTCCGGACAATCTCGCCGTCGAGGCGCAGTGGATCCCGACGCTGTCGATCGTCGAGGACGACATCCTCGAGTGCTTCGAGAAAGGTGGCGGCGTGCCGTACGAGCGCTTCGCGCGGTTCCACGAGGTGATGGCGGAGGAGAGCGCTCAGACCGTCCTGTCGGTGCTGTTCTCGCACATCCTCCCGCTCGTTCCCGGAATGGCCGAGCGCCTCGAGGAAGGGGCCTCGCTGCTCGATCTCGGTTGTGGTCGGGGCAGGGCGCTGCTACTCCTCGGCGAGCGCTTCCCGGGTTCGACGTTCCAGGGCTACGACCTGTCCGGTGACGCGATCGCGTACGCGTCGGCACAGGCAGCGGAACGCAGTCTTGCGAACGTGCGGTTCGAGCGGCGCGACCTGAGCACGTTCGACAGCGACGCCGACTCCGAGGCATTCGACTACGTGACCACGTTCGACGCCGTGCACGACCAAGCGAGGCCGCTCGCGATGCTGCAGGGCATTCGCCGGACCCTCCGATCGGACGGCGTCTACCTGATGCAGGACATCCAGGGCTCGAGCCACGTTCACGAGAACCTCGACCATCCAGGAGCGCCGCTCCTCTACATGATCTCGTGCATGCACTGCATGACGGTCTCGCTCGCCCAGGGAGGCGACGGCCTCGGTGCGATGTGGGGCGAGGAGAAGGCGCGCGAGCTCCTCGCCGAGGCGGGCTTCCCGTCGATCGACGTGCACCTGCTCGAGCACGATCCGTTCAACGCGTACTTCGTCGTTCGTCCCTGAGCGGAGCGAACGTCTCGCCCTTGGACGAGCGAGGCTTCCGTAGGCTGCGGGCGTGGCTTTCACGACCCGTCCCGAGCTTCGCGGCACCTTCGGGATGGTCGCGTCGACGCACTGGCTCGCGTCGCAGACGGGGATGGCAGTGCTCGAACGCGGGGGCAACGCCTTCGACGCGGCCGTGGCGACGGGCTTCGTGCTGCAGGTCGTCGAGCCGCATCTGAACGGACCGGGCGGCGAGGTCCCGGCCGTGTTCTGGTCGGTCGAGCGCGGCGAGCCGCTCGCCCTGTGTGGGCAGGGAGTTGCGCCCGGTGCCGCGACGATCGAGCGCTTCCACGAGCTCGGCCACGAGCTGATCCCGGGCACCGGGGTCCTCGCCGCCTGCGTCCCCGGCGCGTTCGGAGGCTGGCTGCTCCTCCTGCGGGATTTCGGCACGTGGCATCTCGCCGACCTCCTCGAGTTCGCCATCGGCTACGCAGAGCAGGGCTACCCCCTTCACGAGCGCATCCGCGCGACGATCGACCTGAGCGAGGCGCTCGTCGCGAGCTGGCCCGGGTCACGCGACCTCTACCTGCCTGCGCCGGAGGCGGGCGCACTCTTCCGCAACCCGGCGCTCGCGGCCACGTATCGGCGCATCGTCGAGGAGAGTCGCGGCGGCTCGCGCGAGGACGAGATCGAGAAGGCACGGCTCGCCTGGTACGAGGGCTTCGTCGCCGATGAGATCGACCGTTTCGTGGCGGGTGAAGGCGGGTTCCTGACCGGCGCCGACATGGCCGCCTGGCGCGCGACGTTCGAGCCGGTCGCGGCGCTCGAGTACCGGGGCCTCACCGTCTGCAAGACACAGCCGTGGGCAGCCGGCCCGGTCGGGCTCCAGCAGCTCGCGCTGCTTCGCGGGTACGACCTCGCCGAGCTCTCGGCCGCGGAGTTCGTCCATGTCGTCGTCGAGTGCGGGAAGCTCGCGTTCGCCGACCGGGATGCGCTGTACGGCGACTCCGCAGAGGTCCCGCTCGAGACGCTGCTCACTCGTGAGTACAACGACGAGCGGCGCTCTCGCATCGGCGACGAGGCGTCGGAGGACTACGTTCCCGGCCTCGGACGCCTCCCCGGTCTGCAGACCGGGGAGGCGACGATCGGGTCGGGTGAGCCCGGTCGCGGCACCGTCCACGTTGACGTCGCCGATCGCTTCGGCAACATGCTCTCGGCGACACCGAGCGGCGGGTGGTTGCAGAGCTCGCCGGTCATTCCGGCGCTCGGCTGGCCCTTGGGGACACGGGCACAGATGTTCTGGCTCGAGGAGGGGCTCCCGTCCTCGCTCGAGCCGGGGAAGCGGCCGCGGACGACGCTCTCCCCCGGGCTTGCGCTCCGCGACGGTGCACCCTATCTCGCGTGGGGCACGCCCGGCGGCGACCAGCAGGAGCAGTGGGCGCTGCACGCGTTCGTCCGTCACGTCGACCTCGGGCTCGGCCTCCAGGCGGCGATCGACGCGCCAGAGTTCCACTCGGATCACCTCATCTCGTCGTTCTTCCCGCGCGAGTTCGTAGCGAAGTCGCTCGCGGTCGAGTCGCGTTTCGACGCGCGCACGATCGCCGACCTGCAGCGTCGCGGGCACGACGTGTCGGTCTGGCCGGCGTGGTCCGCGGGACGCGTCTCCGCAGTCGCACGCGAGTCCGACGGCCTCCTTCGGGCGGGTGCGAACCCGCGCGGAATGCAGGGTTACGCGGTGGGCCGGTGAGCGAGCGCACGCGGACGTACAGCTGGGCCGACCCGTTCGCGCTACGGGACACGATGGCCGATCGCTCAGGGCTCGAGCTCATGCAGCTGATGGCCGCAGGCGAGATCCCGCCTCCTCCGATCGCACAGACGCTCGGCTTCCGCCTCGTCGAGGCGGAGCGAGGACACGCGGTCTTCGAGTGTCAGCCGGCCGAGTACCACTACAACCCGATCGGGATCGTCCACGCCGGTCTCGCGATGACACTCATGGACTCCGCGATGGGTCTCGCATTCGTCACGACGCTCCGCGAGCCCGTCGGCTGGACGACGCTCGAGGTGAAGGCGAACTTCACACGCGCGCTCACGACGGAGACCGGAGTGGTCCGGTGCACGGGCTCGATCGTTCACCCGGGTCGCCGGGTGGCGACGACCGAGGCGCGCGTCGAGGACTCCGAGGGCCGGCTGTACGCCCACGGATCGAGCACGATCCTCGTGCTCGATCCCTAGTCCGACCTACGCCACGACGAGCGCATTGCGTCCGTTGCGCTTCGCGTCGTACAGCGCTTCGTCCGCACGGGCGACGAGCTCCGCACCGGTCTCGCCCGGGTTCCACCCGGTGAGCCCGATGGAGCACGTCTGGTCGTCGGGCGTCAGCGTCCGGAGGCGGTCGAGGACGACTTGTGCCTCCGAGAGCGAGCAGCTCGGAAGGGCGACGCCGAACTCCTCGCCGCCGTAGCGCGCGAGCGTGTCCGTCTGTCTCAATGCGGTTCGCCAGGCGGCTGCGGCGGACTTCAGAAGCCGATCGCCGGCCAGGTGGCCGTGCTCGTCGTTGAACGCCTTGAAGTGGTCGAGGTCGACGACGGCCACGCACAGCGGGCGGTGCGTCCTGCTCGCGTAGCCGACCGCTCGCCGGATCGTCTCGTCCCACGCACGGCGATTCGGGAGCCCCGTCAGCTCGTCCGTCTCGGCAATCCGGCTGAGACCCGCGAGGAGGTCGGCTCGCTCGATGGCGACTGCCGCCTCGATTGCGAGGAGCATCACCGCCTGGGTGGTCGGCTGGTCGACACCCTCGACGCGCCGGTCCCAGCCCACGCTCAGAACACCGACGGTCGTGCCGCCGCGCATGATCGGCTCGAACAGCATCGAGACGACCCCCGTGCGGCGGACCTCTTCCTGCGCGAGGCTCGGGTCGTCGAGCGCGTCGGAAGAGAAGTACGTCGTGCCCGACATGAAGGCCTGGAGGCTGCCGGACGAGTCCTCGCGCGTCCGGAACCGCACCCGCCCAAGCTCCGGGCCGGCGTGTCCCGTGAGGACGAGGTCGCCGTAGCCGTCGGGCTCCCAGATGGCGGCGAGGCTCGCTCCGGCGATTTCGAGCGTCGCGCGGCAGATGTGCTCCCGCGCATCGACGTCGGCGGTCAGCGCGCGCGCGACACCGGCGATCGCGGCGATCCTCCGCTCGTGCTCGCGGGAGATGCGCGTCTGGGACCGCTTGTCTTGCATGATCGCCTCGACGGAGAACCCGACGATCACCGCGACGCCGGTCCACAGGAGCGCGCGGCGCCAGTCGCTCGTCGCGTAGCTCTCCGGATCGCCCACGAGGAGTGGCAGCACGAACACCGACGCACCGACGCCGATCCCGAGGGCCACCTCTCGCCTCCCGAGGTTCAGCGCGATCCAGACGACCGGAAGGAGAGCGAGCGGCGCGTAGCCCGAGACGGAACCGTCGTTCGCCTCCCGCAGGAGTGCCACAACGACGAAGTACGCAAGTGGCGGCACGACGAACGTCCACTGCGGCAACCGCGACCACGGCGTGAGGACGCCGACGGCAGCGATGACGACCGTCAGCACCGCTGCGATCCAGACGTACGTCCAGTCGTCGGGTCGCGGCGGCATCGCGGTCGTCGCGAGCGCGAGCACTCCGACTGCCACGAACGGGAGGAAGCGACGCGTGATCTTCGCCTCGAGCCTGCGATTGGTGGCCATGCGCGACCAATCGGTCGCTCGCGCCTCGGTCTTGAACTGCCCGCTACTCTCAGGGAGTGCATCGCGACCGCAAAGGCACCTCGCTGTCCCCGGTAGCCGGGCGGCGCCAGCGCGCGAAGCCCGCGAGCGCCGCGAGCACACCGACCTAGACTCTCGCGCGATGGAGTCGCGGTACGACCCGACGGGCGCGGAGGCGCGCTGGCAGGCGGCCTGGGAAGGCGAGGGCCTGTACGAGGCGGGAGCCGGCGCGCGCAGCGAGCTGACCTACGTCATCTGCGTCCCGCCTCCGAACGTCACCGGCGACCTGCACATGGGGCACGCCTTGAACGGGTCGATCCAGGACGTGCTGGCCCGCTGGCACCGCATGCGAGGGTTCGACGTTCTCTGGCAGCCGGGCTACGACCATGCGGGGATCGCGACGCAGAACGTCGTCGAGAAGGAGCTCGCGAAGGAGGGGCGCACGCGGCAGGACGTCGGTCGCGAGGCGTTCGTCGAGCTGACCTGGGAGTGGCTCGAGAAGACGGGCCGCACGATCATGGGTCAGTTCCGACGACTCGGCTGCTCGCTCGACTACTCGCGCGAGCGGTTCACGATGGACGACGACTACGTGCGGGCGGTCACGACGTTCTTCGTCCGGCTCTGGGAGCGCGGCTGGATCTACCGCGCGAACCGGATCGTCAACTGGTGCCCGTTCCACCAGACGGCGATCTCGGACCTCGAGGTTGTGCACGAGGACATGGACGACACGCTCGTTACGGTCCGCTACCCGTTCGCGGACGGCGACGGCCGCGACGGGATCTCGATCGCGACCGTCCGGCCGGCCACGATCCTCGCCGACGTCGGCGTCGCCGTGCATCCCGACGACCCGCGCTACCGCGATGCGATCGGCCGCGAGGTCGTCGTCCCGTATACGGAGCTCCGCGTACCGGTGATCGCCGACCAGCGCATCGACCGCGAGTTCGGAACCGGCGCGCTCAAGGTCACCCCCGGGCACGACCCGCTCGACTTCGACATCGGGCGCGACCATGGCCTGCCCGAGCCCATGGTCGTCGGCGCGGACGGACGCATGAACGAGCAGGCGGGGGATCTCGCCGGGCTCACGCAGGAGGAGGCGGGCGAGCGCGTTCTCGCCTGGGCGGAGGAGCGCGGCCTCATCGAGAAGCGCGAGCCGTACCGGCACTCGGTCGGGACGTGCGAGCGCTGTCACTCGCGCATCGAGCCGCTCATCTCGCTGCAGTGGTGGTGCGCGATGAAGGAGCCCGCAGCACCGGCGCTCGAGGCGCTACGCGAGCGCCGAGTTCGGTATCACCCCGAGTCCCAGCACCGGTTCGCGATCGCCTCGCTCGAGGAGACGCCGGACTGGTGCATCTCGCGCCAGCTGTGGTGGGGGCATCAGATACCCATCTGGAGGTGCCCCGACGGCCATTTGACCGTCACCGTGGACGAGCCGTCGGCGTGCGCCGAGTGCGGCGCGACCGAGCTCGATCGCGAGTCGGACGTCCTCGACACGTGGTTCTCGTCGGCGCTGTGGCCGTACGCGACGCTCGGCTGGCCGGACGAGACGCCTGAGCTCGCGCGCTACTACCCGGGCGACGTCAACTCGACCGCCCGCGAGATCATCCGCCTCTGGGTCAACCGGATGATCTGGACGGGCCTCGAGGTCCTCGGCGACGTCCCGTTCACCGACTCGATCATCCACTCGACGGTGCTCGCGCTCGACGGGCGTCGGATGTCGAAGAGTCTCGGCACCGGGATCGACCCGATGGAGCCGATCGAGGAGTACGGCGCCGACGCGACGCGCTACGGCCTCCTGAAGATTTCGTCGACACAGGACGTGCGGTTCTCGTACGGCGCGATCGAGGAGGGGCGGAAGCTCGCGATCAAGCTCTGGAACGTCGCACGGCTCATCCTGCAGAACGCGGAGGGCGTGTCGCCGTCGCTGGAGCCCCGCGACCTCGAGGAGCGGTGGATCCTGGCGCGCATCGAGGCCGCCCGAGCCGAGATCGAGGAGGCGTGGTCGCGTTTCGACTTCGCCGAGTCGACAGCGACGATCTACCACCTCACGTTCGACGACTTCTGCGACTGGTACGCGGAGGCGATCAAGCCACGGCTCTACGACCGCGACGAGGCCGCGGTCGCCACCGCGCTGGGCGCGCTCGAGCGGCTCCTCCGGCTCCTGCATCCCGTGCTGCCCCATGTGACCGAGGAGATCTGGTCACACCTCCCTGAGCGGTCCGCGCGTTTGATCGTGTCGCCATGGCCGGACGCGGACGATCGCTTCACCGACGCCGTCGCCGGACTCGATCGGGTCCAGGAGGCCGCGCAGATCTTCCGGCGCAGCAGTGTCCAGGTCGAGCTCGGCTCTGACGACGAGCGCCGCATCTTCGCCGCCGTGGTCAGGCCGGAGCGGATCCAGGCGGACGGTGACCGCGACACCGAGATCGAGCGGCTCCGGAGGGAGGTCGCCCGGGCGGAGGGGATGCTCGCGAACGAGCGCTTCGTCGCCAACGCGCCCGACGACGTCGTGGCCGCCGAGCGCGAGAAGCTCGAGCGCTACCGCCGGGAACTGGCCGCGCTCGAAGGCTAGGCATGACCGCCGTCGAGTGGCTCGACGCGATGAGCCCGTGGCCGCGCGACGGCTTCGGGCTCGACCGCATGCGACGGCTGCTCGCCGCGATCGGCGACCCGCAGGACGCCTACCCGGCGATCCATGTCGTCGGGACGAACGGCAAGTCGACCGCCACGATCACGATCGAGCAGCTCCTCCTCGCCGAGAGTCTGAGCGTCGGCTCGACGATCTCGCCGCACGTCGCAGGCTGGCCCGAGCGCATCCGGCTGGACGGGCGCGAAGCGGACTTCGAGGCAGCGGTCGGCCGTGTCCGTCCCACCGCGGTCGAGCTCGAGGCGACGCAGTTCGAAGCCGTCACCGCCGCCGCGCTCGCTGCCTTCGCGGACGCGGCCGTCGACGTCGCGGTCGTCGAGGCGGGCCTCGGCGGACGGCACGACGCGACGAACGTGCTGCGCACGCGCGTGGTCCTGCTGACGAACGTCGGGCTCGAGCACACCGATGTGCTCGGCGGCACGCTCGAGGCGATCGCGACCGAGAAGCTCGCCGTTGCGCGTCCCGGCGCGGCCGTCGTCCTTCCGGACCGGACGTACGCCCACCTCGTGCGGGGAAACGAGGTCGTTCTGGGCGGCGCACGGGAGGCCGCCGAGATGTTCGTCGGCCACGCGATCGAGGCTGCACCGGTCGTCTCGCTGCCCGGCCGCTTCGAGCGAAGGGCGGGCGAGGTCCGGGACGGTGCGCACAATCCCGACGGTGCGCGCCACCTGGTGGATCAGCTCGACGGCGACGACTACACCGTCGTCGCATCGATCCTCGCCGACAAGGACGTCGACGCGATGCTCGCCGCGCTTCGTCGTGCTGGTCGACGCTTCGTCGCCACCAGGTCGTCCTCGGCTCGAGCCCTTCCGGCAGCCGAGCTCGCAGACCTCGCGCGCGCGCGTTTCGAGCACGTGGAGGTCGTCGACGACCCCGTGGCGGCCGTCGCCCGTGCGCACGAGCTCGGCGAGCCGGTGCTCGTGACCGGGTCGCTCTACCTCCTCGGCGACCTCGCCCAGGCGGAGTAGCGTGGAGGATGGCGCGAGTGTGGGAGCGTCTCGTCGTGCTCGCGTTCGCCGCGCTCATCGTCGCCGCCATCATCGGGCTCGCCTTCGCGGTCGGTTACGGGATCGGCAAGCTTCTGCTATGACCCTCGCCGTGGTGCCGCCGCTGCAGGTCTCGCTCGAGAATCCGGACTGGACGCTCCTCCGCAACGTCGGGGTCGGCCTCGTCGTCGTGCTCTGGCTCGCGACGGCGTACTGGACGTTCAAGGACGCACGGCGGCGGATCGAGGATCCGTGGCTCGTCGGGCTCGCGAGCCTCGTCGGCCTCTTCCCGCCGTTCCTCGGTCCGATCATCTACATGTTCTTCCGCCCGCCCGAGTACATCCAGGATGCGCGCGAGCGCGAGCTCGAGATCAAGGCGATGGAGGAACGGCTCGCGCAGCTCGACCACCGTTGCCCGGTGTGCCGTGCGAAGGTCGAGCAGTCGTACCTGGTGTGCCCGGTATGCACGACGCGGCTCCGGTCGGCGTGCCCGTCGTGCGGACAGCCGCTCGAGTCGCTGTGGCAGGTGTGCCCGTACTGCGCCACCGACATCCCGCCGGGCCTGCCGTCCCTGGAAGACCTCACCGGTCCTGCGAGACGAGCGACCGACTAGGCTTCGCGGCCGCATGGCCCGCGAAACGACCCTCGTTCTCGTCAAGCCCGACGGCATGCAGCGCGGTCTCGCCGGCGAGATCGTCGCGCGCTTCGAGCGCCGCGGCCTCGAGCTGCGCGGCGCGCGCCTCCTGAAGATCCCTAAGTCGACCGCGCGCGAGCACTACGCGGAGCACAAGGACAAGCCGTTCTTCGGCTCGCTGGTCGACTTCATCACTTCCAGGCCGGTGCTCGCGCTCGCCGTGAGCGGCGAATCGGCGATCTCGGTCGTCCGGGCGATGATGGGCGCCACGAACCCGCTCGACTCGGCGCCGGGGACGATCCGCGGCGACTTCGCGCTCGAGCTCTCGGAGAACATCGTGCACGGCTCCGACTCGAAGGCGAGCGCGCGGCGCGAGCTCGGCCTGTTCTTCCCCGACGGTCTTGTCTGAGTCCGAGTACATCGCGCGCAACCGTGCGCTGTGGACGCAGACGAACGCCGAGTACACGGACGGCGCGGCCGAACGAGCGTGGTCCGATAGGCCGTTCACGTGGGGCGTCTTCGGAGTGCCTGAGATCGAACTCGGTGCGCTGGGTGACGTCGCGGGTCTCGACGTGATCGAGCTCGGTTGCGGGACGGCCTACCTCGCGGCATGGCTCGCGAGGCAGGGAGCTCGTCCGGTCGGCGTCGACGTCACGCCGGCGCAGCTCGAGACCGCACGTCGGATGCAGGAGCAGACCGGGCTCGTATTCCCCCTCGTCGAGGCGAACGCCGAGGACGTGCCCCTCTCCGATGCGAGCTTCGACCTTGCCGTCTCCGAGTACGGGGCGAGCCTGTGGTGTGATCCGGCGCGCTGGATCCCGGAAGCCGCACGGCTCCTGCGAACGGACGGGCGACTCGTCTTCCTGACCAACAGCACGCTTGCGAGCCTCTGCTTCCCGTGGGGGCCAGGCCCTGCGACTGAGACGCTCCAGCGCCCGCAGCGAGGGATGTACGCGATCACGTGGGAAGTCGAGGACGGTCTCGAGTTCCATGTTGGTCACGGGGAGTGGATCGACATCCTCCGCGGCGCAGGGTTCGAGATAGAGCGTCTCGTCGAGCTGTACGCGCCGGATGACGCCGAGACGCATCCGTTCTACGACGCCGCGACGGCGGAGTGGGCGCGCCAGTGGCCGAGTGAAGACCTGTGGATGGCTCGGAAGACCGGCTGACACTGGCGTCGACGTCGCCGCAGCGGCGCGCGATCCTCGAGCAGCTCGCAATTCCGTTCGAGGTCGTCCCGCCCGACTACGTGGAGAACGACCCGCCCGACGCCGACGCCGTCGAGCTCGTCCGGCGGCACGCGGAGGGAAAGGCCCGCTCGGTTCATGCGGAGGGGCGCATCACCCTCGGGGTCGACACGACCGTGCTCCTCGACGGCCGCGTCTACGCCAAGGCTGCCGGTCGGGACGATGCGGGACGGATGCTCCGCGAGCTCTCGGGACGCACGCACGCAGTCGTATCGGGCGTCTGCCTCCTCGGCGGCGACGAGGACGTCGTCCTCCACGAGCGCACCGATGTCACCTTCCGTTCGCTCTCGGCCGAGGTCGTCGACGGGTACGTCGACAGCGGCGAGTGGGAGGGACGCGCCGGCGCGTACGCGGTCCAGGGGCTCGGCGGCCGCCTCGTCGAGCGCATCGAGGGCGACTACCTCAACGTCGTGGGGCTCCCGGGTGCGCTCCTCGTCTCGATCCTCGAGCGGCGTGCGCCAAAGCTGCTGCAAATCCCCAGGTAGACTCGCGGGTCCTCATGGGCTGGTTCAAATCTGTCACCGGGTTCGGGGGCCGAGACATGGCCGTGGACCTGGGCACCGCCAATACCCTCGTCTACGTCCGCGGGCGCGGCATCGTGCTTTCCGAGCCGTCCGTGGTCGCGATCGACCAGCGCACGGGCGAGGTGCACGCCGTCGGCGTGGAGGCGAAGAGGATGCTCGGCCGCACGCCCGGGACGATCTCGGCGATCCGCCCTCTGAAGGACGGCGTCATCGCCGACTTCGACGTCACGGAGCAGATGCTCCGTCACTTCATCCAGAAGGTCCATCAGCACCGCTTCGCGCATCCACGCGTGGTCGTGTGCGTGCCGTCGGGCGTGACGGGCGTCGAGAAGCGCGCCGTGGAGGAGGCGACGCTCTCCGCGGGTGCTCGCCAGGCCTACCTCATCGAGGAGCCGATGGCCGCAGCGATCGGCGCCGGCCTACCGGTCGCCGAGCCCACCGGGAACATGATCGTCGACATCGGAGGCGGCACCAGCGAGGTGGCCATCATCTCGCTGGGTGGGATCGTCGTCTCCCAGTCCATGCGTGTCGGCGGCGATGAGATGGACGAGGCGATCGTCAACCACATCAAGAAGGAGTACAAGCTTCTCGTCGGCCAGCAGACGGCCGAGGAGATCAAGCTCGAGATCGGCTCGGCGTACCGTCTGAAGGAGGAGCTGCAGGCCGAGGTCCGTGGCCGCGACATGATGACCGGCCTCCCGAAGACGGTGATCATCTCGTCCGAGGAGATCCGCCGCGCGCTCGACGAGCCCGTCTCGCTGATCATCGACGCGATGAAGTCGACGCTCGACAAGACGCCGCCCGAGCTCGCCGCGGACATCATGGACCGAGGCATCGTGCTCGCCGGCGGCGGTGCGCTTCTCCAGGGGCTCGACGAGCGTGTGCGCCACGAGACCCAGATCCCGGTGCATCTCGCCGAGAGCCCGCTGACCTGCGTGGCGGTCGGCTCCGGGCGTAGCCTCGAGGAGTTCGAGGTCATCCATCGCACGAACCGCAGCCGTGCAGCTCGGCGGAACGGGCTTCTCCGCGCGTAGGGGCTGACGTTGCGCCCCGGTTGGCGGTGGCGCTGGGTGTCGAATTCTCGCTGGTGACGCGGCTACACTGGCTCGCCATGTCCCGGCAGCGCAGCGCGCGATCGGCGGCGCTGGGCCTGACAGTCCGGCGTGTCCCCACGACCATTCCCTCTCGCGGCGCGGGACAGCTTCGCCGTCGGCTCGTCGTCGGCCTCCTCGTCCTCGCCTCGCTCATCCTCATCTCGGTCTCCTTTCGCTCGGGCGAGGACGGCCCGCTGAGCGGCGTCGAGTCGGCCGGCGCGACGGCGCTCCGGCCGTTCGCTGTCGGGCTCGAGCGTGTCGCGCAGCCGTTCCGTGACGCGTACGGCTGGGCGGACAGCCTGCTCACCGCGCGCTCCGAGGCCGAGCGGCTCCGTGAAGAGAACCGTGACCTCCTGCAGCGGGCGATCCAGAGCGAGTTCGCCCTGCAGGAGAACAAGTATCTGCGCGCGCAGCTCGACTACATCGACAGCCCGCGCTTCCCCGCGGACTTCAATCCCGTCGTCGCGGAGGTCACGGGTCGGCCGGCAGGCGCCTTCACGCAGGCGATCGTCGTCGCCGCGGGCTCGAGCGACGGCGTCCGCTTGAACGATCCGGCGGTGACCGCCGACGGACTCGTCGGCGTCGTCACGCGCGTGACGCCCGATCTCGCACGAGTGCAGCTGCTCACCGACGAGGCGGCGGCTGCATCCGCGATCGACCTGCGGACGGGCGCGACCGGGATCGTCCGGCACGCGCGCGGCACGCGCGAGACGCTCGTGCTCGACCGCGTCCGCAAGCAGGACGTCGTCCGCGTCAAGGACGAGGTCGTGACCGCGGGCTGGCGTGCCGGAGCGCTCAGCTCGCTCTTCCCGAAGGGCATCCCGATCGGGAGGGTCACGAGCGTCGGACAGACGGACACCGATCTCTTCCAGCAGGTCCAGGTCGACCCGTACGTGGACTTCGGCGCACTGGATGCCGTGATCCTGCTCGTCCCGAGCGACCGTCGATGAGCGCGACCACCTGGCTCCGCGCGCTCGCGGTCGCGTTCGTGGCGGCGATGTTGCAGGTCGTCATCGTCTCGTCGATGGTCGTCGGAGGTGGTGCGCCGGACCTCCTGCTCGTCACCGTCGTCGCGCTGGGACTCCTCCGCGGCTCGATTCCGGGCGCGGTCCTCGGCTTCGTAGGGGGGATCGTCGTCGACCTCTCGACACTCGGGACCCTCGGCGTGACGTCTCTCGTGCTCACGCTTGCGGGCTTCTGGGCGGGACGCTACGGGGAGACGACCGGTCGCGACCGCCGGTTGGCGCCGATCCTCGCGGTCGGGACGATCACGCTCCTCGCCGGTGTGTTCGGATACAGCCTTCACTACCTCCTCGCAGAGGAGGTCGTCGCGCGGCACGCGCTCCTGACCGCGCTCGCACCGGCGTTCGTCCTGAATCTCGTCCTCGCGCTGCCCGTCCATCGTCTCGTCCGCGCGATCGTCGGCGAGGAGCCAGGCGCTGAGCCCTCCGCCGAGGTCGAGGTGCTCCTCCAGCGATGACCTCGGGGCCGTACCACGAGCAGCGCGCGCCGTCCGGGCGATTTCTCCCGCCCGACCCCCGCGTCCGCGAGCCGCACCGACTGACGCCGCAGCTCGCGCTGCGCGTCGCGATCCTCGGGGCGTTCGCGCTCCTCGTGTTCGTCGTCCTGTTCTTCCGCCTCTGGTCGCTCCAGGTGCTCTCCGGCGACGAGTATCTGAACGCCGCCCAGTCGAACCAGCTCCGTCTCATCCGGGTGGAGGCTCCCCGAGGGCCGATCCTCGACCGCCGCGGCCGCACGGTCGTCTCGAACGTCGCAGGGACGGCGGTCGAGCTCTGGGTGGGCGACATGCCCGCCGCGGGCCGGTACGAGCTCGTGCGCCGCCTGGCCGGTGTCCTCGACGTCAAGCCGCGAAAGCTCGCACGTGAGGTCGACGCCAGGCGCCTCGACCCGCTGACGCCCATCGTCGTCAAGACGGCGGTCGGCGAGGAACAGGTCGACTACCTGTACGAGCACCAGGCGGAGTTCCCCGGCGTCCGCGTCGTCCAGATCTACCTTCGCGGCTATCCGTACTCGACTCTGGCCGCGCAGGTGCTCGGCTACACGGGCGAGATCTCCCCGGAGGAGCTGAAGCGCCTCCGCAGGAGCTACCGGGCGGGCGACAGCATCGGGAAGGCGGGGATCGAGGCTGCGTACGACTCGTACCTCCGCGGTCGTCCCGGGCTCGGACAGATTCGCGTCGACTCCCTCGGCAGACAGGTGAGCCCGTACGTTCCGCGCCAGGAGTCGACTCCTGGCTATGCGCTCCGGCTCACCCTCGACATGAAGCTCCAGCGGGCCGCCGAGCAGGCGCTCCAGTACGGGATCGACCTCGCGCACCAGAACGACCAGTGGGCGGCGAACGGCGGCGCGATCGTCGCCCTCGATCCTCGCGACGGCGCCGTCCTCGCGCTGGCCTCCGCTCCGACATTCAAGCCCTCGGTCTTCGTCGGCCGGACAGACCCGAAGAAGCTCGAGGCGCTCTACTCCGACGCGGGCAACCCGCTCTTCGACCGCGCGACCGCGGGCCTCTACCCGCCTGGATCCATCTGGAAGCCGGTGACCGCTCTTGCGGGCATGCAGGAGCACGTTTTCTCTGCCTACGACTCCATCCAGTGCACCGGGTCCGCGACCTACGGCCTCGACAAGCAGAGGTTCCGCAACTGGAATCCCTTCGTCAACCGACCGATGACTCTTCCCGAGGCGCTCGCCGAGTCGTGCGACACGTACTTCTACGAGATCGGCAATCGTTTCTACGAGGGTGGCACCGAGAGCCGCGTGCGGATGCAGCAGTGGGCGCGGAAGTTCGGCTTCGGCCAGCCGACGGGGCTCGACATCGGCGGCGAGGCCGACGGTCTCGTGCCGACGCCCGAGTGGCGCAAGCGCACGTTCCAGAGCGACTGGGACCGCGCCTGGAATCCCGGCGACTCGATCCAGCTCGCGATCGGCCAGAAGGATCTGCTCGTCACGCCGCTGCAGATGGCCGCCTTCTACGCGATGCTCGCCAACGGGGGGAACCTGGTGAAGCCGTTTCTCGTTTCCGACGTCGAGCAGTCCGGCGGAAACGGATCGCCGCGCGTGGTGCTGCGACGCTTCGCCGCCGCCCCGCCGCGGTCCGCAGGCGTCGATCCCGAGGCGCTGCGGGCGGTGCAGGACGGCCTGTACTCCGCTACGCACTCGGCGAACGGCACGTCCACGGGCGTGTTCGGCAACTTCGTAGTGCCCATCTCGGGCAAGACGGGCACGGCGGAGAAGGTCGTGCAGCTTCCTGGCTACCCGGCGGGCCACCTCGAGGACCAGTCGTGGTGGTGCGGGTGGGGGCCGTCCGAGTCGGCGCGACTCGTCGTGTGCGCTCTCATCGAGAACGGCGGCCACGGTTCGAGCGCCGCCGCTCCGGCCGCACTGAAGGTGTTCGAGCGGTTCTTCAACGTCGACGCGCCGCAGGCGACGCTGGTGGACACGGACTAGTGGTGCCACGATGATCGAGATCTCCCAGCGCCCACGCGTCCGCACGGTCACGGGCCGCACCGAGCCGGCGATCGTGTCGTTCCTCCGCAGTCTCGACTGGATCCTGATGCTCGCGGCAGCGGGGCTGGTGGGCTACGGGCTCTGGGTCGTGTCCGGCATCACGCGCTTCGATGTGCCCGGCGAGCAGGACTACTTCGTCGTCCGGCAGGGAATCGCGGCGGCAATGGGCGCCGCGGGGCTCGTCGTGGCCGCACTCGTGCCGGTGGACCTGTGGCGCCGGTACTGGAAGGTCGTCTACTGCACGACCCTCGGCTTGATGGTCGTTGTATTCGTCGCCGCCGAGGCCGTCCGCGGGTCGAAGCGCTGGCTCGACCTCGGTGTCATCCAGTTCCAGCCGTCCGAGCTCGGGAAGGTTCTCTTCGTGCTCGCGATCGCGGGCTACGCCGTCGGCCGCGTGGGGCCTGTCGCGCGCTGGAAGACGATCTTCACGGTGCTCGGGCTGGGCGCGGCTCCGATCCTGCTCGTGTTCATGCAGCCGGACCTCGGAACGGCGCTCGTGTACGCGGCGGCCCTGTTCGCCGTGCTCTTCTTCGTCGGTCTGCGCTGGCGCCAGCTGCTGACGCTGCTCGCGGTCGGTGTCATCACGATCGCAGCGGTCCTCTGGTTGCTTCCCTCCGCCGGGGTGCAGGTGCTCAAGCCGTATCAGGCCGCGCGCCTCACGCTGAACCCAGACGCGGATCCGAGCGGGATCACGTACAACCTGAGCCAGTCGATCACGGCGGTCGGCTCGGGTGGGCTCACCGGGCGCGGCGTGATCGGAGCGAGCCAGACGCGGCTCGACTACCTGCCGGAGCACGCGACCGACTTCGCGTTCGCGTCGCTCGCCGAGCAGCGCGGCTTTGTCGGCTGCGCGATCCTGCTCCTGCTCTATCTCCTCGTCGTGTGGCGCGGCCTGCGCGTGATTACGGGTGCGTCCGACCTCTACGGCGTCGTCGTGGCGGGCGGCCTCGTCGTGGCGTTCCTCTTCCAGGTCTTCGTCAACGTCGGCATGACGATGGGCGTCGCTCCGGTGACCGGTATCCCGCTGCCGTTCGTGACGGTCGGCGGTTCCTCGATGGTCGCGAACCTCGTCCTCATCGGCGTCCTGCAGAGCATCCATGCGCGCGGTGACCTCGGCCGGGCAGGCGCGTCGTGAGCGCCGCCGCGGCTCGTGCGTTCGCGACGGAGCTGAAGAGTCTGGGGTTCGCCGTCCGCGACGAGGTCGCGCCTCGCACTACCGGGCCGATCGTCGTCAGCGGCATGCTCGCCGAGCAACTCGCGAAGGAACTCGGGGCGGGTGCCGACCCGGGCGCCGTGGTCGTCGCGACCGGCGCCGCTTCCGCGCACGCAGCCGTGCACGTCCGCGTCGTCGCGGGCGATCCGAGCCCCGAGGACGAGGCGCTGGTCGCAGCCGCGGCCCGGCACGGCGCCGACGTCGTCATCGTCGAGCTGTGGCCCCAGCCTGACTGGACGAAGCCGTTCGTACTATCGCCCTTCGTGGTCGAGTGTCGCGCTGGTGAGGGCTTCCCCGTCGCCGAGATCGCAGACCGGATCGTCGAGGCGACCGAGGACGCGCCCGTCCTCGCGGCGCGGGTGCCCGCACTCGCCCAGGCGACGCGCTCCGGGCTCGTCAAGCAGGCGGTCATCCGCTCGGCTCTGATCGGGTTCGTGGGCTCTCGCCTCGGACGATCGCGTCCGCTCCTCGTGCTCGAGCAGGTGCGTCTGGTCTCGCGTCTCCGCGCGGTGTCCTCCGGGCCGGCGATCTCGGAGGAGCTGCCCGTCGTCGCCGGGAGCGCGGCAGCGGTAATGGCCTCGGGGTTCGCGCTCCGAACGGCTGCCCGGACTGCCGGTGCGGTCCTCCCGGCTCCACTGGTCAATGCCGCTGTTGCGGCTGCGGGTACGTGGGCGTTGGCGCGCGCGTTCCGCCTTCTCGAGCCGAGGCTCCCTTCGTCGTAGACCCGAACCCTGCTCCGTCCGGACCGGGACCTAGGATGCGCCCCGATCGAGCGCATGGAGACATTGCCGAACACGGAGCTGGCGGAAGAGCTCTTGCAGCTCGAAGAAGCCGACGCCTGGTTCGAGTACCTCGAGTCCACCCGCGGCCAGTCGGAGACGCGGTATTCGGAGCTCGAGCCCTGGGCTTGGGCACGCCTATCGCAGCGGCTGCGGGGCGTGCGTGCGAGGCGCGCACGGCTCCGCCCGGCGGCCGCCTGAGCGGGCCTGAAGAGGCGATCAGCTCGACTGGTAGCCTGTCGTCAGGTCATGTCGACCACCGTCTTTCATCCACGCAGCGCGAGGCCGGGCCAATTGATGGTCGTCCGGCGCCCGCGCGCGACCGAACGAGGAGAACGAACCCTTGGCACTACGATGGTTTCGCTTTGGCAAGCAGCAGGACGAAGAAGCAGCGGAGGAATCCGCAGCAACTGGGGTAGCACCGCCGCCTGAGGCTCCGCTCCCCGAGCAAGGGGCCGCAGAGCAGGCGGACACGGAGACGCCGGCGGACGAGTCGCCGGCAGGCCCGAAGAAGAGACGTCGCCGCGGGAGCCGCGGAGGACGCGGTAGGAAGAAGCCCGCCAGCGGCGAGGCTACGGCGCCCGAGGCCGACGAGCCCGAGAAGCGCGCTCCCGCCCCAGCTCGGGCGAAGCAACCGCCCAAGTCGGACGGCAAGACCGAGCGGCGGCAGTCGCGGAGCGGCGCACGGCGCCGCACACCCGTCAAGCGCGCACCACTCCCGGCGGCGAAGCGCGAGCTCGTGATCTCGGTCGACGTCGGCGAGCAGCGCGTCGCGATCCTCGAGGACGATCGGGTTGCCGAGGTGTACCTCGAGCGACCGGAGCGCCGCTCGATCGCGGGGAACATCTACCTGGGCGTCGTGGACAACGTGCTGCCCGGGATGGAGGCCGCGTTCGTCGAGATCGGCCTCGAGAAAAACGGCTTCCTGTACGTCGACGAGATCGTGGGCCCCGAGCTCGAGGGCCGGAAGGGCGCGCGGAAGATCCAGGATCTGATCAAGCGCGGCCAGACCGTCATGGTGCAGGCGGTCAAGGATCCGATGAAGTCGAAGGGCGCGCGCCTCACGACCGAGATCTCCCTTCCCGGACGCTTTCTCGTGTACGTGCCCAACGGCGAGGGCTCGGGAGTCTCGCGGCGTCTCGAGGACGCCGAGCGGACGCGCCTCAAGGAGATCGTCAAGAGACTCGATCCGAAGGGCGGCGGCATCATCGTCCGCACCGCCGCGGAAGGCGCGTCGGCCGAGGACATCGAGCGCGACCTGGTGTTCCTCCAGCGTCTCTGGAAGACGATCCAGACGAAGGCGAAGACCGCGACCGCGCCGACGCTCGTCTACGAGGAGGCGGAGCTGCCGCTGCGCATCGTGCGTGACCTCTTCGCCGGGGACTTCGTGGGCGCACAGATCGACGACGACAAGACGCACCGGCGGATCGTCAGCTACCTGAAGAAGACGTCGCCGCACATGGTCGAGCGCGTCCATCGTTACCGAGAGAAGGCTCCGCTGTTCGAGGCGTCCGGCGTCGACGCCGAGATCCGCTCGACGCTCGACCGTCGCGTCGACCTGCCGTCGGGCGGCTACCTCGTGTTCGATTACGCGGAGGCGTTCACGGTCATCGACGTCAACACCGGACGTTTCGTCGGCTCGCGCGGCAAGAGCGCCCAGGGCAGGCTCGAGGACACGATCGTGAAGAACAACCTCGAGGCGGTCACCGAGGTCGTCCGCCAGCTCCGCCTGCGCGACATCGGCGGGATCATCGTCATCGACTTCATCGACATGGCGAACCCCAAGAACCGCGAGACGGTCGAGGAGGCGCTGCGGTCGGAGCTCGAGCGCGACCGCACGAAGACGTACGTCGTCGAGATCTCACCGCTCGGGCTCGTGGAGATGACCCGTCAGAACGTCACGGACGGTCCACGTGAGATCCTTACGATCCGCTGCCCGGTCTGCTCCGGTGACGGCATCGTCGTCTCCGACGCGACGCATGCGCTCGAGGTCGAGCGCAAGCTTCGCGCCTTCGCGAAGGGCTCGCGCATCCAGGCGTTCGAGGTCGAGGTGCACCCGCGCGTGCTGGCCCTGCTCGCGGGTCCCGGAGGAGCGCGACTCGAGGCGCTCGAGGCCGCAGCACGACGTCGATTCTTCCTCGTTCCCGCGGCCGGGAACGGTCACGTCCATCTCGATCACGTCGAGATCCTGCGCCAGGGCAAGCTTGACGTCCTCCGCCCGGAGACACCGGTCGCCGACGGTGACGAGGTCGAGCTCAAGCTCGTCGAGGTCGGCCTGCACGATCCGACGGCGGGCGTCGGCAAGCTCTCCGGCGACTACGAGGTCATCGTCTCGGGAGCGTCGAAGCTGGTCGGCAAGAAGGTGAAGGCCGCGGTCGGCCGCGCGCTCCTGGGGACGGCGTTCGCGATGTTGGCCGACGGTCAGGTCGCCCCGTCTCCCATCACCTTCGAGGCAGAGGCAGAGAAGCCGATGCGCGCTTCGCGCAGCAAGAAGGGTGTCGAGGTCGTCGTGGATGCGATCGCCGAGCTGGACGAGCTGTCCGGCGAGCTGGACGTGCTGTCGGCCGAGCCGGACGAGCCATTCGCCGAGGCGGCGGAGGTCGTCGCGGACGACGCAGAGGAGACGACGACGACGGACGGTCAACCGAAGAAGAAGCGCACGCGGCGGGGTACCCGCGGAGGACGGAGCCGCAAGAAGCCGGCAGCAGGCGTCGCCGCGGACGGCGACGAGCCAGCCGGAGAGGCGACCAACGGGCGGCCGCAGGCACCGCGGATCCACGTTCCGTCGCCCGACCTGGAGACGACGACCGAGGAAGCTCCGGAGCCCGTGGCCGAGCCGGTCGTCGACGCCGAGGCGACCGGCGACGGCGCAGCGGACGCGGACGCGGCCGCTCCCGACGGACAGCCAAAACGGAAGCGGTCGCGACGCGGATCGCGCGGCGGTCGCAAGCGCAAGAAGCCCGCCACGAGCGGGGGCGAGGGCGAGGAGGCGGCGACCGATGAGGGCCCCGCGGAGTCCGCGCCCGCCGTCGGCGACGCTGCCGACGACGGCGCTCCGGAGTACGTTCCCATGTCGGAGTGGATCGAGGACTTCGACGCCGCCAAGCGTCCGTAGCCGCTATCATGCGCGGGCTTTTGCGGGCCTCCGGCTCGCATCGACCTCGAAAGACATGACGTACGCGATCATCAAGGTTGCCGGAAAGCAGTACCGCGTCCGCGAAGGCGAGCGCCTGCTCGTCGACCGCCTGCACCAGGACGAGGGGGCGAGCTTCTCTCCGACGGTGCTCCTGGTCGGCGGCGACGGCGACGCGCAGCTCGATCCCGGCGACGGGGTCGTGCAGGCGAAGGTCCTCGCCCAGACGAAGGGCCCGAAGATCCGCATCGGCAAGTACAAGAAGCGCACGGGGTACCGGCGGCACACGGGGTTCCGCGCGTCCCTCACGCAGATCGAGATCGAGTCGATCGGCGGCTCCGGCAAGCCGGCCCGTGCGAGTGCGAAGCCGAAGGCCGACGAGGCTGCGAAGCCCGTTGCCGCGACTGCTGCGACGGAGTCGGCCGTCGGCGAACTGCCGGCGAGCTACTCGAACATGACGATCGCGGACATCAAGACCGCGGTAGGCGGGTGGAGCGCAGCCGAAGTCGCCTCGGCGCTCGTGTACGAGCAGGAGCACGGCAAGCGCAAGGGCGCACTCGCGGCGCTCGAGTCCGCTGCTGCCGACAAGGAGGGCGATTCCTGATGGCGCACAAGAAGGGTCTCGGATCGTCGCGCAACGGACGCGACTCGCAGGCGAAGCGCCTCGGTGTGAAGGTCTTCGCGGGGCAGCCCGTCAGGACCGGGATGATCATCGTGCGTCAGCGTGGCACGAAGTTCCGCCCCGGCCCGGGCGCGGGACTCGGCCGCGACGACACGATCTTCGCGCTCCGCGACGGGACGGTCGAGTTTCGCCGTTCCGGAGAGAAGCGCTTCATCTCGGTCGCCGCAGCCGCGGAGTAACGCGGGGCTCGGCTCCGCCGGGTCATGTTCCACGACCGCGCGCATGTCCACATCCAGGCGGGTCGTGGAGGCGACGGCGGCCTCAGCTTCCGCCGCGAGAAGTTCGTCCCGAAGGGTGGGCCCGACGGCGGGGACGGCGGGCGCGGGGGAGACGTCGTCGTATCCGTCGACCCGAGTCTCAGGGATCTCTCGGCGTTCCTCCGGATCCGGCAGGTCAAGGCCGAGCGCGGCGGGAGCGGTCGAGGAACGAAGAAACACGGTGCCGACGGCGACGACGCCGAGCTCAGGGTTCCGGTCGGCACCCAGCTCTTCGCGGACGACGGAAAGCTCGTCGCCGATCTGAGGACCGAAAAAGGGCGTGTCGTCATCGCCGTCGGCGGACAGGGCGGCCGCGGCAACGCGCGCTTCGCGACGCCGACGAGGCAGACGCCGCGCTTTGCGGAGACCGGCCTACCCGGCGAGGAGCTCGATCTCGAGCTTCGGCTCAAGCTCGTCGTGGACGCTGCCCTCGCCGGCTTTCCCAATGCCGGCAAGTCGTCGCTGCTGCGGCGGATCTCGAACGCCAAGCCGAAGGTCGCCGACTACCCGTTCACGACGCTCGAGCCGGTCCTCGGTGTGGTCGACGGCCCGGACGACCGGCAGCTGACCGTCGCGGACGTCCCCGGGCTCATCGAGGGAGCGGCCGACGGCGCCGGGCTCGGGCATCAGTTCCTCGCTCACCTCGAGCGCGCGCGACTCCTGGTTCATCTCCTCGATGCGTCGGAGCCCGACCTCGAACACCGGTTTCGCACGATCGATCGCGAGCTCGCGGAGTACGGCGCCGGGCTCGAGTCGAGGCCGCAGCTCGTCGTGCTCAACAAGATCGATCTCCTGGAGCAGGTCCCGTCGTTCGAGGTCGACGACGATCGCGTGGTCCGCGTGGTCGCCACGTCCTGCGCGACCGGTGCAGGTATCGACGAGCTCAGGCTCGCACTGTTCGAGCTGTGCCCGTACGAGCCACCGGTCGACACCGACGACGGGTCGCTGCCCGAATTCCTCGACTACACCCCGCGCGCGAGGCGCGGACCCCGCTTCCGGATCTTGCGCACCGACCGTGGCTACCGCGTCGTCGGTACGCCGCCGTCGTCGGAGGAGCTCGAGGCCGCCCTCCGCGGTCTCGGGATCAAGCGCGGCACCCAGGTCGAGGTCGGCGACGAGGAGCTCGAGTGGCAATAGCGATCCTCGGCGGCGTGTTCGACCCGCCTCACGACGGTCACCTCGCCCTGGGTCGCGCGGCCGTTGCCGAGCTGAGGCCCGAGCGCCTTCTCGTCCTCGTGATCGCCGGTCCAGGACACAAGGACGCGGTCACACCGGCCGAGACGAGGCTCGAGCTCGCCCGCCTGGCGTTCGCCAGCTTGCCCGAGGCCGTGGTCGAGCTCGATCGCCACGCCCGAACGGTCGACTCGCTCGAGGATCGGCGCCTGCCGACGGACACGTTCTTCGTCCTCGGGGCGGACGAGCTCGCCGACTTCGAGAGCTGGAAGGAGCCGCACCGCGTGCTCGAGCTCGCCCGACTCGCCGTCGCGATGCGGCCAGGCGTTCCTCGCGACGAGGTGGACGCCGTGCGCCGAAGGCTCGACGCAGGAGACAGGATCGTCGAGTTCGACCTGAAGCCGGTGCCGATCGCGTCGTCCGGGATTCGAGCCCGTGTGGCTCTGGGCGAGCCGATCGACGACCTCGTCCCAGCTTCGGTCGCGGAGGCGATCGGGCGTCTCGGGCTGTACGCAACGCCTGAGTAGACTGGGACGGAACCGGACGAGGACGCGAGAGAGACCGACCTGACACCACTCGAGCAAGCACGCCGTACCGCAGCTCTCTGCCAGGAGAAGCTGGCCACCGAGGTCACGATTCTCGACATGCGCGGTGTCTGCGACTTCACGGATTTCTTCGTGATCGCGACTGGCCGCAACGCACGGCAGACGAAGGCGATCTACGACGAGGTCGCGGGCGTCCTGAAGCAGGAGTACGACCTTCTCCCGCGCTCGTCGGCGGGGGCGGCGGAGGCGACATGGATCATCGCTGACTACCTCGACGTGGTCCTTCACCTGTTCACCCCCGACACCCGCGGCTTCTACCGCCTCGAGGAGCTCTGGAGCGATGTGCCGTCCGTCGAGCTCGAGGTCGCGACCGCCTAGGGCGAGTCGCGGTCGTCACCGGGGAGGTCGAGCGCCGCTCCCTGCGTGAGGGTCGGAGCCAGCGGCCGCCGCGGCTCTCGCACGCCGACGCCACCGTCGACGTCGTCCCGGCCAACGGTCCCTCCGCCTCCGCCGAAGAGTGCTCGGACGAAGCGGGAGAACCGACGCCGGAGCCGTCGCACCCGGCCAGGGTAGCGGTCGTGCCTCGCTAGACTGGTGGCGCTCCTGGGGCCATAGCTCAGCTGGGAGAGCGCTTGCATGGCATGCAAGAGGTCGCCGGTTCGAGCCCGGCTGGCTCCACTAGAGCCAGAGCCAAGAACGGCCCCTTCACCGGGGTCGTTCGCTTTCTCGGCGAGCCGAATCTCAGACGAAATCTCAGACGGTGCCCACTGGGTGCCCCCCTGGAATCCCCCGCAAGCTGACGCCGTCAAGGGACGCGTCCGCTTCCGACATCTGGTCAGCCGAACTGTGCGCGTCATCCTGCACAGCGGGAAGTACGCTTCGGGACGGGCGACTACCACCCGCCATGAAAGCGCTGAAAGCGTCCACACTCCATTCGCTGAATCCACTGCTGAACGTTCTTCGCGCACATCCGGCGCTTCGGGAAGTCCGCCCCGCTGAGTTCGCACTGGATGACAAGGATTTCGTGCACTTCCATGAGGACTCGGACGGCGTGTTCGCAGATGTGCGCTTGAAGGAAGAAGGGCGCGTACACATGCCGGTGTCTTCCCCTGCCGAGCAAGCGGAGTTCCTTGAACGCATAGACCGGACGCTGGAAGCCCTAGAACAGCGCGAGGAGATGCGAGGACGCCGGGGCCGCAACAAGATGCGTGCCGTTTAGCGTCGGGCGGACACGTCCCAACGGTAGCGCGGGGGGTCACTCCGGCTCTCCCGCGAGCCGAGAGGCTTGACCCTTCCACCTAGGCATCGTCGGGATAGAGCTCATCAAGACCCGCAACGGCTCGATCTCCGAACGCAACTCCCTCTGGCAGCTCGCTTCCATGCCGATGGATCACCTTCCACTCTCCGCCCTCACGCCGGTAGATCTGCGTGGCGCGGAGGGTGTACGTGCGCGACTCCCCGTTGATCACAGCCTGCGTGTGCTCGTACCCCACCGTGTAGGCCATGTCGCCGCTGACCTCAGCCGCGACGACCTCGAATCGGTGCGACTCGCAGCCGGAAAACATCTGCTCCATCCAGGTGAAGAGCTCGTCGAGTTCGGCGCGTCCCGTGGCGCTCTTCGCGGCACCGAAAACGGTCACTGGTTCTTTGCGCGACCAGATCTCCCGGCGAGGGCCTGCATTGCCGTCGTGCACCGCGATCTCTGCGTCCCGGAGCCGGGAATCCACCCAGGCGAGGAAGGCGTCGCGATCACTCACCCTTTGATTATTGCGCCTCCTCGAAGCGCTGGACTTGTAACGGCGAACGGGCTTGTCGGCTCAGGCCAGCACGGCGAACCCGGCGGCGACCTCGTCGCGCACTGGCCCTGGCAGACATTCGACGAACGCGACGACCTCCGCATCGGCTTCGGCGGTCTTGGCCGGTGAGCGGCAGTCGAGACACAGGGGCAGCGCGAACCGTCCGTTGACGAGCTTCTCGGCGTGCGACTGGGACACGTCCGTCGGCGCTCCGCAGATCCGACACGCGACCTCGACGCGCTCCTTCTTCGCTGCCTCTCGGAGCCGCTGGTCGATCTCAGCACGCAGCCATCGACGGACCCGTTCGCACTGCTCGTCGAAGGAGCCGTCGTGGATGTCGTAGCAGTCGGCCACCAACTCCTCCAGCGGGCTGAGAGGCGGCATGGAGGGCGGCAGCACATCGTGATCCTAAATGCGGTTCGCTTATAACAAAGCGTGTTGGTATAAGCATTCGTATGAGTACGCAAGCGGCAGAGAAGATCATCATCAGCGCCCAGGTCTCCACCGACCAGCGCGACGAACTCGCACGGCTGGCGCAGGAGGCCGACCGCAGCCTCTCGGCGGAGATCAGACGGGCGCTCACGGCGTACGTCGAGCAGGCCCACACCGACGAGATGGAGGAAGCATGAGCGAATACCCCTTCGCCATAGGACTACCGACAGCGAGACGGCTCGAACAGGACAGCGATGGCTACGCCGATGGCGTGGTGTTCTCCGTCTCCATGTTCCCGCGTGCCACAGCGGCCAGGATCGAGGCCGCAAGACGGAACGTGCGTGAGGTCTTGGAGGAGAACCTTGATCGCACCACCGATCCGTGGACGGATAAAGAGACGGGCGAGCGAGCTCGAATTGGTGCGTCGTCACTTCAACGTCATCGACCCGGCGGGAGTCGGTGCAATCGCGTTCGTGATCTCGGACGGGAACCTCCTGGGCCTGAGACCGGCGGGTACGAGCACCCGGTCAAGTCAATTCATCGGCTTCCTGGGTGGGGGTCGGGCGACATGACCGTCGCGGAGATCAGACGGCAACGGCGGGAGATCGCACGTCGGAAGACAGAGGCTGCTCAACTCCTCGCTCGCAAGACTCGACGTGTGGAGGCGGAACGGCGGGAGCGGGCAGCGCGGGAGTCGGCGGCGTGGGCTGTGAAGAATCACCTGCCGATCCCGCGCGCATCTACCAACCCCAGCCTCGCGTGATGATGTCGGACTTCGGCGGTCTCAGACCAACGCCCAGCGCGTATGAGCTTGATCGGAGATCGCGGCGAGTGGACGAGATCCTCCAGAGCCTCTCGCTGAGTTGGTGCGGGTGGGCGATCCAGCTGTAACGGGCGCTGCCTTCAACGGCTGCCAGGGGGCCGCTAGGTGATCCCGTGCCCGTGCCAAGTCGGAAGCGCGAACGTGGCGGGGTTGTGCTTACCGTGGCCCCGTCGCTTCCGCGCCCCTTGCAGACCGCCCCGTTACTCATACGGTGCGAATGTGGGGCACGGTCTGGTCCGTGCCCTGCGGGGATAGACGGGGGCCGTCGCGCCTCTCTGCGGCGGCCCCCAACACATCGCATCCACCGCACTCCCGCAAACGGCTTAGGTATGCGGTTTTTTAGGCGCGTCGAGATTTGTCTACCCGCACTGTTTTGCGTATCCCCCCTGGGAAAAACACTGCTGGCGCGGCATCCATGCCGATCGGCTCGGGGACGACCCGGCCTGCATCAGGGCAAACAACTCTACTGGGACATCATGAGAGAGTGCTAACGAGCGCGTCGCGTCCCATCAATGCGGACGGCCCGCCGGAGCGGGCCTTCCGTTGGTATCTGGTCTCGACCCGTCTTATGGGCCGGTGACGATGCAGAAGCAGTGTTCGATGACGTCCCCATTGGCGGCAAAGTGCAGTAGGTCGTCCATGTGGTTGTGGCCCCCCACAATGGATCGATAGATTCCCGTCCCCTCGATGACGTCGAGCTCGAACGTTCCTATCAGGAACTGTCCGTTCGCTCCGTCGGAGACGAAAAAGTTGTCGCTCCCGCTCCCGGTGAAACGCATCGCAAAGGAGCCTCCGGGGATGTGGTAGGCACACAGGTCGCCGTCGGTGAACTGGACGTAGAAGTCGCCGATCGCCGTGTCCAGATTCGTGTTGCCCGGAGTTCCGCAGACGGGGTAGATCTTCGTTGTCGAGTACGTGCCATCGTTCAGGTCGACCGAGGACAGGCCGAGGTTGGGCCCGTGAACGACGGGCTGATACAGCCCCTGCAGCAGGACGACGAAGTTATCGGTGTGCGCAGCTCCTTGCGCACGTACCCGCCCTGGGAAGACCAGCGGGGACGCGCCAACGAGCGCCGCGCCGATCGCCGTTTTCCGGTTCATCAAGGCCTTGCTGTCCATCTCCTCCCTCCTTCCCCTGATTCCCGGCTCCAGTCGGAGCAGGGCCGCTGCTAGCGAGGAGAGAGGGCTTGGCGTCGCAGAGGCCACGACAACGTGGTCCGCAGCCACAGGAGGGCGTATGGGCGCGACTCGACTCGCTGAACGGCTGACGCTACGCCCTTGTGCCAGATGTGTCAAACAGCGATGAAGGCTGATCCATCCAAGTACGGGAGGGACTGGCAGATCGAGCGCAAGCGCGTGCAGAAGCAGATCGTTGCCGGGCGGGGAGTGTGCGAACTGTGCGGCTGGCCGATCCGCAGCGATGACCACTGGCCCGCCGAAGCGGGCCATCTCTCGTGTCTACCTACTCGATGTTGAGCTATTGAACCTGGAGGTTCCCGCTCGTGATCGTGAACGGGCCGTCTGCCGGAGTCTGCATTCCGGTCACTCCGTTGATGGCCGTGATCTCGTCCGTGAACGAACCCCACGCCTGATCGACGAGCTTGCCGGGTTCGCCACCGTCGTGACCTTGACGAACAGCCAGTTGCCCGCGCCGACGTTGCCGGCGATCACGGGGCCAGCGAACCACGCGTTGTCGCCGACGCACGTTCACAGCCTTGACGTTGACGAAGTACCAGTTGCCGTCCGCGTCCCTGTAGGAGGCGTTGCCCTTGCCGCAGTACGTGGTGATGGCGGTAGCATCCCGCCGGTGCAGTGAACGTTCCCGTGCGCGGCGCCGACCGGAGTTGTCCTCCCACGTGCCCGTGATCACGCCGTCGGGTGCGATGTTCCGTTGATGTGTGGATGACGCCTGGCGCGCCACGTCGTAGACCAGGGTCAGGCTCAGCGCGTTGCCGTCTAACGCTTCCGGTCGTCACGTCCCAGTGATACGGCGCCGCCCGTAGCGGATAGCCGCCCGAGCCACCGACGGTCTGGCCGTTCTGCGTGAGCGTGACGTGATGGGTGTAGTCCCGTCGGATCATCGGTGAGCCGGAACGTCGAACGGCGTGACGCCCGCGACGTTCCAGAACGTCGAGCAGGTGTCGTTCTTGCTCTGGATCGCGTTGAACGACAGTGCCGCTGGACGTCCGAGTTGATCGTGTAGCCGATCCCGCCCGTCGCTTTCGGGCAGGAGCTGCCATCGCCGGAACTGCGAGCACAACGGCTGCAACAGCGGCGACGACCAGGACAGACAAAGCGCTAAAACGCTTCATAAGACCTTCTTCCTTTCGTTGAGATTTAGACCACACGAGGCCCGACTCCGATTCGACGCGTGAGACGCGGGCTACGGCCGCCGTGACCTCGTCGGTCTTCCCTACTTCAGTTCATCCGATAGCGACGGTATCGCCGCGCAGCCACGGTGTCTGTGACACAAGTGAGTCAACTCCGCCGCCATCGCAGACGCGCTCGGCGTCACCGCCAAGGAGATCACCACAGTCTGAGGGCGGCCGACGTGTTGCCGTTACTCGCTGCGGCGGGGCTTCCCCGCAGCTCCCGGAGGCGTAGGGTGGACTGATGGCCGCTCCGTGATGGGCCTAACCGAAGACGGGAGGTCGATGTGTTGCTTGTGCTCGCATCGAATGGCTGGTGGCCTTGGCTTCTGCTGTACGGAGCAATCGCCGTCATCGTTGTGCTCGCCATCGCCTACTTCGTCAGGCGTCGCAGGGCGGTCTAATGCTTAGTCCCTCCTTTGAACGAGGCTAGGGAGGGATCGCCTTACATCTAGGAATTGGAGGAACACCGCATGAGCATCGTTGTCCGCTTCCACCCCAATGGCATGACGGCCGAGAAGTACGACGAAGCAGTTCGCCGGCACGACGACGCAGGAATCGAGTTTCCTCCCGACGGCATGGAGTACCACGTTTGCTTCGGGCCAGAGGGGGACTTGCGTGTCAGTGAGATCTGGGACTCTCCTGAGCAATTGCAGGCGTACGGCGATAGGTTGATGCCACTCTTGGCTGACGTCGGAATCGAGTTTTCCGGTGAGCCAGAAATCTTTGAGGTTCACCGCACCGTCACGCGCTGAGGACGAGAGCGTCGCGCTAAAGTTCAAGGGTGCGAGCCGTGTTCGATCCGCCCGCCCGGGTCACAGCCAGCGGGTGACTACTTCCGCTTTATCCGCTGCCAGTACCACCACATGCACCACGCGAGCAGGGCGCAGATGAGCCAGGGGGCCAGGAACATCACGGCCCTGGCGCTCTGCTAACCGACCCTGTGATGCAACCGGTGCCGCAGTCACTGCGGAGCGGTCCCCTTAGAACGTAGAGCGCGAGAATGAGGGTTAGGGTCAAGAGCACAATCGCGACGAGCCACGCATTGGACGGGAGGTTGTCGCGGGGGTCCATTTTCTCCATGTACGACATCTTCGGTCGTCAGCCCGACGAGCCTGAGGGGCCGAGTGGCCGCCCGAACGCCGCACCACCGGCTCTCGCCGCCAGCTAGATCGTCGCGCCTGGCTTACCCCGTCTGCGTTGCCATTCGGCTGCGAGTAGGGCGAGTTCAACAGGTGTCAGCGCCCCACCCGCACGGCGTCCCATCGCGGTCCGGGTCTTCGCGGCCTTCTCGGGGTTCCACGGCTCGGCGTGGAGGTCTTCCGCAATCCGGCGGTAGCGGTCGAAGTTCGCCCAGATGATCGCCACGCGCTCCGCCGTCACTTCGAGTTCAGCTGGGTCGAGTGACTCCAGGCCGTCTCGGGGAATCGCTGCCCCGACCTCGAAGCCGACCAGCGCCAATCGCGTACTGCCGTCGTCTTCCTCGACGCGGAGAAACGAGAAGCGCAGCGGCCACGGCAGTTCGGGAACGTAGATCCACTCCGACGAACGCACATCCGCCTGCTGGGCAGCGCCGGTCCAGCGATGGCGCGATGCAACATCGAATGCAACACCCGCCGGATCGTCGTCCAGTTCTCTGGAGGGATGAACAGTCACTCCGAGCCACCGTACGGCGCCGCGCCGACGGCTCTGGAGCCGCTCCTGACCATCGAGGACGCGCAGCGGTTGCTCGGCGGCGTGAACCGCCGGACAGTTCTCCGAGAGCTTGACGCCGGTGAGCTTGTCCGTGTGCGGGTTCGTAGCCGGGTGCTCGTGGACCCGGAGTCCATCCGCAGCTACATCGCACGACACCGGGACGCTGCCCCATGAACGACGAAAGCGCCCTGCACAGGCGCTCTCGCAGAACGTACTGGATTGGGACCGAGCGTAGCAACGGTCTCCGATATCCAGGGGAAGCCGCCTAGCGGGGTGCTCCGTCGGCATAGGTGGCCCAGCCCGTACCCGTCGCGTCGCCGCTGAAAGTTGACCAGGCGGACGAGCGGACTCTGACGGTCTACACGAGCAAGCAGGCGTTGGCAGCGCCATGCGGTGCAAGACGCGAGTCCGAGGGTGGGATCCCAGAGACGAGTACGAACGCCACCGCCCGAACCATCGGCAGAGGGCACCCCATCGCCCGCGACAGGCCGCAAGCAAGGGTCAAAGGGAAGTCTTGAGACATGCCTGAAACACGGACTCCGAAGCTCACGAAACTCAGCTGGGGAAGTCCCTATTGCGAACTCTGCTCTAGGGAACTCTCTCCGGGCCAGCCGGTGGCTTGGTGGACTCTCAACGGCCGAAAGACCGTTTACTGCGCCACTTGCCACGCGGCGAACGTTCGGGTCGGCAGAGCGTTGAAGGCCAGGCGATGACGCGACTCTCGGAGGGCGAGGTGTGAGCGAGCTACTCGACGCGAACCGCGCGAAGGTCGTGCAATCGCATGTGAGCGGGATGCTGACCGCGTCGGTCGCCGATACCTTGCTGCGTCCAACCGTGAAGAGCATCTCCACCGTCGTCCCGTCACTTGTGGCCGTGAACGTACAGCCGTCAGTCAATCGCGAGATGAACGCGAGCCCGAAGCCGCCTTCGTCTCCGGTGCGGGAACAGATTCTCAGGCCGGGCCACGGTCTGCAACGGTGACTACCTGTTCGTCGCCGACCATCTGCGCACTCACGTCGACGGGACCGGGCTCGCCCTCGGACTGCGTACCTCCCGCGTTAGATAGCGTCGCCGACGCCGTCTTACGGCCTCGACCTGCGCACCGACATACCGCTCGCGCTGGTAAGACTCGCGACCCTCGCGGAGAGGGCGGATGCACTCCGGTGTCGCATCGGCACGTGCCTCAAGCGTGCTCGCCATCGGACGTGCTCGGCTTATGCCCCGGTCATCGCCAGCTGGACCGTCCGCGCTCGGGCTTCACGTGACCGCGCTCCTGCTCACCGCCTGCCTCGCCTGCGGAGCCGATCTCGTCCAGCCGAAGACCGGGCGTCCTCGTCGCTGGTGTTCCGACCGATGCCGGATGGCGCGCGTCGGGGCGTGTTCGGAAACTCGGTTTGACCCGGATGTTCCCCCGGCCCCTCGCGTGGCGTCACAGCGGTACCGCGTGCGCTCGTTCGCCACGTTCCGCGAACTCGACGCGTGGCTTGAGGAGAACCTGTGACCGACCTCTCCAAGAGCCTGCTCGATCTCATCCGGCCCGAGCTGGAGGTCGATGGTCGAGCGCCGAGGTCGAGCGTCTACGCGTCATAGAGGTGCGCCCGTGGATGACGACGGAGGAGACAGCCGAGTACCTCCGGCTCTCCGAAGCAGCCGTTCGCCAGCGTGCCCAGCGCGGGACGATCCCAGCCCACAAGGACGACGCCGGACGATGGTTGTTCCACCGCGCCGAACTGGACCCCGCGCTCGGGTTACCCAAGAGGTCATCGTGGTAGGATCGCGCTACCTACAGCCGCAAAGAAGCCCCGCAACGGTTGGAGCCGTCCGGGGCCGTGGCACACGAAAGGAGTGACCCTTTCGCATGCAGAGCAAGCGTAGCCCTCTGGGCGACAACATCTTCAAGGAGCATCGAGGCTCCGGCGTGGTCATCACCGTGAGTGGAAGCACCCCGTCACCGGGGCGTGGCAAGGGCCGCACGTCGCCAAGGGCTGCGACCACGAAGACCGAGGCCAAGCAGTGGCGCGAGGATCGCATCGACGCGATCAAGCAGAAGCGGCGTTTCACCGACGACGAGTCGATCACCGCGCTGGCCGACACCTGGCTGGCGATCCGCGAGGAGGCGATGGAGGACGGCACCCTCGCCCCGAAGACGTACCACGCCGACAAGCACGCAGCCGACACGATCAAGGCGTGGTTCAAGAACATGTCCTCGTCGGACGTGACCACGCAGAAGGTGCGCGAGTTCAACCAGGCGATGAAGTCGGGGAAGGCGTCTCTGTCGAGCAGGCCGCTGGCCCCGTCGTCGCGTGATTCGATCCTCGGGCTTCTCAGTCAGATGTTCGCCCGGAAGATCGCGGAGAACCACGGCGGCTTCAACCCGGTCTCCGGTCTCGCCTCGACGGAGCGGTCACAGCGGCGGGAGCGGGAGCCGGTCGAGATGTCGCTGAAGCAGATCGACGACTTCCTCTACTTCGCGGAGAAGCGCACCCCGGCGTACCGGCCCCTCTTCCAGCTGCTCGCCCTCACGGGCATGCGGGTGGAGGAGGCGCTGAACCTCCGCTGGGAGAACCTGATCGTGATCGACGGCGACAAGGACTACCTGGAGATCACGAACGGCAAGCAGCGACGGGCGAGGGAGTTCAAGGTCGTGCGCCTGGTGCCGGTCTCCCGTGATCTCAAGACCATGCTCGTCGAGTTGAAGCTCGCGGCTCCCCAGTGGGCCAGTCGGCGACGAGGAGTTCGTCTTCGCGTCCGGCCCCGGCACCCACAAGACGTACCGCAACGTGCGTCGCGCGATCCGCACCGTCTCCGAGGCGGCGGGCTACGGCCCGTCGGCGGCGGAGCATGTCCACTGCCACGACTTCCGGCACTCGCTCTGCGTCAACGTCCGGCCCCACCTCCGCACCTACGGCGAACGTCTCGCCTTCTGCCGGTCGCTGGGGTGGAAGGACACGACCATGTTCGACCGCGTCTACGGGCAGTCGCGTGACGAGGTCGAGGTCATGGCCGACCTCGCCGCCGACGTGCTTGCAGGGCTGGGGTGGGCGTGGGAATCTCAGACGAAATCTCAGACGCCGGGAGCGAATCGGGGCTGATCGGGGCTACTCGCCTGATCTGAGAACCCGCATGGACACTGCGACCAGCAGCCCTCATTCACCGCGACGGCTGCATGGCATGCAAGAGGTCGCCGGTTCGAGCCCGGCTGGCTCCATAGGTTCGCCTCCATGACGCAGGCTGCGATGAGATGTCGACCAGCGACCGGTCTGTTCGTCGTAGTGATGAGAGACGCGGAGCGACGTTCCGCGCACACTATGAAAGGAGAGGGTATGGCAGGCCAGATGGTTCACGTCGAAATCCCGGCCGGCGACACGGCCCGGCCAGGGACTTCTGGACACGGCCTCTTCGGCTGGTAGTTCCAGGAGTATCGAGGGATCGCCGACCGAGTACCACATGACCCGGTTCTCCGAGACGACGGGTGGCGCGATCTTCGGCGAGGACAGAGCGCTCGCGGGCCGCGCACGTACTTCGACGTCGACGACATCAACGCCGGGGCAGCGCGGGTCGAGGAACTCGGCGGCGACGCCGACGACGCACTGCCCGTGCCGAGCATGGGCTGGTTCGCGATCGGCAAGGACAACCGAGGGGAACGAGATCGGCCTCTGGCAGACCGATCCGAACGCGCCGGGCGCGTAGGGCCCTCGAGCTCCGGGGCGGCGCGGCGCGCGCCGCCCCTGGCCCTCGACCGACACGCTGCTAGAACCTGGTTGACACCGACCGAAAGGGACGGACATGCCCTTCTACCAGCGACGCGGGGAGCTTCCGCGCAAGCGCCACATCGTCTTCCGCGAGAACGGGCGGCTCCTGACCGAGGAGGTCATGGGCCTCGAGGGCTTCACCGGGAACGAGTCGATCCTGTACCACCTCGAGTCGCCGTGCCGCGTCAAGGAGCTCGGCGCCTTCACGCCGATCGTGCGCGACGAGTGGATCCCCGAGACGCATGCGCACCGGCTCCAGAACACGTACGACGTCCCGCCCTCGGGCGATGAGATCTCCGGTCGCCGCGCGCTCATGTGGAACGACGACGTCGAGATCTCCTTCTGCCGCCCCGAAGGGACCATGGACTACTTCTTCCGGAACGGCGAGGGCGACGAGGTCGTGTTCGTCCACGAGGGCAAGGGGACGCTCGAGACGATCTTCGGCGACGTTCCGTACAAGGACGGCGACTACATCGTGATCCCGCGCGGCACGACGTATCGCTTCATGCCGGAGGGCGAGCAGCGCTACCTCGTCTTCGAGACCCCGGGCCTCATCGAGATCCCGCGCCGCTACCGCAACCAGTACGGCCAGATCCTCGAGGGCGCCCCCTACTACCACCGCGACATCCACCCGCCGACCGACCTCCACACTCGCCGCGAACGGGGCGAGTTCCTCGTGAAAGTGCGCGTGCGCCGCGGCTACCAGGACTACGTCGTCGACTACCACCCCTTCGACGTCGTCGGCTGGGACGGCTTCCTCTATCCGTGGACGTTCTCGATCCACGACTTCGAGCCGATCACGGGCAGGATCCACCAGCCTCCGCCCTCGCACCAGACCTTCCAGGGGAACAACTTCGTCATCTGCTCGTTCTGTCCGCGGAAGCTCGACTTCGATCCGGAGGCGGTGCCGATCCCCTACCACCACTCGAATCTCCAGTCCGAGGAGATGATCTACTACGTCTCCGGCAACTTCGGCTCGCGGAAGGGCATCTCCGTCGGCGCGATCACGTTGCACCCGTCGGGCCTTCCGCACGGTCCGCATCCCGGTCTCGCGGAGAAGGCCCTCGGCGTCACCGAGACGACCGAGCTGGCCGTGATGTGCGACACCTTCCGACCGCTCAAGCTCTCGACCCTCGCGCGCGACCTCGACGACGGGCGCTACGCCTACTCGTGGTACGAGCCTCCCGGGGACGAGCCGAGCCTCGCCGGCGTCACGAGCCATTTGTAGTGGACTTCGACCGCTTCCTCGAGGAGCTTCCACGGCTCTTCGAGGACTACCCGCGCTCCCGGCATCCGCGTGACCGCCGCTTCGCGTCGGTCGCCGAGGACGTCGAGAACTTCGCTCGCGAGAACAACCTCGCTCTGCTCAATCTGGCTGCGAGCTGTCTCGGCGAGGGGGAGGCGTATGTCGAGATCGGCGTCTTCCACGGCGCCAGCCTCATCGCGGCGATGCTCGGCAACGAGGGGAGGCGCTTCATCGGCGTCGACAGCTTCGCGTTCCGCGGTACGTCGCTCGAGAAGGTGGAGGCGAATCTCGCGCGCTACGGCCTCGACGTTCCGGAGATCGTCGTGGGAGACGCGTTCGAGGTCGTTCCCACCGGCGCACTCGGCGAGACCGAGGTCGGCGTCTGGTACTACGACGCCGCTCACGCCTTCGAGGCTCAACTCGCGGGTCTCAGGATCGCGGAGCCGCTCCTCGTCGCCGGCGCGCTCGTGATCGTGGACGACACCGACTGGGACGACGTCGAGCGCGCGCTGGACGTCTACCTAGCGGAGCAGCCGCGGGCGCGCCGAGTCCTCACGATCGAGGGGAGCACGCGGGGTGCTCCGCAGTGGTGGGAGGGGATGCAGGTACTCGTCTGGGACGAGTAGCTAGGCGCCGCGGATCGTGATCCGCCGGTTCAGCTCGACGCCGTTGATGTCGTTGAGCGCGAACGTCGCCGTGTACGTGACGCCCTTCTTCACTCCGCCCTTGACGGTGACCCGCGCCGCGATGGTGCAGTCCTGCTTCAGCGGAGCCGACTGCTGGCCGACGCTGATGAGCCTCGTGCCCTGGAATACGCGCCAGGTCATGCCGATCGGGGTCCCGGTCGTGTCGTTCGCGCAGTAGCGTCGCGTGTAGAGGTTCAGGAGTGGCGTGAGCGTGCCGCGAGGGAGCGTGATGAGCCCGTTTCGCGCGTCGAGCGGACGTGCGCTCGCCGAGAAGCGGGCCGGGGAGGTTCCCTTTGGTGCACCAGTGCGGGTGTAGATGCCCGAGTCCCACTGCTGCACCTGTTCGTGCTGGTCGTCCCGGTAGACGAACCAGATGAACATGTCGACGAACGGGTATCCCGCGGAGATCGATATGGCCTGCTGGATGTACCTCGCCTGGAGCGCATACGGGATCCCGAGATCGTCCTCCGGACGAGTCTGGTGGCCGTACTCGGTGACCCAGATCGGCACTGACTTGCGCTTGAACCAGGTCTTCAGGCTCGCGTCGAACTTGGGGAGCGAGGTGAGCGAGACGTTCGGCCACTTCACGACCTGGGAGGGCGGTGAGCTCGGGCGGGACGGATACGGGTGGTGCGACCAGGCGTCGAACTTCAGACGCGGATTCGCCTTCGCGACGAGCTCGGCGAACTGTGCCGGGCGAGTGGATCGGCCGGATGCCGGTGGCCTTGTCACTGCCGCGTGGCGACGTCTCGCCGATGGCGACGAGAGCACGCGGGCTCCCCGCCTTGATCCCCGTGTAGCCGGCGGCGGCGAGTTTCGCATAGTTCGCCGGGGCGACCGAGCGGCCGCGCTTGTCGAACTGCGGCGAGAGGAACCCCTGCAGGTTGGGCTCGTTCCAGATCGAGTAGAACCGCACGAACGGGTAGCCCTCGTTGCGGCCCGAGTAACGCGACGCGATCGCGCGCGCGAAGGCCGTGAAGTCGGAGACCCGAGTCGGCATGAAATTCGGGGTCTTGCCGCCGTTCGCCCACTTCGGCGTCCCCGAGATCGTGAGGATCACCTCTTGATCGTTCTGCTGCGCAGTGCGGACAGCCTCGTCGAGGTCGTCGAACTCGTACGCCGGGTCGAACGGGTCGGACGCGTTCGCTGGACGGGTCTTCGCAGTGACGTTCCACTGGACGAGGAGGCGCATGATCGTCGCGTTGTTCTGCGCCGAGCCCGCGATATTGACCTCGCGCTCGCTCGCCGGGAGCGCCCAGCGGAAGCTCGGGTCGTCGTGGAATCCGACCCACATTCGCTGGGCTGCGAACGTCGTCGGTGCGGCGACTCCGGCAAGGACGGACAGAGCGATGACGAGGCGGACGATGCGTCTCATGAGCGATCTCCCAACGAAGGCGGCGGACGGGTGGGCGAAAAGCTCCGGGCACCCTAGCGGCTGCACTGTGAGGCTTGTGTTAGCAACGCCGCGTTCGGGGGATGGCGGGCCGTCGGGTTAAACTGGCGAGCGTGACGCCCACCGTCTGGGAAGGGATCTTCATGCTCCTCGTGCTCAAGATCCCCGTCGTCTACCTGTCGGTCGTCGTGTGGTACGCCGTTCGCGCCGAGCCCAAGCCGGACTTCGGCGGCGAGGAGGTCGGCGTTATCGCGCCACTGACGCCGTGCGGCTGGGACGACTGGAAGCGGCGCCGTCCACGCCCGCACGGGTATCGCCCCCGGCCGACGTCGCCGCGCGTGAGACCGACGGTGCAGTTCACGTGAGCGCAACAGCAGCACAGCATCGCGCCGATCGTGTCGCCGGCTTCCTCTGCGCCTTCTCCTTCGCCTTGTCCGGTATCTCGATCGCGCGCAACCCCGCGCTCCTGGCGACCGCGGCGATCATCGTCGCCCTCGTCGCTGCACGCATGACCGAGGGACACCGTCGACTCGCGGCGGTCGCAGTCGGCGTCGGCGCGGCGGCCTTCGTGGTCGGAATGTTCGTCGCGGTCGTGACGGACAACGGCATCTACTGACCCTCGCCCGGAGGAGCGCACCGTGACCAGCCTCGAGTCGTCCGGCCTCAACGCCGGATACGTCGCTCAGCTGCTCGAGCAGTACCTCGAGAACCCCGAAGCGGTCGATCCCGCCTGGCGGGCCGTGTTCGAGGCGGGCGACGTCGAGCTCCCCGCAGCGCTGCCCGGGCTCGAGCGGCTCGCGGGCGGTCGCATCGCAGGCGACGGCAACGGCTCGACGGTGGTCGCGGACGTCGCGCCGGTGTCGCCGGCGCTCACGCCCTCGCAACCTGCGCCCGCTGCGGCCGCGCCACCGCCGTCCGGGACCGCGGTCGACGACGAGCTCGTCGCGGGAGTGGCGGCGGCGATGTCCCTGGTGAAGGCGTACCGCACGCACGGGCATCTGAATGCACGGCTCGATCCTCTCGGCTCGGAGCCGATGGGCGACCCGGCGCTCGACGAGACCCGCCTCGTGCCCCCGTTGACGCCCGAGCTGCAGGCCCGGATCCCGGCAAAGCTGCTGCGGCTCTCGGTGCCCGGCGAGACCCTGCTCGAGGCGCTCCCGCACCTTCGCGAGGTCTACGCGGGCACGATCGCGTACGAGATCGAGCACATCTCCGATCACGCCGAGCGCGTCTGGCTGCGCCAGGCGATCGAGACCGGCCGCTTTCGCGGAGCGGCGCCCGTCGAGGAGCGACGCGCGCTTCTGAAGCGGCTCGCGCAGGTCGAGGCGTTCGAGACGTACCTGCGGCGCGCGTTCATCGGTCAGAAGCAGTTCTCGATCGAAGGGCTGGACGTGCTCGTACCGATGCTCGACGAGGCCGTCGAGCTGGCAGCGCGCAGCGGCGCGCACGAGGTGCTGATCGGCGTCGCCCATCGTGGCCGCCTGAACGTCCTGACCCATGTCGTCGGCAGGTCGTACACCTCGATCCTCCGCGAGTTCGAAGGGGAGCGGTCGATCGACGCACTGATCGCGGACCCGGAGGGCGGCACCGGTGACGTCAAGTACCACCTCGCGGCGTCGGAGTCGCGCGTGACGGACGCCGGCGAGATCCAGGTCTCCGTCGCGTCCAACCCGAGCCATCTGGAGGCGGTCGACCCCGTGATAGAGGGCCTCGCGCGTGCCGAGCAGACCGATCGCTCCGGCGGCGCGGGGATCCACGATCCGACCGTGGCGCTCCCGGTGCTCATCCACGGCGACGCGTCGTTCGCGGGGCAGGGCGTCGTTGCCGAGACGTTCAACCTGCACAGCCTCGACGGGTACTCGACCGGTGGGACGCTGCATCTGATCGCGAACAACCAGGTCGGCTTCACGACGGATCCCGCAGAAGGCCGTTCGACGCGGTATTCGAGCGACCTCGCGAAGGGCTTCGACGTTCCGATCGTGCACGTCAATGCCGACGACCCGGAGGCCGCGCTGACCGCGATCCGGCTCGCGCTCGCGTATCGCGAGGAGTTCGGGCACGACGTCGTCGTCGATCTCGTCGGCTATCGGCGCTTCGGTCACAACGAGCAGGACGAGGCGTCGTACACGCAGCCGCTCCAGTCCGAGCGCATCGAGCAGCAGGTGCCGGTGCGCGAGTCCTATGGGGCTCGGCTGGCGGCGGAGGGTGTGGTGGGGCCGGACGAGTCCGCCCGCATGTTCGAGGACACGCTCGCCGAGCTCCGCGGCGCCCACGACGAGCTCCGCACGAGCTTCGCGGCGCCGATCCCGCGCGCGGAGGTTCCGACGAAGACGGACACCGGCGCCGCCGTGGTAACGGCGGTGGCGGCCGACCGTCTCCTCCAGCTCGGCGACCAGCTGCTCGAGGCGCCCGACGGCTTCGAGATCAATCCGAAGCTTGCACGGCAGCTCGACCGCCGTCGCGAGAGCCTCCGCGAGGGCGGTATCGACTGGGGGCATGCCGAGGCCCTTGCGTTCGCGACGCTTCTCGAGGACGGGATTCCCATCCGCCTCTCGGGGCAGGACACGGAGCGCGGCACCTTCTCGCACCGGCAGGCGGTGCTTCACGACCCGCGCACCGGGGAGACCTACACGCCGCTCCAAGGTCTTCCTTCCGCCACGGCGTCGTTCGAGATCTACAACTCGCCCCTCTCGGAGTACGCGGCGCTCGCGTTCGAGCACGGGTACTCGATCGCCGCTCCGGACGCCCTCGTGCTCTGGGAGGCCCAGTTCGGCGACTTCGTGAACGGCGCGCAGATCGTCGTCGACCAGTTCATCGTCTCGGGTCGGTCCAAGTGGGGCCAGACCTCGCGTCTCGTGCTTCTGCTCCCGCACGGCTACGAGGGAAACGGGCCGGAGCATTCGAGCGCGAGACTGGAGCGCTTCCTCCAGCTCGCGGCGCAGGACAACATCCGCGTCGTCAACTGCACCACGGCCGCTCAGTTCTTCCACCTGCTCCGCCGCCAGGCGCTCGACGCGACCGCACGACCGCTGGTCGTCATGACGCCCAAGGGCCTGCTCCGCCTGCGCGAGGCGACCTCGACGCTCGACGACCTCGCGCTGAGCTCGTTCCAACCGGTCCTCGACGATCGGGGTGCCGATCACTCGACGGTGCGCCGTCTCGTCCTGTGCAGCGGCAAGATCTACTACGACATCGTCGCCCACGAGCTGCGCCAGGCCGCCTCGACCGTCGCAGTGGCCCGGATCGAGCAGCTGTACCCGTTTCCACTCGAGCTCGTCAGCGAGTTGATCGGGTCGTACCCGGGCGTGGAGGACATCGTGTGGGCGCAGGAGGAGCCGCAGAACATGGGCGCGTGGCGCCCGATCCGGCACCGGCTGGAGGAGGCTGCGGCCCGGGCGACGTCGGCCGCACGCGTGCAGTACGTCGGCAGGACGTGGCGCGCCTCGACGAGCGAGGGGTACCCCACGCTCCACCAGTACGAGCAGGACCGGATCGTCCGGGCCGCGCTCGGCGCGGACGCGAGCTGACGCTAGGCGCGCTGTCGACCGCGCCGCACGAGCGACGAGGCCATGCGGGGCCCGTTCCGGCGGGCCGCGAGGACCAGCTGCTGTCGGTGCTCGGGCGGAAGCCGTCGCCAGGCCTCGAACACGACGAGCGCCAACGTCGTCGGCTTGATTCGACGCGCGACGTAGATGAGAACCGTCAGGACTGCGATCGGCACGGCGACATCGTCGCACATGGCCGACGCTGCCCGGCCGCTTGCGAGCGCGGCAGGCGCGATGAAAAAGGGGTTCGGGTAGACTCGGGCGGCTCAGGGGACGTCAACTGTGGATCAGAACGACCTGCTATCAGTCGATACCGAGTCCGGCTTCGCGCGAGCCATCCGCGAGCACCTCGAGCTCAAGAACCGCAACGCCGAGCTCGACGGCGAGATGCCGATCGACCGGTATCTCGACGGCGACCCGCTCGAGAACCACCCCCTCTTCAAGAGTGAGGAGCAGGCGCGCATCGAGGAGACGATGGAAGGCGAGCCTGCCGCCGAGCTGAGCTCTGACCCGAGCTCTGACCTGAGCTCCGAACGATTGCCGTGGCCCGGAGAGGAGACCGTCGAGGACGTCGAGGGCGCGGCACTCGACGAGGCGCTCTGGACGGGTCGCCCGCGCGACTTCGACTGGGGCGACTGACCGTTCCCACGTCCGAGCTCGTGACGTCCGCCGAGCGGCTGCGCCGGTACGCGGAGCTCGCCGTTCGCATCGGCGCGAACGTGCAGCCGGGTCAGGACGTCGCCGTCTCGTGTCTCGTCGAGCACGCGGAGATCGCTCGAGCGATGACGCGTGAGGCGTACCGCGCCGGCGCTCAGCATGTGGTCGTCCTCTACTCCGATCTACACGTGCGTCGTGCAGCCATCGAGCTCGGGCCGGAGTCCGAGCTCGGGTGGTCGGCGCCGTACCTGCTCGACTGGTTCAAGCGGTGGCCGACGGAGAATCCGGCGGTCATCTCGTTGACGGGCAACCCATCTCCCGAGCTGATGAAAGACCTCGATCCCGCGCTCGTCGGCCGCTCCGACCCGCGCGAGCTCAGGGCCACGATGACGGACAACATCGGGGGGCGGCACGTCAACTGGGTCATCGTCGCCGCTCCGAATCCGGGCTGGGCGACCGAGGTCTTCGGCGAGCCGGACGTCGAGCGCCTCTGGGAGGCGGTGGCGATCGCGACGCGGCTCGACGAGCCAGACCCGGTGGCCGCATGGCGAGCGCACATCGAGCGCCTGCAGGCGCGAGCCGACGCGCTCAACGAGCGTACCTTCGACGCCATCCGCTTTCGCGGCCCCGGCACGGATCTCACGGTCGGGCTCGTGCCTGCCGGCCGCTGGCGGTGCGCTGCCTTCGAGACCGCCCGCGGCATCACGCACGTGCCGAACCTCCCCACCGAGGAGGTGTTCACGAGCCCCGACTGGCGGCGTGCCGAGGGTCACGTCCGCTCGACGTATCCGCTCGTCACCTCCGGGACGAAGGTCACCGGTCTCGAGTTCAGGTTCGAGGCGGGCAAGATCGTCGACGTCCAGGCCGAGTCGGGGGCCGAGATCCTGCGCGCGCAACTCGCCACGGACGAGCAGGCGCCGTACCTCGGCGAGCTCGCGCTCGTGGACGGCGCCTCCCCCGTGAAGCAGTCGGGCCTCGTGTTCAGCGACACCCTGTTCGACGAGAACGCAACCTGCCACATCGCCTTCGGCGCGGGGATTCCCGGGACCCTCGAATCCTCCGTGCCGCAGGACGAGCTTCTCGACGCCGGCATCAACGTCTCGGCCGTCCACACGGACTTCATGATCGGCGGGGAGGACGTCGAGGTCGACGGCCTCGATGGCGGCGGGGGCGCGACGCCGATCATCCGCGCCGACGTCTGGCAGCTCTAGACCCCCGGACACACCTGTTCTGGCTCAACCGTGCCGATCTCGGCGCGGTGCCTGTGGGATGTCGAAAGTGCAGCTTGACAGACTTCATCTATGATGTCATAGTGATGTCACAGTGCAGCTCGACAGTCATATCCACGCCATCCAGCAGGAGCTCGGCGCGACCGCCGCACTCGGTGACGAGGCGGCCGCAGAGGCCGCTCGCCGCATGGGCGAGGCGCTCGCGGCGACGCTCCACCTCCACCTGCTCGACCTCCTCGGCGAGGCTGCCCTCGAGATCACGGGGCAGATCGAGTCGGGTCGCGTCGAGGTTCGTCTCGCCGGGCGCGATCCCGAGCTCGTCGTCGTCTCGGACGAGTCCGCCGCGGCCGAGCCGCTCGGCCTCGGCGAGGAGGCGTCCGGACGCATCACGCTGCGCCTCCCCGAATCGCTGAAGGCCGGGATCGAAGCGGCTGCCGATCTCGAGGGAGTCTCCACCAACGCGTGGCTCGTGCGGACGATCGCACGAACGCTCGAGCAGCGCCCGTCCAAGAAGAGCCGCAACCGCATGCAGGGCTACGCCCAAGGCTGAAAGGAGAGGACGATGCTTCTCACCTCACTTCCATTCGACTACGCCGTTCTTCTCGACACGAGCGACCGCGTTCGCACCAAGCGGCCGCGCACCTCGGGAGTCCGCGTTCGGCGCACGGCGTCGAACCGGGACGAGAGCTAGGAGCGGTCGATGCCGACGTTCGATACCCCCGGGAGCGTCTCCCTCCAGATCAAGCTCCCGAGTGGACGCGTCGTGGTCGCGACGGCCGACGAGCCGAAGACGACCGTCGAGGTCGTCGCTCTCGGCCGTCGAGGCCAGGACGCGATGGACGACATCGAGATCACCATGGACGAGCGCTCGGGTCGGCACGTCGTGCGCGTCGAGCAGCGCGACCGGTTCCGCTGGGGCCCGATCCAGATCACGTGGGGCGGTGACTTCGAGTGCCGCATCACCTGCCCAGCGGGCACCGATCTGGAGATCGCCGGCGCGTCGACGAACGTTCGCGTCGACGGGGAACTCGGCGAAGTGTCCGCGCGTACGGCGTCCGGCGACATCCGTCTGCAGGGCGTGGTCGGCCCCCTCCAGGTGAAGACGGCGAGCGGCGACGTGTTCGTCGGCGTCGTCGCGGGCGAGGGCGCCATCGCGACGGTCTCCGGCGACGTCGGGATCGAGCGCATCGACGCTGCTCTCACGGCCCGTGCGGTCTCCGGCGACATCACGGTCGGCTCGATCGCAGCGGAGCTCGGCATCTCGACGACGTCGGGCGATGTCGACCTCAAGGCCGTGCTCGATGGCGACGTCCGCGTGCAGACGGTCTCGGGCGACGTCCGGGTCGGAGTCGCGCGTGGAACACGCGTCTGGGTCGATGCGGCATCGGTCTCCGGCCGCCTCGAGTCCGAGCTCGGCCTCGACGACCAGCAGGCGGACGAGGCGGAGGGCGGGGTCGTCCCGCTCCACGTCAAGACCGTGAGCGGCGACGTGTCGGTCGTCCGCGCCGCTGCGGCCCTCGCGTCCTAGCCTGCGGCGCGGATCGCCGCCACGACCTCGTCATCGCGTCCTTCCACGACGAGGTCCGCGAGGGTCCGGCCCTCGTCTCGGAGGCCGAGCTGCATGGTCAGGATGTCGTATAGCTTCGCGTCGTCGAGCCCGCGCTCGCGCGCGACTGCGACGATCCGGGCGATGCTGCCGCGCGGCCTGCCGTTCTCGAACTGCCACGCCGGATAGCGCCACTCGGTCGAGCCCGGCTCGCGGACGGCTACGAGCTCGCCCGCCCGCCGCAGCATGTCGACGCGGGCGGGGTCAATCGCGAATCGCTCCGCGAGCCAGGTTGCCGGCAGCGTTCCGGGATAGCGCGATTCGACGCTCGAGCCCACCGGCGGAGCCTAGCGGCCGGCTCGCGCATGCTTCACCTCTCCGGCGCTCTTGGATCGCATCGCGGAAGCCGATACGGGTGTCATGGCTCGCCGCCTCGCCTTGCTGTTCGCCGTCCTCGCGCTGCTCGTCGGAGCAGGCACAGCGGCGGGCGGCCGGAGTGCACGCTCTCAATTCGCAGCGGCCGAGATCCAGACGGTCGTCGACGCCGGTCTCATGGGGCCCTCGGTCGAGGGTTTCCGCCCGACGATCCGCTGACGGCCTCGGAGCTCGCCGTCGTCGTCTCCAGCCTTGGCGGCGCCATCTCCGTCGGCGATCCCGACGCCCTCGTCAGCGTTCGCGAGCTCGACGCGCGAATCGTGTCGCTCGTCGGGCTCCGGCCCGAAGCCCAGGCGATCAGGCAGGCTGCGCTCGACGCCGGTCTCTCCCCGCGCCCGTGGCTCGGCACCGAGACGGTCGCACGCCTCCTCGAGCTCCGCATCAACCATCCGCGGGGCGAGGACGAGCTCGAGCTCCAGGTCACGCAGCCCGTGACGCGCGCCGAGGCCGCCTACAGCTTCGCGAGGTACATGTCCCTGTCTGGCGCTCAGCTCGAGGCGGCCAGGAGCGCCGTGGACGCCTTCTCACTCCCGCCGCTGACCGAGTGGCAGCGCGTCGTCCTCGATCGTGCGCTGCGGTTCGTCGGCTCACCGTATGTCTGGGCGGGAACGTCCGAGAAGCGCCAGCAGCTCTTCGGCAAGCAGCTGCCGGGCGGATTCGACTGCTCGGGATTCGTGTGGCGGGTCTACAAGAACCAGCCGTTCGCGGGCGCACTGGGGCTGTCGACGGTCCTCCGCGGACGCACGACCTACGAGATGAGCGGCGAGGTCGGCCGCTCGCTGCGCGTCAGCCGCACCGCACTCGCTCCCGGCGACGTCGTCTTCTTCGGCTCGCGAGGCACGCGGTCGAAACCGTCCGAGGTGGGGCACATGGGCATCTACGTCGGAAACGACTGGATCGTGCACTCGTCTCGATTCGGCACGACGCTCACGCCGATGACGGGCTGGTACGAGACGACCTTCGCCTGGGGCCGCAGCCCGCTCGTCGAAGCCGGCCTCGAGTACTGACTCGGGAAATCCGGCCGCCGATCGCCGGCTAGGCGCCTGTGATCCGTCGGATGTAGCGCTGCTCGTCGAGGAGTCGTTCTCGGAGCCTGAGGAGGGTGGGCGGGCAGTTGCTGCCGAGGGCCTCGAGGATCGCCTCGTGATCGGCGATCGTGAGCGGCGCCTCCACGGTGATCTGCTGTTCGATTGCCCCGGCGATCCTCGTCGCCGTGTCCGGAAAGCCTTCGCGCTCGAGGATCTCCACGAGCAGGCGGGCGACGGGAGCTCCGAGCCGGACACCGACGATCCGCATCGCCCGACGCTACAGGGTCATCAGCGACCGGCGCTCAGGCCGGGGCGAGCCCGCGCGCCTTGCGGCTCGCGGCGGTCTGGCGTCTCTGCGCCGACAGCTGGATCTTGCGAAGTCGGATGTCGGACGGCGTCACCTCGACGCACTCGTCCTCGCGGATGTACTCGAGCGCCTGATCGAGCGAGAGCCCGCGTGGCGGGATCAGCCGAACCGTCGAGTCGGCCGACGGCGCGCGTGTGTTGGTGAGCTTCTTCTCCTTCGTCGCGTTGACATCGAGATCCTCGGTTCGCGCGTTCTCGCCGACGATCATCCCCTCGTAGACGTCCACACCGGGTGCGACGAAGAGCGATCCGCGCTCCTGGAGGTTCAGGATCGCGTGCGACGTCGTCTTCCCTCGCCGGTCGGCGACCAGCGCGCCCGTCGGCCGCGTGCGGAGCTCGCCGAACCACGGCTCGAAGCGCTCGAACACGTGGTGGAGGATTCCCGTTCCGCGCGTCTCCGTCAGGAACTCCGTCCGGAATCCGATCAACCCGCGGGACGGGACGAGGACGTCCATCCGAACCCAGCCGCTGCCATGGTTGACGAGGGCCTCCGTGCGTCCCTTGCGGAGCGCGAAGAGCTGCGTCAGGACGCCGAGGTACTCCTCCGGGGCATCGACCGAAAGGCGCTCCACGGGTTCGTGCACCCGGCCCGCGACCTCGCGCGTCACGACCTGGGGCTTGCCGACCGTGAGCTCGAATCCCTCGCGACGCATCTGCTCGACGAGGACGGCGAGCTGCAGCTCGCCCCGGCCCTGCACCTCCCAGGCATCGGGCGACTCGGTCGGCAGGACGCGAAGCGACACGTTCCCGACGAGCTCGGTGCGCAGCCGAGCCTCGAGGAGGCTCGCGGTGAGCTTGTCCCCGGACAGACCGGCGAGGGGCGACGTGTTGATGCCGATCGTCATCGACAGGGAGGGTTCGTCGACGGCGATCACCGGGAGCGGACGTGGATCGTCGAGGTCGGCGAGCGTCTCCCCGATCGTCACGTCCGGGAGTCCGGCGACCGCGATGATCTCCCCCGGGCCTGCCTCCGTCGCCTCCACCCGATCGAGCGCCTCGGTGACGTAGAGCTCGGTCACCTTCGCCCGTTCGATGGTGCCGTTCGCGCGACACCAGGCGACCTGCTGACCGCGGTGGATGGTGCCCTGGGCGATCCGGCAGAGCGCCAGGCGCCCCACGTAGGCGGAGGCGTCGAGATTCGTCACGAGCGCCTGGAGGGGATGGCCGTCCTCGTAGCTCGGCGCGGGAATGTGCTCCAGGATCAGGTCGAGAAGGGGATGGAGGTCTTGCGCCAGCGACTCCGGATCGGGGTCGAGCGAGGCGCGGCCTGCCCTGGCATTGCAGTAGACGATCGGGAACTCGATCTGGGTCTCGTCGGCATCGAGGTCGAGGAAGAGCTCGTACACCTCGTTCACGACGGCCTCGATGCGGGCGTCGGGGCGGTCGACCTTGTTGACGACGAGGATCACGGGGAGCCGCGCCTCGAGCGCCTTTCGCAGCACGAACCGCGTCTGTGGGAGCGGACCCTCGCTCGCGTCGACGAGGAGCAGCACGCCGTCGACCATGGTGATGCCGCGCTCCACCTCTCCGCCGAAGTCGGAATGGCCGGGTGTGTCGACGATGTTGATCTTCGTCTCCCCGTAGCGCACAGCCGTGTTCTTGGCGAGGATCGTGATGCCCTTCTCGCGCTCGAGATCCCCCGTGTCGAGGACGCGCTCTGCCACGTCCTGGTTCGCACGGAACGCTCCCGACTGCCAGAGGAGCGCGTCGACGAGCGTCGTCTTCCCGTGATCTACGTGCGCGACGATCGCGACGTTGCGGATATCGGAGCGGGCGGGCACGCTTCGAGCGTATCGGCCACCGCTCCGGCCTACGCGCCTATCGATTCCTCGTGACCTCGGCGGTGGCGCGAGCTCCCACGCTGGCCGAGCGGACGTTCCGGCAGGATCACGGTATGTCGCAGGCAACGCCGAACGAACGCCGATCGCCCGCGCTGGTCGCCGAGGCGTGTCTCGCCCATGGCATGGCGGACGTGGAGCGCTCCTGGCTCTACGTCGTCCGCGACGGACTCCTCTACCGCAGTGCCATGTACCGGACGCAGGGTGAGGCGCGGAACGAGTATGCGTCCCGTGGCCCGACCCTGGGCGTCACCTAGAAGTTCTCGGAGCGGAGCGGCTTCAGCCGGCTCGTCGGAGGGACCCGCTCTTTCTCGTCCGCTCGGGTACACGCGCCCGAGTTCCGGCGTCCCGTATCTCGATCGCCGGGTGCCGGTCGAGGCCCGCGATCTCGAAGCTGCGCAGGACCGACGCGCGTGGATTGACGAGAATCAGAGATCGGTTCGCCCGGGTTCGGGCCAGGCCGAGCAGGGCATGTAGGCCGGCGCTGTCCACGAGGACGAGCTCCGTGAGGTCGAGTTGCAACTCCTCGCCGGGCGAGAAGGCGTGGGCTGCGTCCGTGAAGAGAGAGGTCGTGGAGAAGTCGAGGTCTCCCGAGAGGCAGATGCCCCTCGCGTCGGGGAGCGGCGTAATGTCGAGTTCGGACACCACGGGATTCTTCATTCCCGGACGCGGCACGATCTAAGCGTGCCGGACGGGGGTTTCCGCCGCACGATGGACGTTCGCCGACGCCGCCAACCTCGGCCTGGTGCACCCGCGAGTGGGTAGGTTCGGTAGATGCTTGACCAGTCCACAGTCGCACGGCGGCCTCGCCTCGTGCTCGCAGTGCTCGCTGTCGGCTGTGCGGGTTACGCGATGCTGCAGTCCCTGGTCGTGCCCGCATTGCCGACCTTGCAGCACGACCTCGAGACGACCCCGTCGGGTGTGACGTGGATTTTCACGGCCTACCTGCTCTCCGCGTCCGTTGCGACCCCGATCGCGGGTCGACTGGGCGACATGTTCGGGAAGAAGCGGACGCTGCTCGTCGTGCTCGCCGGGTTGGGTGGGGGCTCGCTGATCGCGGCTCTCGCGACGACACTGCCTGTGCTGATCGCGGCGCGCACGATTCAAGGCATCGGCGGAGCGATGTTCCCACTCGCTTTCGGGATCATCCGAGACGAGTTCCCACGCGAACGCGTCGCCGGTGGGATCGCGCTCATCTCGGGCCTGCTCGGGATCGGCGGCGGTCTCGGAATCGTCCTCGCCGGGCCGATCCTCGACAACCTCAACTACCACTGGCTCTTCTGGATCCCGTGCATCGTCATCGCCGCGACGGCGATCGCCACCGTGGTCTTCATTCCCGAGTCGCCCATACGAGCCGCGGGTTCGGTCGACTGGCTGGGCGCGGCACTTCTCTCCCTGTGGCTCGTTTGCCTGTTGCTGGCGATCAGCGAGGCGCCTCAATGGGGATGGACGTCGGCGCGAACGATCGGGCTGCTCGCGATCGCGGTGGGAGCCGGGGCCGTGTGGGTGGTCATCGAGTCGCGGACCGTCAGTGCGCTGGTCGACATGCAGATGATGCGACTCCGTCCGGTCTGGTCCACGAACCTGGCCGGCTTCCTGATCGGCTTCGGCCTGTTCAGCTCGTTCGTGCTCATCCCTCAGTTCGTTCAGACACCGCCCTCGCACGGCTACGGCTTCGGCTCGTCCGTGACCCAGTCAGGCCTCTTCCTCATCCCCTCGACCCTGATGATGCTGATCGCCGCGCCCTTCAGTGGCAGGCTCTCGAGGCTGTACGGACCCAAGGTGCCGCTCGTCCTCGGCTCGGCGCTCACCATGCTCGCGTTCGTCGTCCTCGCCGTCGCGCACTCCAGCCACTGGCAGTTCTACGCCGCATCGGCTCTGCTCGGCATCGGGGTCGGATTCGCCTTCGCCTCACTTGCCAACCTGATCGTGGAGGCGGTGAGGCTCGACCAGACCGGCGTCGCGACCGGGATGAACGCCGTCATGCGCACGATCGGCGGAGCGATCGGCGGCCAGGTCGCCGCGTCCCTGCTCGCTGCCAGCCTTCTGGCCGACGGCTACCCGTCAGAGCACGGCTACACGGTCACGTTCGTCGTCATGGCCGGCGTGCTCGGCGCCAGCGTCGTGGCCGCCTTGGCTGTGCCCGGGCGGAGGCGAACGAACCGAGTGAGCGAGTTGCTCCCGGTGACACACGCAGCCGAATAGGTCGTCGGCCGCCGGCGCGCAGTCGACCACGCGGTACATGAGATGCGTGCCCCGCCTCGATCGCGAGTCCGGCCCGCGAAGAACGACGCAAACTGCGCGAATCCGATCGGCAGCGGGCTTGACCCGACGGGCTCGACGCCCTAGGTTCGTCCACGCACCGAGCACGGAGCGCGAGTAGGTCGAAGCTCAGCCTGAAGGCTCTACGCGGAAGCGGACGGTCAGTGGGTCGAGTGGACAAAAGCGCCACCGGCTCGGTGAACTTCTTTCCGGTTCGGTCTCCCATGCGGCCTGCAGGCTGAATGGGTGGCTGCCCGCCGATGCACTGGACGTCCACGCCGTAGTCTCCTCGACGTGATCGTCTGCACGAGCTGCGGTCAGGAGAACCCCGAAGGCTTCCGCCTGTGCGGAATGGGTGGTGCTTCGCTCACTGCCGAGCCGGCGGCGAGACGTTCGAGATCTTCGATGCGAAGGGTGACGTCGCCGCCGCCGCGCAGTTCCGCTCGCGGCTCTCATCGCTCGGTGTCGAAGTCGTCTGATCGCCCCATGCGGTTGGATTGACGCGTGGGTCGTGCCCGCCAGGTGCTCGGTGCACTCGGTTCAGCTCTTCGGAACCCGAACATCAGGCGCGCAGAACTGGCCTGGGGTGCGGCCATCGCAGCAGAGTGGGCGCACTTCGTCGCGTTCGGCGTGTACGCGTACGACGTCGGCGGCCCGACTGCCGTCGGCGTCGCCGGCCTTGTGCGCCTCTTGCCCGCCGCGATCGTTGCGCCGTTTGCCGCATCCCTGGGCGACCGCTTTCCGAGAGAGCGCTTCCTCCTCGCGCTGACACTGGTTGCAGCGGTTGCCCTGGCAGCGTCGGCCATCGCGTTTTTCATGGACGTCGAATGGCTCGTCTTCGCGTTCGCCGCCTTCCTCGGGTTTGCGGTCACGCTCATCCGGCCGGCGCTCCAGGCACTGCTGCCGTCACTCGCGAGCACTCCCGAGGAGCTCATCGCATCGAACGGCGCCACGTCAACGATCGAGAGCTTCGGCACTCTCGTCGGGCCGCTCCTCGCCGGCGTTCTCGTGTCGACTGCGGATGCGGGGGCCGTCTTCGCTGTCGGCGCCGTGGCGTTCCTCGTCGGCGCCGTGCTGTTCCTCGGCGTCAGGGTCCAGGACCGGGTCAGCCTGGTGGCGCCCGACGAGAGTGTCCGGGAGGCGCTGGCGGCGGGATTCGGAGCGATTGCGCGGTTGCCGCGCGTCCGGCTCGTCGTCTCGCTGATCTTCGCGCAGGCATTCGTCCGCGGCTGCCTGAACGTCCTGATCGTGGTCGCGGCTTTCCAGGTGCTCGACGCAGGCGGAGAAGCCGTTGGCTACATGACGGCCGCACTCGGCGTCGGTGGCCTGATCGGTGCGCTGGGAGCGATGGCGCTCGGAGGGCGGCGTCTGGCAGTGCCCTTCGGCATCTCGTTGGCGTTCTGGGGACTGCCGATCGCCCTCATGGGGCCCTTGCCCGAACTGCCCTTCGCTCTCCTCATGCTCGCGGTCGTCGGCGCGGCGAACAGCGTCGAGGACGTCGCTGCCTTCACGCTGCTGCAACGACTCGTCCCGGACAGGATCCTGACCCGCGTCCTCGGAGTCGTCTGGAGCCTCGCAATGGGTGGCGTCGCGCTCGGCTCGGTCGCTGCACCTGCTCTCGTGGACGCGATCGGGGCCCGTGAGGCCTTCATTGCCGTGGGCGCGATCCTTCCACTGCTCACCCTCGCGACGTACCGAAAGCTCGCCGGCATCGACCGAGACGCAGCCCCCGCGCCCGAATTGGGACTCGTGCAACGGGTTCCCATGTTTCAGCCCCTCTCTCTCGCGGCAAAGGAGCGAGTGGCCGGGAACCTGCTGCTGCAGTCGGTGGACGCGGGTGACGTGGTGATCCGCGCGGGCGAGCGAGGAGATCGCTTCTACATCGTGGGAAGTGGCATGCTCGAGATCACTGCCGAGGGTCTTCGCACCAGTGCCGACGAGGGCGACTACTTCGGCGAGATCGCCTTGCTTCGAGATGTGCCACGGACCGCGACGGTCACGGCACTCGTGGACAGTCGCCTGTACGTGCTGCAACGCGACGACTTCCTGGCGGCAGTGACCGGGCACGAGGCCGCCCATTCCGCGGGCCAATCGGTCGCCGATGAACGACTCGCGCGCAGCAAGGACGTCGGCGGCCGATCGCGCTGAACCGTCCGAGTTGCTCGCGGCCGGCGCGTGCAAAGCCCAAGGCGTTGCGATACTGGTGCGTGCGATCGATCGCGCTCGCGCTGCTCTTGCTCACCGCCGCATGTGGCGGTGAGAACCCTGGAGACGAGGACGCGCGCCTCGTCGAGGCCGCGGCCCGCGGGGATCTCGAGTCCGTCAGGCAGGTTGCTCGGCCATGGCGTCGACGTCGACTCGAGAGACGCCCAGGGACGGACTGCGGTCACGGCGGCGGTCTACGCCGACGATCTCGAGACGGTCGAGACGCTGATCGAGGCCGGCGCCGACGTCGACATCCAGGACGACATGCGCACGAATGCGCTCCTGGCGACCGGCGAGACCGGCAATGCAGAGATCCTCCGGGCCGTCCTGCGCGCAGATCCGGATCTGACGCGCACGAACCGCTTCGGCGGGACGGCGTTGATTCCGGCCGCCGACCGCGGCCACGTCGAGGTCGTGCAGGAGCTCGTTCGGACCGCGATCGACCTCGACCACGTCAACGATCTCGGCTGGACCGCGCTCCTCGAGGCAGTGATCCTTGGCGACGGCGGTGCCGCCCACCAGGAGATCGTGCGGATCCTCGTCGACGCGGGTGCGGACATCGAGATCGCGGACAGAGACGGCGTCACTCCACTCGACCACGCGCGGCACAGCGGCTACGCCGAGATCACGCAGATCCTCTCGCGGCCCGGCGCCGCCGCGTGAGGTCGGTGCCTTCGAGGCGTCACGTACTCTCTGGTCGTGAGCAGCGACGCGATGGAGGTCGTCAACCGCTGGAGAGCGTCGAATTTCGAGCGTGGTGCCGTTGAGGACGTTCTGGCAGAGGACGTGGAGTGGGTCGTGCCGAAAGGCGGCGATGTGGCCACGCTGCGAGGAGTCGACGCAGTTCTCGAGTGGTACAGCGGCGGTGGGGCCACTGACGTAGGGGCGTCCGAGGATCCCGGAAGCTCCGGGAGTCTCGAGGTCTCGGAAGAACGGGGCGAGCTCAAGGATTTCGGGGATGGCCGAGTCGGCTCGGTCAATCGATTGATCTACGCGAAGGAATCGGGTGAGGTCGCGCAGGTCAGGTCGCACCGGCTCGTCTACACCGTGCGCGACGGGAAGATCGTTCGCTACGAGCTCGAGACTCTCGACGAGTCCGAGGTTGCGGGCGGTTCCGGCCGCTGACGGGCTCTACTCCGGGCTCGCGGGGCCGGAGAGCTCAGTCGCCTCCGACGAGCGAGCTTCCGAGCGCGTAGAACAGCGCAAGTGCCGCGAACAGCCCGCCGCATGCCGGCTGCGCCGTAGCGGCGTTGATCGGAGCTCCCAGGGATGACGGAGCGGGAGATGCATCCGACGAGCGCTGGTCGGCCGTCTCGGCGATCAGGCGGCGCTTCGCCGCACCCCTGGATCCCGCGCTCGACGCGAGGCCTGCTTCCAGCCGGCGGCAGCCCGGGACCTCAAGTCATCAAAAGGGGCGATGGAGAGGGGCGCTCGAATGCCCGATGACATGACGTATGGCTGCGGCGCCAGATGTCGAGGTCGTTGTGTTTCCGCTCGCAAGTCCCGAGCTCGCGCTCGTCGACGCGCACCTGGCGGCAGAACTTCGGCAGTGCCTTCCTGCGGTCGGGGACAGCTGGCCACGGCCACGACTGAAGTCGATGGAGGCTCCAGCCGCTGAGGAGGCCGCGCCTCACGAGCACGTGGTCGACGGTGGACTCTCTGTGGACGAATCCCAACAGGCCGAACATCCCGATTCCGCCGAGCACACCGAGGTCGAGGAGACGCCATCGGAAGGTCCGGAGATGAGTTCGTGGTATCCCGTACTTCCGGCGCCCGAACCCGGAGCCGAGCCGACCGATGACACGGACGCAGCCCTTCGACGGATCCGCGAGCGCCTTGTCGACGGCGATGCCTCGTCTGCAGAGCCGCGTCGGTCCCGGGCTGAAATATGAGCCGCCAGTTCGAGATTCGCTCGGGGCGTCGTATCGTCTCGAGACGGGACTCGAGCAGCGCACTGCAGGCTGCCATCGATTACGTCCACACCTTCGGATCGGCGAAGGAGATCACGATTCTCGGGCCTGACACGGTCTCGTGGAGAGGCGCGCGCTTCGTTGGCGTTCCCGTCCTCGTAGAACCTCGCGTCGACGCCGAACCAGCCATCGCTCTGCTTCCGCCGGTCTCTCCCGCCTGACGGGCCGAATCCGAAAAAGGACGCAAACTGCGCCAATCCGCTGCGCCGTGGGCTTGACCGGGTCGACGCCCGCCCATAGATTCGTCCACGCACCGAGCACGGAGCGCGAGTAGGTTGAAGCTCAGCCCGGAGGCCGTACGCGGAAGCGGAAGGTCAACGGGCTAAGTGGACAAAAGCGCCACCGGCTCGGTGAATTTCTTTTCCGGCGCGTCGTCTCTCCGGGGATCGACCCGGCATGCCTAGCCCGTTGAGTCGTGCGGGCGGAATGCCAGGAGCTCTGGTCCGTAGTCGCGCAACCAGTCGCGCTGCTGGCGCCAGCGTGGGCTATGTCGCTCGACGAGTGTCCAGAACCGTCGCGAATGGTTCGGAACACGCAGGTGGCAGAGCTCGTGCACGACCACGTACTCGAGCACCTCGAGCGGCGCGAGCACGAGCCGCCAGTTGAAGGAGAGCGTGCCGCGCGGAGAGCACGAACCCCAAAGAGTCCGTTGCCCTGCGATACGGATCCGGCGGTACTCGACCCCGATGCGCTCGGCCTGGTTCTCGGCCAACGCCGAGACGAGTCCTCGCGCTGCCGTACGCGAGGCCGACTCGCTGACAGCGGACGGGTCGAGCCGGAGTCGCGGCACCTGGCGCTCTCGCTGTTCCAGGATCCATGGTCGTTTCTCCTCGAGCAAGCGCTCGACGGCATCCTGGCTCGTCCCTCGCGGCACGGTCAGCCGCGGCGCCTCTCCCCACGGCACCTCGAGTCGCCATCGCCGCGCCCGCGGCGACCACCGCACCTCGGTCTCCTGCAAACCGGAACGAGCCTAGCCGTCGATTCGGGCGGCGATCGGCTCTTGCGACGATGCCCGCCGCACTCGGTCACCGGACAGGTACAACCCGCTGCGTGGCGCAGCGCTCGGTCCGCCTCTCGAGTCCGGAACGCGTCCTCTTCCCGGACGACGGGATCACCAAGGAGGACGTGTTCGAGTACTACCGCGCGATTGCTCCGGTGCTCGTTCCGCATCTGCGCAACCGGCCGTTCACGATGAAGCGCGCTCCCTACGGAGTGGCCGGAGACACGTACTTCCAGAAGCAAGCGCCCAAGGGCATGCCGTCCTGGATCCCGACGCGCACGTTCCGCACGTACCCGCGCGAGGGCGACTCGCGCCTCGTCGACTTCCCGCTCGTCAACTCGGCGGAGGCGCTGCTCTGGATGGTGCAGATGAACTGCATCGACATGAATGCCTGGTACTCGCGCTTCGACAAGCCGCATCGCCCGGACTTCGTGCTCTTCGACCTCGACCCGCCCGACGGCGGCTTCGCGCTCGCGATCCGGGTCGCTCACCTGATCCGGGAGGAGCTGGACCTGCTGGAGCTCGAGTCCTACGTCAAGACGAGCGGCGCTGACGGGATCCACATACTCGTCCCGATTGCGCGCCGAGCGACGTACGAGCAGACCTACACATTCGCGGAGCGCATCGCGCGTGGGCTGGAGGAGCGGCACCCGGGAGTGGTTACGACCGAGTGGCTGAAGCGGAAGCGGGAAGGCGTCCTCGTCGATCACCGTCAGAACGCGCGGGGGAAGACGATCGCGTCGGTCTACTCGGTGCGGCCGAAGCCGGGCGCGCCGGTCTCGACGCCGCTTCGCTGGGACGAGCTGACCGAGGACGTGACACCACGCCGCTTCGGGATGCGCGAGGTGCTCGCGCGGGTCGAACGGCACGGCGACCTGTTCGAGCCGGTGCTCGCGGGCGGCCAGGCACTCGGACGTGCCCTGAAGAAGTCGCGCTAGTCGGGCTCTTCTGCTCCTCTGCCGGCTCCTGGCTTCTCGCTGGTCGCCGTGTCGTCAACGGTGAACACCCGAGTCGCACGAGCGGCCTCGCGCTCCTCGTCGACGTGACGGCGCGCGCCAGCGAGAGCCTCCGCGCGGGCTTCCTCCCGCTTGACGAGCTCGCCGTCGATCGCACGCACTCGCTCGAGGAGCTCCTCCACCAGCGGCTCGTCGTCCCTGTACACCGCGTCACCGAGCGAGCGCAGGATCGGCTCGCGCTCACGGCGGAGCGAACGTGACTCGCGACTCAGCCGAACGAGATCGCGAGCGGCCTGCCCCCAGGCAGCGGTCGAAGCGATCAGGAAACCCACCCAGCCGCGCAGGCGGTGGGCCGTGGAGAGGACCGAGAGCGCGACCCGGTCGTCTGGATTGCGCCGGGCCGCTTCGTAGAAGAAGACGAAGGCGACGGCCGCAACGGCGAGGAGCGCGACCGCCGCGATCACGCTCCCGACGATCAGAACGACGAGCGCTCCGGTGAGCAGGATGCATCCGAGGACGAAAGACGGCCCCGGAGAGAGCACACCGTAGTAGCGCGGCTTCTCGTCGAGCGGGGTACCGCACTGCTGACAGAAGCGCGCGTCCCAGACGGAGGCCGCGCCGCAGGCGGAGCAGACCCGGGGCGCCGAGCTCATCGTGTTCGTGTACCCGATCGGCTCGAGGCGTACACGTCAGCCAGAGGAGCAATGGAGTTCGACTCGCGCCGGGTGGGTATCACCGACCCATGCGCTTCATCCTCGGGTTGCTGGGCGTCGCTCTCGCCGTGGTGACGGTCGGAGCAGTGCTCGTGCTGCGCGGGTCCGGCTCGGAGCCGATCGTGGCTCCGCAACGTGCGATGCCCGGACGCCTGCTCGTCGGCCTGCAGGACGACCCGAGCTTCCGGTGGGGCGTCGACCGGGCAGCGATGCTCGATCGTGCTCGCGATGCGAACGTCTCGGTTCTCCGGACGCTCGTGGTGTGGAAGGACACGGCCCGCGCTCGTCCAGCTGCGCCAACTGATTCCTTCGACCCCGGGTACCGGCTCGACGACGTCGACGACCTCGTTCGCAGCGCGCAGCAGCGAGGGATGGAGCTCCTCATAACGATCTGGGGAACGCCGGAGTGGGCGAACGGGGGTCAGCCGCCGAACCGCCCGCCACGCGATCCCGCTGACCTCGAACACTTCGCCACCGCGCTCGCGGACCGCTATTCGGGCCGTCACTCCGGCTACCCCTCCGTACGCCTGTTCTCTGCGTGGAACGAGCCCAACCTCGAGCAGTTCTTGGCGCCGCAGTTCGACCCCACTGGACGATCGGTCGGACCAGCGCTGTACGCGCCGCTCGCCCGGGCGGTCTACGACGGCGTCAAGCGCGGCAATTCGGAGGCCCTGGTCGCGATCGGCGAGACGTCGCCACGCGGCCACGACGTCCCGACGAACGGCGTGGTGCAGGACAGCCACTCACCGGCGCGTTTTGCGCGCCTCCTCGCGGAGGCGAAGCCCACGGTCCGCTTCGACGCCTGGGCGCAGCATCCGTATCCACCTCGGCCCCAGCTCGCTCCGGCCCTGCCCGTGCGCTGGCCCCGCGTCGGCATCGGCAACCTCGAGCGCTTCGGCGCCGCGCTCGACGCATGGTTCGACCGGGACGCGACGCCGATCTGGATCACGGAGTACGCGCACGAGACGCGCCCGTCGGAGCCGCTCGGGATCGACCCCGCCTTGCAGGCCCGCTATGCACAGGATGCGCTCGAGTTCGCGGCGCGGATTCCCCGTGTTCGGATGTTCGTCTGGTTCGTCTTCCGCGACCGGGACGACGCGCTCTGGCAGAGCGGCCTCCTTGCGGAAGACTCCTCGCCGAAGCCGGCGCTCGAGCGCTTCGCCGAGACCGCTCAGCGGCTGGACGCGCGCAACCCCGTCCTGCCGGAGAGCGCCGAGGTCGCTCGGGTGCCGGCGCTCGAGCTCGCGTACTACGTGCCGGCCGGCACGCCGGTGAACGTCACCGTCGACGGAGCCCCGGAGCCCGCCGTCCCTCTCGAGCGCGACGGCTGGCTCGATGTGCCACTCGTCGACCCGCGACGCGACACGGTCGACGTTCGCGTGACCGATCCACACGGGCACGCGGTGATTCGGAGGGTGGAGCTCCGCGACCCCAGGAGCATCGACGTCGACTAGCTCTCCGCGGCGTCGACCTGAATGCTGAACGTCATCCCGCTCTCGTGGTGCTCGGCGATGTGGCAGTGCGCCATCTCGGAACGTCCACGGTAGGAGCTCCGAGCGCCGACGCGCCGGTTCGACACGCCGTGTTCACCTCATCGGTTAGTACAGCTGCCTAGCCTGCGCATCGCACCATCCTCCTGACGACGGCGCCTGTCACGGAGTCACGGGACGGTCATGGCCGGCTTCTGGCGCCCGCCAAGATCGTCCCGGCGATTCCCTCTGCATGCGGGAAGCGTCACGCCTGCCGGCTCAGGCGTTCTTCGCCACCGGAGCGGCAGCCGGCGCCGGGCTGCGCAGGAGGACAGCCGCAGCGAGCGCGCCGACCACGAGTAGCAACGAGCCAACAAGGAGCACGTCGTTGAGGCCGCTGACGAATGCCGTCTTTGCGGGCTCCACCAATTCCGGATGACCGGCGACCGCGCGTGTCCCGGCCGAGCTCACGGCGGCGCCGAGGGAGTGCGCGTTGTCGCCGGCCGTGGTCGAGAGGGAGTTCTCGACCCGGTTCTGGAGGAGGGCGCCGAGCGCCGCGACTCCGACTGCCACACCGGCGAGGCGGAAGGTGTTGCTGATCCCCGAAGCCATCCCTGTTCGCGCGGGATCCACCACGCGCAGAGCACCAGCTGCGAGCGCGGGATTCGCGATGCCGATGCCGATGCCTCCGGCGACGAAGCCGGCGAGCAGTGCCGTCCAGCCCGAGTTGGCATCGAGCCCGTACATCAATGCGAGACCTGCAGCGACGAGCGCCAGACCCGAGCTGATCATGATCCGCAGCGGCACGCGCGCGGCCACACGTCGCGTCGCGAGCGGAACGAAGAAGACGAATGCGGTCAGCGGCAGAAACCGAACTCCAGTCGCAAGCGGCGAGTAGCCGAGGATGTCCTGCAGGTAGATCGACAGGTACGGGAACATCGCGAACATGCCAGCCGCAATGCAAAAAGTCGCGATCGAGACCCCGAGAAACGCTCGTTGGCGGAAGAGCGTCACGTCGAACATGGGACGTTCTTGGCGCATCTCGACAGCGACGAACAGGACGAGTAGGAGCACCCCGCCGACGAGCGACACGAGGATCACGGGGCTCGTCCAGCCGCTCGCGTTGCCGCGAAGGATTCCGAAGACGATGAGCAACAGCGCCGCCGCAAACGTCACGAGACCGCGCACGTCCGTATGTCGCGCGCCTTCGTCCCGCGACTCCGAGATCCGAGTGAGGGCAACCGCGAATGCAAAGACCCCGACGGGGATGTTGACGAAGAAGATCCAGCGCCATCCGAGGCCGTCGGTGAGGATGCCACCGACGAGCGGACCGCAGGCGACGGCGGCGCCCACGGTGGCTCCCCACACGGCAAGCGCTCCGAAGCGGTCGGCCCCGCGGTACTCGTGACCGATGAGAGCGAGCGCTGTTGCGAACAGCGCTGCGCCGCCGATCCCTTGGAGCGCGCGCGCCACATCGAGCGCCACGATGCTCCAGGCGAGGCCGCAGAGGAGCGAGGACAGCGTGAAGAGCACGACCCCCGCGATGAAGACCAGGCGGCGCCCGAACCTATCGGCGAGTGCGCCGGCAGTGAGGATCAGCGCGGCGAGGCTGAGCGCATACGCGTCCACGACCCATTGCAAGCCGGTCAGGCTCGCATCGAAACGCTGTTGCATGCTCGGCAGCGCGACCACCACGACCGTGATGTCGAGCAGGAGCATGAACGTCGTGAGGCAGACGGCGAGCAGCGTCCACTTCCGCGTCGTTGCGGTTCCTTCCACTCCGAGGACGCTATAGAAGTGCTGTCTCGGCCCGCAGCACCGACCCGACGAGCGCACGGCTTCGCATCTCGCCGTTACACATCCCACTCGACGGAGAGCGAGGCGAAGCTCCGGAAGAGCGGGATCGGGCGCCAGTAGAGGTCGCCGAACCGGAAGGAGGAGTGCGGCGAATCAGCGCCGACAGCATCCGACGCAAAGGAGCCTCCATGCGCTTCATTCCGACGAAGTTCCATGCGCCGCTCGACTACATCGTCGGCGTCGTCCTCATCGCCGGACCCTGGATCTTCCAATACTCGGACGACAAAGTCGCGACCGCGATCTCGATCGTTCTCGGCATCGGGCTCATTGCCTACAGCCTGCTCACGAACTACGAGCTCGGCGTCTGGAAGGTCGCGCCGATGGCCGTACACAACGTCATCGACATCGTTGCCGGCGTGCTGCTCGCAGTCTCGCCGTGGCTCTTCGGCTTCGCCGACGACGGCACGAACTTCTGGCTGCCTTTCGTGGTGATCGGCGTCGCCGCGATGTTCCTCGGCCTGACGACCAAGCAGCAGGGCGGCTACAGCTACGGAAAGACCAGCACGCCGACGACGGCGTAGATCCCGAGTTTTTCTGCGCGGCGGGCGACGCCCGCCGCGCAGCACGAGGCGCCCGATCACTAACGTGGCGATCGTGGAGGCCGGGATGCACTACGTCAACCTCGGCGGCACCGGCCTGCGGGTGTCGCGTGTTTGTCTCGGGATGATGAGCTTCGGCCGGCACGAGAGCCGTGAGTGGGCGGTCGACGAAGCGACCGCCGAGCCGATCGTGCGGCGGGCGGTCGAAGGCGGAATCACCTTCTTCGACACCGCCGACGTCTACAACGGAGGCCAGAGCGAGGTCGTCACCGGCCGCCTCTTGCGCGAGCTCTTCGGGATGCGCGAGGAGTACGTTGTCGCAACCAAGGTGCGTGGCAAGACGATGCCCGGCGAGAACGGCCGCGGCCTCTCCCGGAAGCACGTGCTCGCCTCGATCGATGCCTCGCTGAAGCGCCTCGAGCTCGACTACGTCGATCTGTATCAGATCCACCGCTGGGACCGCGAGACGCCGATCGAGGAGACCATGGAGGCGCTCCACGACGTCGTTCGGGCCGGGAAAGCCCGCTACATCGGCGCCAGCAGCATGTACGCATGGCAGTTCGCGAAGGCACAGCGTGTCGCGCCGACGCGATTCGTGTCGATGCAGAACCACTACAACCTGCTCTATCGCGAGGAGGAGCGGGAGATGATCCCGCAGTGCCTCGACATGGGAGTCGGCGTGCTCCCGTGGAGTCCGCTCGCCCGCGGGCTGCTGGCGGGGAGCCGAACCTCCTCCGGCGAGCAGCTGACGACTCGCTCGAGGACCGATCCGTTCCTCGACTCGCTCTACCGACCGGACCTCGACGTTCCGGTCATCGACTCTGTCGGACAGATCGCAGCCGAGCGCGGCGTTCCGGCCGCACAGGTCGCGCTCGCCTGGCTTCTGCACAAGCCGGGCGTCACAGCGCCGATCGTAGGAGCGACGAAGGTCGAGCATGTCGAGGACGCACTCGCGGCCGAGGGGCTCTCGCTCAGTGACGACGAGATCGAGCGGCTCGAGGACGTGTACGTCCCGCATCCCGTCTCGGGAATCGAGCTCTAGGAGGTCAGGCTCCTCGGCGCTCCGACGCTCCTCGCTACGGCGTCGAGTGCCGGCGCGGCGCTCGGTCGGGTTCCGGTATCTCGAATGCGCGTTCGTGCGCGCGCGTGCAGCACCAGCAGCGTCCCTGCCGGTCGCGGTTCAGCTCCGTCAGAACGTGGCCCCGCTCGCAGACACCCCAGCGCTCGACGAACTCGGCGATGAGGTGTCGCCGGAGCGCAGCGCGGTAGCGCTCGAGCTCGTCGTTTCGGGACACGGCGCAAACGGTAGCGCCCGGCCCTGAAGGGCCGGTCAGCGCCGCCAGGGCCGATGTTTCGCACCCCGGGCCGTAGCCGGTCCGGCTACATCGCTTCGCTCTCGAGCACCGAAAGGATGTTCCCGGCCGGATCCTTGAACCACGCGATCGGCGGCCCGCCAGCCTCACGAGAGATGCCCTTCTCGTCCTGCTCGAACCCTCCGTATCGCTCGAACCTCACTCCGCGCTCCCCGAGTTCGTCCACGGCCGCGTCGATGTCGTCGACGGGGAAGTTGAGGATCGTGTAGGTCGCGGGCGAGTGGTCGGACTTGGGGTAGACGAGCGTGTCCCGGCCGCCCGCGAGATGGAGGATCAGCAGACCGTTGTCCTCGGATGTCCGCAGCCCAAGCGTTCCACCGTAGAACTGGTGCGCGCGCTCGATGTCGTCGACGGCGAACCCACTGAATGCCTTGGCGTTCTCGAGCATCGAATCGTCTCCTTTCGGGATGACGCGTTCGTAGTGCCCCGCCCAAGCCGGCGCCGAAACCTCGTGTGGCGGATCGAAGGACCACTCGAAGGACCACTCATGGGGACGCGGACAACCCGCGCCCCCATGAGTTACTGCCCTAGTTGGCGGAGGTCTCGGGCGTGAAGACGATGCGGGCGGGGATTCGTCCCGCTTCGACGTCGGCGATTGCCTCGTTGACGTCGGCGAACGACCTGGTCTCCCGGATCACCCGTGTCTTCCCCGCGGCGTGCAGCTCGAAGACCTCGCGCAGGTCGACCCGCGTGCCGACGATCGAGCCAACCACCGTGATCCCGTTCAAGACGGTCTCGAAGATCGGCAGCTCGATGTGGTTCTCCGCTGGAAGGGCGACGAAGACGAGCGTCCCTCCGCGACGCAGCGAGCGGTACGCCTGCTCGAACGAGGCAGGGCTGACCGCCAGTGCGATCGCCTGGTCGGCTCCACCCAGCTCCTTGATGAACTCGGCCGGATCCTGCTTCGCGGCATTGACCGTGAACTCCGCACCGAGCTCTCGCGCGAGCTCGAGCTTCTCGTCCACGAGATCGACAGCGATCACGCGCCCGCCTGCGATCGCCGCGTACTGAATGGCGAGATGGCCAAGACCACCGACGCCGAAGACCGCGACGAGATCCGACGGCCTCGTGCCCGCGACCTTGACTGCCTTGTACGTCGTGACTCCCGCGCAGGTGAGCGGTGCAGCATCGACCGGATCGACGCCGTCCGGCACCTTGACCACATACCGGCCGTAGGCCTTCACGTAGTCGGCGAAGGATCCGTCCAGCGAGTAGCCCATGTTCTTCTGCTCGAGGCAGAGGGTCTCCCATCCGCTCACGCAGTAGTCGCAGGTCCCGCACGCGTAGCCGAGCCACGGGACCGCGACGCGATCGCCGACGACGACCTCGGTCACGCCTGACCCGACGTGCTCGACGATTCCCACGCCCTCGTGTCCCGGCGTGAACGGCGGTGCTGGCTTGATCGGCCAGTCGCCGTGCGCGGCATGGATGTCGGTGTGGCAGAGGCCCGAAGCCTCCACGCGAACGACGATCTCACCCGGGCCGGCAACGGGCTTCGGTACCTCTTCGAGCACCAGCGGGCGCTCGAAGTCGTGCACGACAGCTGCGTACATCGTCTTCGCCGCCGTCGGCTTCGTGGTTGGGAGCGCCTTGCGTCGGCGCTCGAGAGCCGTCGTGGTCATCGTCTCCTCCTTTGTTCGCTGGCCACAGCGTCGCGCGAGATAGGCGCGCAGGCATCGGCGTCGACCCGCGGTCCCGCTTCGGCGAACTACCGAAGGCAGGGCCAGGCGCCTGCGAGATCCTGTGTGTCGTGGCGGGCGAGCTCACGGCAAGCGTCGATCTCTACTGGCTGCCACTCGGTGCAGGCGGTCACTCTGTTCGACTCAACGGTCGTCTCTTCGAGGCCGTCGTCGCGCTGCGAGAGGGACGGAAGCGGTGCGACCTCTACCACTCCGCTCTTGTCGTGCACCTGCCCGAGGGGCGCTTCGTGATCGAGCAAGGGCCTGCGCGGCGACGGGGTCATGAGCGCGGCGTCGTCGCGGAAGGTGCCGTGGGAGCTCGGTGGGCTGGGCGTCTTCGGCTGTTCCGCTACGAGGTGCGATGTTGGCGCGATGGTGTCATTCCGGACGTCGCCGAAGCGGTCGACAGCCCCCAGCGCGTGAGTGACGACGAGCGGCTCGCCCGTCGGCTCGTCGAGCTCGTTCCGGCTGTCCCGACGGCGGTCTGGGGAAGGGACGATCTGCGGACGGGCGAGATGTGGAATTCGAACTCCGCGATCTCCTGGCTACTCGAAAGCGCGGGGCTGACGACGGCTTCGCTTGCACGTCCGGAACGCGGTCGGGCGCCAGGATGGGATGCAGGACGGGCCGTCGCGGTCCGCACGAGGGTCTTCGCGTAGGGCGCAGGCCCCGATCGAGTCAGATGCGTTGTGCGGAAGACCGCACAAGCATCCGCCTAATCCGCGGATGGCGGTCTCGCGAACGGCGCCTACCGTCCCGGGTGACTTCTCAGAGAGGAGAGACCATGAGCATCCGGGTGGCGATAAACGGATTCGGCCGCACAGGCCGTGCTGCATTTCGTGCGGCCCATGAATCAGAAGCGGACATCGAGTGGGTCGCGATCAATGACGTCGCCGATCCGGCGATGCTGGCGCACCTGCTCACGTACGACACCGTCTACGGACGCTTCGACGGCACGGTCGACGCGGTCGAAGGAGGCATCGTCGTCGACGGCAAGGAGATCGCGACTCCGACGGAGAGCGACCCGCTCAAGCTGCCGTGGGAGGAGCTCGGCGTCGATGTCGTCATCGAGTCGACCGGTCGCTTCCGGGCTCGCGCCGACGCGGCGAAGCACATCGAAGCGGGCGCACGAAAGGTGATCATCTCGGCTCCTGCGAAGGAGCCCGACGTAACGGTGGCACTCGGCGTCAACTTCGAGGACTACGACCCGGAGCAGCACCACATCGTCTCGAACGCGTCGTGCACGACGAACTGCCTGGCGCCCGTGGCGAAGCTGCTGCACGAGTCGGTCGGCATCCGCCACGGTGTCATGACGACGGTGCACGCGTACACCGGCGATCAGATGCTCCTCGACGGGCCGCACAAGGACTACCGGCGAGCGCGCGCGGCTGCAGCCAACCTCGTGCCGACGTCCACTGGAGCCGCGAAGGCGATCGGCCTGGTCGTGCCGGCGCTCGCCGGCAAGCTCCATGGCTTCGCGGTTCGCGTTCCGGTGCCGACCGGATCTCTCGTCGACCTCACGATCGAGAGCGAGCGACCCACGTCGGTCGAAGAGATCAACGCACTCTTCGAGGCTCGTGCCGACCGCGGTGAGCTGGAGGGGATCCTGAAGTACAGCGAGGAGCCGCTGGTCTCTGCGGACATCGTCAAGTCGCCGTACTCGTCGATCTTCGACGCGCCGCTCACGACCGTCGTCGACCGGACGCAGGTGAAGGTCATCGCCTGGTACGACAACGAGTGGGGCTACTCGAACAGGCTCGTCGAGCTGGCACAGCGGATCCTCGTGCCGGTTCCGCTGGCGGCCTGAACGAGGACGCAGGGCAGCTCCGGGAGGATGGACGGTGACGACCGCCACAGCTCCGGTTCGGGCGGACGCCCGCAGCCGCGGATCCACTGCGGCCGTCCCGACCCGCGTCGTACAGCACCCAGAGAGATCCGAGCTGTCGCCGGATCATCAGCCCGTAGACCTCGAGTCGCTCAGCGCCAACTGGCAGCGAGCGCTCGATGCTGCGGGAAGCGCTCTTCGTGCGGCCGGTGATTCGCTCCCGGCGTGGGAGCTTCGAGACCGACGGGCCGCTCTCGCTCGCGAGACCGAGACGACTGTGGCCGCGCTGCGCGAGCTCGGACGCGGTGGACGACAGCCGGCGCCCTGGTTGTCTCCGGTTCCCGTCACGAACGCGATGCTCGGCCTCCCGGCCACTGTGGACGCCTGCCTCTTCGACGTGGAGGGAGTCCTCACCGATAGCTCCCGCCTGCATGCCTGGGCGTGGGGCGAGGTGTTCGACGACTTCCTGTCGCGCCTGAGTGGGACGACGAATTGGCATCTCATCCCGTTCGATCGCGTTGCGGACTATCGCGCGTACGTCGAGGGGCGCCCCAGGCTCGATGGCGTCCATACGTTCCTCCGCAGCCGTGGGATCCAGGTCCCCGAGGGACGCCCGGACGATCCGAGCAACGCCGACACCGCGCACGGCCTCGCGAGGCGTAAAGGGCGTCTTCCTCGAGCGGCGCTTGCAAGAAGAGGGCGTGACTGCGCTTCGCGGCGCGCGACGCTACCTCGAGGCCGCTCGTCGAGCGGGTCTCGAGCGCGCGGTCGTCTACGAGAGTTCGAGCACGCTTCCAATGCTCGAGCAGGCCGGGCTCGCAGCGTTGCTCGACGCACGGATCGATGCAGAAGTAATAAGCGCCGAAGGACTGCGCTCGCGCCCCGTTCCGGATCTACTGCTCGCGGCCTGCCGTCGCCTCGACGTGCCGACGGCACACACGGTCACCTTCACGAGCAGCCCTGCGGGCGTCGTCGCCGGCCGTCGAGCGGGCATGTTGACCGTCGGAGTCGGCGACGCAATTCAGTGCGAGTCGCTCGAGGGGTTCGGCGCCGACCGCGTCACTTCCTCGTTGAGCGCGCTACTCGACCCGCGGCTGACAGCGGCGCTCGACGGCAAGCAGTAGTTCCGGGCACGTTGACGTGCAGGACGACCTGCGGATAAGCCGCGAGAGGCTCCGCGTTTATTGCCGATCTGCCCGCGTCGACCCGGGCCTACGGTGGGAAAAACGGCTCCCAAGGAGGACGACTCACGATGGCCAGCTATCCCGCAACCGGCCCCACGACATACAGACGCCACGACGGCGGCTCCGGCGCAGGCGTGAAGGTGCTAGCGCTCTTCCTCGGGATTGCCGTCGGAGTGCTCGTGATCGCCGCTGCCGTCCTGATCAAGGTCGCCGACGACGCGCGCGACGACGTCAATGCCACTGCGACCGCAGCACCACACGATCATGCGTCGCACGCGTCGAGCTCGGTCAGCCTGCCGCTGCAGAGCTTCGCGGGAGTGACCGGCGAGAACGCAGAGGAGCTCGCGATGGCGCATGCGGCCACCAACGCTGTGCTACCGCCGGTCCCGGCGGGAGACCTCGTGAAGGTCCAGATGACCCTCAAGGACATGGTCATCGAGATCGCTCCGGGCGTGAAGTACAACACCTGGGCATTCGACGGGCACGGCGCGCCGGGCCCGATCGTCCACGTCCGCCAGGGGCAGACCGTCGAGATGACGCTGACCAACGGCGGCGCGATCCCGCACTCGATCGACTTCCATGCCGCGCGCATCGCGCCCAACGTGGCTTTCCGCGATGTCGCACCCGGCGAGTCGTTCACCTTCAAATTCAAGGCGACCGACTCGGGCGTGTTCATGTACCACTGCGGGACGAAGCCCGTGCTCGCGCACATCGCGAACGGCATGTACGGCGCGATCGTCGTCGATCCGGCGACGCCACTCCCGAAGGCCGACAAGGAGTACGTCCTCGTCGCAAGCGAGTGGTATCTGAACGGTGACGGAGTGTCCGAGCCCGCCTCGCTCGACATGAGCAAGGCGCGAGCGATGCAGCCAGACTGGACGACGTTCAACGGCTACGCGAACCAGTACGTCACGCATCCGCTGACGGCGAACCCGGGGGAGACGGTGCGCTTCTACGTCGTGGCCGCCGGCCCGACACTCGACACGAACTTCCACGTCGTCGGAACGCTTCTGGACCGCGCCTGGGTCAACGGCGACATGTCGCGGTTCCAGCGCAACGTCCAAACGGTGGGCGTCCCGGCCGGAGGTGGCGCGGTCTTCGACGTGAAGATCGGCGACGAGGGTCTGTACCCGTTCGTGAGCCACGCGTTCGCGCACGTCGATCTCGGCCAGGTCGGCCTGCTCAAGATCGGCAACCCGCCGGGCACGATGTCCCACTAGCTCGCGCTCATACCGACAGAGCGCACGGAGAGAGCCGCCGAAAGGCGGCTCTCTCCGTGCGCGGGAACAGCTACGCGCGAGGCCGGAAGCCGGCGCGGATCCGTGCGATGCAGGACCGAAGCTCGTCGGTCCTGTGCACCTCATCGAAAAGCGGGCTGGCCATCGGCTCGGTGAGAAGTCGTCGACAGGCCAGTGCGGCAGCCGGGTCGAGATCGAAGGTCGCGTCCTCGAGTTCGCGAGCGAGCGCTTCGAGCTCGTCGCTGACCTCGGCGATCGTGACGTCGGGCGCGCGAGCCCAGCTGCGCGCCAGCTCGGCGAAGTGGGCCCTGCGCCCCATGCGGGCGTCGCGGGCCGCGTATTCGCGCACCTGGCGAATCGCGTATGCATCGCGGTCGTCGGCAAGTCGGTCGAGGAGATCCCAATGCCGCCAGAGTGCGCGGATGCCGAGGATCCCCATCGTGACGCCGCCGACGAAGAGCGGCACCGCGAGCGGCGGGAAGAGCGCGGTCGACGCCAGCGAGGCGGAGAGAGCGACACCGCCCAGAGCGATGTCCTGGACCTCGTCGTTGTGAAGTTCGAAGAGCCGCGCCTGCGCCTCGTCGATGGCCCTCGCGTGCATCGTGGTTCCTCCTATCGACCACAAGAGTCGTCTGCAGGAGGCGTGCTGGCATCGTGGTCGCAGCGGAGCCCGGATGCGGGTTTCTCCGCAGGGTGCAACTCTCGCGTTGCCTAGAGCAGAACGAGCATGAAGAGGACCATCGCGGCCGCCGACGCCGCGACCACACCGGCCACGACGCTCGGCTTGGTCGTCTCGAGCGCTTCGGGAACGAGGTCTGCCGCGACGAGCCAGGCCATCGCACCCGCGGCGAACCCGAGGCCGACGGGCAGGAACTCCGAGAACTCTTCGACGAACAGGAACGCGGGTACTGCCATCAAAGGTTGTGGGAGGCTCGAGAACACGCTCCAGGCGGCAGCTGTGCCCGGTGCCGTCCCGCGCGGCACGAGGACGAGGCTGATCGCGAGTCCCTCCGGGATGTTGTGCACCGCGATCGCCAGGCCGATGAGGATCCCCAGGTTCTCCTCGACACCGAACGCGACCCCTACGCCGACACCCTCCGCGAAGGAGTGGATCGTCATGATCCCGACGATCAGAAGCGCCTTCGTCGCGTCGGCTCCCTCCAGCGACCCAAGATGCAGCGCCTCGTGGGAGTCGATGATTCGCTGCGAGACGAAGATGAAGATCGCGCCGGCAAGCACGCCGACGACGGTGCGCTCCGCTCCGTACCTGGCTCCCTCGACGATGAGACCGAGGCTCGCACCGAGCATCAACCCGGCAGCAAGGCCGTTCGCGGTACCGAGCCAGTTACGCCCCGGATGGCGGCGGAAGAAGAACGGGAGCGCGCCAAGACCCGTCGCGAACGCGGTCACCAGTGCGACTGCGAAAACGGTGAGGACGTCCATCGTCTAGCGCATATGACCAGCGCGGAGAAGGCCGGGCGGGCGTACCTTTCCGCACGACCGTGTGGATAGACCGTGGTGTCCGATCTGGCTCAGTACACGATCATGCACGCGTGTGCCGCGAGCCAGCGAGACACGGACGTCATCGCCCGTGAATCCCACGACCGAGGCGCTGGACGTCATTCTCCGAGACGGGGGCACCCTGCGGCTGCGGGCACCGCGTGAGGCCGATCGCGACGCGCTCGTCCGCTTCTTCGAGGATCTCTCGCCGCGCAGCCTGTTCCTCCGTTTCCATGGGACCCCTCGGGTGGACGAACACCTCGTGGAGCCTGTGCTCGACCCCGACTGGGTCGAGCGCGGAGCATTGCTCGCATCGGTGACCGAGGACGGCGTGGAGCGCATCGTCGCTCTGGCGAACTACGTGCGGCTGCGCGATCCGAGGAGCGCCGAGGTCGCCTTTGCCGTGGCCGACGACTACCAGGGTCGAGGAATCGCGACCCGGATGCTGGAACGACTGACCGCGCTCGCAGGTCCACGCGGAATCGAGCGATTCGTGGGGGAGGTGATGGCCGACAACGCGCCGATGATCGGCGTCTTCGAGGGTGTCGGGTTCGAGGTCTCGAGAACTCTCGAGGGCGGGGAGGTGGAGATGACCTTCCCGATCGCCGTGACCGCGGACTACGTCTCCCACGTGGAGGCACGAGACCACATTGGCGTCGTCGCGTCGCTGCGCCCCTTCTTCGAAGCCCGGACGGTTGCGGTCGTCGGGGCGTCGTCACGGAGAGGGACGATCGGGGGCGAGCTCTTCCGGAACATCATCGAGGGCGAATACGCGGGCTCCGCGTATCCGATCAATCGCAACGGCGAGCCGGTGGCGGGAGTGCGCGGGTATGCCTCCATCTCAGAGATCCCGGACCGCGTGGATCTCGTCGTTGTCTGCGTGCCGGCGGTCGCGGTGCTCGACGCAGTGCAGGCCGCCTTGGACGAGGGTGTCACGGCCGTCTGCGTGATCTCGGCCGGCTTCGCGGAGGTCGGCTCCGAGGGCGAGGAGCGCCAGCGAGCGTTGCTCGCGCTGATCCGCGCGCACGGGGCTCGGCTCATCGGGCCGAACTGCCTCGGAATCTCCTCGGCTGCGGTTCGGCTGAACGCGACCTTCGCCTCCCGTTCGGCCCCACCGGGCAACATCGGCTTCTCCTCCCAGAGCGGGGCGCTGGGCCTTGCCTTGCTCGAAGCGTGCGAGTCGCGCGGTCTGGGACTCTCGGCGTTCGTCTCGATCGGCAACAAGGCGGACGTCTCGTCGAACGATCTGCTCGAGTGGTGGGAGGACGATCCCGCGACCGACGTCGTGCTGCTCTACCTCGAGTCGTTCGGCAACCCGCGGCGGTTCGGAACACTTGCACGCCGGGTCGCCCGGTCGAAGCCGATCCTCGCCGTCAAGAGCGGGACGACGGGTGCCGGCGCGCGCGCGGCGAGCTCGCACACGGCGGCGCTCGCCGGCTCGGAAGCCGCGGTCGATGCGGTGTTCCGCCAGGCGGGGGTCATTCGGGCGGGATCGCTCGAGGAGCTGATCGACGTTGCCGCGTTGCTGTCGACGCAGCCGCTCCCCCGTGGACGACGAGTCGCCGTGCTGACCAATGCCGGCGGTCTGGGCATCCTCTGTGCGGACGCCTGCGAAGCCGCGGGCCTCGACCTGCCCAGCCTCGGCGACGAGACAGTTCGTCGGCTCGAGGTGATCCTCCCCGCGGAGGCGAGCGTCGCCAATCCCGTCGACATGCTCGGCTCGGCGTCCGACGACTCGTATCGAGCCGTCCTTCCGCTGCTGCTGGCCGACCCGGCGATCGATGCCGTGATCGCCCTCTTCGTCCCGGCCGTGAGCGCCACTGCGGAAGCTGTCGCGAACGCGATTGCGGAGGCTCGTGTTACGGCCGGCGCTGACACGCCGCTTCTCGCCGTCGTCATGAGCGCCGAAGGCATTCCGGCGCCGCTGCGCGCCGCGCCAAATGTGTCTGCCTTCACGTACCCCGAATCGGCCGCGCGCGCCCTCGGCCGGGCCGCCGAGCGCGCCGACTGGCTCCGACGGCCCCTCGGCACTGTTCCGGATATCGGCGACATCGACCACGAGGACGCTGCCGAGGTCGTAGCGAAAGCGCTCGCGGTCGCCGAGGACCGGTGGCTCGAGCCCGACGAGGCGCGGAAGCTTCTTCTCGCCTACGGCATCCCCTTCGTCCCGGAGCGGCTGGCGTCGTCGGTGGACGAGGCAGTGGCCGCCGCCCGCTCGGTCGAGTTCCCCGTGGTCGTCAAGACTGCGGCACCCGGCGCGCACAAGACAGAGACGGGCGGTATCGCGCTCGATCTGACCGACGAAGGGGCGGTTCGGTCTGCGGTCAGCCGGATCGGAACGCCCGTGGTCGTACAAACCATGATCGCCGGAGGCACCGAGCTTCTGGCAGGCCTCGTCCAGGATCCGGTCTTCGGACCGCTCGTGGCCTTCGGGCCCGGAGGCGTGCTCGCCGAGCTGATCGGACAGGCGTCGTTCAGGATCGCGCCGCTGACCGACGTGGACGCCGAGGAGCTCGTCACCGAAGGAAAGGCCGGCCGCCTGGTTCGGGGATTCCGTGGAGCCCGGCCGTCCGACATCGCGGCGCTCGCTGATCTCGTCCACCGGCTCTCACGCCTCGGACTGGAGCTACCTGCCGTCGCGGAGCTCGATCTCAACCCGGTTCTGGGGCTTCGGGACGGATGCGTCGCCGTCGACGCCCGTGTGCGCGTTGCACGGCCCGTGGTCAGCGCACCGACGAAGAGCTGGTAACGGCTCGCTCGCGTAGAAACCCACGGGCTCGTGCGGGTTCCTACCGCTGTGAGAGCCGGCGCTCCGCGCGACGCTGGTCCCAATCGAAGGAGGTACCCAGATGAAGACCATCGTCCTCGGATACGACGACTCCGAGTCCGCGGTGCGTGCCCTTGGGCGCGTCACCCAACTCGCCAAGGCGTTCGACGCTTCGGTCGTGGCGATCAGCGCAGCTCCGGTGCTGGTGCCTGCCGCACACGGGATCGGCCCGATCGACCCGGTCGATCCGCCCGCGCTGCATCGAGAGCAGCTCGCACACGCGAAGGCCGTATTCGACGAGCTGGGGATCGAGGCGGAGTACGACGTCGGCATCGGTGACCCCGCCGACGTGATCATCGCGGCCGCAGAAGAGCGGCACGCCGACATGATCGTCGTCGGGACGAGCGAGCCCGGATTGATCTCGAGGCTCCTCGGACTGAGCGTCAGCGAGAAAGTCCAGCGGCGCGCGCATTGCGACGTGCTGATCGTCCATTGATCGGCGCAGCGGATCCGAGCGGTGAGGCGTTGCAGCTCGCGGCCGCTGCCGACGATCGGGGCGCGCAACTCGCCTTCGCGATCGAGGGCGTCACGGACGAGCTCGAGCGCGTACTCCTCGAGCTCGCCGAGTTGCGCGCCCTCGTCGACGAGCAGCGGAGTCTGCTCGACGAGCTGAGGCATCAGGTTCGACCGAGGCCTCGAGACAGTGAACTTCCGGCATGCACGTGGAGACTCATCGGCTGATGACGGCTGCGACCGCCAGCCGGACGGCCGTAGGATCGACCCACGTGACCCGCCTCTCTCCCAGCGAGCTCGTCGCGCTCGATCGCTACTGGCGCGCGGCCAACTACCTGTCGGTCGGTCAGATCTACCTCCTCGACAACCCGCTCTTGCGCGAACCGCTTCGTCCGGAGCACATCAAGCCCCGTTTGCTCGGTCACTTCGGCACGACGCCGGGGCTGAATCTCATGTACGTGCACCTCAATCGGGCGATTCGCGAGCGGAAGCTCGATGCGATCTTCGTCACGGGTCCCGGTCACGGAGGTCCTGCGAACGTGGCGCAGGCGTACCTCGAGGGAACGTACAGCGAGCGCTACGCCGACATCGGGCAGAACGCTCGACGGCATGAGGAAGCTCTTCCGGCAGTTCTCCTTCCCTGGCGGTATTCCGAGTCACGCCGCTCCAGAGACACCCGGTTCGATCCACGAAGGCGGCGAGCTCGGATACGCGCTCTCCCACGCATTCGGCGCCGCATTCGACAACCCGGAGCTCCTCGTCGCGTGTGTCGTCGGTGACGGCGAGGCGGAGACAGGCCCGATGGCCGCGAGCTGGCACTCGAACAAGTTCCTGAACCCGGCCCGCGACGGAGCCGTTCTTCCGATCCTGCATCTCAACGGCTACAAGATCGCGAACCCGACCGTGCTCGCCCGCATCCCGGAGGACGAGCTACTCGATCTCTTCCGAGGGTACGGCTGGGAGCCGACGCTCGTCACCGGGGGCTTCGACGGCGAGGAGTCGGGCCCGGTTCACGAGCGATTCGCGGTCGCGCTCGACGCCGCGCTCGACGCGATCGACGCCATTCAAGCCGCCGCTCGCGACAACGAGCCGTCCCCTGGGCGGTGGCCGATGCTCATTCTTCGTTCGCCCAAGGGCTGGACGGGGCCTCGCGAGGTGGACGGTGTGCCCGTCGAGGGGACATGGCGCGCACACCAGGTTCCCCTCGCCGGCGTGCGCGAGAACCCCGAGCATCTCGAGCAGCTCGAGACCTGGATGAAGAGCTATCGCCCGGAGGAGCTCTTCGACGACGACGGCCGACTCGCGGCCGACATCGTGGCTCTGGCTCCCGAGGGCGACGCGCGAATGAGTGCGAACCCTCATGCGAACGGCGGCGAGCTCATGCGCGACCTGGTCCTTCCGGACTTCCGGAAGTACGGCGTCGATGTGAAGGAGCCCGGAACGACCCGCGACGCGGCGATGCATGTTCTCGGTGGCTACCTCCGGGATGTCATCGTCGGCAACCCGAGCAACTTCCGCGTGTTCGGTCCCGACGAGACTGAGTCCAACCGGCTCGGGAGCATCCTCGAGGTGACCGGTCGGGCCTGGTCGGCGGCGATGTTCCCGACCGACGAGGGCCTGTCTCCGGACGGACGCGTGATGGAGATCCTCTCCGAGCACCTCTGTCAGGGCTGGTGCGAGGGCTACCTGCTCACAGGCCGCCATGGCGTCTTCAACTGCTACGAGGCCTTCATCCACATCGTCGACGCGATGTTCAACCAGCACGCAAAGTGGTTGAAGGTGTCGCGCGAGATTCCCTGGCGCCGTCCGATCGCGTCTCTCAACTACCTGCTGAGCTCGCACGTGTGGCGGCAGGACCACAACGGCTTCTCACATCAGGACCCGGGGTTCATCGACCACGTCGTCAACAAGAAGGCCGAGGTCATCCGCGTCTATCTCCCGCCGGATGCCAACACGCTTCTCTCCGTCGCGGACCACTGCTTGAGGAGCAGGAACTACGTCAACGTGGTCGTGGCCGGCAAGCAGCCCGCACTGAACTTCCTGTCGATCGACGACGCGATCATCCACTGCACCCGGGGGCTCGGCCTGTGGGAGTGGGCCTCGAACGACGGAGATTCCGAGCCCGATGTCGTCCTCGCGTGCTGTGGCGATGTTCCGACGCTCGAGACGCTCGCGGCAGCCGCGATCCTGCGTGAACACCTGCCCGATCTGAAGGTGCGCGTCGTCAACGTCGTCGATCTGATGCGACTTCAGCCGGAGTCCGAGCATCCCCACGGCCTGTCGGATACCGAGTTCGACTCGCTGTTCACTCGAGACCGGCCTGTCGTCTTCGCCTACCACGGGTACCCATGGCTGATCCACCGCCTCACCTACCGCCGCACCAATCATCGGAACCTGCACGTGCGCGGATACAAGGAAGAGGGTACGACGACGACGCCGTTCGACATGGTCATGCTCAACGATCTCGATCGCTTCCACCTGGTCATGGACGTCCTCGATCGGGTTCCGGGACTGGCGACGACCGCCGCCCATCTGCGGCAGGCGATGGAGGACCGGCGTCTCGAGGCTCGCGCGTATACGCGTGAGCACGGCGACGACGATCCGGAGATCCGCGACTGGACCTGGCCCTACTGAGCGCGTGCTCCCGGTTCTCGTCGTCAACGCCGGGTCCACCAGCCTCAAGCTGCATGTCGTCCAGGAGGACGAGAGCGTCGACGTCGTCGAGGATCTCGAGGCCGTCCGCCCGGAGCAAGTCGGCGCCGTGGGTCACCGCGTCGTCCACGGAGGACATCTCGTCGAGCCGACGGTGATCGACGACGAGGTGCGCGCGTCGATCGAGGAGCTGGCGCAGGTTGCGCCACTTCACAACGCGCCTGCACTCGAAGCCATCGACGACGCACGGAGGCTGCTGCCTGCGCATCCTCACGTCGCGGTGTTCGACACCGCGTTCCACGCCGGCATGCCGGCCGAGGCTGCGACCTACGCGATTCCTCGGACCTGGCGCGAGGACTGGGGGATCCGGCGGTACGGCTTCCACGGGCTCTCCGTTCAGTGGTCTGCCGAGCGTGTGGCCGACCTGCTCGGCGCGGAGGAAGCTCGGCGCCTGGTCGTCTGCCACCTCGGTGGTGGCTGCTCGGTCACGGCCGTTCGCAATGGACGCTCAGTCGACACGTCGATGGGCTTCACGCCGCTCGAAGGCGTTCCCATGGCGACGCGCTCGGGGTCGGTGGATCCAGGCGTTCTGTTGTATGTCCAGCGTGCGCACGGCCTCTCCGTCGACGACGTCGATCGAGCTCTCAACGGCGACTCGGGACTGAAGGGCCTGTCGGGCGGGCGCGACCTGCGTGAACTCGAGGTCGTCGCGTCGGGCGACGAGAGTGCACGGCTCGCGCTCGATGTCTACGCCTACCGCATCGCCGGCGCGGTGGCCGCGATGTGTGTCGCTCTCGGCGGGCTGGATGCCGTCGTGTTCACGGCCGGAGTCGGTGAGCACTCTCCTGCCGTCCGCTCTGCCGTCTGCGAGCGACTCGAGTTTCTGGGCGTGAAGCTCGACCCCGAGCGGAACGCGCATTCAGCGCCGGACGCCGACATCGCTCGGCCAGGATCGAACGTGAGGGTGCTCGTGATCGCCGCACGCGAGGAGCTCGTCGCCGCGCGCGCCGTGCGCGCGCTGCTCGTAGCCAGTACGTAGTTCTCCGCGGCGCGAACGCGGTCGAACTGCACGAGCGCGGCGCCAATCTGCCGATGCCCGCGAGTCTGTCCGGCCCGAGACTCAGCCCGTCAACGTCATGAGTGCTCACCGGGAGGTGCGACATGAAGCGCAGAAGGTATTGGGAGATCGGCGGATTTCTCGCCGGCGGACTGCTGATCGTCTTCGGCGTCGTGGCGATCTTCATGGGCGTCAACGGGTACAACACGACCCGCACCGCGCTCAAGGACGAGGGAATCACCTTCGGCACGGCCGACGATCCCGCGGTCGCGAAGTACGCGGAGCAGTGGGCCGGCCAACAGGTCAAGACGGGCGATCAGGCGCGCGCATTCGCGAAGGTCATGCGCATGCACACGCTCGAGAGCACGGGCGGCCTCACGTACGCACAGATGGGTCGCTTCCAGTCGGCTGCGAAGCCGGAGGATCCGGCCGGCACCAGCGACGAGACAGCCGCGGCGAAGGGCGCCGACGGCCAGCCGGTCGCGAACGGTGCCCGGAACATCTGGGTGACCGAGACGGCGCTCACGACCGCGCTGAACGTCAGCTTCATGGCCGAGCGGCTCTCGGTCTTCGGCCTCGTCGTCGGAGTCGCGCTGCTGCTGACGGGCCTCGGGCTCGTGATCCTGGCCTTCGCGGTCTTCGGCCGCGAGCCCCAGGCCGAGACCCAGGGCGCGCCGCTTGCGGCTCGGCCCGTGACGAGTTGATCCGGGAATGACGACGGGAGGCACCCGGATCGCACAGATGGCTCCGCCTCCCGGAGCACAGAGAGGGCGGCCCCGGCCGCCCTCTCCATTTCCAGACAGACCATCGCGTGACCGAAGGAGGAGAGAGATGAAGGTTCAAGAGATCATGACCCGCGACGTGGTGACCGTCGGCCCGGACGCGGACCTGAGGGATGTCGCCAAGTTCCTCGTCGACAACGGCATCTCCGGTGTGCCCGTCTGCGGAATGCGGCGGGAGCTCCTCGGCATCGTCTCCGAGGGCGACATCCTCGTGAAGGAGGGCGGACTCAGAGAGCGGGATCGCGGGTTGCTCGGCCGAGTGCGCGGTTCGACGACGAGGGCGCAGAAGGCTCGCGCCGTCACGGTGCGGGACGCGATGACGACCCCGGTTGTGACCATCTCGCCGCACACCTCGGTCGCCGAGGCCGCCCGACGCATGTCGGACCTCGGCATCAAGCGCCTTCCCGTCGTGCAGGACGACAAGCTCGTGGGCATCGTCTCCCGCACGGACCTCGTCCGGGCGTTCGTCCGCTCGGACGACGAGATTCGCCGTGAGATCAGAGAGGATCTACTCCTGCGGACGCTCTGGCTCGAGGTGCCCGAGGCTGTTGAAGTCCACGTGGATCGCGGTGCCGTTCGTCTGAGCGGTCAGGTCGAGACGGCAACCGATGCCGCTCTTCTCGAGAAGCTCGTCGCTCGCGTGCCGGGAGTCGTCTCGGTGCACGCCGAAGTCGGCTGGCGATTCGACGATGGGACGCGCGCACGACGAGAGCTCGAGCGGCTCCATTTGACGTCACGAAGCTAGGCCTCGACCACCCGACGACCGCGCCGGCCGCGCGGTCGTCGGCTGCCCGCATCCGCATCGCTACTCGGGCTGGAGCAGCCCCTCCGAGATGGCGTAGCGGACGAGGTCGGCGCGGCTCGAGAGGCTCAGCTTCTGCATGATGTGCGCCCGGTGCGTCTCCGCCGTGCGGACGGAGATGTACAGCTGCTCGGCGATCTCCTGGTTCGTGTGACCCAGCGCAAGCAGCCGCAGCACCTCACGCTCGCGCTCCGAGAGCGGATCCTGCTCGGCCCGACGCCGCTCCTCGGCGTCGGCTGCGATGAGCTTCGCGCCGAGTGCGGGATGCACGTAGCGCTCTCCGGCCGCGACGGCTCGTATCGCCGACACCACTTCCGTGTCAGCCGCCTCCTTGAGTACGTAGCCGCTCGCGCCCGCCTCGAACGCCGCGCGGACGTACCGCGGGTCGTCCTGCATCGAGAGCACCAGCACGCGCGCCTCCGGGACTGCCTGCAGCACGGCCGGCATCCCCTCTATACCGCCCTTCTCGGGCATGACGAGGTCCATCAGCACGACGTCCGGCCGGCTCTCGATCGCCTCGAACACGGCTCGGTCGGCGTTCGGCGCCTCGCCGACGGTCTCGATGTCGGGCTCCGAGTCGAGAAGACGGCGCAGCCCTGCGCGGACGACCGCATGGTCGTCGACGACCAGCACGCGAATCACCGGAGGGGGACCTTCGCCTTGACCATCGTCCCGGCATCTTCGCTCGACTCGATCGTCAGACGGCCTCCGAGCAGTGCGACGCGCTCCCGCATGCCGACCAGGCCGAGGCTGCCTTCTCGGACGCTCGTCGGAGTCGAAGCCCTTGCCGTCGTCGTGGACGACGAGTGTCACGGTGTCGTCGCGTCGGTCTGAGGCGACACCGTGACGCGCGACGCGCCGGCGTGCTTCAGCACGTTGGTGAACGCCTCCTGGGCGATGCGGTAGAGGGCCGTCTCCATCCGGCGGAAGGCGGGCGTCCGACAGCTCGGACTGGACGTCGACCGAGATCTCCGCGCTGCTCCTCGACGATGTCGCGGAGTCGCTCGATCGCCGGGACGAGGCCGAAGTCGTCGAGCGCAGCGGGTCGAAGCTCGACGGCGAGTCGTCCGGACGTCCTGCAGCGTCGAGACGACGAGCTCGCGGAGTTCCGCCACTGCGGCTCGATCCTCGTCGCTCGTCGGCGTCGGTCGTCGAGCGACTTCAACCCGAGGAGGATCGAGGTCAGGGCCTGCCCGGTCTCGTCGTGCAGCTCTCGTGCGAGTCGCGCGCGCTCGAGCTCCTGCGCCTCGACCACGCGGCGAACTGCGTCACGACTGACGCGTTGGGAGAGCGCAACCGCCGTCGCCGCCCGCGCCGCGAGCGACTCCGTGAGTCTGACGTCCTCGTCGGTGAAGCTCGACGTCGGCCGCCCAGCTTGTCGTGGGCGACCACGACCCCGATCGGACTCGACCCTCGGCGAGAAGCGGGACGTACAGCGCCGAGCGAACGCCCATCCGGCGAGCGACCTGCTGGTCCATCTCGGGGTCGTCGAGCACGGAGTCGACACGCTCGCTGCGTCCCGCGCTGGAGCACGCGTCCGGTCTTCGAGCCACCGAGCTCGAGCTCGACGCCGACGAGGCCGCATGCGTCGGAGCCCTCGCCGTCGGCTGCGGCGATGCGGAGACGGCTCGCGTCCAGCCTCTGGGAAGAGCGATGAGGACGAGCCGGGCGGTGACGAGATCGCGGAGTCGTCGTGCGACGAGGCCGAGGAGCGGCTCGAGCTCGAGCTCGCTCCCGCGAGCGCGTCGCCGATCTCGCCGAGAGACTCGAGGTGGCGCAGCCAGCGCGTTCGAGGTCTCGTAGAGTCGCGTGTTCTCGATCGCAACGGCGGCTTGGGCGGCAAGCAGTTGCGTCAGCTCCTCGTCCTCGTCGCGTGAAGCTCGCCGCCGCCCTCCTTCTCGGTGAGATACAGGTTTCCGTACGCGACGCCGCGAAGCAGGATCGGCACGCCGAGGAAGCTCCGCATCGGCGGGTGGTGCGCCGGAAACCCGACCGACCGAGGGTCGTCGCCGAGATCCGTCGAGCCGCAAGCGGCTTCGCGTCGCGGATCAACACGCCGAGGATCCCGCGTCCTCGAGGGAGGTCGCCGATCGCAGCATGCGTCTCGGCGTCGATACCGTCGTCAGGAAGCGCTCGAGGCCTGCGCCGGTCTGGTCGATGACGCCGAGCGCCGCGTAGCGCGCGCCCGTCAGCTGCGCAGCCGTCTCGACGAGCTGCTGCAGGAGCGCGTCCAGCGAGAGCTCCGAGCTGAGAGCGATACCGGCATCGACGAGCACGCGCAGGCGATCTGGCGCCGCTTGCTGAGACATGTCCTTCCTCGGTGGAGAGGTCTGGCTGTTCGCGAGCACAGTAATTCGTCCGCAATCGAGCGCGTGGTCGCCGCCGATGCCGCCGACGACCGATGTCGCGATCTCTCAGGTGGTGTCCGAGACCGCCCCGATCACCGTGGACGCAGCGCGCTGCGAAGCCGCGGGTTGCCGATGCGATGCACTGGGGGCTGATCCATTGCACGCCCGAGACGTCGCTTCGGGCGGTCGCGGCTCTCATGTCGGGCGAGCGAGTGCACTGCGTCGTCGTAACCGAGAACCCGCACGCAGCGAGATCGCTGTGGGGTGTCGTGTCCGATCTCGATCTCGTCGCGGCTCGACCGTCCGCCCACTTGACGACCAACGCGCCGGGGGAACCGCCATGAAGCCGGCGGTGACGGCCGTGCCGCACGAAACACTCGAGAAGGCCGCTCGGCGAATGACAGAGCACGGTGTCTCACATCTGGTCGTGATCGACGTCGTCGGGCAGCGGCCGCTCGGCGTCCTGTCGACGCTCGACGTAGCCTGGCGTCTTGGCTGAAGGGACTGGGCCGTGAAGCTGACGCGCGTCCTCGCGGTCGTCTTGGTGGCCGCGGGCCGTGTACTTCCGCTTCCTGCGCTCGCCGATCCTCACTTGGGGGGCGACCGACTCCGAGGCCGGTGCGCGACTTGCTGGAGACGAGTTGCTCGAAGATGCGGACGGAGTCTCGACGCGGGCCGTCGACATCGACGCTCCCGCATCCGCCGTCTGGCCCTGGATCGCACAGATGGGCCCGGCGCCTCGCGGCGGCGCGTACACGTATGACTGGATCGAGAACCTGCTCCGCCTCGACATGCACAGCGTCGACCGAGTCCTTCCGGAGTTCCAGCACCCGCAGATCGGCGACACGATCGGCTACGGACCGAATCGAATGCGCCTCGAGCGAGTCGAGCCCGAGCGCGTCCTCGCCTGGCGCTCGGAGGACGGCAACTGGGTGTGGAGCTTCATTCTCGGGGGACGCGACGGCTCGACCCGCCTCATCAGTCGCAACCGCTTCCGGCTTCCCACGCTCGCTTCTCGACTCGGCATGCTGCCGATGGAGGCGGCGTCCCTCGTCATGGAACGCAAGATGCTGCACGGCATCAAGCGGCGGGCGGAGCAGCTCGCTGCGCGATGAGGTCAGCGTCAGCGGCCCCTTTTCACGTCATCACCCATCCCCAGTCACGGCCGCGAGGTCGAGACGCTCCGCGGCGTCCAGGGCCTTCTCCGACTTCTTCTGCGTGTTCCGGCCGAGTGCGCCGCTCACGACCCAGCGCCGGGCGAGCCGGGCGAGCGGCAGGCCGAGATTCGAGACGTCGGGGACTCGGCGCGGCCTGAGATAGAGCTCGAGGGTCAGCTTTCGAAGAAGGGCGGGATCGGGGGGCGACCCTGTCTCCTGCTCGAACCGGTGCGCTAGGAGCGCGGCGATCGCCTGGAGCTCTCGGACGCCGTTTCGCACCGTCACCCCGATCGAGACGGCGGACGAGGCAACGAGCACCCACGGGACGCGCGTGAACCGCGCGCCGCGAAGCGCGATCCGAGCGACCGGTGTCGCGATCGCGACGAATCGCTGAATCGCATCCGTCATCGCCTCCGTGTCCTCGCTGTCCGCGAGGATGCGCTTCGCCTCGGCGGCAGTCGTGACCTCGATGTCCGACGAGAGCAGTCGCTCGAGTGCCTGGTGGACCACGTCTCCTGCGGCGCGCTCCACGTTGCGCGGGATCGCGAGGAGAGTTCCGGGTTTCTCCTTCTGGGTCTCGGGCATGGCTGCAGCATGCCCGTCCGACGGATTCGTCACACATGCTCGGTCGTGCGGCGGGTGACTCAGGGAGCGAGCAGGACGAGCAGGACGGACACGGCTCCGACGGCGATCCCGACCGCAGCAAGGGCCAGCAGGAAACCCTCGCCCGTGCGCGGCTCCCGTTCCTCCCGCAGCGCGGCTTGCAGCTCTCGGTAGTGGACGATCCCGTACACCATGGCCGCCAGCCCGGACCCGGCAAGCGCGGTTCCCAGTGCGACGTACGGCCAGTTCGTGCCGCCGACGACCTCGGGCAGCACACGCCCGACTGCGAATCCCGCCGCGATCCCGGCTAATCCGGTGCGCCACCACGCGAGATAGGTGCGCTCGTGCGCGAGCTGCGTCCGGTGGACCTCGCCGCTCGCCATCTCAGGAGAGCGAACTCAGCGTGTTGCGGAGCCTGCTCCGGGGGCTCGCCGTGGCGGCATCCCGCGCTCTGCCCGTAGGAGCGGCGTCGTGCATCTCACACACGACGCTACCGAAGGGCTGGCTTCACGTCGCGCGGCGCTGTGGCTGAACGTCCGCGCTCATGACGTGCTCAAGTACTGAGCCGCATGCTGCAAATGCGGTTCGGCATCACCCTCGGGTTTGCTGCGAGGAGGCCTGCACGTTTCGCAGGCCTCCTCGCGCTCCTTGCTTCGTCGTCCGTCAGGCTTCGCTGATCGTCGCGAGCGTGCTCGCGATCCAGCTCGAGACGCTCTCCGTGTCGACCCGCGTGTAGTACCCGTTCGATGCGCAGACGATGCTCTGCCCGAACGAGACGACGGCGACGAGCTTGCCGTTCGCGAGGACCGGGCCACCCGAGTCGCCGAAGCACGTGTTGGTGCGGAAGTGCTGTCCCGACAACTTCAGGAAACGGTCCCGGGTCACGTCCTGGCCGATCGCCTCGAACGTCCCGGCCTTGCGCGTCCCACCGTCGGGCCCGATGGGCGTCTTCGCGTTCGCGAACCCCTGCGTGCCGTACCCCACGATCGTGAAGAGCTGACTCTTCAGGTCGAGGGTGTCTACATAACCCCGTGGAGCGCGCGCCGCTAGCGTGGCTGTGCTTGCGGTTCCCAGCTCGGCCAGCCCGACGTCCGTCGTGCACTCGCCGAAGAGCCCGCATTTCGAGTTGCCGCGCAACTCGTCCACGTAGTCCGGGTGCGTGAAGAAGTCGACCGCGTCGTATGACGGCGAAGCGGCAGTCGGTGACGGATCCAGCGTGAAGACGACGTCGAGAGGCGTCGTCCGTGACTCCAGCTGCTCGAAGAAGAACGTGCAGTGGCCTGCCGTGATGACGACGTTCGGCTCGATCACCGTCCCGCTGCACACCTCGAGGAACGTTCCGTTGAGCACGACGCCGAAGGCGCCGACGTTCGTGTGCTGGGCGGTGCCGGTCGGCGTGCCGCCGATGAGCGGGCTTGCCGATCCCGCAAAGGTGAGCGCTGCAAACACGATCGCGGCAAGTGCGACGAAGCGTCTCAAGTGATCCCCCTCCCTGTCGAAAGCATGAGCCAAAAAGCTGCCCCGAATCGGGGCAGGCTACACCTACCTGGAGGCGCCGATCAGCGGCGTGGCGACGGCGTACGCTCGCGGCGCCTAGCTCGACGGCCTCACGCGCAAGTTCCGACAGCGTTGCGCGTCGATGCGGGCAAGGGGAACGAACCGCCGACAGAGGTGCGGTGGGCCTGCTCGGCGGAGCGGCAACCCATCGCTCTTCTGTCGGTGTCGTTACGCCGCGCATGCGCCAACCGCGAGTCTCGCATCGCAGCCATTCCGGCCGAGACGTACACCTGAGCGTTCGAGCCGGGTCGACGTGATCGACGAGCAGTGGTCGGCAATCCGATCGAGGACGCCGCGCCGAAGGAGCACATACAGGACGACGGGCGGGCGGCTACCTCTCGTGCCTGCAATACGCTGCCGCCCGTCGTCCAAGCCCCGCTCATTCAGGCGCTGCCCGCCTCGACACCGTCCAAGTTCGGTCGCGACAGTTGACACAACGCGTCGATGGGCTGAGAATCGCCTCGGCCTATTCCCGGAGAAGGGGGTCGACGTGTCCTGGAGCCTCAAGGGCAGCTACTTCGAGACGTGCTCCTGCGATCTCATGTGCCCGTGCAACTTCTCGTTCGACCACGGTGCGACGTACGACTACTGCCGCGTCACGCTCGTCTTCAACGTCGCAGAGGGTGACGTCGAGGGAACGGATGTCAGCGGACGTACGGTCGCCGTCATCGCCGACACGCCCAAGGTCATGACGGAAGGCAACTGGCGTCTCGGCATGTTCGTCGACGATGACGCGACCGACGACCAGGTGGAGAAGCTGAGCGCCGTCTTCGGCGGGCAGAAGGGCGGGCCGATGGCAGGGTTGGCCCCGCTGATCGGCGAGGTGCTCGGCGTCGAGCGAGCCCCGATCGAGGTTGTCGAGGAGGGCCTTCGCCACAGTGTCCGGATCGGAGATGCGATCGACTTCGAGGTCGAGGACATCGTGCCGTTCGGCATCGAGACCGGGGAGCCCGCTCGCCTGGTCGGCGTGTTCCACCCCGTCGGCTCGGAGTTGACCGCTGCCGAAGCGACGCGGTCACAGATAAGCGCCTTCGGCATCGAGTACGAGGGGAAGACGGGGCTGTCGGCACCCTTCTCGTGGGCCGCTTGAGCTCTTGATCGCGTCGACCCACGAACGCGCTCCCGGCACCGGGGGACTCGCGCCCGCTCTCGCCGCTGCCCGGACGCGGCTTGGGCTGATCGCCCTTCTCTTCGGTCTCGCCGCTGTCGGCTGGTTGTGGACGGCGGACGAGATGCAGGACATGGACGGTGGGCCGTGGACGGAACTCGGAACGCTCGGGTGGTTCGTGGGCGTCTGGATCGTGATGATGGCGGCGATGATGTTTCCGTCGGTCGCTCCGACGGTCGCCCTCTACTCGAGCATGACGAAGAGTCGCTCGCCGATCGCACCGCTTCTTTTCACGTCCGGGTACCTCGCCGCCTGGACGAGCATCGGAGTGCTCGCCTTCGCGGTTGCGACCGTGGGCGACCGCGTATCGGGTGACGTGCTCGCATGGGATCGTGCCGGTCGCTGGATAGCAGGAGGAACCTTGATCGTCGCGGCCATCTACGAGCTGACGCCGCTCAAGGACGTGTGTCTTGGAAAGTGCCGAAGTCCGCTCGGGTTCTTGCTCGGCTCCTGGCGCAGCGGACGCTTGGGGGCGCTCCAGATGGGAGCGAGGCACGGGGCGTGGTGCATCGGCTGTTGCTGGGCGCTGATGGCATCGCTCTTCGCGCTCGGGGTCATGAGCCTCGCCTGGATGGCAGTGGTCGCCGGGCTCATCGCGTTCGAGAAGCTGATTCCGTCCCGTCGTGCCGCGACCTACGGGACGGCGACGATCCTGTTCGTGCTCGGCGTACTACTACTCGCCGCTCCCGACGCGATTCCCGCACTCACCATTCCGGGGAGCGACTCGATGTCTCCGATGGACGAGATGAGCCCTTAGTGGCCTGAGCGCCGATCCGTGACGCGTGTTCTGCTCTTTAGGGCACGGTCTCCCCGGGGCCCTCTAGTCTCGGTCGGTGCTGTTCTCCCCGCAGGCCCACGAACCGCTCGTCGAGGACAGGTGGGATCCGGATCGAGTCCGCGCTGCCATCGCGGAGATCGTTGAGGACGCAGAGGGGTGGTTCGAAGACGGCTGGACGACCCATCCTCAGGACGGCGACGGAGACGGAGACATGGAGCGCCGCTTCCGGACCGTGTACCTCGGCGGCGCCGGCGTCGTGCAGGCGCTCGACTCGCTGGAGCGCCGAGGACTCGTGGAACTTCAGCGGGCCTACGTTCCCTATCTCGAGCGTCGATACGAGCCGGACTTCGCCGACGTCGATCACAAGCAAAGTCTCTGGATGGGCGAAACCGGGATTCGGCTGGTACTGCAGCGGCTCTCGCCGTCGCAGGAGAACGCTGACAGGCTTGCGCAGTTGATCGCGGCCAACGCGGAGGACGAGCACCGCGAGCTGATGTGGGGGAGTCCCGGAACGATGCTCGCAGCCGCCGCCCTGCACGAGCTGACCGGCGAACCCAGGTGGCTCGAGCTCTGGCGGGAGAGCGCCGCGTGGCTACGCGATGAATGGGATCCGCAGTCGGGTCTCTGGACGCAGCACCTCTACGGGATGGTGGACCAGTACATCGGTCCTGCGCACGGGTTTGCAGGCTGCGTCCTCGCCTTGTCGCGTGATGCCGACGACGAGGTACATCGTCGAGCGGCGGAGACAACAGCCCGGTACGCCGTCGAGGAGGACGGACTCGCCAACTGGCCGTCCCGTTCCTCGGTCGAAGGCCTCCAGGGCAATCGAGACGGGTTGATCAGGATGCAGTGGTGTCACGGTGCACCCGGTGTGGTCGCGTCGCTTGCTCCGTTGGCGCCCGACGACGACGAGCATGGGCGCCTGCTTCTCGCCGGTGGCGAGCTCACCTGGCGAGCCGGCCCGCTGTCGAAAGGGTCGAACCTTTGCCACGGCACTGCAGGCAACGGTTACGCGTTCCTGGCCCTGTTCGAGCGGACGCGTGATGAGCTGTGGCTCGAGCGTGCCCGAGCGTTCGCAATGCACTCGATCGCTCAGGTCGCGCGCGCTCGCGCGGAGTTCGGCCGCGGGCGTCACACCCTTTGGACCGGCGACCCCGGTACGGCCCTCTACCTCGCCGATTGCCTCGCCGGCGGCGGAGCCGTTCCGCTGCCGTGACACAAACGGCACCCAACGACAAGCGTTCGGCTAGTAGATGTGCAGCTTGTCCAGCAGCGCCAGCGGGTCGTCGAGCGACTCGAACAGATCCTTGTTGTGCTTGATCATCTTGCTGCGCATGTAGACCCGAAGCCACTGCTTGTAGATATAGAGCTCGTAGCAGTCGAGCATCTCTCGTAGCGTCAGGTCCCGTTGCGTGATGAGCCCAGCGAGGAACATCGCACACTCGAAGCCGAGCGAGATCGACTGGAAGTACGGCGAGCCTATAGCCGAGTCGCCGGCGAGGAACACCGGTGAACTGGCGAACGGATGGTCACTCGGCCGCGCTTCGAGCCACTGCCGGTTTGTCACATTGCGCGCGCGGTAGAGATCCATCGGTATCCGGACGATCTCCAGCTCGCCGAGTATCTCCCCGTGTGTTTCCTCCTTGATCTTGTCGATGAACCTGTCCATCGACTCGGCGACGGCGGGAACGTTGCTCCGAAGCCACTCGCCGTCGAAGCGCGACGGCATCGCCTCGTACTCCTCGGCGCTGATGTTGACGATGCCTGTGACGTGGCTGACGCTGCCGTCGTAGTGCGTGCGGTGCACCATCGGGATGAACTTGTAGTGCGCGTTCTCGATGTTCTTGTAGTACTTGCAGTGCTCGTTGCAGTCGTACGGTTGTCCGTACAGGAAGGTGATGACGAGCGCGTACTCCAGCCGGACCTTGACCGTGTTCGCGCCTTCGGTCACCTCCCGGCAGCCGGGTACGAGGTGATCTCGGAGCAGGGACCTGCTGCCCGTGGCGTCGATGAGGACGTCTCCCGGTTGGAGCATCGCCATCGCGTCCTCCGCAGTCATGACGGCGGCGGTGCGCTCCACTCCATTCAGCCCGCGCGCATCAATCAGATCGCTGAGCGAGCGCTCGATGGAGTTGAGTGGGCAGAACCCCAGCACCCAGTTCTGCAGGAGTGCACGTAGGTCCGGAGCGATCGACTGTCTGAACGCGAGTCCCCGATCGAGCTCGGACGGATCGAAGATGGCCTCGACACTGTCTCCGTCGATGGAATCCGCTCGGTAGCTCTCGATCGAATCCGCCACGAGATACGGCGCGAGCTGGACCATGCGCGTTCGCGTGTACTCGCGACGCTTGTCGTACAGGCGCACGGGGAGCTGCTCCATCGGCTGGAGCAATGCCGTGAGCATCAGACCCACGGGTCCTGCGCCGACAACGTGCACCTGCATCCTGGGTCAGTCTCTCAGAGCCGTGGCGTGAGGTGGAGCTGCCCGTTTTCGCGCCCTCGTTCCTCCCTCGGGCGGGCGGCGGAGGTGTCGCCCGGTGGGTGAGCCTTATGCTCGCCGGAATGTCGGGCGTTCCGTACGACCCCGAGCACATCGCACGCTTCTACGACGAGTACGGCGCTCGCGAGTGGGAGCGCTTCGACCTCAGCTCGATGGACCGTGTGGGACTGGAGGTGCATCTGCGGCTTCTCGAGCGACGTCGCTGCTGCGCGGCTGGTCGAGAGCGTCGCCCGGAGCTAGTCCTCGCCTTCCCAGTACTCGACCGTGGGTCCGGGCCTCGCGAACATGATGTCTTCGTCCTCGACGTCCTTGGCGAGCACCTTTCCGGTGTCGAGGTACTCGATGATCTCGCCGCGGATCATCGAGGAGAGCATGAGTACGCGTACCGGCGAGTCCGTTCGGTTGATGACCTGATGCGCACCCCCCTTGCCGCGCGGAAAGCAGACGACGTCACCCTCCTTCAACACGTGCTCGCCTTCGGGCGTCCGCAACGTCGGCTCGCCGCGGAGCACGATCACCCACTCCTCATTCAGGTGGTGCGTGTGGTAGGGCCAGAGCTTGTTGCCAGGCTCGACCTCGGACATGGTCGCGCCAATTAGCTCACCGCCGATGCGTTGGCCGACGAGCGCGCCCTTGACGCGCCAGCCCTCGCGGTCCCTCGTCCCATCCCAGTCTTTGCTGTTGAGGTTGAACGTCTCCACCTCGTAACGGTAGCCCGCGTCTCGAGGAAATTCCGGACGCTCGCGCATGCCAACCAGACGCACACGGACTCCCTTCGTCAGCTGGCCACGCCGCGGTGAGCGGAGGCACGATGAGTGACTACGAGATTCGGCCGCCTGATGCCTCGACGTGGGATGCCTTTGCCCAGCTCGCCGAGAAGCACAAGGGCATGGGGTTCGGCGGCTGCTGGTGCACTTGGTTCCATACGCGAGAAGGCAGGCCGGAGGGCGAGATGGGCCGCCCCTGGAAGGAGCGTCTCGTTCGCGAGGGGGAAAGCGCATGCGGCCCTGGTCTTCGACGGCGACGCCGCGATCGCGTGGTGCCAATTCGGCTCTCCCGAGGAGCTTCCGCGCATCTATCACCGGAAGGAATGGGAGGCCGGTCTCACGGGGGAGCCGCCCGCCTAACGCATCACATGCATCTTCGACTGCTCACGAGACATCCCGCACACTCAGGCACGAAGGCGTGACGTCTCGTGATCCAAACGAGTGAGGGCCCGGCTAAAAGCCGAGCCCTCCCGTCGTACGCGACTCAGTGCGCTACGCGACCGTGACGCCGTTGCTGTGAGCGACGACCTTGCCGGTCGTGATCTTGGGCACGTTCGGGATCAAGGTCTCGAGCTTCTCTTCGCGGATCCAGCTCGCGACGAGGTTCGACGAATCCTTGCCCTGCTCGGCGGTCTCGAAGAGCCCGAGTGAGCTGAAGACGCCGTCGTCGGCCTCGATCAGGTAATAGCCGGCGAAGCCGGGCAGCTTGCTGAGCTTCGGGACGAGGGTCTCGTTGACCTTGCTCGTGAGCTCGGTCGTGCGGTTCTGGTCCACACCTTCATAGCGGCGAATGGTCGCGAACATTGTGTTGCTCCTTCGTTTCAATCAGGACAGGAGAGTCCGGACGAACCCCCTGCTGCGCGTCAGGGCGGTGCGACAGTCGAGGAGCAGCTTGCGAAGCCCCGACCGCTTCAAAGACAACCAACGCGCCCATCCACCGTAGCTGCGAAATGCGCGCGCTGTGTTGCGTCGCCCTTCCGTTCCGGCTGGGGGCGGAGTTGACCATCGGCTGCCAGTGACGGGATCAATGTCCAGACGTCGACGACCAAGGCTCGGTCCCGGGCAACCGCGAGCTACCTCGGCGTCTCGTCGACGATCGTCCATTCGCCACCCAGTTCCCGCCGCAAGACCTTGCCACAGCTTGGACAGCGTCGCTCTGTTGCTTCACGGACCGGCTCGTCGCCCGGAGCGCTGATCGCCGACTCCACGCGTGACCCGCAGTTCGGACAGGCGTCGTGCTCGCTGTCCAAGTCCCTTGGGTCAGGCTCGTCCATTGGGCCTAGCTGCTTGGAAGGACGTCGCCGGGCCAATTCGGGTAGTGGCCATCCGCTGGCCACGACGAGAGGATCATGACGATCCGAGCACCGCTCACGCTGGAGACCTTGTGGCGCTCGTCGGGCTCGAAGGTGAGTAGCGTGCCCGATCCTGCCTCCACGACGTCGCCGCCCGCCTCAAAACGCGCCGATCCGTCGACGACTATCAACCAAGCGCGTTCGCGAACCTGGTGCTCGCCGAGTTCCTCACCGGGTGTGAGACGGATGATGATCGCCCGTGCCCCGTCGACAGTCTCGAGAGCCGCCGCCCGGCGGGTCCCCTCGGGCACCTCGATCTCTTTCACGTTCCATGACTGCACTGACGCGGATTCTAGGAGGAGCAGATTCGTTGTACTGGCTCCGCTGCCAGAACCCCGGCCGACGGTCCGCAATCTCCCGACGCGCTATGGCGCTCGAGACGTAGGAGCCCAGGCGAACAGGATTCGACACGCAGGGCCAGCAGAGACATCCCAACTGGGCGCGTACCCATAGCTGCGATACCAGTGCGCCATGTTGCGTCGCACGAGACATCTGCGAGCGGCCTCAACCGACGGATTGGGGAGTTGCGCCGCCCTCGTCTTCCCACTCGCCGAGCGACAGGGACTCGGTCGAGCTCGCGTCACCGTTGAAGTTGGTGGCTTCGTTGGCTGGCGACCCGGCGTGGGTCGACCTCTTGTAGGCGCCGTACGCCACGATCGCCTCGAAGTTGTGTCGGCGACTGTCCGGGTAGTACAAGTCGCGGAAGCTGTCCCAGTCGAGTCCGCTTCGGGATTCCTCATAGGACACGATCTCCACTGGGTCTCGTGGGAGGTTCCATGCCACCCGATCGCGCTCCCAGTGATCTGCCTTCAGGGCTGCCTGCGCGGCCTCGGTAAGCGGTTCAGTAAGCGTCTGCATCACGCTCTCCTCTCCATAAGGCTCGGACCTGGCGCTGCTCGGAGTGAGCGCAGCGGCGGAAGGAGAGAGCTGTGTCTGAAGCACGGTACCAGCGTCGCCCGACCGACCTCACGGAATCCCAGCGAGAACGCGGTGCGCGGCCCCCGCGGCCCGGCCGGCCACTGGCGCGTTGACTCTAGTCCGAGGACTCCCTGCGGCGCGCCTTAGCCGCACGGTGGTCGCGCTCGGACGAGATCTCGTCCTCGACTCTGCCTCGGCGCATGGCGTCGTACACCGCGTCCCAGTGATGTGAGACCTCACCCAGTGCACGGGCCGTGGTCAGCGCGGCTTCCTCAAGCCGCGCGTTCACTCTCTCGACCTCGGCCACGCGCTGTTCCAGGTCGCGCCACTTTTCTCCGAGCTGGCTCAGCTGCTCCGCGACTACCTCGTAGTCGTCCATGCATGGACATGATCGCGCCGCTCTCAGCCGACCGTCAAGACGGACCGGTCAGCCTAGGACGACTCGTGCCTAACCGGCAACGAGCCCGGTGACGTGTTCGTGCTCGGGGTTTCCTCGCTTGATGGCATCGGCGGGAATGCTCGGAGTCATTGGCGCTCGTGCATTGCATGGTTAGCGTGAGCGCGTGGAAACCGTGCTTGATGCCATCTCGGCGTTCTGGGACTACCTTGCCTCTGTTCATCGCGTCGCGCTCGCACTTGCGCTCAGCTGTCACCTGGCGAAGACCGTGTGCGCGAGCCGTGCGTGGCGCAATGTCCTCGTGGCTGCCTATCCCGACACACGGGTCGGCTGGCTTCCTCTGTACGCCGCGTATGTCGCAGGCGCCGGGGTCAACGCGCTCTTCCCTGCGCGCATGGGAGACGTCCTTCGGCTCACATTGGCGCATCGCGCGATCAAAGGGTCGACGTACACCACACTCGTGAGCTCGAGCCTCGTGCTGGCGATCGTCGATGCGCTCTGCGTGATCGCTCTCATCTCCTGGGCGTTGACGCAGAGCGTCTTGCCAAGCCTAGACGTGCTCCCGTACTTGCCGAGCTTCGACTTCGCGTGGTTTCTCCGGCACCGGATCGTTGCCGAGGTCACGCTCCTCGTCCTCGCCTTCGGCGCCATTGCCCTCGCCGTCTGGATTCGAGCCAACGTTGCCGAGTTCAGGCAGCGTGTCCGCCAGGCGTTCACCGTCGTCCGCACTCCTGTGCGGTGGCTCCGCACCGTCGTCGCCTGGCAGCTTGCCGAGTGGGCACTTCGTCTTGCAACGGTCTGGTTCATGCTTGGCGCGTTTCGGATCGAGCAGTCGGCCCGCAACGTGCTCCTGGTGCAGGCGGCTGAGAGCCTCGCAACGCTCCTACCCATCAGCCCCGGTGGGGTCGGGACACAACAGGCGCTCCTCGTCTACACCCTCCGCGGTAGCGCGTCGCGGTCGGCGCTCCTGGCCTTCAGCGTCGGCATGAAACTAACCCTCACAACCGTAAACGTCATCGTGGGCTTCGCGGCGATCCTGCTCACGCTGCGGACATTGAGGTTCCGCCGTGCGTCCGACCCGGACGCTGCGGCAAACACGTCCTGATGCTCACGTTCTGCAGACACGCCGAGTAGCTTCGGTCGCGAGATCCTCGGGTCGCATCCGAGGAAGCCGCTCGGGATGACTCTCCGGCCGTGCGGGAATCTCAGTGGACGGGTACGCCAGCCGCGCACCTCACGCAACGTTGCCCCTCGATCCCGGAGTGCCCCACCGGTACGGCGACGACCTGAGCGCGCGGCATCGACCCTCGAGCCTTCGGTGCAAACGGCTACCATTGCGTCTCCCGAGCCTCTCTTTCCGCGTTGACCTCACTGGCCACTGCGCCGAGGGCGGCGGAAGCGAGGTGCTCATGCAGGTCACGCGTAGCTTGTCCGCCAGGATCCGGAAGTGGCTGGGGCAACTCCGCAGGAGTCCGGCCAAATCGCCGCACGGCGCCGGCGCGTGGGGCCGCTGAGTGGTAGCCCTCCAGATGATCACGGACCTTCCCCAGAACCTCGCACGGCTCGACGACAACGAGCTTCGGGATGCGAGACACGATCGTGATGAGCGCATGTCACTGCTCTTCGGCCGTTGGTCGGCCCTGAGCAAGGTCGAGTTGCGGGAACTCAGGAGGCTGAGCGACGAGCGTCAGCGGCTCGCGAGGCACGTCGGCATCCTTCGAGGTCTCCACGCGCTGCGGGACTCGTAAACGTCGACGCCGGGTTGCGACAGGACGTACGGGCGCGCCTGAGTCCGCACTAGAACGCGGGACGATCCCAGCGCGCGCGGATCTCAGCGGCGGGCGGACACGCCGGCCGGGGCGATGTCCGTACCCTCGCGGTCACGCACGTATTGACCGCCATGTGTTCCACGGACGAAGCGAAACCCCGTCCGACGTGTGGTGCTCGTCCGTATGTTGCCGGCGAGATAGTCGCGCAGTTCGTCGACCTCGACGTCGAGGAGGTGCGCCAGCCGCTCTTCGATCTTCACTGCTCGGTCGCCGCTGATCACGGAGACGATTGAAGCGAACGCTCCGGACGAGCCAGTGCGGCATCTCGGCGCCTCGCTCAAGCGACACTCCCGCACACTGGCGCAGTCCGGTGGTCATCAACCCAGGACGTTGCCGATCCGCTCGCCCAGCCAGGAGGCGACGACCCGAGGGACGCGCCACCGAGCGGAGCCGATCCGTGGCAGATCAGCCGGTTTACTGTGCCCTGGCGCACGGCATCGACGGAGGGAGACATGATGAACGTCGGAGTCCTGGGTACCGGCATGGTCGGGAGCGCGATCGCGAGCCGGCTGGTCGGGCTCGACCACGAGGTGAGGATGGGCTCTCGCGAGGCGGGCAACGAGAAGGCGCGCGGGTGGGCGGAAGAAGCGGGCCTGAAGGCGAGCGAGGGCACCTTCGCCGACGCGGCGGCATTCGGGGAGCTTTTGTTCAACTGCACCGCAGGCGAGCACTCGCTCGCCGCGCTGGAGAACGCTCGAGCCGCAAACCTCGCCGGGAAGGTCCTGGTCGACGTCGCGAACGTGCTCGACTTCTCCGGCGGCCGGCCGCCTGCCGTCGGCGTCGGCACGAAGGACTCGCTAGGAGAGCAGATCCAGCGTGCGTTTCCCGACGTGAAGGTCGTCAAGGCGCTGAACACGATGAACTGCGACGTCATGGTCGACCCGACGAAGGTCCCCGGCGAGCATGACGTCTTCATCTGCGGCGAGGACAGCGACGCCAAAGAGCAGGTTGCCGGAGTGCTGCGAGAGTTCGGGTGGCCGGCCGAGCACATCGTCGACCTCGGCGGTATCAGCGCGGCTCGTGGGACCGAGCTGTATGTAGCTCTCTGGCTCCACCTCTGGGGGGTCGTAGGAACGGGCCAATTCAACATCGCGCTCGTGCGTTAGAGGCGACCGCAGCAGCGAATACCGCCTCGCCCGCCAAGTTCATGACGGAGACGAGCGTCGCGGCGGTTCGGCCTCCCTCGATGTCGGTCGCGTTCGGAATGCTCCGGACGTCGGCGACGTCCGAGCGCAGGGGGAGGGTCGCCCCCTAGGTCGAGAGTCGGCAGTTCCGAGGCCACTTGATCCGCCCAAGTGCATCGCCTCATACTGCGAAGCCGTGGATCGGGCGCGCGAAGCACCGAGAGGGTCACCGAAGCTGCTCGGAGGGTTCAGCGTCGACACCCTGTTGGCCGGCCTGCTCGTACTCCTCGGAGCGATCGTGTTCTTCGCCTACGCGCCATTTACGTACAACATCTACCTCGGCATCCATGTCCTCGCCGCCGTGACCTGGGTCGGGGGTGACATCACCCTCACGACACTTGGCATCGTGTTCGAGCGCCGGTCGGAGGGCGAAACCCTCAGCGCGCTCGGCAGGATGGGAGCCTGGATCGGTACGCGTGTATACACACCGGCGCTCTTCATCACGCTTGCGTTCGGAATCGCACTCATGGTCGAGGGCGACCTGGACTGGAGTCAGTTCTGGGTTCTCTTTGGACTCGTCGGCTGGGCAATCGCAGCCGTCGTGGGCGTGGGCTTCGTCGGCCCCGAACTGGGCAGAATCGACGAGGCCGCACGTACGCACGGGCCTGACTCAGTCGAGGTCGCCCGGCGAGTGCAACGGCTTTTCATGATTTTCCGGTTCGACACGGCCCTCCTGATGCTCATCGTGATCAACATGGCTGCGAAGCCCTCGTTCTAGAACACTTCGCCTCAGCCGCACCCGGCCCCGACCCGACGGTCTTTCACCGTTCTGGCTCGTCGGCACCGGCCCGCTCCGTAACGGGGCGGACCCGGTCGGAGTCGGCGTCGTCGCAGTAGTGGCCGTCTGCATTCTTCTCCATCCGTGCCTGGCGAGTCGAACGGCGCGACCTGCAGACGCCGTAGCCGCCCTGGGGAACGCGCCCGGCCGTTTCCGCAGTGTCTATCCGGGAGCGTCTCCCGGCTCCGTGATGGGAGAGACCTCTTTCGCCTCCGCGCTCCTACGTCCGAACACCGCCTTCGCCAGAATCACGAGCCCGATGCCGGTCAACAGCAGAGCGAAACCCACGACGATGCTGAAGATCGAGAGCATCTCGGACATGAATCCCATGTCGAGAGCGGTCGCCAGAGCGGTCTCCGTGACCCAGGTGTTGCGGGCGCTGTTCGAGATCGGCTGCCCGCTCTCGTCCTTCGCCGCCGCGGCCTCGTCGTTCGTACCGGCCGGGTCGTCGGGATTCGCCGCCGACTGGTAGCGGCCCATCTCCGCGTAGGTCAGCCCGCCTGTGCCCGCGAGCGTGTGCTCGCGCATGATCTCCGCCTGTGCGAGCGCCTTTCTTCCGGTGTCGACCGGCTCTCCGGCCCAATCGGGAGCGTGCTCTGCCACCGCCGGGTCCTCGATCGGCCCGAAGCTGATTCCCTCGCGCTCGATGTGGTCGCGGGTGAACGCGAATCCCCAGACGCCGAGAACGATGACGGCGATGCCGAAGAAGATCAGCAAGCCTCCGGAGACATAGCCGCCGATTCGTAGCCCTCTTCCTTCGCTCATCGTCTTCCTCCTTCGCTAGGAACGACACAACACGCGGCGCAGCCAGCATCCTGACGCACTTCGCACGTGAGTACGCAAGTATCCGTGCGTGTACTCCGCCCTACCGTTGTCGTGACTGTCCGCGGCGCTGTTTTCCTCGGCATCGGCGCGATGGTCGGCGCGGGGATCTTCGCGCTCCTGGGAGAAGCCGCTACGGTCGCAGGGTCGGCCGTCTGGCTGTCGTTTCTCCTCTCGGGCACGGTGGCCGCGCTCCTCGGCTACACCGTCGTCAAGCTCGGCGTGCGGTACCCATCGTCCGGCGGACTCATCGCCTACCTGGTGGAAGGGTTCGGTAACGGTCGTCTGGTTGGGATCGCGGCCTGGCTCGGCTACTTCTCGGCGATCGTGATCGTCTGCTCGATGGTCGCTGTCGCCTTCGGCAGCTACGCGACCTCGCTCTTTCTTCCGCACGCGACGTGGGGAGGGTGGGACAACGTCTTCACGACCGCGATCGTGCTCGCGATGGTCGCGATCAACGCCGTCGGGTCACGAGTCGTCGATCGTGCCCAGTCGCTCATCGTCGTCGTGCTGCTCGCCGTGTTCGCGGTGTTCATCGCGGTGACGATCGTCGACATCGACCCTGACCTCCTCGCGTTCAGTGGCTACCCGCCCGTCTCCGACATCGTCGCGAGCGTTGCGCTCACGTTCTTCGCCTACCTCGGGTTCAGTGTCATCAGCTTCGCAGCAGGTGACCTTCGCGACCCGGCTCGTGAGCTTCCGAGAGCCACGTATACCGCTCTCGGCATCACGACGCTCGTCTATGTCCTGATCGCGCTCGGGGTATTCGGGACGCTCACCGTCGAGCAGGCGATCGGGTACGGGGAGACCGCGATCGCGGAAGCGGCTCGCCCCGCACTCGGGGAGGCCGGGTTCGTGATGATGGCCGTTGCCGCACTCCTAGCGACCGCGTCGACTGTCAACGCGTCGCTCTACGCATCAGGAGGACTGACCGCCACGCTCGCCGAGGTGGGCCAGTTTCCTCCGTTCTTCGGTCGTGCGTCGCGACTCGGCCCCCATGCAGGTGTTCTGATCACTGCGGCCATCGTGTTGGTCGTCGCGAACACGGTCGACCTCGGTGCAATCGCGTCGGTCGGCAGCGCGTGCTCGCTGATGGTTTTCATGCTCGTGGGTATCGCTGGCTACCGCCTGCGCGCCGAGACCGGTGCACGAGCCGCGATCGTCGTCACGGCGATAGTGGCGACGGCGATCGTGCTTGTCTTCTTCGCGATCGACACGGCTCAGAACGCGCCCCAGACATTCGCAGCAATTGTGGTGGTCGCCTCGCTGTGCGTAGTGCTGGATCTCGTCTGGAAGCGCGTCCGTCAGGTGCCATCAGAGCCCGCCACTCCTGCTTCCTTGTGAAGAAGGCCCCAACGCCCCGACCGGTTCGCGAGGGGGAGGGTGGCCGCCTATGCGGTCAGCCTCCGCTAGTCACGTCGCGGTATCAGCGTCGTCGGGCGTCAACATCACGATAGGAATCGGTCTCGCCGTGCGCTCCTGGTAGCGGGCGTATCCAGGGTGGGTCGTCGTCACGAGAGGCCAGAGCCGGTCGTGCTCCTCGGCGGTTGCGGCCCTCGCCGTTACCCTCGAGGTCGTCCCTGCGATCAGCACGCTTGCCTGGGGAACGCGCTGAAGGTTGAGCCACCAGGCGGGAGGCCGGTCGGAGCCGCCGAATGAGCCGATCACGACGAGATCTGCGCCATCGCGGAAGTACGTGAGCGCGGCCGTACGCGGCTTGCCTGACCGCCGCCCGGTCGTCGTCAGGAGGAGCACCGGCATCCCGACCACGCGGCCAAGGAGGCGGCCTCTGCTGGCGCGGTAGACGCCGCCGTGCGTGCGCGACACGGCACGTATCAGGAAGCGGCGCAGTCGTTCGCGGGTGTGGGACATACCGGCGATACCAGATCCTGCCCGCGCCCAGGCCCCATCGCCCGACCATCCGCACCGCTGGGCGGCAACGGCGACGCCATGAAGGATCGCAACCGCTGAGAAGAACGTCCAGAACTGCAGCGCGACGTTTTGGCCGAAATCCCACAGGTACCGTGTTCCGCGTGAACCTCGTGATCGTGGGAGTGGTTGTCGTCGCCGTGCTCGCTGTCGCGTGGTTTCTGTGGGGGTCGAAGTGACCCAGAAGCCGCAGGACGCGGACACAACGCAGGGCGAATGGGAAGACGAGGGCGCCCTCCCTCCTCTCGCCGAGCCGACGCAGACGGAGAAGAGTGCTGAGATTCCCGTCCCCAGGCGGAAGGCCGTACTCAAGGGTCTTTGAGAAGGCCGCAAGGCTGTCACAGGCCGAGGTACCGACAGGCTCCACGGCCGAGAAGTAACTCGCCCCGGTCAGGCGGAATGAGCTGCCGAGAGGTGCGCAGATCCTGTCCATGCGCCTGAGAACATCTGCGCCGGGATCCCGGCCGGCGGACCGGGTTCCTGGCGCGATGCTGCGGTCGTCCGTGACCGAGACGACCTGACTGCTGTCTAGTTCGGAGCCCGCGAAACGGACTGGGCCGCCGTCGAGAAGAGGCTGCGCAGAACGTTCCTCAGGAAGAACAGCGCGATGATGATGGCGATTGCGAGGAAGCCGAGCAGGATTGCGTACTCGGTCGTCGTCTGGCCATCCTCTCGCTCGCGCAGCTGATGCACCGCGACCTGCATCGCGATGATCGGCCGCAACAGGATGTCGGACATGTGGAGTCTCCTCCGGTCGGGAGTGCCACGAGCACTCCTCGTTGACTGATCTCGCCCGTTTCGACGAGGCCGCGCATACATGGTCGGTAGCGCAGCGGACAACAACGACCACTCGGACGGAGGATTCGACTCGCCTAGAGCATCCAGGTGGCCTTTCGTCGCTCCGAAGGGTGAGGCATCTCGCTCGCGCGTCTGACAGGGTCGAGGCGCGAAGACACCGTTGTGGAGGGTCCTCCTTCGCGTCGGCCCCGGCAGCCCCTGCAGGCTGTCGGGGCTTCCTTCTCAGCATGCGCACGTTCCACGAAAGACGAGCGAGCCGACCGCGGGCCAAGCTACGTCACTCGGTCGAGGGATTCGTGGCTCTAGGTGCAAGAAAGTGCGCCCGATGGCGTCTAGGTACTCACATAGCCGGAAGGGGGCGACGACCAATGCGGCGGCTGCGGTCCCGCTCCTCCGGCATCCCCCTGCGGCAAGTGAGAGGAAGCGCATCATGAGTAGGAAGTACGAGATTCACTCCGGGCGTCGCGTCGTGAAGAGCGTGCTCTCGAGCAGCCCTCTTCAGGCTGCGATCGACTACGTCCACACCTTCGGCTCAGCGAAGGAGATCACGATTCTCGGCCCTGACACGGTCTCGTGGAGGGGAGCGCGCTTCGTCGGCGTCCCTGTCCCCGAGCGCAGCCCCGAGGCTGTACCAGCCGTCTCGCCTCTTCCGCCGCTCTCGCCCGCTTGACCGGTTGAATGGCTGTCGCGGTGGATCTTCTGGCCCAACTTGCGAGCCCCGAGCTTGCGCTCGTGGACCCAGAGCTGGCGGCTGAGCTTCGTTCCACCCTCAGTCCCGTCGAAGACCGCTGGCTGCGTCCTCCGGCACGCGTCGAGGACGCCTCGGCCGAGAGCGAGGATCCTCCTGTTCGGCTCGCAGACGATGCTGGGTACGCAGCGTCACGTGACACCCAGCGCCTGCACGATGACGAGTTCATCGTTGCGACCCCGCCCGAGCAGACGCCCGCAGAGGAACCCCGGCTGAGCTCTCACTATCCCGTTCTTCCGGCGCCCAAGCCCGAGGAAGCCTCCTTCGAGGAGTCCCCGCCGCGTTCTGGGGCGCGCATCGACGAGGCTTCGGCCGAGAGTGACGACGATGCCTCTGCTCTGCGGGCTGTTACAGAGGTCCTTCGAGAAGCGGAGGCAGTCGCCGAGCGCGTGCTCGTCGACGAGCACGTCACCACGACGCCCGATCAGACACCTGCGGAAGACCGGACGAGGTCTCACTATCCGGTTCTCCCCGCCTCCGACGCCGACGCCGAGGCAACCGACGCGACCGATGCTGCTTTGCGACGGATTCGCGAGGGTCTAGCGGAGGCGGATGCATCCCCGTCCCGCAAACGCAGGATTCGCCGCGGGTTTACGCTCGCGTCGGGAGTCGTCGCAGCCTGCGCAGTCGCAGCCCTAGGGGCTGACGTTCGGCTTCACGTTGCGCAGCTTCCAAGCTGGCTCCAGTTCTAGAGGCGCGACGTTAGCGGGTCGCTGCGACTTTCACGGCCTTTGCTCGCGGGCCACGTTCCAACGACTCGTTCACCTCAAGGCACCTGAGCCGCGCGCGTCCGTCTCCGCGCGACCTCGGTCGAACCCATGAGCCCGGAGGCGGGGGTTCGGGCGCATCTGCCGCGAGATACGACCCATGAGGTAGGGCGGAGGCGATAGACACCCTCATCACTGCGCTGGACCACGCACTCCCCAGAAGGGGCACGCTCGCTGCAGGCGGCGTCGCGCAGACTGTGCGGGACGAGGCCCGGGCGCAGTCGACTCTCCAGAGCTTGAGGGGCGAGGAGGCGATGTCGCCGCAGCCATCCCCTCCTCCTGCGTCCGGCCTCATCGAACCGTCTGACATCGCTTGCCTATTTGGTGGAGATCGGCGCATACTCCCGCGGAGGCCGGGCGCACAGACTCCACGCATTACCTCCTTGTGGAGGGGGACGAGGACTGACGGCGTCTTCGAGGTTCTCGGCATAGCGGCGGCCGGCCTCGCCATTAGCGCTCGCTTTCCCTTGCCCGAGTGAGCCATCCAAGAGCGCGGGTGTCGATGCATGTGCAGCGGCCGGATCCAGCTCGGACGCGGCCCTCGCCGCAGACCCTGGGTCCGGCGCTCACAGGCGGTCGCCTCTCTGGGTCAGTAAACGACTGACAGCTTCGGAGGTGAGCTCTTTCCTTCGATCGGAGCTCCCATCGCCGCCGCTTCGTACTCGATCTGGCGGGTTTCTACCCAGAGGGTGATGACGCTCTCGCCGGGATCGCGGTCGTGCACGGCGTACCAGTCCTCAAGGAACTCGGCTCGCACGCGCTCCTCATCGAACGGAGCGAAGCCGGGTGGCCGGCTGTTGCGCTGACCACCCTGCAAGAGCGTTAGATGAGGCACCCTCGGATCGTAGGTCCGTCTGCTCGCGAAAGCCAGAGACAAGACTTGCCACAATAAATGGCAATGGGATTCCGAGGGCACCGGTCGCCCGCCGGATCTCACATCGCCTGCTCCGGGGACGCGGGACCTTCCGCCGACATTACGCGTCGCTTCCGGACGGAACGGACCGTCGTCGCGTCACCTCCACCCCCGACAACGCGATGCAGAGCTCGCGGGCCGCACTCTTGTGGTTAGTTGGCGGCGGCCGGCCTCGGTCGTCGCTTCGCGTACTCGACGCATGCCGTAATCTGCGCTCTTGTGCCGGCCCTGATCGTTCGCTTCCCCGACGGAACCAGAGAGTTTCGATACCCCGATACCGCGCTCGAGGTGGGCGACGCGATCTGGCACGACAACGTGCGCTATCACGTCGTCTCTGTCTCCGAAGACGACGGTGGGGATCAGGTGACCGCCACCGTCGAGCCCGACGCTGAGAGCCTCGGTGGTCTGCTCGGCTCCGAAGAAGGCGCGCTCGTACTCGCTCCGGCCGAATAGGCCGCCGGAAAGCAGCGCCGCGGCGGTTAGAAGACGGTCGCTCACGGGGTACCTACGCCTCCGCGTACCTCGCCGGCCTGCGGATCCCCGACGAGGACGTGCGCGAGCTCGCCAAGCTTGTGGACGAGCCGACACGCTCCTTCCTCGAGAGGTCGCTCGCGCTCGAGACTGGAGTCGTGGCGCTCACGATCGAGGACCGCGAGCGGATCCTGTGGGAGCTCGACGACGTCCGGACGGACGCCCTCGCAGAGCTTCGCAGAGTGCTGCTGTCAGAGCACGAATGGCGCGCCCGCGACGGGCTCGTCTAGACCAAATGGGAGTGGGCCGTCGTGACGGCCAGATCGCCAGCGACGGCCGCTCCCCGGTCCCGGCGTCCAAGGGGGCCGCCGGGAAGGAGAGATACCTCTGCCCGATCAAATGCAAACGCAAGCCCCTCGAACGAGGGACGGTCATGCCAGGGCTCGGCTCCCAAGTGGGGTTCGCGCGACCTTGTGGCCAGCGTCCGATGTGCGCCGAGATTCGCTGCGTTTTGCCGTCTAGCCGGACGTTGCCGTCTCGTCGTGCGGCGCACCGACGGGCTTGGATTCGGGAGATCCGCGCTGGCGAAGGTAGATGGTGAAGACCACCATCGTGCCGACCGCGAGGAACTCGGACTGCCAGTTCTGGAGGGTCTTCTCCCAGAAATCGGGATCGAGGAGGTAGCGGCCCCAGGAGACGGACGGCGCGTCGTGCGTCGCCTGCTCCGCGTTGAAAACGCGCCAGTTGTTGAGGGATTGGCCGAACCAGGTGGCGAAGAAGATGAGCGTCATCACGATGAGCAGTGAGTTCTCGTAGATGCGTGTGCGGAAGTCGTCCGCCTTCGCCCACCGTGCACCGCGCCTCGGTGTGTGGGGCCCAATCTGCTGCTGCTCGTCGCTTTCGAGCCCCGCGTCGTCGAGGGCCTTCGACTCGTTCGAGCCCTTCTGCACGAGCCAGATCGTCGCGGCGATGAAGAGCGAGAACTGCAGGAACTCGGACTGCCAGTTCTCCATGACCGCGCCGCCGAAGCTGGGCGTAAGCACGTAGTGCCACCAAGAGAGGGTTTGCTGCCCGTGCGCTGCCTGTTCAGCGTTGAAGTTGTGCTGGCCGGCGAACGACTGGCCGACGAGCGTGGCCAGGAAGATCGTGGCGAAGAAGAGCGAGAGTCCGTTCTCCCTCGCAAAGCGTCTCATTGCTGGGTGAGCCCGACGGTGACGAAGAAGACGATGCCCCCGACGATCAGCACCGAGTACAGGAAGAACATTGTGCGCACGATGCGGGTCGAGTTCCTCTCGAAGGACGCCTGCCCTGCTCGGGCGACGCTCGGAGCACATGACGACGGGCACGTCGCCCGCCGTCATGGCAGAGAGTTCGATCTAGGCAGGAACGTTCGGTTCCTAGTGGCCGTCGCGGTCGCTGTCGCCAGGGATCATGTCTTCAACGGCGTCCGTCACCTTGTCGGCAACGTCGCCTGCGCCATCCTTCGCGCGGTCGACTCCTTCCGCAGCCTCGTTCTTCGCGCGCTCGGCAATACGGGATGCTTCGTCACGCGCAGCGCGCGCCTCGTCGGTCACTTCATCGGTCTTGTCGTGCGGGAGAGTCTCGGACATGGTCGTGCCTCCTGAGGAGTGTGGCTGATATCGAACGTATGTACCCAGTTGTCTTCGCGCCCAAACGACTGCCCTCGAGCCCTCTGAGTAGGAATGCACAGCCGCTCTCTCGCCCACGTCTCATGAACCTCGCTATTCGACCATGGCAGCCGGGCGAGGAGTTCTCGCTTGTATCGTCGGGTGGCGTCGACGAGGTCGGAGCGTTTCGTCGTCTGTGAGCGACGCGAACGATCCGGACCCGGCGCCCAGGCAAAACGTCGGACCGCCCTCGGGTCTGCGCGCTGATGGGCTGGTTTTCCGAACGTCGCTACTGACGCACAGGTGCCTGCAACTCAACCTCGGCCGGTTCGCCGCGGCGTAGCTCGCGGCTGCGCTCTGCCTCCGCATTGAGTTCCGCGCCGAAGAGCAGGGCGAGCGCGCTCAGCCACAGCCAGGTGAGCATGACGATGACTGCGGCCACAGATCCCCAGGCCTTGTTGTACGAGCCGAACTGGCTGACAAAGACAGCGAACGCACCCGACCCAAGTAGCCATACGACCACCGCCAACGTGGTGCCGAAGGTCAGAAACCGCCAGCGGGGATGGTCGACGTTGGGGCCGAGATAGAGAATCGTCGCGAACGCGCCGAGCAGACCAAGAATCAGCAGCGGCCACTGCGCTGTCCACCAGAGCCAATCGATAACGGCCTCGATGCCAACGGCTTCGCCGATCCAGCCCGAGAGGTGCGGGCCGAGCACGAGAAGTCCAAAGGCGAGGACGAACGCGAACAGCATCAGGATCACCATCACCAACGCCGTTAGCCGGCGCTTGAGAAAGCCGCGTGTCTCGTCGCGCTCGTAGGCGCTGTTGAGCGCCCACATGAGCGTCTGCATCGCGCCGGTCAGCGACCAGACTGCGAGCACTACCCCGACAAGCGCCATCGCGATCCCCGAGCTTGCGTTGTTTTCGATGACTCGCGTCAGGCTGTCGTCGACGAGCGTCAGCGCCTCGCGCGGGACGACGCCTGCGAGCTTCTCGGTGATCGTCCCGATCGCATCGGGACTCGCAAACAAGCTGAACAACCCGACGGCGACGAGCAGCAAGGACGGAATCGCCAAGAACGAGTAGTAGGCGATGGCGGCCGCGAGGTTGGTGATGTGGTCATCGAGGGCTTCCTTGCCAGCGCGAATGACTATCGCCTGATAGTCGCGCAGTGAAAGCTCGGTTGGTGAGGGGGCCTGGAGCGTCCGTTCCTCGTGCTCGGGTTGCGGCTGTGGGGCCCTCTCGTGCTGGCTAGCAGCCACGCGGCTCCAAGCACCTACACCGCTTCCCGCTCGGCTGACGATTCGCCGTCTGGAGGACCGGTGCTCGGGGTGCGGGTTGGATCCTCGCGCTCTTCCTCGGTTGCGCTACGTCCCGACTCGATCGGCTCCTCAGTCTCGGACGCGTTGTCTTCAGAAACGCCGTTGACTGCGCACGGTCCGACATCTGCCTCCCGTCGTGTCGCTTGCCGACGGTTCGCCGGTAGTTCGAACCGTCTGCGACTTCGGTGCCGGGATCGTCCGTCACGCGGTAGTTGGTGCCGTCGGCATTCTCCGAACCCTCTGCTCCGTCACGGTAATTCGAACCATCCGCAATCTCACGACCCGCACGGTCGCTCACCCGATAATTGGAGCCATCAGCAATCTCTGACCCTGCTTCGTCTACCGAACCTTCGATTGCGCTTTCGTCGGACACGTTTTTAGGCGGTCGCGGGTCCGGCGGAATCTGCGGATCCGGTGACGGCCGCACGTCCGGCGGCTGCGGCGGCGGGTTAGGCTCCGGAATCAGGTCAGGGCCAGGCGGCTCGGGCACAGGCACCGGAATGCCTGGTCCGGGTGTTGGTGTCGGTTCATCCATGGGCCGATTGATGCCCGCGGCGGATGGACGTCAAACCGATAAGGCAGTAGTTGTGCCAGGTACGGGCGTCGCCGAGCATCGCCTCGCCACTCTCGACCTACGTTGGCTCGAGCCACCGGACTGCCCGCGTCGTGACGTCAGGAATACATGACCAACCGCCAATGACTGCCCGCGGTCGCGCTCCCTCCCCAATCTCGCGCGTTTCATCTGCTCGATGGAAGGGAACGATGAGATCCGAAGTCGAGCGAAAGGGGGATCATGGGAATTGTCGCGTTCATCATCTTGGGTCTGATCGCCGGCGCAATCGCGAAGGCGCTCATGCCCGGGGACGATCCAGGCGGATGGATCATCACGACGCTCATCGGGGTCGTAGGTGCGATTCTCGGCGGGCTTCTCGCTGGCGTTCTGTTCAACGCAGACCCGCTCGACGAGTTCTTCGACATCTCGACGTGGCTTACGGCCATCGTCGGGTCGATCATTCTGCTCGGGTTGTACCGCGTCGTGACGAATCGGCGTGGCGGTCATTCCGTCGTCGGAACCTGAGCGGAACGGAGAGAAAGGCCTCACGAGTAGAGCCCCTGCTGACGGGGCTCTACTTCCAAGCGAAGGGAGCCCGGCGTGGCGTCACAGCCAGACCTAGAACCGATGCACAGTGAGACGACCGAAAGCGAGCAGGTTTCGCGCCTGAAGCGCTACGACCAGCGAGTCGAGGAGTGGCTAACCTCGCTGAAGGACGAGGCTGAGCAGCGCTCGCCAGAGGTGCTGAGTGCCCTTGCCGCAAAGGCCAAGGATGTCGCTGAGTACTTGGACAAGATGGCCGACAAGGCGCGTTCCAGGAACGAGACAACGGCTCATCCATCGGATGCGATAACGCTGAGGGACGACGACTCCGCGGCGGGGGGCAGCGTCCAGGCAGAGCAGGGCTATCGCGGACCCGATCCTGAAACAGAACCGCACGGCGACCGGGCTGACGAGGACCAGGGCACCTAAGGTCTTCGGGGCTACGGTGGATACGTGCTCCACGGCTGGAACACGAGTGAGCGCATGCTCGCCTCCGGGGGCTTCGAGTCAACACAGCGTGTGCTCGCCTCTGGGCCGGTCGTCGAGAGCTCCGAGTCGGGTGCGCGCTGGCTCGGGATCGCGTACTGGCAGGCGGTCAATCGCGTCACTCGCGGTGGCGTACGCGCGCGCTGGACGGACGATGGCGGTCGCCTCACGCTGCTGGGCGGCGTGAGCCTCCTCTCCTTCGGACCGCCCGAGCTCGCATTTTCCGACGGCTGTCTCCTGCCGGTACGCAATCCAGGGAGGCCTGCTCGCGTTGCGAGCGGGCGGATCGGTGACGCTCGCGCAGCGCCGCTGTCGACGGCGAAGTCGAGCTCAGCGTCATCGTCGAGGAGTACCTTCCGCGCCTCGCGGCTCGGCTCGGCGCACCCTGGTGGACGGGAGCGCTCTACGCGAAGGGCCAGAGCCCCTTGCACGCTGCGGTCAGTCGCCGCTACTTCGAGCTACTCGCGTCGAGGGCAGGCACGTGAAGGTCACGGTCTTTGGCGCGACCGGAGTCGTCGGCAGCGCGCTTCTCCCGCTCCTCGTAGCCGACCACGAGCTCGTCGCCGTCTCGCGCTCCGCGCACGAAACGGCCCAGGGCGTCCGCTGGGTCGAGGGCGACGCGAGCTCCGCCGATGACGTCGCGCGAGCGATCGAGGGCGCAGAGGTCGTCTACTACCTCGTCCACTCCCTCGGCTGTCGTGATTTCGAGCGGCAGGATCGAGTAGCGGCGGAGAACGTCGCGGCGGCCTGCGAGCTGGCGCGTGTGCAGCAGATCGTCTATCTCGGCGGACTCGGCGACGACGACGCTACCGCGTCACCGCATCTGCGAAGCCGACGCGAGACGGGGGAACGCCTCTCTGCCGGAGCCGTTCCGGTCACGACACTGCGCGCCGCGATGATCGTCGGCAAGGGGAGCGCCGCCTTCGAGACGATCGTCGCCCTCGTCGATCGCCTGCCGGCGATGATCATGCCCAGCTGGGTCTCGACGCCGACTCAGCCGATTGCGCTCGACGACGTGAGCCGCTATCTCGCCGGTGTCTGCGGCAATCAGGCCGCGCTCGGAAAGAGCTTCGACGTCGGTGGGCCCGAGGTGATGACCTACCGCCAGATGATCGAGCGAATCGCCAGTCCTGCGCGGACGACGGCCGTGGATCCTCGAGGTACCGGTGCTAACGCCGCAGTCTGTCGTCGCTCTGGCTTCATCTCGTCACTCCCGTCAACGCTTCTGTCGCCCGCCCCCTGATCGAGGGGCTGAAGAACCCGACGATCGCGCGCGAGGAGCGGCTGCGGACGCTCGTTCCCTTCGAGCTGACGTCGTTCGACGACGCGGCGAGGTTGGCACTCGCATCATGACGGGCCGCGCTTCCGAGTCGGGCTGCCCCGTGAGCAGGCCCCAGCCTCATCGAACTGGCACTACCCCTCCCTCGCGAGGAACTCGTGGGCGGGGTCTGCTCGCCAGCTGCGCGAGTGTGCTCTTGCCGCGGTGGCGATGATGCAAGCAACTCATCCCTCACACGCGGTGACGCACACGTGATGATCGAGACAGCAGCCGACCACTTCGGCGACGAGTACAACGCTGCGATCCGGGAGCGGCTCGGTACCCCCTCGTCCATCGCCCTGTACATGGAGGCACCAGATCTCGGCGAGTTCCACTCACGGCTCCAAGCCGCAGGTGCGCTGATAGTGGACACGCTGGCAGCACGAACGTGGGGCCAGGAGGAGTTCACCGTGGAAGACCACGCGGGGAACTGGCTGACCTTCTGGAGCAAGACCGGCTCGGACTGACGAGACCGCGAGCAAAGGCCCACCGACCGAGTGCCTCGCGACGGGGAGGGGACGAGTATCGATGGCGACCTCCCGGTTCAAGGCAACGCGAGCCGGGTAGCCTCGTCTCGTGGAGACAGCGGGCAAGGTTCTGCTCCTAAGTGCGGTCGTCCTCGCGATCGTCGGGCTGGGTGTGCTCGGCCTCGCCAAGCTCGGCGTCGATCGCGTCCCTGGGACGCTCTCGTGGAAGTCCGACAACGTGACGGTATTCGTCCCGATCGGACTCATGCTCCTCGTCTCGATCGTCGGGACGATCGTGCTGAACGTAGTCCTGCGGCGATGACTCTGCACGCGCCACACGGAAGCATCGTCGCGCAGGAACCCCCAGGCCGTGGCCCGGGGGTTCCTGACGGTTCCGTCTACGCCGAGACGGGCGCTGCCGCATCGGACTCGCGGGCAGCTTCGTCCTCGGAGACACCGAGATGAGGCAGCCACTGGAGCCAGCTGGGCAGGTACCAGTTCCAATCGCCGAGCAGCTTCATCGACGCGGGCAGAAGCACCCCTCGGACGATCGTCGCGTCGATCAAGATCGCCGCGGCGAGCCCAACGCCGAACTGCTTGAAGAAGGGCCACGAAAGTGTCGCGAAGATCGCGAAGACGGCGACCATGACGATCGCGGCGCTCGTGACGACCCCAGCCGTGGACTTGATCCCGTGCGAGATCGCCTCGTCCATGCTCTTGCCGCGGTCGAACGTCTCGCGGATCCGGCTCAGGATGAACACGTGATAGTCCATCGAGAGGCCGAACAGGATCACGAACAGGAGAAGCGGCACGACTGCGTCGATCCCGGACGCTGAGCTGACACCGAGGAGACCCTTGCCGACGCCGTGCTGGAAGACGAGCACGAGCACGCCGTAGGCCGCGGCGACCGAGAGCAGGTTGAGAAGGATGGCCTTGATCGCGACCACGATCGAGCGGAACGCGACCAGCATGAGGGTGAAAGCGAAGAGGAGGACGAACGCGACAACGGGTGCCAGGTTCGACTTCAGCGCGTCCGCCTGGTCCCTCCACTCGGCCGTCTGTCCGGTGACGCCGGCTTGTACGTCCGGAAGCGCGCCGACCGTCTCGGGGACGACCTCGCTACGCAACATGCGGAAGGACGCGTTCGAGGCTGCGTCGGTCCCGTTCCCTGCGATCGGGACGGTGATGTTCGCCACCGTGCCCGCGCTGTTGACGTCCACGGTGATCGGCTCGAACGCACGGCCGCTCGCGAGCGCCTGTCGCTCGAGCTCAGCGATCGCCCGTTTCACCGCCGTCGTCCTTACGCTCGGTGCCTCGACGACCACGTTCGCCGGCAGGGCTGAGCCCGGAAATGCCTGCTGCATCCGATCGTATGTCTCGATGACCTCGAGCCCCTTCGGGAACGACTCAGGGCCTTGAGCCGCCAGGCGCAGCTGCAGCGCCGGCGCGGCGAGCACCAGCAAGAAGGCGGCGGCCAGTCCCGCGGAGAGCGCCGGGCGCCGCAGGACACGGTCGACGATTGCGCCCCAGATTCGTCCTTCCCCGTCGTCGCGGCGGAGGCGGCCGACGAAAGGAACGCGTCCACGGTCGACCTTGTCGCCGAGTCGCGAGAGAAGAGCGGGAAGCACGGTCAGCGACCCGAGCACGGCGACCGCGACGACGAGGATCGTCGCCAGCGCAAGCGACGAGAAGGTCGAATCACCGGTCAGGAACATGCCGGCCATCGCGACGATCACGGTCAGGCCGGAGATGAGCACGGAGCGGCCGGAGGTGGCGGCGGCGATGTCAAGCGCGGCTTGCGGGCTGCGGCCAGCGGCCCGCTCCTGCCGTTCGCGCTTCAAGTAGAACAACGAGTAGTCGACTCCGACCGCGAGCCCGATCAGGAGCACCATCGCCGGGGCCTGCATCGCGACCGGCAGCAGGATGCTCGAGAGGGCGACGAGCCCGAAGGTCGCGAAGACTGCGGTCAGCGCGAGCAGCAGCGGAATCCCCGCCGCGACGAGCGAGCCGAAGGTGAGCACGAGCACGATCAGCGTGATCGGAAGCGAGAGCGCTCCCGCCTTGCCGAGGTCGTTGTCGTACGCCGTCACGACCCCTTTCTCCGCGCTTGCGTCGCCGAACTCACCGATCGAGAAGTCCGGATGGGCGCGTTGCGCGGCGGCAACGGCGTCGAGGACCGGGGCGATCTTGTCGATCGCCTTGTCCTTGGCGCCGCGGATCTGAAACTCGACGAGCGCGGAGCGTCCGTCCTTCGAGATGTGGTCTGCGTTGCCGGCGATGAGCGGCGAGCGGATGTTCTTGACGACCGCGATCTTCGAGATCCGCGCGACGACGTCCGCGACCGCGGAGTCGAAGGCCGGCGTGCCTGCCCGAGCCGTGCGGCTGTGGATCAGGACCTGCTCGGAGGCGGGTTGCTTGAAGCCGGCATCGAGGATCCGGTTCATGCGGCCGGACTCGCCCGGTCCTGCGGTGTTGTCGATGTTCCTCGTCCCGACCATGCCGCCGAGCCCGAAGGCGACCAGGACGAACGCGATCCAGCCGAACGTCGCGGTCTTCCAGTGAGCGGCGCTCCAACGACCCATGCGGGCCGCGAGGTTCTGCGAGTGCGTGTTGTGAGTGCCAGCGGACATTGCTCGTTCCTCCTTGAGGTCGTGCCGCATGGGCGACGTGGTGTTGTCGAACTGCATGGCTGGACGCTAGGACCGCGCGGCGCACACGACGTCGTCGGGAGGCCTGATTCGCGCTCCCACCTACCGACGATTCCGCCTCCTACTCAGGTAGGAGGCGGTGACTGGGGACGTGGAGTACCTTCAGCGCGTGACCCGGATCCGGCATCTCGCGCGGGAGTACTGGTTCGAGCTGCTGATCGCACTCCTGGCGGTCGCCGCCATGCTCCAGCTGATCGTCGATCGCAACTCGCCGGGAGCGCCGAGCTCGACGCTCTGGTTCTCGATCCCGGCGATGGCGGTTCTCGTGCTGCCGCTCCTCGGGCGTCGCCGCTTTCCCTTTGGTGCCGCAGCTGCCTATTGGCTCCTGGCCGTCGTCATCACGATCGTCGACGGAACGCTCATCCCGTTCGTCGACAGCCTGAGCGTCGTCGGGCTGGCGGCGGCGTTCCTGCTTGGCAATCTGCGCGACAGCAAGCAGGCTTGGCTCGGCCTCGCGATCGTGAGTGGATCGATGCTGACCGTCATCCATTACATTCCCGGCCAACAGTCGGCGAGCTTGTACGTCTTTCTCACCCTCCGGTACGTGGCCGCCTGGGTCGCCGGCTACGCACTCCGCGAACGTTCCGAGCAGGCCGAAGCCGCCGAGGTCCGCGCAGTTCGAGCTGAGCGTGAGCGCGAGGCGGCCGCTCGCGTAGCGGTTGCAGAGGAGCGCTCGCGGATTGCCCGCGAACTCCACGACATCGTCGCCCACGCCGTCAGCGTCATGGTGCTCCAGGTCGGTGCCGTCCGACACCAGCTGCCGGATGCGATGGCAGAGAATCGCGATGCACTTCGGCGGCGTCGAGCGCGCCGGGCGCACGGCCCTGGCCGAGATGCGACGTCTACTCGCAGCCATGCGCCCCGACGGAGACGAAGCCGAGCTCGTCCCTCAGCCCGGTCTGGATGGTCTCAACTCGTTGTTGGCGGAAGTCGGCCGTGCGGGGCTGCCCGTCGAGCTGCATCTCGAAGGCCAGCCGTATCCGCTCCCGCGAGGGCTCGACCTATCCGCCTATCGCATCGTTCAGGAGGGTCTGACCAACGCGCTCAAGCACGCACACGCGAGCGACGCGGACGTGATCGTCCGCTACCGCCCGGATCAGGTCGAGATCGAGGTCCGGGACAACGGCGAGGGGACAGTGGCCAGCGACGGCCTGGGGCACGGGCTCGTCGGCATTCGCGAGCGCGTCAAGATCTACGGTGGCGAGATGAGCGCGCGTGCAGAACCGGAGGGCGGATTCGTCCTCAGCACGCGTCTTCCCGTGGTGGACGAGGGACGATGACGACCAAGGTTCTCGTCGCCGACGATCAATCGATGGTCCGAGCGGGCTTTCGGATGCTTCTCGCCGGAGAGGACGACATCGAGGTAGTGGCGGAAGCGAGCAACGGGCTCGAGGCGATCGAGAAGGCGGCTCGCTACGACCCAACGGTGATCCTGATGGACATCCGCATGCCCGAGCTCGACGGGCTCGAGGCGACTCGGCGGATCCTCGCGGAGGATCGCGGCGCCCGAATCCTGATCCTCACGACCTTCGACCTCGACGAGTACGTCTACGAGGCGCTGCGAGCGGGGGCGAGCGGCTTCGTCCTCAAGGACGACTCGCCCGAGCAGCTGATCGCCGCGATCCGCACGGTGGCGGCCGGCGATGCGCTTCTCTCGCCTACGGTGACGCGCCGAGTGATCCAAAGGTTCGCCGGCATGCCACGTCCGGCTCCTCCGCCGGAGCTCGGGGAGCTCAGTGAACGCGAACGCGAGGTCTTTCGCCTGATGGCCCGCGGCCTTTCGAATGCCGAGATCGGTCAGGAGCTCTTCATCAGCGAGACGACCGTCAAGACGCACGTCACGCACATCCTCTCCAAGCTCAGCCTCCGCGATCGCGTACAGGCCGTCGTCCTCGCCTACCAGAGCGGCCTCCTGGACCACGACCCAGTCCCTGGACGCAACGGCAGCGGAGCGGCTGAGCACCAGCCAGCCCGAGGTCGCCGGCCCTGACCCGACGAACTTTTCGACGGGGGAGGGGAGGGGCCGTCGGGCCGCCTGCGCGTGCGCGCGAGAAGGAGTTCGGGAGATCGAGCCCGCCCCCCCGCGAGCACGTCCCGCGCCGCCCGACTGTACCGGGGGGTGACCCCCGGCGTACGATTGGCCGCCGGGTCCGATAAGACAGTCGCTCTCCCATCCAGCACGCGCGATGCCCACCGACCCGCACCTCGACGCGTCTGAGGCCGTGCGCGTACAGATCCTCGCGACCGAGCATTGGAGCCTGCTCGCCGCGAGGAACATCACATACGGCGCGATCTACAGCCGAGCCACCATCTTTCTGACGGTCGTGTCCGCGGCCGTCGTTGCGTTGGCCCTTGCTGCCGACGCGACCGAGTTCGGCGACCGTTTCTACGTGTTCGCACTCCTCGTTCTGCCGATTGCGTTCTTCATCGGTGTGGGGACATACATCCGCCTCGTCGACGCCCGGATCGAGGACTTCTGGCTCCTGTCCGGCCTGAATCGTCTCCGTCACGCCTATCTCGAAATCGCGCCGGGGCTCGAGCCGTATTTCGTGACGGGCCATCACCACGACGACGAGCGAGGCCTGTCCGAGACGTACGGCCCAGGCACGGAGAACCGGGTCCTCCGCCTGATTGCCAGCACGTCCACCGTCGTCGGGGTGATCGACGCCGTTCTCGCCGGGGTCGTCGGGGGCCTCGTCGCAAAGGTCGTGGGCGCAGGATCCGCCTAGAGCCTGCTCATCGGCGCGGTGGTGACTTCAGTGGTCGTCGCGCTGCTTGTCGACGCCGACAGGCGCATCATTGCGCGCGGGCGTCGCAGGCTCGAACCCCGCTTCGCCCGATCGGCGGAAGACGGACGCGTGCACGAACAGCAGGAGCCACCGTCCTCTCCGCGCGCCGACGTGCCCCAGAGCGTGCGTGCCCAGATCCTCGCGACCGAGCATTGGAGCCTGCTCGCGGCGAGGGACGTCACCTACCGCGCGGTCTTCAGTCGGGCCGCCATCTTTCTGACGGTCGTGTCCGCGGCCGTCGTTGCGTTGGCCCTGGTCGCTCGTGCGACCGAGTTCGGCGACGGTTTCACCGCGTTTGCACTCCTCGTTCTGCCGGTCGCCCTCTTCGTCGGGGTGGCGACATACATCCGCCTCATCGAAGCCCGGATCGACGACTTCTGGCTCCTGTCCGGCATGAATCGCCTCCGTCACGCCTATCTCGAGATCGCGCCGGGGCTCGAGCCGTATTTCGTGACGGGCCACCACGACGACGAGCAAGGCCTGTCCGAGACGTATGGCCCGGGCACGGGGAGCCGGTCCTACAGCCTGATCGGTGAGACTTCCACGCTCGTCGCGGTGATCAACGCGGCTCTCGCAGGGGTCGTCGTGGGCCTCGTCGCAAACGCTGCGGGTGCAGAACCGAGCTGAGCCTCTTCATCGGCGCAGTCGTGACGACACTGCTCGTCGCATCGCTCGTCAACACGAGCAGGCGCCTCATCGAACGTAGGAGTCGGTTGCTAGAGCCCCGCTTCGCACGACAGGTCGAAACGGTACGGCGACGCGGGTAGCTGGGCGTCGCGCGCTCGCGAACCAACTGGCCTCGTGGCGAGCTGTCTCCATCCTCGAAGAGACCGGCGCTCAAAGCGAGAGCACACTCGCGCAGGTCTCAGTCCTAGGGCGTGAGCAGTTTCCAGTGCCCCTCGGAGATGACCTCGACGGTACCGTCGAGCACTTTGAGGGCGGTCTCGTCGTCGATCGCGTACGCCGAGCCTGACAAGCTGGCCGCCCATTCCTCTGCGGTGGCCATCGTGTTCCACGGCAGGTCCGGGTTGTCGAGGTGGGGGAAAATCGAGAAGTCGACGATCCCTAAGGTGCGGTCGTCTGTCGCTGACGGCCACATCACGAAGTCGTCGCCGATCCGAGGGGTCATCACCATGCTTCCGGCGCTCACCCCAACCCAGACCGTCTCGGGAAGCGTCGCCAGGAGGTCCGCCAGTCCGCTCTGCCGCATCCAGTGGCACAGGTACGTCGCATCGCCGCCCTCGACGAGCAGGACGTCCGCCTCTCGGACCAGCGGGACCCAGCGCTCCGCGTCGAGGCTCGGCAGGGCGGTGAGCTCCAGCACTCCCATGGACTTCCAGCCCAGTCCGACCGTGGGAGTGCCAGTCTCCTGCCCGCTGATGCACCGCCACGCCTGGCGAGGGCCGGCCCAGGGATGCCCCGTACAACGCCGTGGGAATGCAGAGGGCGTCGCACTCGGCGGTGGGCTTGCCCAGCAGCTCGACCAGTGCGTCGTGGATGCTCAGGTTGCTAGATACCTGCCGGACGTAAGAAGAAGCTTCAACCTGCCTCCTGAATTCGTTGGTGTAGGCGAGAACGTTCCCGGCGCTTACGTACCCGGTTAGAGACCGGTAGCGCACCAAGAATTCATCGGCGCTTTGCGATCCGCGACAATGACCGCTTGGCGCTCCAACGGATGGACAACGTGGGCATCGTGGTGGAGTCGCTTGATGCCGCGATCTCGTTTTTCGCGGAGCTCGGCCTCGAACTCGAGGGGCGTGCGATGATCGAAGGAGACTGGTCGGGGCGCGTCACTGGACTACGCGACCAGCGTGTCGAGATCGCCATGATGCGTATGCCGGACGGCCACGGCAGGATCGAACTCTCGCGCTTTCTCACGCCGCCTGCCGTCGCCGATCACCGGAACGCGCCGGTAAACGCCCTCGGCTACCTCCGCGTCATGTTCGCGGTGGACGACCTCGACGACACGCTGGCCCGGCTCCGCGAGCACGGCGCTCAACTCGTCGACGAAGTGGTCCAGTACGAAGACGTGTATCGGCTCTGCTACCTCCGAGGCCCCGAGGGCATACTCATCGGGCTGGCTGAGCAAATCGGCTGACGCCAAGCGCGCGCTCGGGCGTCATTCCGGAACCTGTTCACGACGTGGCGGCCGGGACGACCGCGCTGAATCACGCAGTTGCCCTTGCCCTTGGAGCGCTCGTAGCTGAAGCCGAGCCGCTCGTACATGGTCCGGGTGGCGTTGTAGAGGAACGATGCCGAGGTCTTCTTGCCCTCGGGCAGGTCGTGCGGGTACGCCTCGACGAGGCCGCCTCCCGCCGCGGCGATCAGCGCCAGCGCACCCGCGTACTGCGACCGCGGCCATTCCCGCGCGCCGGTATCCGCGGTCCACGAACAGGCACGTGATCCGATAGTCCGGCATCCGGGCGACGCCCTGCTCCCACTCCTTGCGGTGGTGGATGTTCGGTAGCTCTGGGACCGTCCCGAACTGGGCCCGGCGACCGCGACATCACCGTCGAACACCAGCGCGGCGTGCGCACGGCCGGCCTCGACGAGACGCCGCTTGAACTCGCGATGGCCGAGCGCCCTGCGCTCCTCCTTGGGATCCGGGTGGAGGTGGAAGTACGTGCACCAGCAACCGCCCCACACACCGTTGTGCCGCTCGGCCAGATCCGCGAACGCATCCCACGTCCGCATACTCAGGGGTTCGATCCGGTAGCCG
>CAVTQX010000012.1:0-47282 GCA_963736935.1 uncultured Gaiellaceae bacterium | reverse complement strand
CCGGCGGTGAACGCCCGCGCGACGTCGGCCGGGGTCGCACCCTGTGCACCGACACCTGGGAGCAGCATCGGCGAGTGCGGGAGCAGCCGACGCGCCTCGGAGACCGCCCGCGGGAGCGTCGCCCCGACGACAGCGCCGATGCTCGACATCCCGGACGTCGCCGACGAGCGGCTCGCCCCACTCGTGGACGAGGTGCGCGACGTGGTGCCAGAGCGGGTTGCCGTCCGACATCGCGAGATCCTGGACGTCGGCGGCGCCGGCGTTCGACGTCCGGACGAGGAAGAAGACGCCCGCACCGTGGCGACGACACGCGGCGAGGAACGGCTCGACCGAGTCCAGGCCGAGGTAGCGGGCTCGCCGTCATCGCGTCGGCGAGCGGTGACCCGACGTCCCGCGGCTCGAGGAACGCCTCGGCGTACGCACGCGACGTCGAGCCGATGTCCCCGCGCTTCGCGTCCATGAGGACGAGAAGTCCCGCACCACGCGCGTAGTCGGAGACCTCCTCGAAGCGCCTGAAGCCGTCGGCGCCGAGAGCCTCGAAGAAGGCGGTCTGCGGCTTCACCGCGACCACGTACGATGGCCCACCGCGTCCACGATCCCCTTGCAGAAGCGCGCGACCGACGACGCGGCCGCGGCGCGCCCGAGAACGGCTTCTCCTCGGAGCTCCATCGGGAGGGAGGTCGAGACGAGGGTCGAGCCCGACGACGAGCTGGCTCTGCTTACGCGTGACCGCCTCCGCGAGGCGATCGGCGAAGTTCGCCCGATCCTCCATGCCGCAAGGCTAGACACGTCGGTGGGACGGAGGGACTTCGCCCGCGTGGATCGCGCGAAGCCCAGGAATTCAGGCCGCAGCGATCTCGGCGAGGCGCAAGCCGACGACGCGGAGCTCCGGCGGCGGCCTGCGGAGATAGCCAGCGACGACAAGGAGGTCGGCCGCGTCCTCGGGCGCGAGCGACGGCTCGGCGGCCGATGCCGCAAGGCCCGCCTCGATCTCGAGCCTGCCGGCACCGCCGCGCGGGATCGTGCGCGCAGTGACCCGCCCTCCGGAAACGAGGAAAGCCCGCCAGAACGCCGGCTCGCGTGCGGGCGCGAGGACGCAGACCTCCTCGGAGCGCAGCCGGTCGAGCTCCGCGACTCTCGCGGCGACCTCCTCGAGTGCACCGATCCGGTCACGCAGCCGCGCGGCGTCCTCGAAGCGCAGAGCACGCGCGAGGCGCGGGAGCCTGGCCCGCAGCGCCGGGAGGGCCGACTCGAGGTCGTCCCCGTCGAAGTCCCCGAGCGCGCGAGCGGCGAGCTGCGCACGGCGCTTGCTCGAGACCGGCCCGAATCGGGTCGGCTCGGAGACCACGGTCCAGCGCTCGCCACGTCGCCGGAGGTAGGACTGCGGTCGTGCGCCGCGCGCGTTGGCCGGCGGCCGTAGCTCGCGGATCAGGCGGAGCTCCTCGAGCGACGCCTCGAGCTCCGAGCCGAGCTCGCGCCACTCGACGCGGGCGAGCGCGCCCAGAGCGGCCTCGACGGCCGGCCTCTGCCGATCCCCTGCGAAGTACGAACGCAGCCGGGCCCGCAGATCGCGCGCCTTGCCGACGTAGAGCACGGTGTCGTTGCGGTCCCGGAAGAGGTAGACGCCGGGCGTCATGGGCGCGCCGGCGATCAGCGAGCGGCGGGCGTGAAGTCGCCGCGCCCGGGGCGCGGCGAGCTCGACGACCTCGGCGAGCGTCCGTGCGCCGCGCTCCTGTGCGAGCCCGAGCAGCGCGACCAGGATCTCGGCCGTGGCGACCGCGTCGGGCAGCGCACGGTGGCAGGGCTCACACGACGTGCCGAAGAAGTGCGAGAGCTGGCGCAGCGAGAAGCGCTCGCTCCGACGGTGGAGAAGCCGGCGTGCGAGCCAGACGGTGTCGATGACGGGGGCGGCGATCCGGCGGCCCGTGAGCCGCTCTATCGCGCCGTCGACGAAGCCCACGTCGAAGCGGGCGTTGTGAGCACCGAGCGGCGCGTCGCCGGTGAACGCGAGGAACCGCCGGATCGCGAGCTCGGGTCGGGGGGCGCCACGTAGCTCGGCGTCCTGCAGGCCCGTCAGCCGCGTGATCGTCGGCGACAACGCGACGCCGGGCTGCACGAGCGTCTCGAACGTGTCCGCGATCTCGAGCGCCTTGACGCGTACCGCACCGATCTCGCAGATGCGGTCACGACGCGCGGAGAGCCCGGTCGTCTCGAGGTCGAAGACGACGATCTCGGCTTCCTCGATGAGCGTCTCGGCGCCGGCGTCGCCAGCGAGCCCGACCCGTGTACCGCTCCACACGAGACGCGAGTCGCCGGCGACGACGTCGGAGAGGAGCGAGTGCGCCAGAGCGACGGGCGCGCGCTCGAGCGCGAAGAGCACGCGTGCGGCGTCCTCGGCCGAGACGGCGCCGCGACGCGCGTGCACCAGCTCCACCAGACGGTCGGCGGCGTCGAACGAGAGCTGCACCCTGCTCACCGTATACGAACGTATGTTCGCCTACAAGGCCAAACGAAAGGCCGCCCGGAGACGGCCTCTCGCAATTCCTCGTAGCGGGAGTCGCTAGCCGCCCTTGACCGCAGCCTTCAGCGCGCTCCCTGACGTGAACTTCGGGACTGTCGTGGCGGCGATGTGGACCTTCTCGCCCGTGCGTGGGTTGACACCCATGCGCGCCGCGCGCGCCGAGGTCGAGAACTTGCCGAAGCCGGTGAAGGTGATGGTGTCACCGCTCTTCAGCGCGCCCGTGATCGTGTCCAGGACGGCGTCAACCGCAGCGCCGGCCTCACGCTTGGACATGCCGGCCGCATCGGCTACGGCATCCACGAACTCCTGCTTGGTCACTGGTCTCCTCCTGACGTGGGATTCGTGTTCACGGAACCGAAAGAGCCTAACACCCCTTCGGATTTGGCTCAACCATGCCGCTTTCCGGGGATTTTTCGCAACTCCAGCAACTCGCTCGCACGAAAGAGCGGCCAGAGCCGCACACCGAGGCGGGCGAGAGTGTCCGAGCCGCCCTCCTCCCGGTCGACCACACAGACCGCATGCCGGACGACGAGACCCTCGTCGCGGACGGCCGACACTGACTCCGCGAGTGCGCCGCCAGAGGTGACGACGTCCTCGAGGAGGCACACCAGGTCACCCGGTGCGAAGACCCCCTCGATGCGTTTGGCCGTGCCGTATTCCTTGGTTTCACCGCGCACGATGATGAACGGCAGATCGGACGCCATTGCTGCCGAAGCTGCCAACGCGACCGCCCCGAGAGCCGGCCCGGCAAGCCGAATCGGCGTCGGGCTCGCACTCGCGCGCCGCACTCGCGAGGGCCTCGCCGAGTGCTCTGAGAATTCCGGGCTCCGTCTCGAAGCGGTACTTGTCGAGATACCAGGTCGAGCGGCGGCCCGAACGCAGGACGAAGTCGCCTTCGAGCAGCGCCCGCTCGACGAGCAGCGCGCCGAGCTCGTCGGAGGTCACGCGCGGAGGGCGGCGCGCGTGATGGACGCGAGCCGCTCGAAGCCCGGGCTGCCCGGCTCGAGCACGACGGCCGACCCGTCGGCGTACGAGATGCCTGCGCGCTCGTCGGAGCTCGGACTGACCGACGAACTTTCGCCACACCCAGACGGCGAGGAGGACGAGGAGGACGAGACGCACCAGCTTCCTCACTCGGTGTCCTCCTTCGGCTTGCGCGCCGCCCGCTTCTTCTTCGGCGCGTCGATCGCCTGCGCGCACGTCCGCAGGTCGTAGATGACGAGGCCGGAGGTCGGCTTCGGGCCCGTCGTCGCAGCGACGATCCGGCCGCCCTCGCGCACGACGAAGAACGCGCCGTCGTCGAGCTCCACCTCGACGCGCGTGACCTCACCGTTGTCCCTCCCGAGGTCGCTCGCCGCCGCGACGAGCTCGAGCGTCGACGACGTCAGCGACGCGGTAGCCGCCGGGTTCCCGGGCGAGACCGCGAGCACCGACCCGTCTGCGTCGAGCGCGATCGCAGCCGTGATCTGCGACGAGAGCGCCGTGAGCTCCTGGAGTGCCTGGGCCGCATCCATGCGGCCGACGCTATCAGCGTTCGGCGAGACTTTGCGCAAGCGCGCGTGCTGCTCTGGCGCGGTGCGAATGCTCTGCCTTCCAGGCATTCCCGAGCTCCGCGACCGTGAGCGACTCCCCGTGCGGGACGAAGATCGGGTCGTACCCGAACCCCTCCGCGCCGCGCCGCTCGTACGCGATCTCACCGTCGAGCGTCCCCGATGCGCGAATCTCGGCGCCCGCGGGGTCGAGCACGACGAGCTCGCAGACGTAGCGGGCGCGACGGTTCGGTGTCGTCCCCGAGCCCGGAGAGGAGCTCTGGCGACACCGTCCGTCGCCCAGCGCGCGGACTCGACGCCCGGCCTGCCGCCGAGGGCTGCCACCTCGATCCCCGAGTCCTCACCTGCCACCCAGGCGTCGTCGGCTGCGAGCCGTCGCCCGTGCCGAGCCTTGATCCGCGCGTTGTCGACGAACGTCGTGCCGTCCTCGACGGGCTCGTCGGATGCCGAGGAGGTCGACCTCCCAGGTCGGGAGCAGCCGCGCGCAGCTCGCGGAGCTTGTTCTCGTTGTGCGAGGCGAGGAGCAGCTTCACGCAGCGGGCGCCGCGGCGGCCTCTGCCTGCGCGGTCGTGAGCGTCTCGATCCCCCCGGCCGCGAGGTCGAGGAGCGCGTCGAGCAGCTCGCGCGAGAAGGGGTCTCGCTCGGCCGTCGCCTGCACCTCGACGAGCCGCCCGTCGCCGGTCATGACGACGTTCATGTCGGTCTCCGCGCCGGAGTCCTCCTCGTAGTCGAGATCGAGGACCGCCCCGCCGCCCACGATCCCGACGGACACCGCGGCGATCGAGCCGGTGAGTGCCTTCGAGAGCCCGAAGCGCTCGAGCGCGCGGCTCGCCGCGATCCACGCGCCCGTGATCGACGCGCAGCGCGTTCCGCCGTCTGCCTGCAGGACGTCGCAGTCGAGCCAGAGCGTCCGCTCGCCGAGTGCCTGGAAGTCGCAGACGGCGCGCAGCGCTCGACCGATGAGCCGCTGGATCTCGACCGTCCTCCCGTCCGGCCGGCCGCGCGACACTGCGCGCTGCGTCCGCTCGCCAGTCGACGCCGGGAGCATCGCGTACTCGGCCGTCATCCAGCCGCGTCCCGACCTCGAGAGCCAGCGTGGGACGCCTTCCTCCACCGTCGCCGTGCAGAGGACGATCGTCTTGCCCTGCGCGTAGAGGACCGACCCGTGCGGCTGCTCGAGGTAGTCCCAGACGACGTCGAGTTCCCTGAGCTGGTCCGCCCTGCGGCCGTCGTGCCTCATGCCGCCGCCTCGAGCGTCGCAACCTCGACGTGCTCCGCGGCGTCGATCGGGAGCTGGAGAAACCGCTGTCCCATCTCGCGGAAGAGGGCGGGATCGCCCGTCGTGAGGAACCGGTACGTACCCTCGCGCGCAGCCTCGTTCTCGATGCCTTTGCGCGCGAGCGTCTCGGCAGCCTCGCGCGCGGTCTCCTCGGCGGAGAAGACGAGCGTGACCCCACGCCCGAGGACCCGCTGGAGACACCGGTCGGATCAACGGGTAATGCGTGCACCCGAGGATCACGGTGTCGACCTCGGCCGCCTTCAGCGGAGCCACGTATTCCCGCACCGCGTCCGTCAACTCCTCCCCGAACAGTCGTCACCCTCGATGAGCGGGACGAGCCGCGGGCACGCCACCGAGACGAGCTCGACGCCGGCGTCGAGCGCGCGCACGAGCTCGTCGTAACGCCCGCTCGAGACCGTCGCCTCGGTCGCGAGGAGGCCGATCCGGCGATTGCGCGTCGCGAGCACCGCGGCGTGTGCCTCGGGGGCGAGCACGCCGATCACCGGCACGGTCAGCTGTCGCTGGAGATCGGGAAGCGCCGCCGCAGTCGCCGAGTTGCAGGCCGCCACGATGAGCTTCACGCCCTGGGCCTCCAGATATCCGGCGATCTCGCCCGCGAACCGACGGATCTCCTCGAGCGGGCGAGGCCCGTAGGGCAGCCGCGCGCCGTCACCGAGGTACACGAAGTCCTCGTGCGGCAGCGTGACGAGGCACTCGTGCAGAACGGTCAGGCCGCCCATGCCCGAGTCGAAGACACCGATGGGGCGGGGATCCACGCGCGGGATTCTATGAGTCGGACGCGGCTCGCGCTACCGTTCGAGCCCGTGATGAAGGTCTGGCTAGCGGCGCTGGCAGGCGCGCTCGCCCTCCTCGTCAGCAACGCAGCGGGATCTCCCGCGGTGAAGCAGGACGTGTCGATCCTCATGGACGACGGTGTCGCGATCGCCGCGACGCTCTACGTCCCCGACGGCGCTCCGCCCGCGGGTGGCTGGCCGGCGATCGTGTTCCTGCACGGGCTCTCGGGCAACCGCCAGCAGATGAACACGCTCGTCGAGAGCTACGGCTTCACGGGTGGCAGCTACGCGATCCTCACGTTCGACGCGCGAGGGCACGGCGCATCCGGTGGCCTCGTCGGCATCGACGGGCCGCGCGAGGTGGCCGACACGCGCGCGGTGCGCGACTGGCTCGCAGCCCGTCCAGACGTGTCCGACACGAAGATCGGCGCCTGGGGCATCTCCTACGGCGGCGGCGCCGTGTTCAACTCGCTCGTCGCGGGCGTGCCGTGGGCCGCCGTCACGCACGGTGCAGACGTGGACGGACCTCTACGCCGCGCTCATGCCCCAGGGGCTCGTGAAGTCGGGGCTCGTCGCCGGTCTCTCGAGTTCGATCCCGGACGCTCGACGCGACCCCAGCCTGGCGGCCCTCACCGCGGCCGCTTACACCGGCGACGCAAGTGCCATCAAGCCGTGGACGGACGCGCGATCGAGCCTCTCCAAGCTGTCGTTGGTCACGACACCGGTGTTCATGGCGCAAGGTCGGCGCGACTTCCTCTTCGGGATCGACCAGGGCACGACGGCGTTCGCGCGGTTGAAGGGCCCGAAGGTGCTGTACGTCGGCCTCCACGGCCACACGCCGTCGACGTTCCCGGCCGCCGACACGGGCTTCCTGCTGTCGAAGGTGCGGGCCTGGTTCGACTGCTATCTGCGAGACACCGGCTGCGACGGCGCCCAGGCGTCCGTCTACGTGGCGTCGGAGAGATTCAGCGGCCAGGTCGCGCGGCGCGGAGCGACGCTGCCTCCGGTCGCGCCGACGACCGTCTCCTTCCCCGGCGTCACGACGTTCGCGCGCAGCGGCGAGGCCGTCCGCACGTCGCAGCGGCTCCGTACGCCGATCGAGATCTTCGGGGCGCCGACCGTCCAGGCCACGGTCGCCGCGAGCGGCGGCTGGTCGCGGCTCGTCGCCGTCCTCACGGCGCGCACGCCGCAGGGCAAGGACATCATCATCGCGGACGGTGGCGTGCCGACGAAGCCGGGAGCGCAGAAGGTCACCATCCGCCTCGGAAGCCAGGCGACCTTCCTTCCGAAGGGCTCTCGGCTGACGCTGACGCTCGCTTCGTCATCGACCGCGCAGTCGTCGTCGAACCTCCTCTACCTCGACCTCCCGATGGCACAGAGCGCCCGGGCACGCGTCGGCACCGCGATCCTGAAGCTCCCGGGTCTGCGGACTCCGGTGACGAAGTGACAGACTCGGCCGCATGAGAGGACGGATCTGGACGGTCGCGGTCGGGATCGCAGCGCTCGTCGCAGTTCGTCGTCGTGCCCGCCGCGATGGCCGCGTACACGTCACCGAAGCTCGAGGTGACGCAGACGGCGACCGGCGTCGTCCTCAAGGCGTCGGTGAGCCCGGACGACGATCCGACCGCGCGCATCGCGATCAACGTGCCTGTCGGGACGACGCTCACGACCGACCAGGCGCCGGGTGCGGTCCTCGGACCAGCGAGGGCCGTCGTCAAGTCGCTCGACAACTTCGGCATCGACGTGCCGATCGAGGGCCAGATCGTCGTCGCCCCACCGGGTCAGGTCGCCACGGGCCAGCAAGCCTGCATCGGATCGAGCGTTCCGATCGCGACGTGGCAGCTGACAGGATCGGCGCTGGGGGTGCCGCTGAGCGTGCCGATGTACCTCCTCCCCCAGCCGCAGACGCAGCTCGGCCCGGCATTCCTCGTCATCTGCCTGCCGCCCTCCGACGTGCCCAAGGGTACGCCCGGACGAGCCCCGCAGGGCGCGAAGGTGTACAGCGCCGAGCTGACGATCAACGGCGTCTTCGGCAAGGTGAGCACCGGTACGTGGATCTCCTCGTGGGTTCCGTACAACCCTGGCCAGGTCACGCCCAACATCGCCGGAGCCGTTGTCGCTCCGGCGGCGATCGCGCCTGGCGCGGTGACCCTCTCTGCGAAGACATCCGGCAGGGGCGCAGTCGTGACCGGCTCCGTGACGCAGGCGGGTGGGCCGCGCGCCGGAGCGACGGTCACGGTCCTCGGCGGCTCGGTGAAGTCGAAGCTCACGACGCGAAAGCGGGTCAGGGTCGCGGCGAGCGGGAGGTTCACGACAAAGTTCGCGGTCGGGACGTTCTTCCGCGCGGACGCCGTTGCGACGAGGCAGGCTGCGCCATCGCTCTGCACGCAGCTGACAGGCGCGACGCCGTGCGTCAACCCGACGATCAACGGGTTCTCCGTCAAGAGCAAGGTCGTTCGCAAGAGGTAGCCGTCGATGCGCGCGCGGGGCCGCTCGATCGGCCCCGTACGCTTTCCGCATGCCCGCAACCGTCCGTCTCGGAACGTGCAGCTTCGCGGACGAGGGTCTCGTCAAGACGTGGTACCCGCGCGGCGTCTCGACCTCGAAGGCGCGTCTCGCCTACTACTCCGAGCGCTTCGACACGGTCGAGGTCGACTCGCCCTACTACCACCTTCCCGATCCTGGCGTAACGCGGAACTGGGCCGAACGGACCCCGCCCGAGTTCACCTTCCACGTGAAGGCGCACAAGACGATGACGGGCCACGAGGGCGTGCCGGACGACGCGGCGTTCGCCGCGTTCGGGCATCGACCGAGCCGCTGGAGCTGTCGGGGAAGCTGCGCGCGATCCTGCTGCAGTACCACCCGCGATTCGTGAAGTCCGCCGAGGCGCTCGCCGAACTCGAGCGGGTCGGCCCGCGAGTCGCACCTCTCGTCCCGCTCGTCGAGTTCCGGCACCGATCGTGGATGGAGCCGGACGAGCGCGCCGACACGCTTGCATTCCTCGAGCGCAACGGCCTCGCGTACGTGTCCGTCGACACCCCGATGACGCGCGCATCCAACGTGGTCGCCCGCCACGCGGCCGCGACGCATCCGGTCGCGTACGTGCGCTTCCACGGCCGAAACGAGAAGACGTGGAACATCAAGGCCGAGAAGTCGTCCGAGCGGTTCAACTGGATGTACTCGGCGGAGGAGCTCGCCGAGTGGGTCGAGAAGCTCGGCCGCCTCTCGTCGGAGGCCGACGAGGTGTACGCGCTCTTCAACAACAACCGGGACGACTTCGCGCCGCGGAGCGCGATGATCTTGCGCGGGCTCCTCGACGAGGCCGGAATCCCCTCCACGGGAGGCGTCGAGCCCCCGCCCCTTGCCCCGACACTCTTCTGAGTACAGTCCGCCGATGCGCGTGCTCTCGGTCACCCACGGCCCGAGCGTGCCGGGCGGGGTCTTCGACGAGGCGGTGGAGGCGACCGGACACACCCTCGAGCGCTGGCAGGTCCCGGACGGGGGCTCGCCCGATCGGGCCGCGAGCTACGACGCGGTCATGGTCTTCGGCGGGTCGATGCATCCGGACCAGGACGACCGCTTCCACTGGCTCGCAAACGAGGAGCAGTTCCTCGCCGACGTGCTCGCCGCGCGGGTCCCGGTCTTCGGCGTCTGTCTGGGCGCGCAGATGCTGGCGCGGGCTGCCGGTGCGGCGGTCCGGCCTGCGAGTGGCCCGGAGATCGGATGGCTCGACGTCGAGCTCACCGCGCCGGGCTCCGCTGACCCCGTGCTCGGGACGCTACGGCCGTCGGCGACGGTCTTCCAGTGGCACCACTACACGTTCGACGTCCCCGCGAACGGGGTCGAGCTCGCGCGCAGCAGCATCTGCACGCAGGCGTTCCGCCTGTCGGACCAGGCGGCCTGGGGCATCCAGTTCCATGCGGAAGTGACACTTCCGATGGTCACGACGTGGACCGAGGAGGACCCCGACGAGCTCCCGATGCCGGCGTCGGAGCTCCGCGCCCGCTCGGAGGAGGTCATGGCGACATCGAACGCCCAGGGCCGTGCGCTGGCCGGTGCGTTCCTTCGTGCTGCGGCCGCGTCGGGTTAGTCGACGACCTCGCGCGACCACTCGTGCCAGGAGCCCACGTAGTTGCGGGCCTTGTAGCCCGCACCTACGAGCACCTCTGCGGCGAAGCGCGAACGGCTTCCCGAGTGGCAGTAGGCGACGATCTCGGCTCCTGCAGGGAGACCGACCACACCCAGCACTTCCTCGAGGCTCCGGCACGCGACGATGCGATCGAGCGGAAGGTTCACTGCGCCCGGGATATGACCTTGCCGGGGATCGCAGTGCGCGCCGGCTTGGCCCTCGAACTCGAGCGGGGTGCGCACGTCGAGCACGGTCAGCGTGTCGTCGTCGAGCCGCTCGCGCAGCTCCGCCAGCGTCACGTCTTCCACTGCGCGAGAAACTCGAGGAGGACTGCGTTGAACCGGTCCGGCTCGTCGACCGCAACGAAATGTCCGGCTCCCGGGAACACCTCGAGCTTCCCGTCGAGCGCGGACGCCGCGAGCTCTTCCGCCTCCTCGACCGAGACGAGTTCGTCGCCGCCGCCGACGCAGACGAGGAGCGGGCCGCCGAACGACGCGACGACGCCCGAGAGATCCAGCCGATCGCGAATCGCCTCCTGTGCGACCGCGAGATGCTCGAGGTTCGCATCCTCGTCCGCCAGGTGTGGCGGGACCCCGGATCGGAGCTCCGTGATCACCTGCTGGCGGTAGCGACGACGCTCGAACGTGTCGGCGTCGGCACGGGTGCCGACGAGCACCATCCCGAGGATCCGCTCGGGCGCACGCCGTGCGAGCGCAAGCGCGCAGTACCCGCCCATCGACGCTCCGACCACGACGAGCGGACCGTCCGTCTCCCTCAGTAGGTGCGCCGCCCAGTCGTCGATAGATGGTCCACGTCCGTAGAGGTGCGGCACGACCGGATCGAAACCAGCCTCGCGCAGCGCCGAGACCTGCGAGACCCAGACCCGCTCCGAGACCGGCCAACCGTGGAGCAGCAGGACCCTCACGACCGCTCGATCCTCACCGCGCCCTCGACCTCGGACGCCCCGGCCCAGCCGTGCTCGGCGCCGTCGACGCGCATGACCGCTGCGAACCCCGAGAGCAATTCGCGCGCCGGCGGCAGATCGGCGGGGGACGGCGCCGTGCGTGCCACGCGGCGCACGTCCTCGGGATCCGCGCCCGTGAGCCGCGCGACGACCGTCGGGTTCGCGGCGAGACCGACGACGTCGCCGGGCGGGAGCGGCCCGTAGAACTCGGGTACGGACAGGTACTCGTCCACGATCCGCCCTCTCTCGAAGAGGATCATCCGCACGAGTTCCTCGCGCTCGACGCCGAGCAGCAAGGTCACGGCCCCCATCCTGTCGGAAAGCTCGCGCGCGAGTCGGCGGAGCATCTCCGGGTTGCGATCGCAGACGTCGTCGTACACCGCGATCCACCCGCCCTGCGGCGGCGCCACGACCGAGCCGCGCGAGCCGCCCGGAAGCCGCGGGACGAACTGGCGCACCGCCTGCTCGACCGCACTCAGGTCGTCCGACTGGATGTGGATCGAGCCGAACGAGGCGGCCTCCTGCGTCCCGAGCCGCTCCTCGAGCGCGCCCACGGACCCGGTCATGACGACGACCACGTCCTTGAGCCCCCAGCGGGCGTAGAGCGAGCGCGCGACGTGGTTGGACGCCTGCACGTCGAGGTCGAAGTCCTCGATGCCGAGCTCGCGGAACGCGCCCAGGACCTCGCGCATGAGCTCGGTCGCGACCCCGCTACGTCGCGCGTCGCGCCCGACGTACAGATCCGTGATCGTCCCGAAGCCGGGCGCGCGTCGCCGGGCGAGTGCGAACCCGACCGGCGTCCCGTCGTCCTCGGCGACGAACGCGATCTCGGACTCGATGATCTCGCGGACCTCGGCGAGCTCCTTGCCCTCGTCCGCGGGCCCCTCGTGGGTCGGAGCCGGAACCTCGTGGTCGAAGTCTCGCCAGAGGTCGGCGATCGCCGCGAAGTCGTCGGCCGCCGCACGCCGGACGTTCACCTGCTCAGCCAGCCATCCGGGCGCCGGCGAGCAAGAACTGTGCGGACAGGTTCTCGAACGGCGCGAACCGTTCACTCATGCGTCGGACCTCCTCGATCGAGAGCTGGGATCCGGCAGCGTAGAACGTGGAGACCGCCTTGCGCACGCCGAGATCACCCGCCGGCCACGCGTGCGGCCGGGCGAGGTGACGCGCGAGGAACCAGTCGGCGGTCCAACGGCCGAGCCCGCGGACGGACGTGAGCTCGGCGATCACCTCGTCATCGTCGAGCGCGGCGAGCGCGCCCAGATCGAGTCTCGAGTGCGCGAGCTCGAGCACGTACTCCGCCTTGGCCCGCGAGAAGCCGAGCGGTGTGAAGTGGCGCGGGCGCAGCTCCCGGATGCGGGCGCGCGTCGGGAAGTCCCAGGCGACATCGTGCTCAACGCCGTAGGCGCGGACGAGGTTCCCGCGGATGGCGGCGGCCGCGCGGAGCGAGATCTGCTGCGTGGTGATGGCGACGACGAGCGCCTCGAACGGCTGCGGGTTGAGCGTCGGCCGGAACCCAGGGAGCGCCTCCACGATCGGCCCGAGCACCGGCTCACTTTCCGCCCAGTCTCTGAATGCGGCGAGGTCGAACGGGGCACCGAGCAGAAGTGCGACCTGGTGCGCCGCCTCCTCGCTCCACGGCTCGATCACGACGCCGCCCGCGACCGAGGTCACCCGCACCTCACGCCCCGCGACGACCCGGTGAAGGCCGCCCTCGTGGAGGACCGTCGCGCCGTCCGTCCCGAAGTCCCGGAACCGCGCGGTCGAGAGCGCGAAGTCGTACGGCTCCGGAATCTCGAGCAGCACGCCGTAGACGCTATTCGCCGAGCGCGCGGGCGACATCGTGGAAGTCCTCGAAGCGCTCGAAGACGACGCCCTCCTCGGCCAGATACTCGGCGAGCCCGTCGCGGGCGAAGACACGGGACGCCGCCTGCGCGACGCAGCGGTCGGAGAACCCGTCGCCGACGTAGGCGAACCCGTCGAGACCTGCGACGTCCGAGCGCTTGCACGGCTCTCCACAGACGGCGCACACGGCCTGCTCGCGGAATACCGCCCGCCAGCCGTCCGGCCGCACGTCGAGTCGGTTGGCGACAACTGGGACCTCGATGCCGTCGCGTGCGAGCAGCGGTTCGATCAGCTCGTGGAACCCCATCGAGACCACGAGCGGGTCGTGGCGCTCGACGACCTCGGCGAACCCGGGTCGGAGCTCGATGTTTCGAAGAAGGAACTCGACAACCTCCTCGAGCGGCGTGTCGATGGTGGCCATCTCCGTCGCGATGACCTCTTGCAGCGTGAGCCGGCGCCCGATCTCCGACTGCATCGCGACGAAGACGTCAGCGTCGCCGAACTCCCGGATCGTCGCGTGCAGCGTGTCGCCGGCGGTTGCGGTTCCGTCCCAGTCGACGACGAGCGTCGTCACGCGGCTACCCGCTGCTCGAGTGCGCCGATCCCCTCGATCGGGACCGCGACCACGCGCCCGGGCTCGCCCACGATCGGCTCGGAAGCCGGAGCGGCGAGGATGTCGCCCGGATGGAGCGCCGTGCCAGCCGCCGCGAACTCGACGGCCGCCAGCCAGTCGAAGCCGTCAGCTGAAGGTCCCGCGCCGGAGGTCACGACGGCGGGTCCGAGACCGAGGGCGAAGTCGCGGTCCTTGGGAGGCTCGCTCCCCAGGGCACGCCACTCGGCGAGTACCGTGAACCCGCCGATCTCGCCGCCGGCGCCCATGATCGCCGCCACGTGCGGGTGGGCGACGAGACTCGACGTCGGCCCGGAGACGACCGCGCCGGGACCGACGACCGCGGCAGGATTCGCGAACGCGAACGATGCCTGTGCGTCGAAGATCCTGATCGACGGCGGGTGGAGGACAGGCGCCAGTAGCACCGTCTCCTCGAGCCGATACTCGGCGTGCTCACGTGCGGTCCCGCCACCGGTGAAGAACGACTGCAGCGTCTGTGCTGCGAGATGAACGACCCGATCGCGGTCGATTCGGCCAACCCACCCGCGCTCCATCGGGTGGCCGACGGGATGGAACATGCAGAGCTTCACGGCTCGGTATGCACGACCACGTCGGAAATCGCCGGAACGGCCTTGCGCACGCGCGCCTCGATCGCGCTTGCGCGACCGTGAGCGTCAGCGAGCGAGCCGCCGCCGAGAGCGAGCGTGAGGAAGACGACGATCCCGTCGTCGGTCCGGACGAATCGGAGCTCGCGTGGCTCCGCACCGATCTCCTCGCGTACCGCCGTCTCGATCGCGGCAGTGTCGATCTCGACCTCCTCCCCCGCCGCCGTCTCGCCGATCGGCTCGAGGTGCGTCTGCACCGTTCTCACCGCCGGTACCGCTGCGAGTATCGCCGCCTCCACGCTCTCGGCGATCTCGTGTGCGCGCTCGAGCGGCAGATCGCCTGGCAGCTTGAGATGGAGAGAGACCTCGAGGCTCCCATCGACCTCGATCGTCGACAGATTGTGGATCTCGCGGACATGGGAGACGGTGAGGGCTGCTGCGAGCACGCGCTCGCGGAGTGCGGCCTCCTCGCCCTGCGGCTCGACGTGGACGACGACGTCGATTCCCGGGAACGCGGCGTGCAGGGCCTGCTCGACGCGGTCCGCAGCCGCGTGGCCCTGGCCTATCGCCGCACCCGGCGCGACGCCGATGACGACGTCGGCGAAGTGCTCGCCTCCTGCCCGCCGTAGCCGCAGCCGACGAAGCTCGACGGGAGGATCGAGCCGCGCGATCGACAGCCGTGCGGCTCGTGCGTCGTCCTCGGGCGAGCGGTCCATGAGCACGTCGACATTCCGACGAGCGAGGCGAACCGCCGCGGCGACGACGAGGCCCGACACGAAGAGCGCGGCGATCGAGTCTCCCGCGGGGAACCCGAGCGCGGCGACGACGAGACCGGCGAGCACGGCGAGCGTCCCCGCGAAGTCGCTCCCGAAATGGAGCGCGTTCGCGAGCAGGGCGTCGCTCTCGTAGAGCCGCGCGCCGCGCAGCGAGATCATCGTCCGCGAGCCGTCGATCGCGAGCACGAGCGCGATCGCGGCGAACGTCCAGAAGGTGGGATCGACGTCGACCTCGACGACGTCGGCCAGGCGAAGGATCGCGACGACCGCGATGAGCACACTGATCGCCACCAGGAAGGCGGACTCGGCGAGCGCGGCGAGGTTCTGCGCCTTCGCGTGGCCGTAGGGATGGCCACGATCGGCGGGACGCACCGCGACGGACAGGGCGAAGAACGTCAGGAGCGCCGCGGCGAGGTCGGTCCCCGAGTGCGCGGCCTCCGCCAGGAGACCGAGGCTCGAGCTGGCGATGCCGGCGGCGAGCTTGATCGCGACGAGGAGACAGGCGGCCCCGACCGAGACGAGCGCGGTGCGCCGCTGCGGCGACATGGCCGAAGGCTAGACGGCCGCGTAGAGCGCCCAGGTGTACGGAACACCCTTCAGCTCGTGCTCGCCGCGCTCCTCGAACGCCAGGCCCGACCCCACGACGAGGTCGCGCACGGTCCGCGTGACCAGCACCTCGCCGGGCCGGGCGAGCGCAGAGACACGTGCGCCGATGTGCACGGCGAGACCGGAGACGCCGTCGGGCCGACGGATGATCTCGCCCACGTGGACGCCGCTGCGAACGTCGAGGCTGCCGTTGCGAGCCTCGTCCCGGATCCGTCGCGCGCAGCCGATCGCGCGCGTCGGGCCGTCGAAGGTCGCGAGGACGCCGTCTCCCGCCGTGCTCTCGAGCGACCCGTCGAAGGCGGCGAGCGCGGTGTGCACGATCTGCTCGAAGCGCTCTTGCGCCAGGCGCCACGTCCGGTCGCCGAGCTCGGCGGCGAACTCCGTCGACCCGACGACGTCGACGAAGAGCACCGCGGCCAGCGTCCGGTCGGCGTCGGCGATCGCGGTGCGCGAGCCGGTGATGAACTCCTCGATGGCGCCGACGAGATCCGCGTCCGGCACTGGCCAGTGGTCGGCGCTGTCACGCTCGAGGTAGCGCGAGCACTCGATGTGCTCCGCGAGGTAGCGGCCGTGCCCGACGCGGACGAAGGCGTTGTCGCGGCTGTGGATGACGAGTGTCGGGACGTCGATGATGGGGAGGACGCCGCGAACGTCGAGCGTGAGGATCGTCTCGAGCTGACCGCGGGCGACTCGCGGCGTCGCACCGAAGCGCTCGACGCGCGCCCACCACTCCGGCACGCCGGGACGATGGACGACCGACGGCGCGAGACCGAGCGCATGGACGCCGGTCCCCCACTGGCTCTCGATGGCGTCGAGGTATGTCTCGTGCATGTGGTCGGGCAGCCCGGCGGGGTAGTCGTCGGCTCGGGCGAATCGGGCGTACCCGTTGACGATCACGACGGACTCGCATCGCTCTGGGTGCGTCGCCGCCGTCATGAGCGCAGCCTGCGCTCCCAGGCCGTGCGCGACGAGATTCGCACGATCCACCCCTGCCGCGTCCATGACCGTGACGAGATCGTGCATCCAGCTCTCGATCGGGCTCTCGTCGCTCAGCGGCCCCGACATGCCGACGCCGCGTGTGCCGAGCCAGAGAACGCGTCCGAGCCGCGCGAGCGACGTGAACCAGTCGGCGAAGAACGGCTGCTCGACAAGCGCCTCGAGGTGGCTCGCCCAGTCGAGTACGACGACGATGTCGCGCTCGCCCTCGCCGAAGACCTGGTACGCGATATCGGCGTCGCCCGAGCGAGCGTACTGCGTTGGAGCGAGCGCCACCGCGCGCTAGAGGTTGCCGCGGAGAGCCTGCTCGCGCTCGATCGCCTCGAACAGCGACTTGAAGTTGCCGATCCCGAAGCCGCGCGAGCCGTGCCGCTCGATCACCTCGAAGAAGAGCGTCGGCCGGTCCTGGACGATCTTCGTGAAGAGCTGGAGGAGGTATCCCTCCTCGTCGCGGTCGACGAGGATGCCCATCGAGCGCAGGTCGTCCCAGTTCTCGTCGATGTCGCCGACTCGCTCCTGCACGATGTCGTAGTACGTGTCCGGCGTCGCGATGAAGAGCACGCCGGACGCGCGGAGCGCCGCGACCGTGCGCACGATGTCCTCCGACTGCAGCGCGATGTGCTGCACGCCGGGGCCGCCGTGGAACTCGAGGTACTCCTCGATCTGGCTCTTTCGCTTCCCCTCGGCCGGCTCGTTGATCGGAAACTTGATCTTCCCCTCACCGTCCGTCATCACCTTGGACATGAGCGCCGAGTACTCGGTCGAGATGTCCTCGTCCGAGAAGTGCGTGAGCTGGGTGAAGCCGAGCACCCGCGCGTAGAACTCGACCCACTCGTCCATCCGGCCGAGCTCGACGTTGCCGACGACATGGTCGATCGCGACGAGCCCGACGCCGCCTGCAGGTCCGCCGTTCGGCGAGACAGACTGGAACCCCGGCAGGTATGCGCCCGAGTACTCGGAGCGGTTGACGAAGGTGTGGATGTTGTCGCCGTACGTCGCGATCGCAGCGAGCTCGACGCGGCCATGGTCGTCCTCGACCCAGTGTGGCTCGGCGACGCCGCGAGCGCCGCGCTGGACCGCCTGCCGGTACGCGTTCGAGGCGTCGGGGACGGCGAGCGCGACGTCGCGCACGCTGTCGCCCTTCGTCGCCGCCCACTTGCACACCTCGCTGTCGGCACGGAGGCCGCTCGTGAGGACGAGCCGGATGTCGCCCTGCTCGAGGACATACGAGGCGCGGTCCCGAACCCCGGTCTCGGGGCCTGCGTACGCCGTCCGCGTGAATCCGTACGCGTGCTCGTAGAAGTACGCGGACTGCTTCGCGTTCCCCACCCAGACCTCGAGATGGTCCCAGCCGTCGAGCGGCATGAAGTCGTGATCGGCCATGTCTCCGATCTTACGTCGCCCGCGCGGGGGACGGCCGACGGCGGGCGAGCACGATCCCGGCGGCGATCAGGAGGCCGCCCAGCACCTGCAGGAGCCCGAGCGGCTCGGAGAGGAGGATCACGGCGAGCACGGCGGCGACGAAGGGCTGCAGGTTCGCCGCGAGCGTCGCGCGCGCCGGCCCGATCCGCGAGATCGAGCGGAACCAGAAGACGTTGGTGAGGACGAGCGGCCCGATCGTCGCGAAGACCAGGAGCGGCCAGACCTGCCAGTCGAGGTCCCAGTCCTGGTCGCTCGTCTGCGGGAGCCCGACGAGCGCGATGAGGACCCACGCCGCGGGAATGACCACGGCGCTCACTCGCGAGGGCGAATACGTCTGCATCAGCGGCGCGACGGCAACGGAGTACGCCGCCCACGTGGCGCAGATTCCGAGCCCGAGCACGATCCCGACGTAGCCTCCGGACACCTCGCTACCGGATCCGACCGCGACGAGCCCGACCCCCAGGAACGAGACGGCCGCTCCGAGCCAGAAGCGCCGGCTCAGGCGCTCGCGGCCGAGGGCGAGACCGAACAGCGCCGCGAAGATCGGGATGGCGCCGAGGATGAGCCCGATCGTCGACGCCGTCGTCTTGTCGAGCGCCAGGACGAAGCACACCTGGTTGAGCCAGAGCGTGACGGTCGCGAACGCCAGCACGAGCAGATGCCGCCGCTCGATCCGGAGCGTGCGCTCCACGAGCAGGGTGAGGACGACGAAGATCGCCCCGGCGAGGCCGTATCGGATCGTCGCGTACGAGAGCGGGAGCAGCCCCTCGTCGAGGATGTACTTCGTGACGCTCAGGTTGAGCGCCCAGAGCAGGACCGTGGCGAGCAGCATGAGCTCGACGGACGTGGGGCGGCGCACCGGCCCGACCTATCGTCGCCGCGCCGGCTCGAAGCCGACGTCGCGAAGCTGGCCGTCGACGATGCCGGGCCAATCGCGATTGGCCGCTGGGCTCGCAGGGCTCGGATGGGTGATCCAGCTGATTTCGACGCCAGCTCCGAGGGCGACCCGAGCGCGACGCTCCGCGAAGCGGCCTACGCCGACAACGAGCCGCGGACGAAGCACCTCCACGACACGTGCGAGCGCCGCGTCGCACGCCGCGAAGAGCTCGGCGCGCTCGCTCGCCGGAAGCTTGTCCGGGGTCCGGTTCCTGCCGGACGCCTCCATGAACACGAGCGGGCACCAGTTCGCCACGAACACCCGGTCGAAGAACCGCTCGGCCGTGCCGAACCGATCCCGCGCCCAGCCCCAGAATCGTGTGCCGCTCACCTCCGACCGCGCGCACGCGAAGCCGGCGACGGGTCGCAGCGGGTGCTCTCTGGACGGCTTCCCAACGGGACCGGTCACGCCGACGAAGTCGCGGACCATCGCGACGTCTCCGAACGGCACGCCCGTCTGCGCCATGCCGAAGGGCCCGGGGTTCATGCCGAACATGACGACCTCGCGCGGAGAGTGGGCCCCCCAGCGCTCGAGGTACGCCTCGTGCGGCGCCCTCGCGTAGGCGAGCGGGTTGTAGACGAACGGCACCGACGGAAAGGCGAGGGCGTCGACTCGCGCCGACAGCTCCGAGCTGATCGCGACCAGCGGAGTCACGCAGGGAGTCCTAGCCGACCGCGGCGTTCGACGGCTCTCGACGCGGTTAGGCTTGCGGCATGGCGGAGCCGACGCGCGACGACATCGACGCCCTCGTCGGGCCTGCGACACCCCACTTCGCGTACCAGCTTCGCGCCCGCGTCCGCGAGCTCATCGAGGACCTGCCCGACGACCATCCGATCCGGAAGTACGGCGAGGAGAGGATGGAGTTGCTCGATCGCCTCGGTCACGCCTCGTCGCTCGCCGAGAGCGGGCCGCGTGAGCCACTGTCGCGCATCGGCTGGGAGACCATCCCGTCGTCGGCGCCGGCCTACGACCCGCTCCCGAAGGCCGAATGATCTTCGAGGGCGCGTCCGTCCTCGTCACGGGCGGCTCGAGGGGCATCGGCAAGGCGATCGCGCTCCGCTTCGCGTCGCTCGGCGCCTCGCGGGTCGCGATCGGGTACATGCGCGGCGACACACCCGCCGAGGAGACTGCATCCGAGTTGCGCGCGCTCGGCACGGAAGCCCTGCTCGTGCGCGGGAACGTCGCCTCGACGCGTGTCGCCGAGGAGGTCGCGGAGCTCGGGCCGCTCGACGCCCTCATCCACGCCGCGGCGACCGGCGTCATCCGTCCGGCGCTCGAGACCGAGGACAAACACTGGGACTGGACCCTCTCGGCGAACGCCCGCGCGCTGCTCTCGCTCGCGCGCGCGGCCGTGCCGCAGATGCCCGAGGGCGCCTCGATCGTCGGGCTTTCCAGCCTCGGCTCGGAGCGCGTGCTCGACAACTACGCGCTCGTCGGCGCCTCGAAGGCGGCGCTCGAGGCGCTCGTCCGCTACCTGGCGGTGGAGCTCGCGCCGCGCGGGATCCGCGTGAACGCCGTCTCCGCGGGGGTCGTCGGGACGGGCGCACTCGAGCACTTCCCGAACAAGGACGCGATGCTCGCGATGGGCGAGCGGAACCCGGTCGGCCGCATGGTCTCACCCGAGGACGTCGCGAAGGTCGTCACCTTCCTGTGCTCACCGGACGCGGACATGATCCGGGGCCAGACGGTCGTCATCGACGGCGGCTGGAGCCTGCTGACGAACCTCGGCGCTACGAACGCATGAAGCCCTGACGGGCTGCCGAGACGAGCGCGACCGCCTCGGGGAAGAGCACGCGCATTGCGTCGCGGAGCGCGAGCGCCTGAGCGTCCGTCGGCCCTTCGACCTGCATCTGCCCGAGAGCTGCAGCGGTCAGCTCCACCGCGGTGTTCAGGGTGAGCGTCGCGAACTGCTCGCGCTGCGTCTCCTGCACCGTCTCGGCCTGCCGCTCGGCGAACTCGCGCAGCGCGCCGAGCAGATCCTCCGGATCGCCGCCCCCGAAGGGGAAGAAGCCACCACTGCCCTCCACGCGGCCCAGGTTACGCGATCGTCAGCGACCGGTCGTCGTGAAGCGCCGACGGTTCACGTCGCGAGCCGGTAGAGGAGCCCGCTCGTGTTGTCCGCGATCCAGACGGATCCGAGCCCGGCCGCGAGGCCGTGGACGTCGACGCGCCCGCGGGCGGTCGCGACGGTCTTCACGCTCCCGTCGGCTCCCACGCGACGAACCGCAGTCATCGTCGGGAGGCCGGTTCGGTCGACCGCCGCCGTCCGGACGGGCACCCACAGCGCGCCCGCGGCGGCCACGACGTCGATGCCCGTGCCGCCGATGTCGAACGTCCGGTGGATCGCTCCGCTCGTCGGATCCATCTCGACGAGCCCGAGGCCTCGCCCCGTGATCCAGAGCGCGTCGCCGAGGAGCGCCAGCCGCTCGGCGGCCGCGTCGGAGCCGCCGACGACTCCCGAGCCGCGTGGCGTGGTTGGTCGACCGTGTCGATCCGGAACACGGTGTTGTCGCGGTGGGTGATCGCCCACGCCTCGGTCGCCGCGGAAGACCATGTCGGCCGGGCCGTCGCCGACCGAGATCCGCGCGACGACCCTGTTCGTCGACCGGGACACCCGCAGGAGTGCGCGCGCCCTGGTCGTCGGCGATCCAGACGGCGCCGGCGCCGATCCAGATGTTGTACGCGGCGACTCGCTCCGAGCTGTATCCGCTTCGTAACGCGCGCCCGTCCAGGATCGATCCGGTAGAGCGTCGATCCCGAGTCCAGCGCCCACACCGAGCCGAGGCCGACCGCGACGGCGATCACCTGCCCCTCGAGACCCACGGTCGCCGTCTTGCGACCCGCAGGCAGCCGCAGCCGGACGACCCGAGCCTGCTCCTTGCACGCGACCCACGCCGTAGCTGCCCTGCAGCGCGAGCGTCATCGTCGGCCAGTACGCGCCTGCGCCGGCGCACGCACGCACGGCCTGCGCCTGGGGGATCCGCCCGGAGGCCGTATTCGACGAACCGCGGGCCACGACGGGTGCCGCGATGCCTGTGACGACCATGACGAGGAGCGCGGCGAGCCTCATAGTGCCTCCCTAGTACCGACGAACTCGCAGTACTTTACCGACGAGCTCGCAGCAAGTCCACCCTATGATGCGATCGTGCCCGAACGCGACTTGAGCGACGTCGACCTCCTGCAGGAGCTCTACTCGACGGGGCTCCTGGTCGGGCTCCTGGTCGACGCGGAGCTCGCGAGGATCAATGTTCCCGACCGGCTCTTCTCGTTCATCGGCTGGGTGACGCGACTCGAGCCGGTCACGCCGAGCACGCTCGCCGCCGAGACGGGACTGCCGCCCACGACCATCCGCGACTACGTCCGCGAACTCGTGGCGAGCGGCGACGCGCGAAAGGTCCCGAACCCCGCGGACGGCCGCTCGTATCACCTCGTCCTCACCGCCAAGGGTCGCCGGGTCGCGGAGCGGGGCTGGCCCGCAGTCGTCGCCGCATTCGACCGTCTCGAACGCCACCTCGAGCGCCCCGCCGGCGACCATCTGGTGGCGATGCGAGAGCTCAGGGAGGCCGTGCGGCTGGCGCTCGCCGAGACCGAGGCGCGGCCCCAGGCGTCGGGCGCCGCTCAGGCCTCGAGGTCGACGAGGTAGCCGGCCTCGATCTCGCGCTGGAGCTCCGACACGGCGTCTCTGAGCCGCTTTCAGCGCGGCGGCGAACGGCGACGCGCCGCCGGGGTCCAGCTCCTGTTCGAGGTGACGGGTCGCGGCGCCGATCTCGTCGAGTCGCGCCGGCGTCGACAGCTGCGGAGGCTCTCCGAGCACGTCCCGGAGCTGCCGGGCTGCGGCTTCGGCGTCCTCGATGCCCTCGGGCGCTTCGCGCTCGCGAAGGTCGGCGAGACTCGCGATGAGACCCTCGAGATCCCCGCCGCCTGCGGTGTCGGCGGCCACCTCGCACAACGCGGCGATCGACACGGCGGCGCGCAGCTCGGGACGACCGGTCACGACCGAGCCGTCGGAGCGAACTGCCACCCATGCGCGCGTGCCGTCGGCGCCGTCGATCGAGCACACGAAGATGCGATGCCCCGGGTCCGCCTCGGCCGCGAGTACTCCCGAGACCTGGGCGCCCTCCTCCGCAGCGGCCGCGGCGTGCTCCGCAGCGCGCTCGAGCTCGTCCTCGAGGCTCACGTCGCCACAATAGGCGGCGTGCCGACGGTCGACGCCAGGGAGCTCTTCGCGCCGCTGGGCCCGTCGTACGACCGCGTCGGCGCAGCACTCTCGTTCGGACAAGACCCGCGCTGGAGGCGCTTCCTCGCGGATCGGCTGCCGCGAGACGGCGGGACCGTCCTCGACGTCGCGACGGGAACCGGGCTCGTCGCCGCCGAGCTCCTTCGGCGCGGGTTCGAGGTAACGGGCGTCGATCAGAGCGCGGAGATGCTCGCGAGAGCGAGAGACCGCTTCGGACCGAGGATCGAGCTCGTGGAGGCATCCGCCGAGCAGCTCCCGTTCCCCGACGACTCCTTCGATCACCTCACCGTCACCTATCTCCTGCGCTACGTCGACGATCCGGGGGCGACGCTCCGCGAGCTGACCCGGGTCGTGCGGAGCGGCGGAGTCGTCGCCTCACTCGAGTTCGGCGTCCCGGACGGCCTCGCGCGACCAGCCTGGGAGCTGTACGTCCGCGCCGGTCTCCCGCTCGCCGGGCGCGCCCTCCGGCACGGCTGGAGCGAGGTCGGCGACTTCCTCGGCGACTCGATCCGCTCGTACTGGGAGGCGTACCCCCTGGACCGGCAGCTCGGCCTCTGGCGCGACGCGGGCGTCACGGGCGTGGAGGTGCGCAGGATGAGCCTCGGAGGAGGCGTCGTCGTGTGGGGCCGGAAGGCGTGAGCGCCCCGTCCGTGAGGCCTGCGTGGTACGCGCTCGAGGGCGGGAGCTGGCGGGACTACGTCACGCTGCTCCACCCCCCGTATACGGCCTGGCACCTCTCCTACGTCGTCATCGGCGGATGTCTCGCTCCCGTCGTCGCCTGGGGACGGCTCGGGGCCGCGGTACTCGCGTTCGGGCTCGCCGTCGGCGTGGGTGCCCACGCGCTCGACGAGCTGCGCGGCAGACCTCTGCGGACGAGCATCCCGAGCTCCGTCCTCGTCGGGCTCGCCGCGGTCTCCATCGCAGGGGCGTGCGCGATCGGCGTGGTCGGTGCGATCACGTTCGAGCCGTGGCTCGTGGCACTCGTTCCGGTCGGGCTCTTCCTGGTCCTCGCCTACAACCTCGAGCTCCTCGAAGGACGCTTCCACTCGGATCTCTGGTTCGGGCTTGCGTGGGGCGGCTTCCCGGTCGTGTGCGGCTACGCCGCGGTCGCAGGCGATCTCGACCTCGCCGCGCTGCTCGCCGCTGCGTTCGCCGTCCTCTTCTCGCTGGCGCAGAGAGCGCTCTCGAATCACGTGCGCTTCGTGCGCCGGCGCGCAGCGATCGTCGAGGGGCGCCTCGTCCTTCGCGACGGCTCGGAGGCCGAGCTCGCCGCCGAGTCGCTGATCGCAGCCGAAGAGACGGGTCTCCGACTGCTCGCCGCGGCCTCGGTCGTGCTCGCAGCCGCTCTCGTGGCATTCCGGATCTAGAGTGGCCGCGTGTCCGCGCTCGCCTGGATCCTCGTGGCCGCGCTCGGCGCCGTCGTCGTCCTCTGCGTCGTCCTGGCGCTTGCGCTGAGACGCTCGCACGCCCGGACGGCACACACCGAGCAGCTCGTGACGGAGGCGCGCCGCGCCGTCCGCGCGGCTGCCGAGGAGGAGTCGGCTGCGCAGTCGGAGCAGCTTCGCGTCGCAATCGCGCGCGCGCAGGCGGACTCGCTCTCCGCGTACGTCGCCGAGGAGCGGCGGCTCGCCGACCAGCGGCGCGGCGAGCTCGCCGTGCGGGAGCGCGGGCTGTCCGACGCGATGGCGGAGCTCGTCGCCGCGGTCGAGCAGCGCGTCGAGGAGCGCCTTCGCGCCTGGGAGTCCGACCTCGAGCGTGCACAGAACGCGCTCCAGGGCTCCGTCTCGACGCTCGAGCAGCGCATGCGCCAGCGGATCGCCGACGTCGAGTCCCGCGTGGCCGCCGAGTCCGACGAGCTCGACGCGACGATCGACGAGCAGCGGACCGCGGCGGCGAGGCTGCGCGAGGAGCTCGAGTCGAGTGCCCGCGACGCGCTCGCACGGGCGCTCGAGGAGCTGCAGATGCAGGCGGACGACGGGCGTCGCACGATCGACGAGGTGACCGAGCGCCTCCGTCAGCACGAGCACGCCGTCACGGAGCAGATCGACCGGGCCGAGAGCGAAGCACGTACCCGCATCGAGCTGGCGTTCGCCGAGCTCGAGCGCCGACAGGTCGACCACCTGGAGCGCGCGCTCGCACGCGAGATCGATGCGCGCAGCGAGGCGGGCGCGCTCGAGTTCGAGAACCGCATGCGTGCGATCCGAGAGGAGGCGGCAGACCGGCTGCGAGAAGAGCTCGACCGCATCGCGGAGACGTTCCTGCGCCGCGCCGACGGGATCATCGCCGCGGAACTGCAGCAGGCGATCACCATGGCCTCGCAGCGGCTCGACGACAGACTCGTCCAGATCGCGCGGCGGTACGAGGCCGAGAAGCTCGGCTGAAGGCCCGGAAGGGATGCCCTGCGCCACGGCGAATCACCGCGCATGGCCGAGACGACCGAGACGCCTCTCTGGCACGAGAACGAGCCCGCGAAGGTCGAGAGCTGGCGGCTGCACATCCTCCTCGAGGCCGGCTACCCGGTGCACCTCGCGGAGCGCATCGCAGCAAGCGAGGTCGATCTCCACGATGCCGTCCAGATGCTCTCGCGCGGCTGCGACCCCGTGACCGCGACCGAGATCCTGCTTTAGCCCTCCCCGATACGCTGGGCCGGTGCCGAAGGTCGAGCACCTCCTCTACGGCGACCGCCAGGTGTTCACCGTGTCGTCGTTCAACCGCGGCGTCGGGATTCACCTCGGACGGCTTCCGAACCTCTGGGTCGAAGGCGAGGTCACCGAGCTCCGCCGGAATCCCGCGTGGGCCAACGTCTTCCTCACGCTCAAGGACCCGAAGACGGCTGCGACGCTGGCGGTGACCATCGCGCGCGGCACCTACGAGCGGCTCGAGCTCGACCTCGACGAGGGGGAGACCGTCCACATCGCGGGCCGCGCGGAGCTCTTCGAGCAGAAGGCGGTGCTCGCATTCCGTGCGACGACGATCGAGCGGCTCGGTGTCGGAGGTCACCTCGTCGCGCTCGAGCAGCTGAAGCGGAAGCTCGCCGCCGAGGGTCTCTTCGCGCCCGAGCGGAAGCGGCGCCTGCCGCGTGTCCCGCGCGCCGTCGGAATCCTCACGGGCGCCGACGCAGCCGCTCGCGGGGATCTCGTGGCAACGATCGCCTCCCGGTTCCCGGCTACCGCGGTCGTGATCTGCGAGACGCGTGTCCAGGGCAGAGGGGCGCCGGAGTCGATCGTGGCGGCTATCGCCGCGCTGACCGTGCATCCGGACGTCGACGTCGTCGTGCTCTCGCGCGGCGGCGGCAGCTTCGAGGACCTGTTGCCGTTCAGCGACGAGGCGGTCGTGCGAGCGGTCGCCGGCTCACCCGTGCCGATCGTGTCCGCGGTCGGCCACGAGCAGGACACCCCGCTTTGCGACCTGGCGGCGGATGCCCGGGCGGCGACCCCGACCGCCGCAGCGGCGCTCGTCGTCCCCGATGCCGACGAGCTCGGCGCGGCGCTCGCAGCCGTGCGCCGACGGCTCGGCGTCGGCGTCCGCGCGCAGCTCGAGCGTTCCCGCAGCCGGGTCGAGCGACAGGGTGAGCGTCTTCGGTCGGCGCCTCGCCTCCTGCTCGAGCGGCGGCGCGCCGCGCTCGACCACGCGGGGGCGCGCCTCCAGACGCTCTCGCCGCTGGCCACGCTCGCCCGCGGCTACGCGATCGTCCGCTCGGGAGGCGGAGCCGTCCGCGACGCCGCGAGCGTCAGGGCGGGCGACGCACTCGACGTTCAGCTCGCGTCGGGGTCGCTCGGCGCGCGGGTCGAGGAGGTACGCCCGTGAGCGACGACCGTTCCTTCGAGGAGCTGCAGCGCGAGCTCGAGGAAATCGTCACGCGACTCGAGCGCGGCGACGTGCCCGTGGACGAAGCGATCGACCTGTTCCGCCGGGGCGAAGAGGTCTACAAAGCGTGCGTAGAGCGGCTGCAAGGCGCCGAGCTGCGGATCGAGGAGCTCGCACCCGGGAGGCTGGCACGTGACACGGTGCACCCCGGTGGTGTATGAATCGCCCCATGTCCAAGCCGACTCCAGCGCTCCTTCGTAACGTCCGCCTCTTCTCCGACCTCGACGAGCGGGACCTGGAGAGTCTTTCCGACGAGTTCAGCGAGCGGCGCTTTGCCGCCGGCGACAAGATCGCCCTCGAGGGTGAGGGTGGTCTGATGTTCTTCGTGGTGGAGGAAGGCGAGCTGTCCGTCGAGCAGCACGGAGAGCCGGTTGCGACCCTCGGGCCGGGCTCTGCGTTCGGCGAGATCGCGCTCATCGACCGGCGGCCGCGCACCGCGACCGTCACCGCCGTCAGCGAGGTAAAGGCCTACGGCCTGCCGGTGTTCGTCTTCCGGCCGTTCGTCGAGGCGCGGCCGCAGGTCGCGTGGAAGATGCTCGAGGCGCTGGCCGACCGCCTCGCCATCGCCGAGTCGCGCTGAGAAGACCCGAGTCGCCGCATTCGCGGCGGGTCGCATCGAACTCCCTTACGACACCAGCCGTCGCCCGAGCGCTTCGAGGTCGTCGCGCGCCCGCGCCCGATCCCCTGACAGGCCGACCGTCTCGATCCCGGCGAGCGCACGCACGATTCGGCCGCCGAATACGACGCAGCGCACGCCCGCCGCGGTACAGCGGGTGGCGACGACGCCTGGGGCCTTCCCTTCCGCCGTCGTTTCGTCGACCTGCCCCTCGCCTGTGACGACGAGATCAGCGTCGGGCAGGTGTTCCTGGAACCCGACGAGGTCGAGCACGGCCGGCGCGCCGGGCACGAGCTCGGCGCCGAGGGCGGCGAAGGCCGCCCCCAGCCCTCCGGCGGCGCCGGAGCCCGGCAGCGCGGCATAGGGCGCGATCTCGGTCATCTCCGCGAGCCGACGCTCGAGCACCACGACGTCCGCCGGCGAGGCGCCCTTCTGCGGCCCGAAGAGCCGCGCGGCATCGCCGAGGGTCGTGCGAACGTCGCAGAGGACGGTTGTCGGCACGGCGAGCTCGCGAAGGACCTCACAGAGGCCTGCCCCGCCGTCCACGGTCGCGCTCCCGCCCAGTCCGACGAGGAGCGAGCCGGCGCCGTCCCGCAGCGCTGCGAGCACGAGCTCCCCGAGGCCGCGGCTCGATGTGACGAGCGGGTCGCGCTCACGAGCCGCGAGGAGCGGCAGCCCGATCGCGGCGGCAGCTTCGACGACCGCGCCACCGTCGGGGAGGAGCAGCCACGGCGCGGACACGGGTCTGCCCAGCGGATCGGACACGACCGCCTCGCGCCACTCGCCGCCGAGGGCCGCATGCAGCGACTCGGCGGTCCCCTCTCCACCGTCGGCGACGGGCAGCTCGACGGCGTCGCCACCTGCGCTTCGAACGCCGTCCGCGAGCGCGGCTGCCGCGTCCCGGGCCGAGAGGACGCCCTTGAGGCTAGCGGGACACAGCAGCGCCCTCACGGGCCGCCTCGGGATCGTTCTCGCCCACGTCCTCGAGGTCGTCGACCATCTCCCGGACCTCTGCGACGGCGTTCTCGGACGACTCCTGATCGTCCTCCATGCGGCGGAGCATCGCGAACGAGATCCCCTCGCGAGCGATCGCCAGCAGGCCGAGCCCGATGCCGCACGCCATCTCGATCGCCTGCAGGGCGAGTCCGAAGGCGAAGCCGGTCGCGTAGGGCACGCCGTAGTTGCGAAGCGGGAGCGCCACTGCCGCCTGGACGAGCCCCACGTTCCCGGGCCAGAGCGGGACGATCGTGGCGATGTTCATCAACACGAGGACGAGCCCGGCGGCCGAGAGCGGAGCGTGGATGTCGAACGCCTGCATGGTCGCGTAGACGGCGAGGAGCTGCATGAGCCAGCCCAGGCACTGCAGGAACACGGCGCCGGCGAGCGGAACGGGCTCCTTGAGCACTGCGAGCCCCTGCCGCCCCATGACCAGGAGCTGGCGGATCGAGCTCATGCTCTCGCTCACCACGGACTGCTGGTTCCGCTTGGCGCCGAGCCAGGCGATGGTGAACAGCGCGAATCCGACGAACGCCGCGATGATGAACGAGACCACGGCCCAGTGCGGCACCTCGGCGGTGAGGAGCACCCAGACGACCAGAATCGTCGCCGGGACGACGTCGAAGAGCCGATGCGCGAAGACCGTGCCCACGAGCGTCGCGCTCGTGCCCGGCGGCGCGTCGGGGAGATGACGCCGAAGCGTCGCCACGCGCGCGAGCTCGCCGAGTCTGCCAGGGACGATCGCGTTGGCGAGCAGCCCGACGCCGAAGGAGGAGAACACGTGCACGACCTTCGGCTGGTGTTCGGGGGGCAGCGCCTGTCCGACGGTGAGCCTCCACGAGAGCGCCCGGAAGAGGGTCGAGATGACGTTCAAGAAGAACGCAAGGACGATCCAGCTCCAGATCACCAGACGGAATGCCTCCAGGACCTCACCCCACTCGGGCCCGCGCCACCAGATGGCCGCGAACGCGAGGAACAGCGCGACGATCGCAACGAGCAACTGCGTCCAGCCGGAGCGCCAGAAACGGGCGACGGTTCTCACGCGGCCCGCTCCCTCGACACCGCGACTCCCGTCACGTCCTCGTAGATCCGCTCGAGGCGAGCGGCGATCGTCGGCCACGAGTAGCGCTCGACCGCGAGCGACCGCGCCGCGTCGCCCATCCGCTCCCGCTCAGGCTCGTCACCGACGAGGCCGCAGACGGCGTCGACGAGCGCGGCCGTGTCGTTCGGAGGCACTGCGACGGCCGCCTCGGGCGCGAGGACCTCCTGGTAGCCGGGGATGTCCGACGCGACCACGGGAAGCGAACAGGCGAAAGCGCGCGTGAGGACCATGCCGAAGCTCTCTTGACCGATCGACGGCGCGATGAGCGCCTTGGCCTGGAGCAGCGTCGTGGTGAGTTCCTCCTGACTCAGGAAGCCGACGACGTCGATGCCCTCGTCGGAGATTCGGAGCCGGGCGAGCAGCAGGCGGACGGCGAGCGGATCCGCGCCGACCACGGTCAGGCGGAGTCCGGTGCGGGAGTGGATCTCGGGCCACGCTCGGAGCAGCACCTGCAGGCCCTTGCGCGGTTCCTGCCTGCCCGCGAAGACGACGCGGTGCTCACGGCCGCCTGCTGGTGCCGCGGGCGGGGTGAGGACGCCGTTCGGGATGACCTCGTACTCCCCGGGCAGCCAGCGGTTCTGGGACTCCTTCGCGCGCTCGGAGACTGCGATCCGATGGTCGATCCTGTCGATGAGGAAGCCCCACAGTGGTACGCCTCCCCTCATCCACCCGAGATCGCCCGACGCATGGAACGTCGCGACGAGAGGGCAGCGTGCGCGGATGAGGGCGGTCAGGCAGATCGTCGGCGTCATCGGCTCGTGCAGATGGACCACGTCGAAGCGCTCGCGCTCGAGCGCGCGCACCGTCCGGAAGTACGAGCGCGGCGAGAGGACGATGTTCGGGAGCGAGCCGTTCGCGGGCACGATCACCGAGCGCCCCACCGGGATCACGTTGTCCGGAGGCTCGCCGTGGCGCCCGACGCGAGGATGCAGGACCCGGGTGAACTGGCCCGGCGGGTCGTTGCCCATCACCAGGCGCACGTCGTGGCCGAGCTCCTCGAGCGCCGCTGCCTGCAGCTCCGCGTGCTCGACGACCGCACCCCAGAACGACCACGAGAACGGGACGACGATCCCGATCTTCACGAGGGGAGCCTAACGACGGACGGCTACGCTGGGCGCAATGCGTCTCGACGGCATCCACCACGTCACCTGCATCACCGGCGATGCGCCGCGGAACGTCGACTTCTACGCGCGCGTCCTCGGCCTGCGGCTCGTGAAGAAGACCGTGAACCAGGACGATCCGACCGTCTACCACCTCTTCTACGCCGACGAGGACGGGAGGCCGGGGAGCGACATCACGTTCTTCGAGTACCCCGGTGTCCGCCCCGGGCGCGCCGGGGCCGGGATGGTCCACACGGTTCAGTGGCGTGTCGGCTCCGAGGCGGCGCTCGACTTCTGGGAGGAGCGCCTCTCGACGTCCGCCGTGCGCGACGACGAGAGCGTGACGTTCGCGGACCCCGAGGGTCTTCGTCATCGGCTCGTCGTCTCGGCCGTGGACGACGAACCTCTCACCGCCGAGCATCCCGAGGTTCCCGCCGAGCATGCGCTCCAGGGATTCGATGCGGTGCGCGCGTACGCAGTCGCACCCGACGCGAGCCGAGCGCTGCTCGTGGACACGCTCGGATTCGTCTCGACGGGCGAGAACGCGTGGGAGGCCCGCGGGCCGTCCCGAGGCGGGCTCTACGTGTACGAGGAGGCCCCGGCCGAGCGCGGCCTCGGCGGCGCGGGCACCGTCCACCACGTGGCGTGGTCGTCCTCGCTGGACGAGCATTCCGCGTGGCACGAGCGGGTGGCGGCCGCAGGGACGCACCCGTCGCCGATCATCGACCGCTTCTGGTTCCGATCCATCTACTTCCGCGAACCGAACGGCATCCTGTTCGAGATCGCGACGCTCGGCCCTGGGTTCTCGCTGGACGAGGACCCTGAGCGCCTCGGCGAGTCGTTGATCCTGCCGCCGGCGTTCGAGCACCTGCGCTCACAGATCGAGCCGATCCTCACACCGCTACCCGATCCACGTCCCTGGGCCAAGACCGGCTGACGCCGCTCACTGCTGGCTGTGCGCCGTGTGCGCGAGCGCGTGCCCCCGCCCACGCCTGATCAGCGCACGGTTCACGAGGAACGTCGGACCCCACGCGACCGCGAGGGCGATCGCGAGCGACGCCCAGAAGACGAGGTCGGAGAGGCCCGCATCCAGCGCGCCGGGCCACACGAGCAGCACCGCGTTGTCGACGACCTCCATCGTCACGATCGAGAGGGTGTCTGCGACGAGCGCGATCCCGATCGCCGCGCCGAGCGCGGTCCCGGCGCGGAGCAGCGGGATCAGAGTCAGCGAGTAGCCGAAGAGGAACGCGAGCCCGATCGCGAGCGCGATCGAGGCGGCGTTCCCCCAGCCCCACCAGGTCGCGAGCACCATGCCGAGCACCTCGCCGATCCCGCACCCGGTGAGGCAGTGATTCGTCGCGCTCGCCGCGACGCGATTCACGTCCACGAGAGCGAGACTAACCTCCTGTCAGCGTGGCGACCGAGAGCGAGACGAGCTCCCTCGCGGCGCAGCTCGCCGAGCTTGCCAGCCGTTCCACGGGCGACACGCGGATCGAGCGCTGGCGCGCGGGAGCGATCTCGTTGGCCCATCGAGCGACGACCTGGGGCCCGTTCGAGCCCATGGCCGAGATCGGCTGGCGCACGCTGCGCCGCGACGCGTCGATCGGAGGAAGCGTCCTCGGCGCCGCTCTTGCCTATCGCATCTTCATCTGGCTGCTGCCCTTCGCGCTGACCGTCGTCCTGGCCCTAGCCCTGATCGCGGGACGGTCGCACGGGAACATCTCGGAGCTCGTCAGTGACGCAGGGCTCACGGGCGTCGTCGCCAGCTCCGTCGCGGAGGCCACGGACGGGACGTCCGGTTGGACGATTGCAAGCGGCCTCGCCGTCGCGCTCGTGGTACTGCTCTACCAGACGTCGGCGCTCCTTCGCGCGATTCGGGCGATCACCGCGTTCGCGTGGGGACTGCCCGTGACGCGTGTGCCGAGCCCGACGCGATCCGGTCTCCTCTTCTTCGCGTGGCTCGTCGCGTTCCTCGTCGTCGCGGGGTCGGCGGCGCCGCTCAGACGCGCGCTCGACTTCCCCGTCGACCTGACCCTCGATCTCGTCGTGTACAGCGCCGGGTTGCCGCTCCTCTGGCTCGTGCTCTCGTGGTTCCTCCTCCCACATCGGGCGGAGCGCTGGCTCGACCTCGTGCCGGGCGCGCTCGTCGTCGGTTTCGGGGTCGGGGCGATCGGCCTCGTCAGCACACTCCTTCTCTTCCCGTGGCTCGCGGAGCGCCAGGAGACGTACGGCGTGCTCGGGGTCGCGGCGGGCCTCCTCTTCGGCTTCTTCCTCATCGGCCGGACGATGGAGCTGGCGGCCGCCCTCAACGCGACCCTGGACGACGAGCGACGGCGTAGAGTGGCGCGATGATCCTCGAGGGCGAAGGGCTCGCCGAGCTGCATACCCACCTCGGAGGCTCGGTCGGCTCGGACATCCTCTGGTCGATCGCGCACGAGCAGGGCATCGCACTGCCCTGCAAGGACTACTGGGAGTTCGACGCGCTGGTCACCGTCTCCGACCCGCACGGCGTCCAGGGTCTCGACGAGCTCGACCAGATCTACCACTGGACCGAGCTGATCCAGTCGTCGCCGCTCGCCGTCGAACGCTCCGTGCACGGCGCGATCGGCGGCGCGTACCGCTCGCAGCGGATCACGACGCTCGAGCTCCGCTTCAACCCGATGAAGCGCAACCGGGGCGGCGAGCGCGACCTCGACCACATCATCCTCGCAGCGATCAGAGGGGTCGACCGAGCGAGCATCGAGTACCCGCAGGTCCGCGCCGGGCTGATCCTGATGATGGACCGCACGTTCGACCTGCGCCTGAACGAGATCATCGTCGAGAAGGCGATCCGCTGGACGGGACGCGGCATCGTGGGCATCGACATCGCCGGGCCCCGGCCCGGCGGGGGACGCTACGAGTACGCGCAGCTCGAAGCGATCGTGGAGACGGGCCGCGACGCCGGACTCGGCATCACGATCCACGTGGGCGAGGAGGGCGGCGACATGGGTCGGGAGGAGATGGGCGAGGTCGTCGAGCACCTCCGGCCCGATCGCATAGGCCACGGGATCCTCGCGGCTCAGGACGCGGGCCTCATGTCTTCGATCCGCGACCTCGGGATCACGCTCGAGATCTGCCCAACCTCGAACCTCCTCACGAAGGCGCTGCCGGACGAGGACGCCGTCCGCGAAACCGTCCGGACGTTCGCGGAGCACGACGTGCCGTTCACGATCGCGACCGACGGGCCCGAGATGATGCGAACGCACCTGCGCGACGAGCTCGAGCTCCTCCTCCGCATCGGCGCGCTGGACGAGACCGGGCTGCGCGAGGCGAACGCGCGCGGGCACGCTGCCGCGTTTCGCCGCTCGATCGGCGTCGTCGCACACGCGTGAGCGACCCCGACGCGATCGAGCACGAGCTCGTCGAGGCCGAGAGCGCCGAGGACCCCGAAGGCCCGGCTCGAGCGGGAGTACAACGAACTCCTGCAGGAGCTGCGCTCGCTCATCCCGGGCGCGAACGTGCTCCTCGGCTTCCTGCTCGCGGTCACCTTCGCGGAGGAGTTCGGCACACTCGACCGGACGGAGCGCTACGTCTACTTCGTCACGCTCGTCAGCACGGCCGTCGCCATCGTCCTCTTCATGGCTCCTGCGGCCCACCATCGCCTCCGATTCCGGGAGGGCGACAAGGACAACATTCTCCGAAAGGGGAACCGCGAGGCGATCGCCGGCACCGTCGCGAGCTCACTCGCGTTCACGGGGGTCCTCTTCCTCGTGACCGAACGGATCTTCGCAACGCCGGAGGCGGTCGTCGTCTCGATCGTCTTCTTCGCCTTCACGGCGTGGCGGTGGTGGAGCCTCGCGCTGCTCCGCACGCTCCGCGAGCGACGACGCGCGCGCGTCTAGCCGGACGGCTCGAGGCTCGCGGCGAGGTCGCGCAGGAACGCCCGAACCTCTCCCGGCCCGACGACGTGGATGTCCTCCCGCCGCCCGTTGGCGCTGCGGAGACTCGGGAGGAGGCCGCCAACGTGGCCGGCGATCGAGCCCTGAGGCAGGGCGTCGAGGAGGTCGTGGTCGGTCCGATCGTCGCCGAGCCCCAGGACGAAGTGCGTCGGCTCCTTGCCGTCGGGAAAGAGGCTTCGCACGTACACGCCCTTGTCGACGCCGAGCGCCCGCACCTCGACGACCTGGTGTCCGGCGAGCACCTCGGCCGGTGCGCCCGCGAGGTGCTGATGGAGGTCGTTGAGCAGCTCACGGGCGCGCCAGGAGCCGTACTCCGGCTCGGCCTGCCGGTAGTGCCAAGCGACGCTGCACGACTTCCGCTCGACGTGCGCGCCGGGCACGTCGGCGGCAACCCGCCGGAGCAGCCGCTCGATCGGGCGCAACCACGAGAGGTCGAGGTCGAGCATCGTCCGCCACTCGCCGCCGGGCGAACGCGCGAGATAGCCGTGCTCGGCAGAGAGGTGGACCGGCAGTCGCCCAAACCACTGCTCGAGGTTCCGGCGTCGGCGTCCGCTGACGATGTGCACGTCGGTCGCGGGGAGCGCGGCGAGCGAGCGCAGGAGAGCCCGGATCTCGGGCGTCGGCTGCGCGAGGTCGGGGTGGAGCTCGAACTCGCGGAGCGTTCCGTCGTAGTCGAGCAGGATCGAGCGCTGCCGGGCGCGGGCGAAGCGGCGCGAGATCCGCTCCTGGATCGCGTCGTCCACCACCGGCGGCCGCTTCGTCCGGCGGTCGCGGCGCGAATAGCGGCCGAGTCGCGTCAGGAAGCCCTCGGCCCAGCGCCGGGTGTCGAGGTCCTCGACCCTCTTCGCCATCGTCTCCAGCCGGCGCTGCCGCTCGCGAGCAGGCAGCTCGAGGGCCGTTCCGAGATGCTCGACGACCCCGTCGACGTTCCACGGGTTCACGAGGAGCGCGCCCGGAAGCACCTGCGCAGCGCCGGCGAGCTCCGAGAGGAGCAGCGCTCCGCGCCAGCGTCCCGGCAGGCCGGGCTCGGACTGGCAGAGCACGAACTCGTGGGCGACGAGGTTCATCCCGTCGCGGAGCGCCGTGATCATCATCACGTCCGCCCGGCGGTAGAGCGCGACGAGCGCAGGCTTCGAGATGTCGCGGTGGATGTATTCGACGGGTGTCGAGCCGGGCTGCCCGAAGCGGCCGTTGATGCGCGAGATGAGGAGCTCGATCTCGTCGCGTTGCGCCCGGTACTCCGGGCTCTCGAGCCGAGACGGCACCAGCACCTGGATCATGGTCGTCGTCCGTGCGCGAGTCGGATCCTGCTCGAGGAAGCGCTCGAACGCCTGCAGCTTGTGCGGGATCCCCTTCGTGTAGTCGAGCCGCTCGACGCCGAGGACGAGTCGCTTTCCCTCGTACTGGCGGTCGAGCTCGGCCAGCAGCCGCGCGGTCTCCGGGGACTCGAGCGTCGCCCTGAAGCCCTGCGTGTCGATCCCGATCGGGTCGACGCCGATCCCGACCGTGCGCCCGTCGAGCTCGAGCGAGTCCGGGTTCGAGTCGATCCCGAGGATCCGGAGCACCGACGAGCGGAAATGCCGCGCGTAGTCGCCGATCTGGAAGCTGACGTAGTCGGCCCCGAGCACGCCGCGCAGGAGCTGCTCGCGGGCCGGAAGCAGGCGGTACACCTCGCTCGAGGGAAAGGGCGTGTGCAGGAAGAAGCCGATCGAGAGGCTCGGATCGCGCCTGCGCAGGAGTGCCGGCACGAGCATCAGGTGGAAGTCGTGGATCCACACCCGGCTCCCCGGCTCGGTGTGCTCGAGGATGACGTCCGCGAAACGCTCGTTCACCTCGACGTAGCGCGCCCACGCCTCGGGAGTGATCCGGAGCCGGTCCGAGAAGTAGTGGAACAGCGGCCAGAGCGTGTCGTTGCAGACGCGGTTGTAGAAGTCCTCCTCCTCGCGCGCGGAGAGGAGCACCGGCGCGAGGTTGTCACGCCGGAGACGCTGCCGGACGCGCCGATCGTGCTCGGGCGGGACGACAGTGCCGGGCCAGCCGACCCAGCTCGAATCACCGCGGACGGCTTGCAGCGCGACCGCGAGACCGCCCGAGCTCGGCGCCACCTCGATGCCGTCGTCGGACAGCGAGAGGCGAATCGGCAAGCGGTTGCTGGCGATGACGAGCCCGTGCTGACCGCTGTGACGCGCCAGGTTCCCTCCTTCGAGCAGGTGTCAGGTAGGTACAACCTACGCTTCCGCGAATAGCTGCATCCATGAGCCAGGGCCTCGCCATCATCGGGAATTGCTCGTACAGCGCGCTCCTCAAGGAGGGCTCCGTCGAGTGGATGTGCTGGCCTCGACCCGACTCGAGCTTCGTCTTCGGGCCCCTCCTCGACCGCGACCAGGGAGGCGCCTTCACCGTCGAGGGCGTCGATGCGACCGACGTGGAGCAGGTCTACGTCGAGAACACGAACGTGCTGCGAACGATCTTCCGCGGCGAGCGCGGGTCCTTCGAGCTGATCGACTTCGCGCCGCGCTTCCAGCTGTACGACCGGTTCTTCAAGCCGTCGATGCTCATCCGGATCCTGCGGCCCCTCTCCGGAGAGCCACGCGCACGCGTGCGCTGCCGGCCGACGTACGAGTACGGCCTCGAGCAGATCGGGCGCTGGCGCGCGTCGAACCACATCGAGTTCACCGGTTTTCCGACCCCCGTGCGCCTGACGACGAACCTGCCCCTCACCTACGTCGAGGACGAGCGGCCGTTCCTGCTCGAGCACGACAGACACCTCGTGCTGACCTGGGGCGAGCCGCTCGAAGCCGGGCTCGAGGAGACGGCCGAGCGGTTCCTCGAGCGGACGCTCGACTACTGGCGGCGTTGGGTCAAGGGGACGCGCGTCCCCCGCGAGTACCAGCAGGAGGTCGTTCGCTCGGCGCTCGCGCTGAAGCTCCACCAGTACGAGGACACGGGCGCGCTGCTGGCCGCGACCACGACGAGCATTCCCGAGCACCCGGGATCGGGACGGAACTGGGACTACCGCTTCTGCTGGCTGCGCGACGCGTACTTCACGCTGAACGCGCTCGAGCGCCTGGGGCACTCGGAGGAGATGGAGCACTTCCTCGAGTACCTCAGGAATCTGTGCGAGGAGAACGAGGGGGTGCTCCAGCCGGCGTACCGCATCAACGGCGACTCGGAGGCGACCGAGCGAGAGCTATCGCACCTCTCCGGCTACAACGGCGACGGCCCGGTGCGAGTGGGCAACCAGGCGTTCGGGCACGTCCAGAACGACGTCTACGGCGAGATGGTGCTCGGCGTCTCGCGGCTGTTCCTCGACGCACGCTTCGTCGGGGAGGTTCCCCGGCACACGGCGGTCGACATGGTCCAGGTGCTCGTCGAGCAGATGGACGCGCGCCTCGAGGAGCCGGATGCCGGTCTCTGGGAGTTTCGCGGGAAGACCCGCCTGCACAGCTTCTCGGTGCTCATGCACTGGGCAGGCTCGCGCCGGGCGGTCGAGGTCGCGGAAGCCCTCGAGGCCCCGGAACTGGCGATACGTGCGCGATCGGTCGAGGAACGCGCGCGGGAGCTCCTCGAGACACGCTGCTGGGACGACGAGGTCGGCGCGCTCACGCAGGTCGCCGGCGAGCCCCAGCTCGACGCGGCGATGCTCCTCGCCGTCCACCTCGGGTTCTTCGAGCCGGACGACCTGCGCGCATCGCGCCACGTCGACGCGATCCGCGCGTCGCTGTCCGTCGACGGCAGCCTGCTCCGCCGCTACACGGTGCAGGACGACTTCGGCCACATGGAGGCTGCGTTCACCGTCTGCACGTTCTGGCTCGTCGAGGCGCTCGCGCTCATCGGGCGAACCGACGAGGCGCGCGAGCTCTTCGACCGGCTCCTGAGCCTCGACAACGGCCTGGGTCTCTACTCCGAGGACATACTCCCGGACACGCTCGAGCAGAGCGGGAACTTCCCCCAGACGTACAGCCACGTCGGCCTCATCAACGCCGCTTTCCGCCTGTCCCGCCGCTGGGATTAGCCACAGCGGTTCATTCGAGCAGCAGCTCGAATCGTCAACGCGGAGTGCGCGAGCGACGCGGGGCGTTCTCACACCTATGGCCCTCGCCGCGTTCTCCCCTCAGTGACCGCTCCCGTCAAGCACGTCTGGATCGCACTCGCCGTCGTCTACGTCGTCTGGGGATCGACGTACTTCGGCATCAAGATCGCGGTCGACACGATTCCGCCGCTCCTCGCAGCGGGGTCCCGCTTCTTCGTCGCGGCGCTCCTCCTCGCCGCGATCCTGAGCTGGCGCGGGACCTCGCTGCGGATCACGCGCAGCGAGCTCGCCGCGACCGCGTTCGTCGGCGCGTTGCTGCTCGGGCTCGGCGTCGGGCTCGTTCACGTCGCCGAGACGAGAATCGACTCGAGCGTCGCGGCGATGATCGCGGGCACCGTTCCGTTGCAGATCATCGTGCTCCGCCTCGTCGCGGGCGAGAGCCCGGCCCGGGCGACCCGCCTCAGCACGCTGACCGGGCTCTTCGGCCTCGGCCTCGTCGTCGCCCCGGGCCTGGGCGCCGGCTCGACGGCGCTCGGCCTCGCGGTGATGGTCAGCGCGACGATGTGCTGGACGCTCGGCTCGTTCATGTCGAAGCGCGTCGCGGTGCCTAGCGACCCCTTCGTGGCGTCGGTCTACGAGATGGGGTTCGGGGGCGCATTCCTCCTGATCGGCGCGACCGCATTGGGCGAGTACGGCGACCTGGGCTCGGGAACGTTCGCGCTCGACTCGGTGCTCGCGTGGGTGTACCTCGTCGTCATGGGCTCGCTCGTCGGCTTCACCGCATACGCGTGGCTCCTACGGGTAGCGCCCATCTCGCTGGTGGTCACCCACCAGTACGTGAACCCGCTCGTCGCGATCGCGCTCGGGATGGCCTTCCTCGGGGAACGGCCGAGCCCGTGGACGCTTGCCGGCGCCGGGCTCGTCATCGGCGCGGTCTACGTCGCGATCCGCGCGGAGTTCCCGCGGAAGGCTACGGCTGCTCGACCTGCGAACGGCGCGCCGCGAGGAACTCCAGCAGATCAGACCGTGTGAGGATCCCGGCCGGCTTGCCGCCGCTCACGACCACCACGGCGCCGCTCCCGCCCGAGAGACCCTCGTAGACCTGATCCACCGACGCGTCCGCGTCGACGGCCGGGAGCGGCGGCTGCATGGCCACCGCGACGTCCTCGTTGAGCGCGTCGGCGTTCTTGAACACGCGGTCGAGGAGCTCGCGCTCCTGGAGCGAGCCGACGACGTCCGCGAGCGAGTCGACCGGATCCTCCCGAACCACCGGGAGCTGCGAGATCTTGTACCGCTGCATCGCGTCGATCGCCGCGCCGACCTTCTCGTGCGACCCGATCGTGACGAGGTCCGGCACCTCGTGGCCGACCGCGCGGCGGAAGCGCAGGACCTCCTCGATCGCCGGCGGCGGTGTCGTCCGCTCGAGAAAGCCGTACTGGATCATCCAGTTGTCGTCGTAGAACTTCGACAGGTACGAACGGCCCGAGTCCGGGAACATCATGAGGACGCGAGAGTCGGGGCCCAAACGCTTCGCGACCTGGATCCCGGCCCACGCGGTCGAGCCCGTCGAGCCGCCGACGAGAAGCCCCTCCTCGCGCGCGAGGCGACGCGCGGTGAGGAACGAGTCGCGATCGGAGACCCGCACCCACTCGTCGACGACCGACGCGTCGAGCGTGTCCGGCCAGCACTCCTTGCCGATGCCCTCGACGAGATACGGGCCCTCGGGATGCTCCTCGTCGGCGGTGAAGACCGACCCTTCGGGATCGACGGCGACGATCAGGGCGGGCGAGCCCTGCTCCTTGAAGTACCGACCGACGCCCGTGATCGTCCCACCGGTGCCGACCGAGATGACCACGGCGTCGACGTCGCCGCCGTCCGTCTGCTCCCACAACTCGGGGCCGGTCGTGTCGTAGTGGGCGTCGGGATTGGCGGGGTTCGAGTACTGGTCGGGCTTGAATCCGCCCGGGATCTCCTCGGCCAGCCGGTCGGAGACCGCGTAGTAGCTCTCCGGCGAGTGCGGGTCGACCGCAGTCGGCGTGATGACGACCTCGGCCCCGTACGCGCGCAGCATGGAGATCTTCTCCTGGCTCATCTTGTCGGGCATGACGAAGATGCAGCGGTACCCGCGCAGCGCGGCGGCCATGGCGAGGCCGGCGCCCGTGTTCCCCGACGTCGGCTCGACGATCGTCCCGCCCGGGCGCAGCCGCCCGTCCTTCTCCGCGGCCTCGACCATGGCGTGCCCGATCCGGTCCTTGACCGAGCCGCCGGGGTTCAGGTACTCGAGCTTCGCGAGCAGCTCGCCGGGAACGTCGCGGGAGAGCCGCTCGAGGCGCACGATCGGCGTGTGCCCGACGAGCTCCAGCACGGTCGGGTACTCGCGGCGCGCCATCGGCGGCGAAGCCTAGACGTCCCGACAGCGGACGCGGGTAGCGTTCCGACGGTGACGGCCTACGTCGATGCCGATGGACTCGAAGCCGGGCTCGAGCACATCCTCGACTCGCCGGCCGACCTCGGCACGGTCGAGCTCGTGGTCCGGCGCCCCTCGGAAGGCGAGCGCGAGGTGCTCGAGGAGGGGACGCTCGACTACCCGGGGCTCGTCGGCGACCGCCACACGCTTCGCGGAGATACGCACGCCGGCACCGAGATCACGCTCATGAACGCCCGTGTCGTCGACCTCGTCGCGAACGGCGACCGCGACCGCTGGCCCCTCGCCGGCGACCAGCTCTACGTCGACCTCGACCTCCGAGCGGAGAACCTTCCGCCCGGGACGCGTCTTCAGGTCGGCTCGGCCATGCTCGAGGTCACGGAAGTGCCGCACACGGGCTGCGCGAAGTTCACGGCGCGCTTCGGCTCCGAGGCGACGCGCTTCATCAACGCCAAGCCACACCGGGAGCTGCGACTTCGCGGAATGAACACGCGCGTCGTCACTCCTGGGACCGTGCGCCCGGGCGACACGATCCGCAAGGTCTGATCAGTGCCGGAAGTGACGCTGGCCGGCGAAGACCATCGTCGCGCCCGCTGACGAGACCGCCTCGGTCACCTCGGCGTCGCGCCTCGACCCTCCGGGCTGCATGAATGCCCGGATACCGGCGTCGAGCGCGAGCTGCGGCCCGTCCGCGAACGGGAAGAAAGCGTCGGAGGCGAGGACGGCGCCCTCCAACGCGTGTCCCAGCTCCTGTGCCTTTTCGATCGCGATCCGGACCGCGTCGACCCGGCTCATCTGACCGGCGCCGATTCCGAGCGTCTGGCCGTCGCGCGCGACCACGATCGCGTTCGAGGTCACGTGCTTGACCACCAGCCACGCGAAAAGAAGGTCGGCCCACCGGTCCTCCGTGACCTCGCCGCAGACGACGTCCAGCTCGCCGCGGGCAACGGCGCCGACGTCGCGCTGCTGGACGAGCAGCCCGCCGATCACGCGCCGGTAGTCGCGCTCGCCCACGTCGACGGCGCGCTGCTCGGTGTGCTCGAGGATGCGCAGCGACTCCTTCCGCGAGAGCGTCTCGAGCGCTTTCCGGTGAAACGCGGGAGCGAACAGCACCTCGACGAACTGGCTCGCGAGCGCACTCGCAAGCTCCTCGCCGACAGCGCGGTTGAGAACGACGACACCGCCGAACGCTGACACGGGATCCGCCGCGTGCGCTTTCGCGTAGGCGTCCTCGATCGTCTCCGCGACGGCGGCCCCGCACGGGTTCGCGTGCTTGACGATCACGCACGCGGGCCCGTCAAGCTCCGCGGCGAGGAGCCTCGCGGCCGAGAGGTCGTTCAGATTGTTGAACGAGAGCGGCTTCCCCTGATGCTGGTCGACGTACGAGAGCAGGTGCGTCCTGGCGCCGCGCTCCGCGTAGTAAGCGGCGCTCTGGTGGGGGTTCTCGCCATACGAGAGCTCGCGCACGCGGTCGAACGCCGGCACGAACGTCTCCGGGAAGAGTCTCGCCCCGCTGGAACCAGCGCGCGATCGCGGAGTCGTAGGCGGCTGTCCGTGCGAACGCAACCGCGGCGAGCCGTCGCCGAAGGTCGAGCGGCGAGGCACCCTGCCCGGCCGCCAACTCCGAGAGCACCGGCGCGTAGTCCTGCGGACGACAGACCGCGAGCACGGACGCGAAGCTCTTCGCCGCCGCGCGCAGCAGCGCCGGGCCGCCGACGTCGATCATCTCGACGAGCCCCTCCTCGTCCAGCTCCGGTCGGTCGACCGCGAGCTCGAAGGGGTACAGGTTCACGCACACGAGGTCGAACAGCTCGATGCCGTGCTCGGCGATCGCCGCGAGATCCTCCTCGAGCCCCCGCCGCGCGAGGATCCCGGCGTGCACCCGCGGGTGGAGCGTCTTCACGCGGCCGCCGAGCATCTCGGGAAACCCCGTGACCTCTTCGACCGTCGTCACAGCCAGCCCCGCCTCCTCGAGCACAGTCGCCGTCCCGCCGCTCGAGACGACCTCGAAGCCCAGATCGACGAGACCGCGGGCGAACTCCGCGACGCCGCTCTTGTCGTAGACCGAGATCAGCGCGCGCACAGCTCACGCACCACCCTCGGAAGGAGCCGGTGCTCCGCGTCGTGCACCCGCTTGCGGAGCGAATCCACGGTGTCGTCGCCGAGAACGGGAACGGGCTCGCTCGCGATCACCTCACCCGTGTCGACGCCGTCGTCGACGAAGTGGACGGTCGCAGCTGCGGCCGGAGCGCCCGCCGCGAGGAGGTCCTCGAGCGGATGGGCGCCGGGGAAGTCGGGGAGCGGGGCCGGATGGACGTTGACCACCCGCTGCGGGAAGCGCTCGAGGAACGACGGTCGCAGCAGCTGCATGTAGCCGGCACAGACCACCAGCTCGACGCCGTGGCCGTCCAGCCAGTCGGCCATCGTGCGATCGCGCGCATCGCGGTCCGGATAGCCGTCGAGCTCGAAGGTCGCCGTCGCGATGCCCTCCGCTTCGGCCCGTACGAGCGCGCGCGCACCCGCGACGTTCGAAGCAACCGCGACGACCGGAAGCCCCGCGTCGAGGAGCGCCTGCAGGTTCGTCCCCTCGCCCGACACCAGCACGCCGATCACGCCGTGGCGATCCGCCCGATCACAAGGTCGTCGCCGGGGTCTCTCACGACCGCGACGTACCCGATTCCGAGGTTGAACACACGCTGGAGCTCGTCCTCGGCCACATGCCGGGCGAGCCACTCGAACACGGCCGGGCGCTCCCAGGCGTCCCAGTCGATCTCCGCCCGCAGCCCGGCCGGTACGACGCGGCCGAGGTTCCCGACGATCCCGCCCCCCGTCACATGCGCGAAGCCGCCGGCGGCGGCGCGCAGGCGGCGCACGTCCTCGAGATACAGCCGCGTCGGCGCGAGCAGGTCGCTCCCGGTGTAGTCCTCGACCTCGAGCACGCGTCGAACGAGCGTGAATCCGTTCGCGTGGACGCCGGCCGACGGGAGGCCGACGACCACGTCTCCGTCGAGGATGGCCGAGCCGTCGATCAGCGCGTCGCGCGCGACGATTCCCACGCAGGTCCCGGCGAAATCGAGCTCGTCCTCGCGGTAGATGCCGGGGAGCTCCGCCGTTTCGCCGCCGATGAGCGCGCACCCGGCCTCGCGGCACACGTCGGCGAATCCGTCGACGAGCTCGGCCACCGTCTCGAGGTCGATCCGGTTCGCGGCGACGTAGTCGAGGAGGAACAGCGGGTCGGCGCCGGTCGTGATCACGTCGTTGATGCAGTGAGCGGCGAGGTCGGCGCCACATGCACGAAGCGCCCCGCGCTCGCGCGCGAGAATCAGCTTCGTCCCGACCGAGTCGGTCGACGCAGCGAGCAGCCGCTCGCCGTCGAGCGGGTAGAGCCCGGCGAAGCCCCCGAATCCGCCTGCCCCCGTCGACACGACCGCGGATCGGAGGCGTTCGACGACCGCGTCGGCCTTGGCGATCGAGACGCCGGCCGCCTCGTACGTCTGCTCCCCGGCCACGGGCCGAGCGTACAGTCAGCGACGTGGACGGGCCGTCGCTGCTGACGAGCTGGACGTTCGAGCCTCTCCAGCTCGCGCCGATCGTCCTCATCGCGGCCGCATATGCCGTTCGTGCACGGACGCTCGCGCGTCGAGACCAGCCCGTTCCCCGCTGGCGACTCGCTGTCTTCGCCCTCGGAATCGCGCTCCTGGTCATCGCCGTCGCCTCGCCGATCGCCGAGATCGGCGAGACCGAGCTCTTCTCGTTCCACATGACACAGCACCTGCTGCTCGGAGACCTCGCACCGCTGTGCATCCTGGCCGGTCTCACCGGACCGCTTCTTCGCCCGGTCCTCGCGCTTCCGGGGGTCATGCGCCTTCGCGTCCTCGCGAACCCGCTCGTCGCCTTCCCGATCTGGACGGCGAACCTCGTCCTCTGGCACCTGCCAGTCCTCTACGAGGGCGCCGTCGAGTCCAGCGCCCTGCATGCGTTCGAACACGTCGCCTTCTTCAGCGCCGGCATCGTCCTCTGGCTCCCGATCCTCGAGACGCTCCCCGCACCGGAGTGGTTCGGTACGGGAGCGAAGCTCACCTACATCGTCGGCGTCCGTCTCGTCGCGACGATCCTGGGCAACGTCTTCGTCTGGGGCGGCTCCGCCTTCTACGACGTCTACGAGAGCGGAGACGACTACCTCGGGCTCTCACCCGACGCCGACCAGAGCCTCGCCGGCTCGCTGATGATGCTCGAGGGCTCGCTCGTCACCATCGTCGCGCTGGCCTGGCTGTTCCTGCGCATGGCGCAGGAGGGCGAAGTGCGCCAGGAGCTGATCGAGAGCGGCGTCGACGAGCGCACGGCACGCCGCGCTGTGCGCTACCGGCGCTGGCACGAGCTGACGTGATCGGCTCGGTCTGGGGACTGCTCCTGGTCGGGCTCGTCCTCGCCGCGAGCGTCATGGCGGTGCTCTGGTACGTCCAGGTGCGGATCCACGACGCGAGTCATGTCGACGTCGCGTGGGCCGCGCTCATCGCGTCCGCAGCGATCCTGTACGCCTTGCTCGCCGACGGCGACGTTCGGCATCGCCTCCTCGCCGCAGCGCTCGCGTCGATGTGGGGCTTCCGGCTCGCCGGGTACCTCTACGTCAGCCGGATTCACGGCAAGGAGGAGGACGGCCGCTACCGGACGCTCCGCGCGAAGTGGGGCGCGGGCGCCAATCGGAACTTCGCCTGGTTCTTCCAGTTCCAGGCGCTGTTCGTCGTCTTCTTCTCGTTGCCGTTCGCGCTCATCTGCCTCGATCCCGACTCGACGATCGCGGCGCCCGCGTGGATCGGCGTGGCGGTGTGGGCGGTCGGAAACGCCGGCACGATCGTCGCCGACCGGCAGCTTGCGCGGTGGCGCGCGAACCCGGCGAACGCCGGGAAGACCGCGCGACGCGGTCTCTGGGGCTGGTCCCGCCACCCCAACTACTTCTTCGAATGGGTGAGCTGGTGCGGGATCGCCCTCGTCGCCACGACCGCGCCGAACGGCTGGATCGCGTGGATCGTCCCAGCAGGGCTCCTGTTCCTGCTCTTCCGCGTGACCGGGATCCCGGCCACCGAGGGGCAAGCGCTGCGCTCGCGAGCCGACTACGCGGAGTACCAGCTGACGACGAGCGCGTTCGTCCCGCTGCCGCCGCGAAGCGCCTAGGCGGGCGCGGGCTCGAAGCGAAGCTTCGCGACCCTCGGCGGGACGCGCGTCGGGTACTCGCGCGTGAAGCACGCACGGCAGACCGAGTCCTCCGGCAGCTGCGTTGCCCCCTGCATGCCCTCGACCGAGAGGTAGTGGAGCGAGGTTGCGCCGATGTGCGCACGCATCTCCTCGACGGAGCGGTGGGCGGCGGCGAGCTGGTCCTCGTCGGCCATGTCGATCCCGTAGAAGCAGGGCGAGACGACCGGCGGCGACGACACGCGCACGTGCACCTCGGCGGCGCCCGCGTCGAAGAGCATCTGCACGAGCTGGCGCGTGGTGTTGCCCCGGACGATCGAGTCGTCGACGACGACGATGCGCTTGCCGGCGACCTCGCCCAGCGGGTTGAACTTCATCCGGATCCCCTGCTCACGCATCCCCTGCTCGGGCTGGATGAACGTGCGGGCGACGTAGCGGTTCTTGATGAGCGCCTCGTTGTACGGGATCCCCGAGCCCTTCGAGAAGCCGATCGCGGCCGGCGTGCCGCCGTCGGCGACGCCGATGACGAGGTCCGCGTCCGCAGGCGCCTCGTGCGCGAGCCGCTCGCCCATGCGGACGCGCGCACCGTGCACCTCGACGCCGCCGACGCGCGAGTCCGGGCGCGCGAAGTACACGTGCTCGAAGATGCAGAGGGCATGCCGCCCGGCGGGAACGGCCTGCGCGGCGTGGAGCCCTTCGCCGTCCACCCAGACGACCTCGCCCGGCTGGACGTCACGGATTACG
>CAVTQX010000011.1:0-52183 GCA_963736935.1 uncultured Gaiellaceae bacterium | reverse complement strand
CGCAGTTCGGCTCCGAGCTCGACGCCGCGACGCAGAGTGCGCTCGGCCGCGGCGAGCGCATGGTCGCGACGCTCAACCAGCCGCAGTACCAGCCGTGGGCCATGGAGGAGCAGGTCGTCGCGATCTACGCCGGGATCAACGGCTGGCTCGACAAGGTCCCCGTCGGCCAGGTGCCGCGCTTCCACGACGAGTTGCGCGAGCATCTGCGCACGGAGGGGACGGTCCTGGCGGCGATCCGCGAGTCCGGTGACCTCGCCGACGAGACCGAGGAGAAGCTGAAGAAGGAGCTCGAGCACTTCCAGGGCGTCTTCAACATCGAGGAGGAGAAGGGGCTCGGCGGCTAGCGCATGGCGTCGGTCCAGGACTTCAAGCGCCGCATCCGGTCCGTCCGCAACACGCGGAAGATCACGCGTGCGATGGAGCTCGTCGCGGCCGCGAAGCTGCGGCGGGCCGAGCAGCGGATCACCGCGCTGCGACCGTACGCCGAGACGATGAACGAGCTCATCGCGGGAGTCGGTCGCGCCGCGTCGTCGGTGCGGCTCCCGCTGCTCGAGCAGCGGGAGAATGTCGAGGCCGTCGCGCTCGTCCCGCTCACGGGCGACCGCGGCCTCGCCGGCTCGTTCAACGCCCAGATCATCAGGCGTGCGTTCGCGCTCGAGCGTTCGCTCGTGGCCGAGGGCAAGGCGGTGCGCTGGGTCGCGGTCGGCAAGAAGGGTCGCTCGACGCTCACCTTCCGCCGGCGCGAGCTCGCGGGTGCGTTCGCGGGCTTCACCGACAGGCCCATGTACGAGGACGCCCAGGCGATCGCGCATCGCGTGGCCGAGCTCTTCACGCAGGGAGAGGTCGACCGCGTCGTCCTCGTCTACAACACGTACGTCTCTGCGCTCACGCAGCGGGTCACCGAGCAGGACGTCCTCCCGATCTCGCCAGACATCCTCGAGACGGACGACGACGAGCGTGCGGCAGACACGCTGCGCGGCGACTTCATCTTCGAGCCGGAGCCCGAGGAGATCCTCGAGCGGCTCCTGCCCGTGTACCTCGAGACGCAGATCTACCGCGCGCTGCTCGAGTCGACCGCATCGGAGCAGGGGGCGCGCATGACGGCGATGCGCAACGCGTCGAAGAACGCCGGGGAGATCATCGACACGCTCACCCTGCGGATGAACCGCGCGCGCCAGGCCGAGATCACCCAGGAGATCCTGGAGGTCGTCGGCGGCGCCGAAGCGCTCGTTTGATGCGCAGCGACCGGAGTTCGCTCGGCCGCACTCCTCGCGTGAGGATCCTGAAGCGCGGTCGCGTCCCGACCGCAGTGCGCGTCGACGTCTGGTGCGTGCTAACAACCGCGGGCTTCACGCGTAAAACCTCATAGCGCGCGGCATGACGAGCCCCATCCCGCATCCGACCCCAGCTACCATCGCGTCGGTGGAGCCGATCGTCGCCGCTTCGTCGGAGCCCGAGCGCTTCGAGCGCGCGGGGGCGATCTCGGATCGGCTCGTCGACAACATCGAGACCGTCGTCTACGGCAAGCGCGACGAGATCAAGCTCGTCCTGACGGCGCTCGCGTGCGACGGCCACGTGCTCCTCGAGGACGTGCCCGGAACGGCCAAGACGGTGCTCGCGCGCGCGATCGCGGGCAGCATCGACGGAGCGATCCCGCAGCGCATTCAGTGCACGCCGGACCTCCAACCGACCGACGTGACGGGTCTCTCCGTCTTCGACCAGCGGACGAGGAACTTCGAGTTCCGACCCGGCCCCATCTTCGCCAACGTCGTGCTCGTCGACGAGATCAACCGCGCGACGCCGAAGACGCAGTCCGCGCTTCTCGAGGCCATGGCCGAGCGCCAGGTCACCGTCGACGGCGTCACGCGAGAGCTGCCCTACCCGTTCCTCCTGCTCGCGACCGAGAACCCGATCGAATACGAAGGAACCTTCCCACTGCCGGAGGCGCAGCTCGACCGCTTCTTCCTCCGCACGGCGCTCGGATATCCGGAGCTCGACGACGAGCTGAAGATCCTCACCGATCAGCGCTACGTGCACCCGCTCGACGATCTTCGCCCGGTCGTGGGTCTGGACGAGGTGCACGAACTGCGCGCAGCCGCGCAGCACGTATACGTCGACGCCGTCCTGCATCGATGGGTGGTCGAGCTGGTGCGTGCAACGCGCGAGCAGGAGTCGGTCGTCATCGGGAGCTCCGTGCGGGGCAGTCTCGCGCTCGAGCGCGCGGCCAGGGCATGGGCTCTGCTCGACGGCCGTAGCTTCGTAGTCCCCGAGGACATCGAGCGGCTCTTCTCGCCGGTGCTGGTCCACCGGGTCGTCTTCACACCCGCGTTCGTCGCGCGTGCCCGTGCGACCGGCTGGGTGGAGGCGGTCGAGGCGTTTCGTCAAAGCTGCCTCGAGCTCGCGCCCAGACCGGGTTCGGAGGAAGATCCGCTCTTCGAGGGCGGGGTCGGGCAGCCTGACCCCGCGCCGTAGCGGCCGCCGTTGCCGGGCGCGCGCCTCTCCTTCCCGCTCGTTCCTCGCCGCCGCGTCATCGGCTTGTCGTTCGGAACGATGAAGAGCCTTCGTCGAGGATCCGGAACGGACGTCGCGGGCTCTCGTCCGTACCGGCTGGGCGACGACATGGACTCGATCGACTGGGCGGCGTCGGCGCGGCTCTCCACTGCGCGCGGAGCCGACGAGTTCGTCGTCCGTGAGCGCTTCGCCGAAGAGGCGCCGAAGGTCGTGATCGTCTGCGACCGACGGCCCGAGATGGCGTGCTACGGGCCGTCGCTGCCCTGGCTGGACAAGCCCGCGGCGATGCGCACGATCGTCGAGCTCGTGCTCGCGAGCGCGGGGGCAGCCGGCGGCTTCGTCGGCTATCTCGACTACGCGGACGGCGACCCGCACTGGCGGCAACCGAAGGGGGAGCGCAAGCTGATCGAGATTCGCGACGAGCGCCTGTGGTCGTCTGAATACGGAGGCCCGCCGGACTGGCTCGAGAGGTCGATCGATCACCTCGCCTCGCACCCCCGTGCGGTCACCCCCGGTACCTTCGTCTTCGTCATCTCGGACTTCCTCCCGGTCCCGTCGACCGAGCTCTGGCTCGCGGCGGTCGAGCATCGGTGGGACATCGTCCCGGTGGTGGTTCAGGACCCGACCTGGGAGCAGAGCTTTCCGGACGTCAGCGGGATCGTCGTCCCATTGCGAGATGCACGGACCGGTCGGTTGACTGCGGTTCGGCTCCGCGGGAAGGAGGCCGCGCAGCGAAGGGCTCTCAACCAAGAGCGCCTGGAAGTGATTCTCGAGACCTTCCGGTTACTCGACATCGACCCGGTCGTCGTCTCCTCGAACGACCGCTCCGAGATCCTCTCCACGCTCCTCGTGTGGTCCGACCTGCGCCGTACCAGGCGCGTGATCGGGGCCTGACTCGATGGGACGACGTCGACTTCCGACGCTCGGCCTGGCGGCCCTCGTGGTGCTTGTTGCGGCCGTCGTCGTGCTCGCCACGCTGGCTCGTGACGACGGCCCGACCGAGCAGCCTCGAGGGGAGACGCCACCCGAGATCGAGGCCGAGGCGACCATCGCGCCACGCCCGGTGCTGTTCGGAGACACCGTCCGCGCGTCCGTCGACGTCATGCTCGACACGGAGCGCGTCGATCCCGACTCCGTCCGCGTCGCAGCCGACTTCTCTCCCTGGGAGGTCATCGGACGCCCGGAGCGACGCATCGCCTCCACGGACGAGCAGGCTCACGTTCGTTCGACGTTCGTCCTTCGCTGCCTCAGTGGTGCGTGCGTGCCGGCCGGACAGTCCGGGCTGTACGAGTTCCCGGAGGGTCGCGTCTCGTTCACCCGTCGAGGGGGCCGCCTCGACGAGAGCTCGATTGCCGTGCGCCTGCCCGCGGTGCGCGTCTACTCGCGGCTCACGGACGTCACCCCTGTCGACGATTCGAGGCCGTCGGTACCTTGGCGGGCGGATCTCCTCTCGCTTCCCGCACCGTCGTTTCGAGTCGCTCCGGGCACGCTCGTCCTTCTGCTCCTTTTGGGCGCAATCGTCGCGACGGCAGGGGCCGTCGCACTCGCGTACGCGGCCTGGCCGCGGGCGGCTCTCGCTCCACCTCCCCCGCCTGCGCCCTTGCCTCCGCCCGGACCCGTGCTGAGTCCACTCGAGCAGGCGCTCGTCCTCCTCGAAAACGCCGTTCGGGTCGACGGCGCCGCCGATCAGCGCCGCGCGCTCGAACTCGTCGCCGAGGAGTTGGAGCGCGCGGCGTGGGGCGACCCCGAACTTGCGCAAGCGGCACGGGCGTTGGCCTGGTCGGAGGGCGTTCCGCCGGTCCGCCAGACCACGGAGCTCGCTGCTCGCGTTCGGTCGGTGCTAGACGAGACGTACGAGACGCACCGAAATGGAGACGGCAATGCGCCATAGGCTGCTCCGACGACGCTCCGGGCATGCATCCGGGGTCGACTCGCACGACGCGAGGGCGTTTCCTCGCGCCGTGCTGTCGACTCGCATCCTGCGACTGGGTCTCGCCGCCACCGCCATCACGCTCGTGAGCCTTGCGGCGTGGTCGAGCAGGGATCTCGAGACAGGCGAGCGAGGACTGCTTCGCACCGGTGAGACAGGCGTGGTCGTAATCGATCTGTCTCTCTCGATCGAAGGCGAGGACTACAGCGTCGTTCGTCGCGCCCTCCGGCAGCTGATCGCGGAGAACGCGAACATCGGCCTGGTCGTGTTCTCGGACACCGCCTACGAGCTGCTGCCGCCCGGCACGCCCGCGTCGCAGTTGCGGCCGTTGCTCCGACTACTCGTGCCCCCGCGACTCGGCCCGCCCGTCAATCCTTGGACGCAGACGTTCCGCGCCGGGACACAGATATCGACCGCGATCGAGCTCGCGCGGGACATGCTCGAGCGTGACCACGTCGTCGACGGCTCCGTGCTCCTCGTCAGCGATCTCGAGACCGCACCGGATGACGTGCCGGCACTCGCGAGTTCGATCGAGAGCGTGCGGCAGAACGGAATCGGACTCCAGGTCGTTCCGCTCGGGCCGTCGACCGACGCGCGCATCCTCTTCGGTGACGCCATCCAGGAGGGTGTTTTCGAGGCTCCGACTTCTTCCGGGGAGGAGGCCGCCGCACGCGTGAGCGAGACGACGGTCACCTACCCGGCCATGCTCCTGATCCTGAGCGCGCTCTTCTTCGTCGCGCTCGCCGGGCACGAGCGCTACGCAGGGCGGCTCGCGCTGACCCCAGGCATCCGACGGCAGGCATGAGCAGCACGGAGACCAGGCGAAGGATCGCGCTCGGAGCGGCGGCATTGCTCTGCCTCGGGCTCGCCGTCGTGCTCGTACTCGTCGCAGTGGACGTCGCGCGGTGGGACGAGGCCTTTCGCTCGGACGACGTCAGCTACCGCACGAATCCCGACGACGCGACGCTCTGGGACGCGCGTGAGCTCGTGCCGTTCGGTCTCGCGGGAGACGTGCTCGCGGTCGGCGACGACGTCCAGCTGCGCAAGGCGCTCCAAGCGCTGCGCGCCGCTCATCTCGACGAGGTGGGGGTGCTGACCTCGGATCCACGGATCGCAATCAGCCGGAACGAGGCGACGGCACGGCTCGAGGCCATCGTGGCGCACGATCCCGACTCGGTCGCGCCGCTCGCGCGCCGCCGGCCTGCTGGGCGTCATCGGGCTCGCCCGATTCGTGACGGAGACGCAGGGGCGAGAAGCGCTCTTGTCGAGCACCGTCTTGAACTTCCGGCATGCCATCGACCTGGACTCCACGAACGAGGAGGCCAAGGTCAACCTGGAGCTCGCGTACCAGCGGGGACGCGGCGTGCAGATCAACGAGGCCGCCGGCGGTCAGAACCCGACCCCCGGAGGGAGTGGTTCGAGGGGTGCAGGCGCCGGCCAGGCCGGGAGTGGGTACTGATGGCCAGCAGCGTCGTATTTCTCACCCCCACCGCAGCGCTCGTCGCGCTCGGCGCGCTTCTCCCGCTCGCGGCGCTTCTCGTCGTGCGCAGGCGGGCGAGGAAGGTGCGGGGCGTCCTCGGTCTCGCCGAGCCGTCGGCTCGGCGAGCGCTCGTCGCGATAGTGGCCGTTATCGCGGCTGGCGCCTTCCTCGGCGTCGCGGCGGCGCAGCCGGTGGTGGAGCGAACGCTGACGGCACGGACTCGAACCGACAGCGAGGCGTTCGTCGTCGTCGACGTCTCCCGGTCGATGCTCGGCCAGGAGGGAAAGGGCTCGCCTATGCGCATCGAGCGGGCGAAGCAGTTCGCCGTCGCTCTCCGTGCGTCTCTGCCCGAGATCCCGTTCGGAGTGGCATCGATGACGGACCGCGTCCTCCCACACCTGTTGCCCAGCGTGAATCAGGACGTCTTTCAGGCCACCGTCCAGCGGTCGATCGGCATCGAGAAGCCCCCGCCGCGCTCGAGTGTGCTCCTGAGCGCGACGAGGCTCGACGCACTGGCGACCATTCGAACGCAGCGATTCTTCTCTCCCCGCGCGCGCAAGCGTCTCGTGGTCGTCCTCACCGACGGGGAGAGCCAGCCCGTCGCCGTGGAGCGCCTACGGAGCCTCTTCCTCGAGTCGCCTGCGATTGCGACGGTCTTCGTCCAGTTCTGGGATCGCGACGAGCGCGTCTTCACGGGCAACGCTCCCGAGGCGGGCTATCGGCCTGATCCGTCCGCGCGCGACCTTCTCGAGGACCTTGCCGGAGCCGTACAGGGGAGGGTCTACGACGAAGAGGAGCTCAGCGCCGTACGGAGCTACGCGCGCGACCGCCTGGGGTCCGGGCCGACCGTCGTCCAAGGCGAGCGGGGAAGTCGCATCGCTCTCGCGCCGTACTTCGCGGCCGCCGCACTCGCACCACTCGTCCTTCTGCTCTGGAGGCGCGACCGCTAGCTCGTCTCGTCCGGCGTCTCCGGGAACCATGGCGCCACGGCGTCTGGAAAACCGTTCTCGTCCATGTACGAGATCGCGCGGCTCGCGATCCAGGACAGCGCCTGAGGGCTTGCCTGAGCCAGGACGCGGCGAACCGCCTCGTCGCCGTGTTCGATCGAGCCGCCCAGGCTCGCACCCGCACGCCGGAGCCGACAGAGGTTCAGCGCGGCGAGATCGACGTCCGTCCCGTAGCTCGTGTACCACTCGATGCCGATGGCTCGCTCGAGGGCAGTGAGCGTCTCGTCTGCGAAGCGCGACGCATCCTCGCCCGCGACGACGAATTGGGCGCCTCCGCGCATTTCGTCCTTCCGAGGAACATGCACATCTGCTCCCTTCTAACGAAATTGGATGTTGGGCGTCACACACTATGATCCTGCGCTTTGACCATGGCGACGACGAGGCTCTCGAACGACCGGACTCCCGGCACGGCTCGCACCGACCGGATTCGCCGTTCGCCCAGAGCAGCCTCGAACCCGTCGCGTGCTTCAGCAGGGAACACTCGGATGGAGGGAGTACATGCGTAAACGTTCGATCCTGCTCGTGACGGGCGCTCTCGCTCTCGTCGCGAGCCTCGTCATAGGCCCGGCCGCAACGGCGAAGCCGGAGCGGACCTCGGCCGGGACGGTTGTCTTCGGGCACGACCAGGAGCCGTCCACGCTCAACCCGTTCGTGACGGAGGGAAGCAACACCCCGACGCCGCTCGCCATGAACCCGGTCCTCGCGTCGGGCGGGATCTACAACAACAAGGCAGCTCTCGTGCCGGAACTCTGGGACGGCGCGCCGAAGATCCTGAAAGCCGATCCACTCACAGTGACGTGGAAGTACAAGCAGAGCGCGGTCTGGAGCGATGGGCAGCCGGTTCTGGGCCAGGACTTCTTTGTCACGTACAAGACGATCATGAACCCGAACTTCGACATCACCGACCGGACGGGCTGGGAGGACATCCAGAGCGTCAGGCCCAAGGGCAAGTCGGTGACGATGACGTTCAAGAAGGGCAGGCCGGTCGCTTTCTGGGACGGCATCGCTGCGAACCAGCTCATGCCGCGCCAGCAGGTCCAGCCGATCATGAACTCGCAGAACGGTGCGGACTTCAACAACATGTGGCTGAACTCCATGCCACTCGCGAGCGGCGCCTGGAGGTTCCAGAGCTGGACGAAGGGACAGCAGCTCACACTCGTCAAGAACCCGCGGTTCAAGGCCGGCCCGGTGTCGAAGCTCGACCGGATCGTCTTCCGCTACATCCCGAGCACACCGTCCGAGTTCCAGGCGTTGCAAGCCGGCGAGATTCAGGTCATGTCGCCGCAGCCGCAGATCCAGATCGCGGATCTGTACAAGAACTCGAAGTTCAAGGTGCAGACGACGCCTGCGTTCCAGTGGCAGCACGTCGACATCCAGCGTGGGCCGAAGGGTCATCCCGCGCTCGACAAGAAGTACGTCCGTGAGGCCCTGGTCAGGGGCATCAACAGGCAGCAGATCGTGAACGCACTGTGGGTTCAGACCGGGCTCGTGCGGTCGGCGAAAGACCTGCCGGTGCTCCAGAAGCAACGTCTTCTTCCCGCAGCAGGCGCAGTACAAGCCGTACTGGAACAAGTACGGGTTCAGCCAGAAGGCCGTGATCGCACTGCTGAAGAAGAACGGGTGCACGGGCGGCCCGGACACGCCGTCCGCGTCCAACAGCAACATCTGGAGTTGTCCGGGAGTCGGCAAGCTCAGCTTCCGCTTCACCACGACCAGCGGAAATCAGCTCCGCGCGCTGGCGTTCGAGGTCATGCAGAAGCAGCTCAAGAGCGTCGGCATCGAGCTCGTGCCGAACTTCGGACCGAACACCCTCGTCTTCGGCCAGGTGCTGCCGTCCGGTGACTGGGACCTGTTCATGTTCACGTTGTCGAGCTCGCCGGCCAGCCAGACGAACTCGTTCGGCATCTACGGCTGCGGCGGTGGCCAGAACTACATGAACTGGTGCAACGCCAAGGCGTCCGCTCTCGCCCGGAAGTCCGGGGTCACGCCCGATCCGGCCAAGCGGAACCCGCTGATGGACCAGGCTGCGAAGATCGCCGCCGACGACATCAACTCGATCCCGATGTGGTCTCCGCCCGAGTACCTCATCGGCAGCACGAAGGTCAAGGGCCTGGTCGTGAACCCGACGCAGCAGACCGCGACCTGGAACGCGAACACCTGGGCCGTATCCGGATAGGAGTACGGTTACGTCCTTGCATCGTTCGCTTCATGCTCTCGAGTCCCGCCCCCGCCCCCAACGGCGGGGGCGGGACTCTTCGGTCGGAAGCTGCTCCGTCTAACATTCGGGGGCGAAGGACATGCTGACCTACGTCGTTCGCAGACTGCTCTACAGCGTCCTCGTGCTCATCCTGGCGAGCATGATCATCTTTACGTTCATCGCGGTTTCGGGTGACCCGCTCGGCTACCTGAGGACGCGACCGAACATCTCGCCGCAGACGATCGCGAACATCGAGGAACGCAACCACCTCAACGACTCCATCCCGGTTCGCTACGCCTACTGGGTGCGAGACGCAGCCACGAACCAGTTCGGGACCACGCTCGTCGGCGGACGCCCGATCCTTCCGGATCTCCTGCGCGTCATGGGGAACACGCTCCAACTCGTGCTGATCGCGGAGATGCTCGCCGTCCTCATCGCCGTCGGGATCGGGGTCTACTCGGCGTTACGCCAGTACAGCGCTTTCGACTACACGGCGACGACGTTCAGTTTCGTCGGCCTGGCCATACCCGTGTTCTGGCTCGCGTTGATGCTGCAGGTGGTGGTGACCGAGGTCTACAAATCGACGGGTCATTCCATCTTTCCGATCACGAGTCTCAACTCGGTGGATCCGGGATCAGGGCTCCATTTCGTCGCGGATCGCGCCTGGCATCTCGCTCTCCCCGTGATGGTGCTGATGATCGCAAGCGTCGCCACCTATTCGCGCTACATGCGCGCATCGATGCTCGAGGTCGTCAACGCCGACTACGTGCGCACGGCACGCGCGAAGGGTGTGTCGGAGAGCAAGGTGACGATGCGGCACGCCTTCCGGAACGCTCTCATTCCCCTCGTGACGCTCGTCGCGCTGCAATTCGGGGTGCTGTTCGGAGGAGCGATCGTCACCGAGACGGTCTTCGCGCTGGACGGAATGGGTCTCTACTACGTCAGGGCCCTGAACGCCGGCGACCCATACCCGGTCATGGCCTGGCTCATGGTCACCGCGACGATGATCATCGTCTTCAATCTCATCGCCGACATCGCGTACGGCTACCTCGATCCGCGGGTGCGGTATGACTGAGCACGCGCCGACGAGGCCGCTGCAGGAGCCGACGGCAACGACGGCCGACGTCGAGCTCGCCTACGAGAGCGGCGTCGAGGTCAAGGCTCGAAGCCAGTGGGCGTACGCACGCATACGTTTCCTCCGCCATCGGCTCGCCGTTGCGAGTCTCGTCGTGCTGGTCCTGCTCGCACTCGTGGCGATCTTTGCCAAGCGGGTGGCACCGCATGGATACGACGAGCTCGACTTCCTCCACATCGGCGAGGGCCCGAGCCGCGAGCACATATTCGGGACCGACCTGCTGGGTCGTGACTACCTCAGTCGGATCATCTACGGCCTGCAAACGTCCCTCTGGGTGGCGTTCTTCGTTGCCACGCTCGCGACCGCGATCGGTACCGCTATCGGAGCGGTCGCCGGCTACTACGGCGGTCAGACGGACAACCTGCTCATGCGCTTCACCGACCTCATCCTGACCTTGCCGGGGCTGGCCATCCTCCTGGCTGCCGCCGCCTATCTCGGTCAGGACGACTCCCAGCTCGGCCCGATCCCGATCTCGCAGCCCACGAAAGTCGGGCTCATCCTCGCACTCCTCTTCTGGACGGGCCTTGCGCGGATCGTCAGAGGAATCTTCCTCTCGCTGCGCGAGAAGGAGTTCGTCGAGGCGGCGAGAGCTGCCGGGGCGAGCGACCGAAGGATCATCTTCCGCCACATCCTCCCGAACTGCGTCGGGCCCATCGCCGTGACCATGACGCTGTTCGTCGCTCTCGCGATCCTCACCGAGGCAGCCCTCTCGTTCCTCGGCTTCGGAATCCAGCCGCCGCACCCGGCGCTCGGAAGCCTCATCGCAGACGGTGAGACGAACGGCTTCGACACCTGGTGGCTCGTTACCTTTCCTGGTCTCGTGATCGTGCTCGTCGCACTCTGCGTGAACTTCATCGGGGACGGCCTTCGTGACGCGCTCGATCCGACCCAGAGGACGCGAACCTGACATTGGCGGAGTCTCTCCTCTCAGTCAGAGACCTCACAGTTGAGTTCGACACCGAAGACGGCATCGTGCATGCCGTCACCGGCGTCAGCTACGACCTCGCCGCGGGTGAGACACTCGGTGTCGTCGGCGAGTCGGGTTCGGGAAAGAGCGTCTCGGTCATGTCGATGCTCGGGCTGATCCCTATGCCGCCGGGGAGGATCGTGAGCGGAGAGGCGCTCTACAAGGGTCGCGATCTCCTGACCATGCGGAAGAAGGAGCTGCAGGAGATCCGCGGTGGCGAGGTTGCGATGATCTTCCAGGATCCGATGACGTCGCTCAATCCCGTGATCACGATCGGTGACCAGATCGCCGAGGCGATCACGACGCACAATCCAGGCATCGGTGACGATCAGGCGCGCGAGCGCACGATCAAGTTGCTCGACCTCGTGGGCGTGCCGTTCCCGGAGCGTCGCATCCTGCAGTATCCGCACGAGTTCTCCGGGGGCATGCGCCAGCGAGCGATGGTGGCGATGGCGATCGCGAATGATCCGGCGGTGCTGATCGCCGACGAGCCGACAACGGCTCTCGACGTGACCATTCAGGCGCAGATCGTCGAGGTGCTGCGCGCGGCGCAGGAGGAGACACATGCCGCGACCATCCTGATCACGCACGACCTTGGGCTCATCGCGGAGCTCGCCGACAGGGTCGTCGTGATGTACGCGGGACGGGTCGTCGAGCTCGCCGATGTCTTCACAATCTTCAACTCACCGCGTCATCCGTACACGGTCGGCCTCATGAGCAGCCTGGCACGTCTCGACATGGATCAGGACCGGCTCAGCCCGATTCCCGGTCAACCGCCGAGTCTGCTGACACCTCCGCCCGGATGCGCGTTCCATCCCAGATGCGCTCAGTCTCAGGGGCGGGCGGAGTGTCGCACCGACGTTCCCGCGCTCCGAAATCTTGGCGAGGATGGGCTGCTACACCTTTCCGCCTGTCACTTCGCGGAAGAGCTCGCAGCCACGCATGTCGGCGCGGGGTCATGAGCGAGACGTCGACAACCGCCCTTGCCGAAGCGCCGCCTGCGGTCAACATCGAACCTCGCGACGACGACATCCTTCGGGTCGAGGGTCTCGTCAAGCACTTTCCGATAAAGGCTGGGCTCCTCAAGCACACCGTTGGGCAGGTGCGGGCGGTGGACGGTGTGGATCTCTCCGTTCGCCGTGGGGAAACGCTCGGCATCGTAGGAGAGTCCGGCTGTGGCAAGACGACCCTCGGCCGCTCGATCATCAAGCTGATCGAGCCGACGGCGGGCAAGATCGTCTTCGAAGGCGAAGACATCACGGCTCTCTCGCGCCGCCAGATGAGACCGATTCGACGCGACGTCCAGATCATCTTCCAGGATCCGTACGCGTCGCTCAACCCGCGGATGACCGTGCGAGAGATCGTCGCCGAGCCGCTGCGTATCCACAAGCTCTATCGCGGAGCCGAAGGTCGTCGCCGCGTGGAGGAGCTTCTCCGAACCGTCGGTCTGAGCCCAGAGCACGGAAACCGCTTCCCCCACGAGTTCTCCGGTGGACAACGACAACGAATCGGTGTGGCCCGCGCGCTCGCGCTCAACCCGAAGCTGATCGTGCTCGACGAGCCGGTCTCCGCTCTCGACGTCTCGATCCAAGCACAGGTCGTGAATCTCGTCGAACAGCTTCAGAACGATTTCGGGCTCACCTACGTCTTCATAGCCCACGACCTGTCGGTTGTCCGACACGTTTCCGACCGCGTCGCGGTGATGTACCTCGGAAGGATCGTGGAGATCGCCGCTCGAAGGGAGCTCTACGAGACGCCCATGCATCCGTACACGCAGGCGCTTCTGTCGGCCGTTCCGATAGAGACCCCGAACCTGCGCGGCAAGCGGAAGCGGATCGTCCTCGAAGGCGACGTTCCGAGCCCCGCGAATCCTCCCTCGGGCTGTCGCTTCCGGACGCGCTGCTGGAAAGCGCAGGAGATCTGCGCCGAGCAGGACCCCGAGCTAATCCCGCGTGCCGGCGGCAGTCATCCTGTCGCCTGCCACTTCGCCGAGATCGCCAGGCCGTTCGATCTCGCTGGAAGTCCGGCTGCGTCGGGTGGCTAACTCCTGCGGCCGCATGTCGTCACAACGATCGTGAGCGCAGCCCATCAATCCGTGGTTTGTGAGCGCATCCGCGCGCAGATCTCGCTCGAGCTCGACAGCGAGCTCTCGGAGCTCGAGCGGAGAATGCTGGACGCGCATCTCCTTCGCTGTCCGGCCTGCAGTGCGTATTCAGCAGATGTGACCGACTTCACGACCACGCTTCGCAATGCGCCGCTCGAGCAGATGAGACGTGCGATCCATGTGCATGCGCCGCGCCGAGCCGTAGTCGCTCGCGTGCACGTCGGACTCGCGGCTGCCGTGGCGATTGCCGTCGTCGGCTCGGTACTTCAGCTCGGGCTCCCGGCTTTCGAGCGTGATACGACGCTCGAGCGGCCTTCTCGCTTCCCGACGCTCACCGCGGGCCGAAACGAGATGAAGCAGATCATCGCAGACGGGCGCGACTTCAAGCGCCACCGCAGCGGCCCGACCGTGGTCATCTAGCCAGCCGGCGCTGCTGCAGTCGGCAAGAGCCGCATACCGTCGGTCTTCAGGAGAACGTGGCGAGTGCGTCCCCCATGCGCCGAGCGCCCGCCACGCACGAATAGCGCGCGTGCGGCGGATCGAGACGGCGGCAGCCGACTCTCTCGAACCGGCCGTCGGTAACGACCGAGAGCGTCCGGCCGAACCACGAGTAGCACCCCCACATCGTTTTCTTCGGGAAGCCGTCACAGGTGCGGATGAGCTCGAGCTGCTCATGCAGCCGACCCGCGACCGCGGGGACCACCACGCCGCGGATGCAGTTGAGCGCATCGGCTGCTTCCTTGAGCAGACCGCAGGTGTGTGCGTGCTCGATCGCCACCCGTGTCCGGGACATGGACAGCGATGCTCCAGCGACGCATCCACCACGCTGCATTCCCGAGAGGTGCGCGCACAAGCGTGTGATGTCCTGCGGGTCGTACACGCGAACCTCGGGCATGCGCTCCCAGAAGAACCTGTACCAGCATGGGCGAACGAAGGTCGTGCTGCCGCACACGGTCTGAGGTGATGTCTCCGCGTTCGGCCGCTGTGTTGTTCCGTCCCCTCCTGCGAGTGAGATCCAGTAGTCGTGAAATGCTCCTTGCGCGCAGTCTGGGGCGAATCTCGGGCCGAGCTGCGTGCAGGCGTCGACGGCACCGGCGAGCAGGCCGTGATACCCCCGCATGAGCGCATGTCCGGTGCCGTGGATGCACGTGTACTCGCGGAATCGCGTCGGGAGCCGCTCGCACGTGGGGACGATGCTGCGCGGCTCGAGGATGATCCGCGTGCCGAGGTAGATGACCATCCCCATGCCGAACCCCGCGGAACATCCCGGATCGTTGGAACGCGGTACGTAGTGGAACATGGTCTCGAGCGTGACGCCGTGTCGGCGCGCCCAGTTTCGTCCCACGACATGCATCAACGAATGGCACGCGCCCTCGAGGTATCCGCCCGTTCGGTGCACCTTGCGGTCGATCTTGGGGAGCTCCCGAGAAGGATCGCCGGCTCGTTCGACGATCGCGAGGAGTCGGCGGACGTAGCAGTTGACCCGTCGCTGGTTCTCGAACCGGAGACAGTCCGTGAGAAAGCCCGTCTTCGCGGGTATCGGTGCGTCAGGGACGGGTGAGGTGCCGGCGACCGCTTTGCCCATGAGCAAGGCCGATGAGAGCGCCAGCACGACGCTGCTGAGGAAGATCCATCGCACTCCTCTTGGGTGAGACGGCCCTCCATCGGTTGTGTTAGGGGTCACGTGCGACGGACGCTCGTCTCGCTGCTTTTCGCTCAATGGCGTGCCAGCAGCTCGACGTGTATGCCGGCGCGTCGCAGCTCCACGAGGACGCTGTTCAGGACATCCCACTGCTTGAAGCTGATGCTGTTGAGTCCATGGAGGGCGGGCTCGAACGAGGGGTCACGAAGCGTGTCCGCCGTTCCGGCGAGCTCGTCCGCAAAAGCTTGAAGCGTTCTGACGAGCTTGTCGTTCTGCGTTCTGAGCTCGGTCGGCGCGTCGAGGTCAGCCAGCTCTTCCGCACCGCCGCCAACTGTCACCGAGGCCTCGTCGATCCGGTTCTCCAGCTCTTCCGGAGACTGCGACCTCCCGATCCGCGCGAGCGCGAAATCGATGCGATCTCGGACGACAACCACCGACTCCTGGTACGCGGCACGAGAACTGGGCTCGTCGTTCTTCGCGACAGCTTGCCCGAGCACGACGGCACCAACGAGTGCCACGACTGCGATTGCGATCACGCCGCCGATGGTCGACCAGGTCCACCGCATCGAACGAGGATAGCCAGCATGTCGTTGGTCATTCGCTGCTCGATTTCGAGGAATCTGTTAACGCGCGTGCCCGGTGCGCTCGCGCAACTCTTCGATAGACTCGTCGCCCGCCGGCCTGCCGCTGTGGCGCCGGAGGAAACCTCTGAGGAGAACCATGTCCGAGAAGGGATCAGACCGCACGAACACGGGCCGGATCATCGAGATCAAGGGCGTCGTCATCGACGCCGTCTTCCCCGACCGGCTACCCGAGATCTACACGGCCCTCGAGATCGAGATCCCGGAGGGCGACACGAGCCGCACGCTCGTGGCGGAGGTGCAGCAGCACCTCGGGGACGACCGCGTTCGTGCCGTCGCCATGGACTCGACCGACGGGCTCTCGCGCGGCAGCGTCTGCGTCGACACGAACGGGCCTATCAGTGTGCCGGTCGGGTCGTCGACGCTGGGGCGGCTCTGGAACGTCATCGGCCAGCCGATCGACGAGCTCGAAGCGATCCCGGCTGACACCGAGCGCTGGTCGATCCATCGCGACCCGCCCGCGTTCCGCGATCTCTCGCCGAAGATCGAGACGTTCGAGACCGGCATCAAGGTCATCGACCTCATCGCGCCGTATGTGAAGGGCGGCAAGATCGGCCTCTTCGGCGGCGCCGGCGTCGGCAAGACGGTCCTCATCCAGGAGCTCATCCACAACGTCGCCCAGCAGCACGGCGGTGTCTCCGTCTTCGCAGGCGTCGGTGAGCGCACGCGGGAGGGCAACGACCTCCTGCTCGAGATGACCGAGTCGGGCGTGCTCGACAAGGTCGCGCTCGTCTACGGGCAGATGAACGAGCCGCCGGGGGCGCGTCTGCGCGTCGCTCTCTCGGGCCTGACGATGGCGGAGTACTTCCGCGACGAGGGAGGTCAGGACGTCCTGTTCTTCGTCGACAACATCTTCCGCTTCGTCCAGGCGGGCTCCGAGGTGTCGGCGCTCCTCGGCCGCATGCCGAGCGCCGTCGGCTACCAGCCGACGCTCGCCACCGAGATGGGGCAGCTGCAGGAGCGGATCACCTCGACGAAGACGGGCTCGGTCACCTCGGTGCAGGCGATCTACGTCCCCGCGGACGACCTCACCGACCCGGCTCCGGCGAACACGTTCGCGCACCTCGACTCGACCACCGTGCTCGAGCGCTCGATCGTGGAGAAGGGGATCTATCCCGCCGTCGACCCGCTCAAGTCCACCTCGCGCGCCCTCCAGCCGGGCGTGGTCTCCGACGAGCACTACGAGGTCGCGACGCTCGTCCAGCAGATCCTCCAGCGGTACGCCGATCTGCAGGACATCATCGCGATCCTCGGCATGGACGAGCTCACGGACGAGGACAAGGTCGTCGTCGCCCGCGCGCGACGCATCGAGCGCTTCCTCTCGCAGCCGAACTTCGTCGCCGAGCAGTTCACCGGGACGCCCGGCAAGTACGTGAAGCTGGAGGACACCATCCGCTCGTTCCGCGCGATCATCGACGGCGAGCACGACGAGCTCCCGGAGTCGGCCTTCTACATGGTCGGCACGATCGAGGACGCGGTCGAGAAGGCGCGGCAGGCCGAGGCCGTCGCCGCGTAGCGCGTCGTGGCCGAGTCGCATCCGAAGTTCGACGTCGCGCTCGTCACGCCCGACGGCCCGGCGTTCGACGGCGAGGCGGAGATGGTCATCGTCCCAGGCGCCGCCGGCGAGATCGGTGTGCTCGCGCGCCACGCCCCGCTCGTGGCGACGCTGAAGGCGGGCTCGACCCGCATCCATCTGAGCCCGAACGAGGTCCTCGAGTTCGCGACCGGCCCCGGCTTCTTCAAGGTCGAGCTCGACCGCGCGCTCGCGCTCGTCGACGACGCCGTCAGCGTGAAGGAGATCGACGACGACCGCGCTCGCGGGCAGCTCGAGGCGGCGAAGGCGGAGCTCGAGAAGGTCGAGGCGGGCGAATCGACCTCGGACCGCTGGCAGCTCGAACAGCGCATCAAGCACGCCGAGAACCAACTCTCGGTCTCAGGGCGTACGACCGGTTGAGCGCAAGGTCGGAATCCGCGAGCGCGGATTCCGACCGCGCACAGATCCCTGAAGGCGGACGCTTCGCGTCCGCTGGGTCGGCGACGACTCAGCCCACGGCCTGATGCGCGTCGCGGCGCTCGCCGACGTCCACGGCAATGCGTCGGCACTCGCGGCTGTGCTGGAGGAGGTCGAGCGCGAGCGTCCCGACCTCGTCGTGTTCTGCGGCGACCTCACGTGGGGGTCGCTACCGCAGGAGACGCTCGCGCTCGTGCGTGCGATGGAGATTCCCGCCCGCTTCGTCCGCGGGAATGCGGACCGCGCGGTCGGGTCCGACCTCGAGGGCCGGGGTGAGTGGATGGCTGCGGCGCACTCCGCCGACGACCTCGTCTTTCTCGGCGGGTTCGAGCAGACGGTGATCGTCGGCGTCGACGGGCTCGGGCCGACCTGCTTCGCACACGGCTCGCCACGATCGGACGAGGAGTGCGTAACGCGCCGGACTCCCGACGAGCGCGTCCGCGAGTTCAGCGAGGGGATCGCGGCGAGCGTCTTCGTCACCGCTCACACGCACATGCAGTTCGATCGACGGGCGGCCGGACTTCGGCTCGTCAATCCCGGGAGCGTCGGACTTCCCTACGAGACGGTGCCGGCTGCGTACTGGGCCCTGCTCGGGCCGGACGTCGAGCTTCGCCGGACCCAATACGACGTCGAGGACGCGATCGCCCGGATGCGGGCGACCGACGATCCGCGCGTCGAGGTCATCGTGGAGCTGATGACGAATCCGCCGCGCCAGGACGAGATCATCGAGGACGCCGAGCGCCGTGTGTTCGCGGGCTGAGCGCGGTACGCTCGACGCATGGAGCAGATCGTCCCGGGCGTCTGGCACTGGACCGCCGTCCATCCGAAGATCAAGATCCCCGTGCACTCCTACTACCTCGAAGAGGAAGGCGTCCTGCTCGATCCGATCACGCCCGACGAGGGGGTCGACTGGTTCGCGGAGCACGGCCCGCCGACCGACATCCTGCTGACGAACCGGCATCACTACCGCTCGACCGGCGAGTTCGTCGAGCGGTTCGGTGTTGCGGTCCGCTGTGTGCGTCCCGGCCTGCACGAGTTCGCGAGCGGCGAGCCCGTCGAGCCCTTCGACTTCGGCGACGAGCTGCCCGGAGGGATCGTCGCCCACGAGGTCGGAGTCATCTGCCCGGACGAGACCGCGCTCTTCATCCCTGCTCACGATGCTCTCGCGCTCGCCGACGGAGCCGTCCGCTGGGAGCCTGGCGGGCCACTCATGTTCGTACCGGATCACCTCATGGACGAGCCGGGCGCGACCAAGCAGGGCCTGCGTGCCACGTATCGTGGCCTCGCGGATCTCGACTTTCGGCATCTCCTGCTGGCGCACGGCGAGCCTTTCGTCGACACCGGCCGCGAGGCGCTCGCCGCCTTCGCCGTAGCGGAGGAGGGAAGAGAGGGCTAGGACGTCGGGCGGCAGTGGCTCGAACGGCGTAAGAAGTCGTCGAAAGACGTCGTATTCGCTAGCCTGGGAGTCCCGGAGAGCTTTGAACGGCAGCTTGGCGACCGGGTTACCAAACGCCTAAAGAGCCTCGCGAGTCTCTCGGCTCCCGATCTCTCTAGGCGGGAGCCGAATCGTGAAAGACGTCCGCACACAGCTCGAATCCCTCCTCGCCGAGAGGATCCTCGTCCTCGACGGGTCCTGGGGTGTGCTCATCCACCGCCGCGGCTTCTCGGAGGAGGAGTATCGGGGCGAGCGCTTCGCGGCGCATACGCACGACGTCAAAGGCGATCCCGACCTCCTCAACCTCACGGCGCCGCACGTCGTCTCCGAGGTTCACGACTCGTACTTCGAGGCGGGCGCGGACATCGCGACGACGAACACCTTCACCGCCACCTCGATAGGGCAGGCCGACTACGCGCTGCAGGGTGCCGCCGCCGAGATGAGCCTCGCAGGGGCGCGGCTGGCGCGCGAGGCCGCAGACGCGTGGACGGCCCGCACACCCGAGAAGCCGCGATTCGTCGCCGGCTCGGTCGGCCCGCTGAACGTCACATTGTCGCTCTCGCCCAAGGTGGACGATGCGGCGTTCCGTGCCGTCACGTTCGACCGTGTGCAAGAGGCATACGAGGAGCAGATCGCGGCGCTGCGCGACGGCGGCGCCGACCTGCTTCTCATCGAGACGATCTTCGACACGCTGAACGCGAAGGCTGCGATCGTCGCTGCGCGAGCCGTTGCGCCCGAGCTGCCGCTCTGGCTCTCCTTCACGGCGATCGACAAGAGCGGGCGCAACCTCTCCGGGCAGACGTCGGACGCGTTCTGGATCTCCGTCGAGCACGCGGAGCCGTTCATCGTCGGCGTGAACTGCTCGCTCGGCGCGACCGAGATGCGGCCCTTCCTGGAGGAGCTCGCGCACGGCGCGTCGACCTACGTCTCCTGCCACCCCAACGCCGGGCTGCCGAACGCGCTCGGGCTCCACGACGAGAAAGCCGAGGACACGAGCCGCTACCTGCGCGCGTTTGCGGAGGACGGGCTCGTGAACCTCGTCGGCGGCTGCTGCGGGACGATGCCCGAGCACACGCACGCGATCGCACGCGCCGTCGAGGGCCTACCGCCGCGAACGGTCCCCCCGCGCGCGACACTGCCTCGCTTCTCCGGTCTCGAGCCGTTCGTGATCGGACCGGACACGGGCTTCGTCATCGTCGGCGAGCGCACGAACGTGACGGGGTCGGCCCGGTTTCGGCGGTTGGTCGAGGCGAACGACTTCCAGGGAGCGGTCGCCGTCGCGCTCGAGCAGGTGCGCGGCGGCGCGAACCTCCTGGACGTGAACATGGACGCCGACCTTCTCGACGCCGAGCAGGCGATGACGACGTTCCTCAACCTGCTGGCGACCGAGCCGGAGGCGGCGCGACTCCCGATCATGGTCGACAGCTCTCGCTTCTCCGCGCTCGAGGCCGGCCTGCGGTGCCTCCAGGGCAAGGGCGTCGTCAACTCGATCTCGCTCAAGGAGGGCGAGGGGCCGTTCCTCGAGCAGGCACGGATAGTGCGCGCTTTCGGCGCCGCAGTCGTCGTCATGGCCTTCGACGAGACGGGCCAGGCGGAGACGGCGGAGCGCAAGGTCGCGATCCTCGGGCGTGCCTACGACCTCCTGATCGGCACCGCGGGCTTCGCGCCGGAGGACATCATCCTCGACCCGAACATCCTTGCCGTCGCCACGGGGATCGAGGAGCACGCGTCCTTCGCCAAGGAGTTCATCGCGTCGATCCCGCTCCTCAAGGAGCGTTGTCCGGGCGCGCTCGTCTCCGGCGGCGTCTCGAACCTCTCGTTCGCATTCCGCGGGAACGATGCGGTGCGCGAGGCGATGCACGCCTCCTTCCTCTACCACGCGATCCGTGCGGGGCTCGACATGGGGATCGTCAACGCCGGCCAGCTCGCGGTGTACGAGGACATCGAGCCTGAGCTGCTCGAGCGCGTCGAGGACGTCCTCTTCGACCGGCGCGAGGATGCGACCGAGCGGCTCGTCGAATACGCCTCGACGGTCACCGGCGGCGCGACGAAGCGCGAGCTCGACCTGACCTGGCGCGAGGCGCCCGTCGGGGACAGGCTCGCGCATGCCCTCGTCCACGGCGTCGTCGACTTCATCGAGGAGGACACCGAGGAGGCGCGACAGGCATCGGCCCGGCCGCTGGACGTGATCGAGGGGCCGCTCATGGACGGGATGAAGATCGTCGGCGACCTCTTCGGGGCGGGGAAGATGTTCCTGCCGCAGGTCGTTAAGAGCGCACGCGCTATGAAGCGCGCGGTCGCCTACCTCGAGCCGTACATGGAGGCCGACAAGACCGAGCGCTCCTCCGCGGCGCGCGTTGTCCTCGCGACGGTCAAGGGTGACGTCCACGACATCGGCAAGAACATCGTCGGCGTCGTCCTCGGCTGCAACGGCTACGAGGTGATCGACCTCGGCGTGATGGTCCCGGCGGACAGAGTGCTCGATGTCGCAGCCGAACAGGACTGCGACATCGTCGGGCTCTCGGGGCTCATCACACCGTCGCTCGACGAGATGGTCTCCGTCGCGAAGGAGATGGAGCGGCGCGGTCTCGCGCTCCCGCTGCTCATCGGCGGTGCGACGACTTCGAGGCAGCACACCGCCGTGCGGATCGCGCCCGAGTACGGGCAGCCGACCGTGCACGTCATCGACGCGTCGCGCGTCGTCGGCGTCGTCGGCGACCTTCTGGACGGCGACCGGCGGCAGCGGCTCGACACCGAGAACCGCGCCGATCAGGAGCGGTTGCGCGCGCTGCACGCGGAGAAGGGGCGGAAGCCGTTGCTCTCGCTCCGCGAGGCGCGGGAGCGGCGGACGCCGATCGACTGGCACGAGGACGACCTCGCGGTTCCGCCCTTCACGGGCGTGAGTGCGATCGAGCAGGAGATCGGCGTGCTTCGCACGTACGTCGACTGGACGTTCTTCTTCCACGCGTGGGAGCTCAAGGGCCGCTTCCCCGCGATTCTCGACGATCCGGAGAAGGGCGCCGTGGCGCGCGACCTCTATGAGGCTGCGAACGAGCTCCTGGACGAGATCGTGGCGGACGGGTCGCTGACCGCCCGCGGCGTATACGGGTTCTGGCCCGCCGAGGCCGAGGGTGACGATGTCGTGCTCAACAGCGGCGTCAGGTTCCCGATGCTCCGCCAGCAGGGGGACCATGCCGACTCGCGGCCGAATCGGTCTCTTGCGGACTTCGTGGCACCCGCGAGCTCCGGGCTGCAGGATCACGTCGGCGCCTTCGCCGTTGCCATCTTCGGCAGCGAGGCGCTCGCCGATGCGTTCGCCGCCGACAACGACGACTATCGCGCGATCATGGTCCGCGCCGTCGCCGACCGTCTGGCCGAGGCCTTCGCGGAGCGTCTCCACGAAGTCGCGCGGCAGCAGTGGTACGCCCCTGCCGAGGCGCTGACGACCGAGGAGCGGATCGCCGAGCGGTTCCGTGGCATTCGCCCGGCGTACGGCTATCCGGCGTGCCCCGACCACTCCGAGAAGCAGACGCTGCTCGCGCTGCTCGAGGCCGAGCGTGCAGGGATCGGTCTCACCGAGTCGTGTGCAACGACACCGGGGTCGAGCGTGAGCGGCCTCTACTTCGGTCACCCGCAGGCGCGCTACTTCTCCGTCGGGCGGGTCGGCCGTGACCAGGTCGCCGACTACGCCGAGCGGAAGAGCATGCCGCTCAGCGAGGCCGAGCGATGGCTCCGCCAGAACCTCGCGTACGAGCCGTAAGCCTCCGTACTCTCAGAGGAGTGCGCGCTCTCCTATTCGTCCTCGTCCTCGCGCTCGCATGTGCAGGCGCGGCGTCGGCGAGCCATCTCGATCCACAGAAACGGATCGTTGCGGCCGACCAGAAGCGAGCTGACGCGATGCTGCTGCGAAAGGCTGATCTCCTATCGGGCTACGAACCGGAGCAGACGTCGGGACTCGAGCCGCATCTCACGTGCCGTCCCCTCGACGGCTCCGATCTCGTCCTCACCGGGAGCGGGAGATCGCCCTACTGGGCGCGCGAGTATCAGATCGTCGGATCGTCGAGTGCCGTCTATCGCACCGCTGCCGAGGCCCGGACCGCGTGGCGGCGGGGTGCGAGCGCTCCGGGCCTGAACTGTCTCCGCGATGCGTTTCGCAACGAGTTCGCGAGACAGGGTGAGACGGTCCGGGTCTCGATTCGCCGGATCGCCGTCCCGAGGTTCGCCGTCGCCTCCCAGGGCTTTCGCATTGCGATCTCCGGCCCGACAGGTCGACCACCATTGGCTCACATCGACGTGGTGCGCCTGCTGCACAGGCGTGCCCTCGCCGAGCTCGTGTTCGTCGGCGTCGTCGCGCCACCCGCCCGCGGGACGGAAACCGCGCTCGCGCAGGTCGTCGCTCGACGCATGAAGGCAGCAATGCGTGGCTCGGCGTAGGCGACGCAGGCGCCGACCGTGACACACCGAATCCTCGTCAGGTGTCCTGTCCAGACCTGGCCGGAACGGCCGTAGTCGGAGCCGAGAACAGGTGCTAGCGTCACTTGCGGTCTTGAAGAGCTCCAGCCGTCTCGGCCTTCTCCGCCGCTCACCGTCGTTCGGATACCTCTTTCTCGCCACCGCGGGGTCGAGCTTCGGGACGTACCTCGCGGCCGTCGCGCTGACGCTGCAGGTCTACGACGCGACGGAGTCCGGCACGTGGGTCGCTGCTCTCCTCATCGCGGACTTCCTTCCGATCGTCGTCATCGGCCTCCTGCTCGGCCCGCTCGTCGACCGGCTTTCGCGGCGCCGGCTCATGATCGCGTCCGACCTCGTCCGCTTCGGGGTGTTCGCCGCCCTGCCCTTCGTCGACGGGGTCGGCACTCTCATCGCGCTCGCCGCGGTCTCCGGCATCGCGACCGGCTTCTTCCTCCCGGCGGCGAACGCCGCGATCCCGAACCTCGTCCCCGAGGACGAGCTCGTCAACGCGAATTCGCTGGTCGTGACGGTCGAGACCCTCTCGTGGATGATCGGGCCCGTCGCCGCCGGGCTGATGGTCACGGCGTGGGGGACGACCGTTCCCTACGCCGTCAACGCGGTCACCTTCCTCGTGTCCGCGGCCTTCGTGGCCGCGATCTCGGAACGGAGGCTCCGCTCGGAGGACTCGCTCACGCGTGGCCATTGGCGCGACGTCTCCGACGGGCTCCGCCTCGTGCTCACGGCGTCGCCGCTGCGGACGGTGCTCGTCGTCTGGAACGTCGCGCTCGTCGGATCCGCCGCTGTCAACGTCGCGGAGGTCGTGTTCGCGAAGGAGACGCTCGATGCCGGTGACGTGGGCTTCGGCGCGCTCGTGGCCGCGAGCGGCATCGGGCTTGCTTTCGGGAGCTTCCTGAGCGCGCCCGCGCTCGGCAAGGTCGGTCTGCGCCGGACGTACGTCAGCTCCTTGGTGCTCATGGGAGTGGGCTGGGGGGCGGCTGCGCTGAGCGGCTCCATCTGGCTCGCGGTGGCGTTCGTGGTGGGCGGCGCCGCCGGGAACGGGTCGGTCATCGTCTGCAACCGGCTCCTCGTACAGCGCGGCGCGCCGGATCAATACCGGGGTCGTGCGCTCGCCACGATCATGAGCTCGAACTACGCCGTGCTCGGCCTGGCCATGGCGGCAGCGGGGGTCCTCACCGATCAGTTCGGGGCTCGGGCGGTCTGGGTCGGGGCCGGAGTGGTCTACCTGTTCGCCGCCGTTGTCGCGTTCGTCCTTACGCGGTGGCTCCCCGTTGCGGTCGAGGACGAGCAGACCGCGTTCGAGGCGAGCTCCGAGTCCGCCGTCGCGGCCCTTGCCAACGGGAACGGCGACGGACATGGCCGCGAGCACGCCGCGGACGACCGAGTCGGCGAGCGCGCGGGTGGGCTCGAGCGCATCGCGACGCTCCTCGAGGAGATCGAAGCCCGGCGCGAGGCCGAAGCGCGGCGCCCCTCGTAGGGCTGCATAGAGTCCCTGCGTGGCGCGCAGGGAGCTGACGCTCGAGGAGCTCGTCGACGGTGTGCGCGCGGGTGATCGTCGCGCGCTCGCCCGCGCGATCTCGCTCGTCGAGGACGGCGATCCGCTCGCCTATCCGCTCGTGCGACACGTCTATCCGGACACGGGCCGAGCGGCGATCGTCGGCGTCACGGGCCCGCCTGGTGTCGGAAAGTCGAGCCTGATCGGCGCGCTCGTCGGGCACATCCGCGCCTCGGATCGAACCGTGGGGGTGGTCTCGGTCGATCCGTCGAGCCCGTTCTCGCGCGGCGCCCTTCTCGGCGACCGCATCCGGCTCTCCGACCACTTCCTCGATCCCGGCGTCTACATCCGCTCGATGGGCACGCGCGGGCACCTGGGCGGGCTCGCCGAGGCAACACTCCAGGCCGTGCTCCTGCTCGACGCCGCGGGGAAGGACGTCGTGTTCGTCGAGACCGTGGGAGCGGGGCAGAGCGAGATCGAGGTGACCGGGATTGCGGATACCGTGCTGCTCGTGCTCATGCCGGGCTCCGGCGACTCCGTCCAGGCTCTGAAGGCGGGGATCATGGAGATCCCCGACGTGATCGCGGTCAACAAGATGGATCACCCGGCGGCGAAGACGATGCTCAACGAGGTGCGCTCGATCGTGGCCCTCGCGGAGCCGGACCGGCGTCCCGCGATCCTGCTCACCGAGGCGTTGCACGCCGAGAACGTCCCTGAGCTGTGGACCGCGATCGAGGAGCACCGGGCCGACCTCGAGCGCGGCGGTGGTCTCGAGAAGCGCCGCCGGCGGAATCTCGCCGGCGAGGTGTTCGCCGTCGCGTCGAGCCGCGCGAGCGCTCATCTTCGGGCTGCGGTTGCCGAGGATCCAGCGCTGCGCGAGGTCCTCGCGCGCGTCGAGGAGCGTGAGCTCGACCCGCTGAGCGCCGTCCGCGAGATCCTCGAAGAGGTGTTCGACGTCCATGCCGACGATCGCTGACGTCGAGGCTGCGCGCGAGCGCCTCAGGGGCGTCGCACGGGAGACGCCGCTCTACCCGACGGAGACCTTCTCACGGCTCACCGGCCGCCACGTCTACCTGAAAGCCGAGAACCTCCAGCGGACGGGGTCCTTCAAGATCCGCGGCGCGTTCAACACGATCGCGACGCTCGGGGCGGCGGAACGGCGCGCCGGCGTCGCCGCCGCGAGCGCCGGGAACCACGGTCAGGCCGTCGCCTGGGCGGCGCGCGAGGCGGGGATTCCGGCGACGATCTTCATGCCGCAGGACGCGCCGATGGCGAAGGTCGAGGCTACCCGCTCCTACGGCGGCGAGACGATGCTCGTCGGCGAGGGGTTCGACGAGGCCGTCGCCGCCGCGGCCGCCCACGTCGAGGCGACTGGCGCAACGCTCGTGCACGCGTTCGAGGACGAACGCGTCATCGCAGGGCAGGGCACGATCGGCCTCGAGCTTGCCCAGCAGGCTCCGGAGGCCGAGACCTTCCTGATTCCCATCGGCGGGGGAGGGCTCGCCGCCGGGATCTCGCTCGCGCTGAAGCAGAGACGGCCCGGGGTGAGCATCGTCGGGGTCGAGTGCCAGCCGGGATTCACGATCGCGGACGGCATCGCCGTCAAGCACAAGGGCGAGCTCGCGGGCGAGATCCTCGGGAGCGACGCTCGACGACCGGGTCTCGGTGTCGGACGACGAGATCGCCGAAGCGCTCGTCCTCTGCGTCGAGCGCACGAAGCTCCTCGTCGAAGGCGCGGGCGCCGTGGGGCTCGCTGCGTTGCTCGCGGGACGCGTGCCCGGCACCGGGCCGGTCGCGGTCGTGTTGTCGGGCGGCAACATCGATGCGACAACGCTCATCTCGGTCCTCCGGCACGGACTCACCCAGGCCGGGCGGTTCCTCGCGATCCGCCTGCTGATCCCCGATCGCCCGGGACAACTGCGCGACGTCCTCGACCTCATCGCCCGCGAGCGTGGCAACGTCGTCTCGGTCGACCATCACCGAGAAGGACGCACGACGAGCGCGCTTGAGACCGAGATCGAGCTCGTCGTCTCGACGCGCGACGAGCGTCATTGCCAGGAGCTCGTCGCGGCACTCCGTGACGCGGGGCACATCGTGGAACGGCTCGGCCCACCCTCGTAGGCTCGCGCGCTGACCACCTGCCCGTCCTGCGGGTCGGAGGTGGGTGCGACCGCCTATCTTCGCGAGGCCGATGAGCTCTTCGCGGCGGCGAGCTAGCCGCCGCAGCGGCGGAACTCGACCGTCGGCTTCCCGGCCGCCATCCACGAGTCGATGCCGCCGTTCACCACCGGGTGCGCGTCGAAGCCGTGCGCCGCGAGGATGCTCGCGGCGATCGCGGCCCGCGGCCCTGTCTCGCAGATCGTGACGATCGGCTTGTCGCGCGGGAGGTTCGCCTCGCCGAGCGCGAGCAGGCGGTAGGGGATGTTGAGGCTGCCCGCGATGTAGCCCGTGTCGCGCTCGTCCTTCTCGCGGACGTCGATCAGCTCGGCTCCATCTTCCATGAGTCCGTCGAGCTCCTCGACAGAGACGAGCTGGAGCGACTCCGAGCCGCCGCCGAGGATGTAGCCGGCGATGTCGAGGTGCCCGACCGAGCGGAGCCCGCGCGTCGCGAGCGCCACTTCGTCCTCGTCGGAGGCCACGACGACGACGGGCGACTCGTCCAGCACGAACGCCGCTTTCGTCGAGAAGCGCGTTCCCGAGACGGGCACGCTGAGCGCACCGTGGTGGTGCCCGGCCGCGAACGCCTCGATCGGCCGAACGTCGAGGATCTGGGCGTCGGCAGGCGGAGCCGCGAGCTCAGTGGGCTCCGGCTGGACGCCGATGAACGGCCCGCGGTTCATCTCCACGATCCGCTCCATGTTGGGGGGACGCGGTGCGGAGATGTCGGTGGACTCGGCGATGAAGAGCGAGACGTCGTTGTGTGCGAGCGCCGGGTTGAAGCGCCGCTCGAAGCCGATCGTCGTCGATGCCTTCGAGCTCATCGCCTTCCCGCACAGCGAGCCCGCGACGTGCCCGGGATAGACCTCGACACCGTCGCCGAGCTCGACGAGCCGGCGGAGCGAGTGGAAGAGCCCCTCGGCGCCTTCGCGCGCCTCCACCGCGAGGTCCGGGCGCGCCGCGTCTCCGACGAACAGCGAGTCGCCGGTGAGCACGATCCACGGATCCTCGCCGCGCGAGCGGTCGCTCACCGCCAGGCAGCAGTGCTCGGGGCGGTGGCCAGGGGTGTGGATGCAGCCCAGCACGACATCGCCGAGGACGATCTCGTCACCGTCCTCGAGCGGGTCGTTCGCGTACACAGCGTTCGCAGCGGGATGCACGCTCACCGGGACGGCGTGCTCCAGCGCGAGCCGTCCGTGTCCCGCCAGGTGGTCGGCATGCGTGTGTGTCTCGACGACGCGGACGATGCGGACCTCCTGCCGTGCCGCGTCCTCGAGGTACTGCTCGATCGCGAAGGCTGGATCGACCACGACCGCCTGACCCGTTCCCGGATCGCCGACGAGGTAGGAAGCACATCCGAGCGCGTCGTCGACGAACTGCGTGAAGACCATGGCCGCGGCCGACCGTACCAGCGCCTCCCGCTATTTCTCTTGAAGTGTCCTCCGCCTGAATGCGAGCAGGACGACCGCACCGACGACGAGCACGCCGATGAAGCCGACGATCCCTGCGAGCGCGAGGTTCTCCGACGGGCTCTGCTCGGGAGGGGTCACCGTCAACGCCACCGGCCACTCGACGATGGCACCCGAGTCGTAGCCCTCTCTGGCCTGGAGGGCAACGACGCCGGGCTCGACGTCGGCCTTCAGGGTCACCCCGAACGTCGCGGTCGATCTCGCGGCGAGCGACCCACCCGTCCACTTCGCCACACCGTCCTCGACGGTCCCGTTCCATCCGTCGACCGGGTGCGCGTGCTGGATGTCGATTCCGTTGGGCGCAGACAGCGTGAAGGACGTCATCGGATCGTCGCGCTCGTTGGGCGCCTCGAAGCTGATCGACTCCGAGCTCTGGCTCGCGAGGAAGGTCGGCGAGGCGACGACGTGCGCGGCCGCCGGCGCAGCGAGAACGAGCGCGCTACAGACCGATATGGCGAGCGATGACCATCCGCTGCACCTCATTCGTGCCCTCGCCGATCTCGAGGATCTTCTGGTCGCGGTACAGACGCGAGATCGCCGCCTCGTCCATGTAGCCGAACCCGCCGTGTATCTGCAGCGCCGCGTTCGCGACCCGGTTCGAGAGCTCCCCCGTGTAGAGCTTCGCCATCGCCGCCTCGCGCGCGAACGGCCGCCCTTGATCCTTCAGCCAGGCGGCCTTGTGGACGAGTGCGCGCCCGGCCTCGATCTCCGTCGCCATGTCGGCGAGCTTGAAGCGGATCGCCTGGAACGACGCGATCGGCTTGCCGAACTGCTCGCGCTCCTGCGCGTACGCGAACGCGAGGTCGTAGGCGCCCTGCGCGAGTCCCACGCCCATCGCCGCCACGGAGATGCGCCCGCCGTCGAGGATCTCGAGGAACTGTCGGAAGCCCTCGCCGCGGGGGCCGAGGAGGTTGCCCTCGGGCACTGCGCAGTCCTCGAACGCGAGCTCACGGGTGTCGGACGCGCGCCAGCCGAGCTTCTTCATCGGCGCGGAGATCGTGTAGCCGGGCGTCCCGTTCTCCACCACGAGGTTCGAGATCTCGTCCTCACCCGTCCTCGCGGTGATGGTGACGCCCCATGTGATGTCCGTCCCCGCATTCGTGATGAAGAGCTTCGAGCCGTTGACGACCCACGAGCCGTCGCGGAGCTCCGCGGTCGTGCGCGTAGCGCCGGCATCGGAGCCGGCGTCGGCCTCCGTCAGGCCGAAAGCCGCGAGCTTCTCTCCCGATGCGAGGTCGGGGAGCCAGCGCTCCTTCTGCTCGTCGGAGCCGTAGAGCAGGATCGGCATCGTCCCGAGGGAGGTGTGTGCGGCCACCGTGATCGCCACCGACGAGTCGATGCGTGTGAGCTCCTCGATCGCGATCGCGTACGACATGGTGTCCCCGCCTGCACCGCCGTACTGCTCCGGAACCGGAAGCCCCATGATGCCGAGCTCGCCCAGCTCCGACACGAGCTCGTACGGGAAGCTGGCGCTCGAGTCGAGGTCCGCAGCGGCGGGCTCGACGCGCTCCCGCGCGAACGTTCGAACGGTTTCCCGGATCAGCTCCTGTTCGGGAGTGAGATCGAAGTCCACGCCGCGTCGATGGTAGCCACGCGTTAGGCTCCGCCCGTTCGCAAGCGACAAGGAGACGCCGACGCCATGGCCACAGTGCAGGATTTCTTCGAAGGTCTGCCGAGCCGCGTGACCCCCGATCGCATCGAGGGGATGAACAACACGTACGTGTTCGACATCGAAGGCGCCGGTGTATGGACGGTCACGATCGCCGACGGTTCGGTCACGGTCGCGGACGGCGCGGGTGACGCCGACTGCACGTTCTCGACGAGTGAGGAGAACTTCGAGAAGATCGTGGCGGGCGAGCAGAACCCGACGACCGCGTACATGACGGGGAAGCTCAAGATCAAGGGCGACATGGGCGCAGCCATGAAGCTCCAGAAGATCTTCTAGCGCGCGCAGGGTTCGGGGGAAACGGGATGATCTGGGTCGCCCTGCTCGTCCGCTGGGGCCTCAACATCCTTGCGCTCATCGTCGTCGAGTGGCTGTTCAGCGGCGTCGAGATCGGGGGCTGGGGGCCACTGCTTCTCGGCGCGGCGATCCTCACGATCGGCAACACGATCATCAAGCCGATCCTCGCGATCGTCACGCTTCCGCTCATCATCCTCACGTTCGGCCTTGCGTACTTCGCGATCAACGTGCTGATGGTCGCTCTCGCCGAATGGATCGCGCCTGACTTCTCGATCGACGGCTTCTGGACATACGTGGGCGCGACGATCGTCATCTGGCTCGTCAACGTGACCGTCGGCTGGTTCCTCGACAAGGTCCGGGGCGACAACCCGTGACTGCGTACGAGCTCTGGCTCTTCCTGCACCTCTCCGCCATGGCGCTGTGGATAGGCGGTGCGGTGGCGGTGCAGGTGTTCGCGGCGCTCGCGAAGGCCTCGGGTGAGCCGGCGCGGTCGGCGGCGCTCGGCAAGGACACCGGTGTGGTCGTTCGCTGGATCTTCATGCCGTCGTCGCTCGTCGTCCTCGTGTCGGGAGTGCTGCTCGTCAACGAGGGCAACTGGGACTGGAGCGAGTGGTTCGTCGTACTCGGCCTGATCGGTTGGGCTGCGGTGTCGTTCACCGCGTTCGGCTATCTCGGTCGAGCGTTGCGCAGCGTGGGGATGCGCATGGCGACCGAGGGGCCGAGTCCGGAACTCGGCGCCGAGATGAACCGGCTCATCCTCCTCGCGAGGATCCTGATCCTCGTGCTGTTCGCCGTCGTGTTCGTGATGGTCGTCAAACCCGGCACCTAAGGAGGAGAACCCGTGACCTGGTACACGTTCCTGCTCTTCGTCCACGTCTCGATGGCGATCGTCTGGATCGGTGGCGGGCTGATGATGCAGCTCTTCGGCGTGCGCGCCTCCATGTCCGGCGAACCCGCGCGAATGGCAGCGGTCGGCGAGGACATCGAGTGGATTGCGAACCGCCTGTTCATCCCGGCGTCCCTTCTGGCCTTCCTCACCGGCATCCTGCTCGTCGTCGAGTCGGACTTCTACGGCTTCGGCGACGACTGGATCGTCATCGCCCTCGTCCTCTATGCGACGACGTTCCTCGCGGGCCTGTTGTTCCTCGGCCCCGAGTCCGGCAGGATCGGCAAGCTGAACGCCGAGCAGTCGCCGGACGCCGGCCCGAGGACGCTGCGCCTGATCATGATGTCGCGGCTCGACCTCGTGCTGCTCTTCCTCATCGTCTACGACATGACCGTCAAGCCCGACTTCGGCGACGCAGGTTCGTACGTCTGGGCGATCATCGCTACGGCAATCGCCGTCGGCGTCATCGTCTGGCGCTTCCGCGTCGCGCTCGCGCGGGGCGGTCCTCCGCCTCAGGCACAGGCTGCCTAGCTCTCGAGCTCGGCGATGAGCGCTCCGCCGGCGATACGGTCGCCCGCGGAGACGTGCACGGCCTTGACCACGCCGTCGAAGGGCGAGGACACGGGGATCTCCATCTTCATCGCCTCCAGGACGACGAGCGGCTGGCGCGCACGGACTGCATCGCCCGGAGCGACCTCCACGCGAATCACGGTTCCCGGCATCGGTGCCGTGACCGTGGTCTTGCCTTCGACCGTGCGCGGCCGGTGTGACTCGACATCCACGTCAGGCGGAGGCGCCGGCGGCGGCGCCGGCAGATTTAGGCGCCAGGGCTCGCGGAAGGCGGCGGCGGGGCGGAGGAGCGGTGGCGCCGTGAGCGGCGGGTGGTCGGTCAGGAATGCCGTCGTCGCCTCGGCTGCCCGCACCACGGGGTGCGCGACGAGCCAGCGGAGGAACGGGAGGTTGGTCGTGAGGCCCGCGACCTCCGTCTCGGCGAGCGCACGCGCGAGGCGATCGAGCGCTTCGTCGCGTGTGGAGCCATGCGCGACGAGCTTCGCGATCATCGGGTCGTAGCCGAGTCCGATCTCGTCGCCCTCCTCGACGCCCGAGTCGACGCGCACGAGCTCCGCCGGCAGTCGGAGCCGTTCGATACGGCCCGACTGGGGCAGAAAAGTCCTCGGATCCTCGGCGTAGAGGCGCACCTCGACCGCGTGGCCATGCGGAGTCACCGGAGTTCCGAGGGCTTCTCCTTCGGCGATCCGGATCTGACGCTCGACGAGATCGAGGCCCGTGACCGCCTCCGTCACCGGATGCTCGACCTGGATGCGGCCGTTCAGCTCCAGGAAGAAGAAGGCGTCGCCCTCCACGACGAACTCGACGGTGCCTGCGCTGCGGTATCCGATCGCCCGCCCGAAGGCGACGGCGGCCTCGTGCAGGTGGGCGCGGAGCCCTGCGTCGAGATGCGGAGCCGGAGCTTCCTCGAGGACCTTCTGGTGGCGTCGCTGGACAGAGCAGTCGCGCTCGCCGAGCGCGACGACGCTGCCGTGCGCGTCGGCGAGAAGCTGCACCTCGACGTGTCGTGGGCGCTCGAGGTACCGCTCGCAGTAGAGCGTCCCGTCAGCGAATGCGCCGGCGGCCTCGCGCTCTGCAGCCGCCAGCGCTTCGTCGAGGTCCGCAGCCGAGCGGACGATGCGCATCCCACGCCCGCCGCCTCCCGCGGCCGCCTTGACCAGGAGCGGGAACCCGACGTCCTCCGGCGCGCCGTCCGGGAGTACCGGGACCCCTGCGTCGCGGGCAATCCGCTTCGCCGCGATCTTGTCCCCGCCGAGCCGCAGCGCGGCGGGGGGTGGGCCGATCCACGTGAGCCCCGCCGCCTCGACGGCCTCTGCGAAGTCGGCGTTCTCCGCGAGAAACCCGTAGCCCGGATGGATCGAGTCCGCGCTTGCCTCGCGCGCGGCACGGATGTGCTCCTCGGAGTGGAGGTAGCTCGAGATCTCCACGGTCGCATCCGCCGAGCGAGCGTGCAGCGTGGCGGTGTCGTCCGGCGCGGCGACCGCGACCGCTTCGATCCCGAGCGCGCGACACGTGCGGAAGACACGCAGCGCGATCTCCCCTCTGTTTGCGACGAGCAGCCGCTGGATCGGCACGGCGGCACTCTACGCAGGCGACGCTATAGGCTCATCGCCGTGATTCGGTTCCTGGTGCGTACTGCCATCGTCCTGGTGGGCAATGCGGTCGGGCTGATCGTCGCGTCGCTCGTGTTCGACGACTTCGAGATCGACGTGACGGGGTTCATCCTCTCGCTGATCATCTTCACGGTGGTCGTGGCGCTGATGACGCCGTTCCTCGAGAGCACGTTTCGCCGGAGCCGTTCGACGTCGTCCGCGCTTGGCGGGGTCGCGCTCATCTCGACGTTCGTCGCGCTCGTCATCACGGACGTCTTCTCCGACGGTGTCTCCATCAGCGGGATCGGCACCTGGATCGGCGCGACGGTTGTGGTGTGGCTCGGTGCGCTGCTCGCGGTCTTCATCCTCCCGTACCTCGGGTTGAAGAAGTATCTCGAAGACCGCCGCACGGTCTAGCGGCCGCGGCGCGCCGAGATGCCTGGATAGCCTGAGCCCATGCGGGACGACATGGATCGTCGGGCGATCGGCACGCTGTCCGTCGGCCACGGCGGCGTCGACTTCGCATCCGGGGCGATCCCGGCGCTCATCCCCTTCCTCGTCGTGGAGTTCGACCTGGGGTATGCGGCTGCCGGCGCCCTGCTGCTCGCCCTGATGGCGTCGTCGTCCCTGGTTCAGCCGCTCTTCGGCTACTGGTCGGACAGGCGTGGCGCGCTGTGGCTCCTCCCCGGAGGTCTTGCGCTCGCTGCGGTCGGCACCGCGCTCGTCGCGCTCGCGCCTGCGTATCCGATCGTCCTGGCGGTGACGTTCGCGGCCGGGATCGGGATCTCGGCCTATCACCCCGAGGGCGCAAAGTTCGCCGCGTACGCATCGAGCGGACGACGCGCCAGCGGCATGTCGCTCTTCAACGTCGGAGGTAACTTCGGCTACGCACTCGGCCCCATCATCGTCACGCCACTCGTGCTCTGGCTCGGTCTCGCGGGCGGTGCCCTCGCCGCGATCCCGGCGCTCGTCGTCTCCTTTGCGCTCGTTCGGGCGCTGCCGAGGCTCGCGCGCCTTCGACCCCCTCGGGAGGTTGGTCGCGCGCCGTCGGGTGAGACCCGCGTCGGCGCCATGGCGGTGCTCTCCGGAGTCATCGCCCTGCGGAGCGTCGCCTGGTTCGCCCTTCTCGCCTTCGTGCCGCTCTGGGTGGTATCGGAGGGTGGCAGCGAAGGAGCCGGGAACCGCGAGCTCTCGCTGATGCTGATCGCGGGAGTTGCAGGCACGCTGCTCCTCGGCCCGATCGCCGACCGCGTGGGCCTACGGCGGACGCTTCTCGTGACTCAGGCGCTGCTTCCGCCTCTGATCCTCGTGTTCCTCGAGGTGGGTGGCCTCATCGGGACCGTCGCGCTCATGGCTGTCGGGTTCTGCGTCGTCGGGACGTTCGGGATCACGATCGTCCTCTCGCAGCTCTACCTCCCGCGCCAGACGGGGATGGCGAGCGGCATCGCCGTCGGCCTCGCCATGGGGATCGGAGGCGTGGCGGCCGTCGCCCTCGGCGCGCTCGCCGACTCGATCGATCTCGAGGCGGCTCTCGTCGTCGCCGCCTGCGCTCCCGCCGTCGGTGTCGGCCTGTGCCTGCTCCTCCCGTCACCGAAGCAGCGCGTCGCGACGGAGTCGGCGCTCGCGCAGCCCGCCTAGTCGTCCAGCCAGCCGGGGGATCTGCGTTCGAGGAACGCGCGCAGTCCGTCCTGTCCCTCGTCGCTCGTGCGTCGCATCGCGGCGATCCGCGCGGTCTCGTCGCCGACCGGCCGCTCGAGCACCAGCCTCTTCGCCTGACGCGTCGCGATCGGCCCGCCGGCGACGATGTCACGCACGATCGCCTCTGCACGCTCGCCGGCGTCTTCCGCGACCTCCGACACCAGTCCGATCCGCAGCGCGACGTCGGCGTCGAAGCGCTCGCCCGTCACGAAGTAGCGGCGAGCACTGCTGCCGATCTTCGCGAGGACGAACGGCGAGATGACCGCCGGGATGATCCCGAGCCGGACCTCGGTGAAGCCGAAGACGGCATCGGGCCACGCGACGGCGATGTCTGCGCACGCGACGAGCCCGGAGCCTCCTCCGAGCGCGAAGCCGTGGACGCAGCACACGACGGGCGCGGGGCACGCGTCGATCGCCTCGAGCATCCGGTAGAGCCTCATCGCGTCCTCGACGTTCTCGTCGTAGGACAGGTCGATCGACGCGCGCTGCCACTCGACGTCGGCTCCGGCACAGAACGAGGGGCCTTCGCCCTCGAGGAGGACGGCACGTGCATCGCCGACGTCCGAGAACGCTTCTCTCAGCTCCGCGATGAGTCCCGCATCGAAGGCATTGCGACGTTCCGGCTTCGCGAGGGTCACCCGAAGGACGTGTCCGTCCCGCTCGATCCTCAGCGCGGCCATGACGTCTGCACCCTATGGTTTCCGGCGTGGGGAGCACACGGTTCAGCGCCGACCTCGAGCGTGTCGGAAAGACGTCCGCGCGGCTCCGCGTGCCCGTGGATCTCGAGGAGACCTACGGCCGCGCCCGCCCGCCGCTCAAAGTCACCATCCGTGGACACACGTGGAGGACGACACCGGGCGTGTACGGCGGCGTCGCGTACATCGGGCTGAACAAAGACGTGCGGGCTGCCGCCGGCGTCGACGCGGGTGAGCGCGTGCGCGTGACGATGGAGATCGACTCCGAGCCCCGCACGGTCACGGTCCCGGCAGATCTCCACGCTGCGCTGAGAGCCGACCCGGACGCGAAGGCCGCATTCGCGAACCTCTCGTTCACGCATCGGCGGGAGTATGTCGAGTGGGTCGAGGAGGCGAAGCGTCCTGAGACGCGCTCGCGCCGGATCGCGGGCACGGTCGAGGGCGTGCGGGAGGGGAGGCACCGCTGATGGCCCTCCGCGGAGCTCTCGCCGCCTCGATCACGCCGCTGCGCGACCTCGGCGGCGAGCCCGACGACGACGCGTTCGGGCCGCTGTGCGACTTCTACGTCGAGTCGGGCCTCGACGGGATCCTCGCGCTCGGCACGGCGGGGGAGGGGATCCTCCTGCGGGTCGACGAGCGGCGTCGTGTCGCAGACCTCTTCCTCCAGGCGGCGGACAACCGCCTTCAGGTCGCCGTGCACTGCGGCGCGCAGACCACGCGGGACACGGTGGCGCTCGCCGCACACGCCGCGGAGGTCGGGGCAGACGCGGTGGTCGTGATCGGGCCGCCGTACTTCAAGCTCGACGAGCAGGCGCAGTACGCACACTTCTTCGCCGCTGCCATAGCGTGCGCTCCGGTCCCGTTCTACGTCTACGAGTTCGCCGCCACGACGGGGTACCCGATTGCTCCGGCCGTCCTCGAACGGTTGCGCGACGCGGCCGACAACGTCGCCGGCCTCAAGGTCTCCGACACGCCCTTCGCCGAGTTCGAGAAGTACCTGCTTCCAGGGTTCGACGTCTTCGTCGGACCCGAGGCGCTCATCGCGGACGGGATGGCTAGGGGTGCGATCGGCGCGGTGTCCGCGCTTGCTTCCGCGCTCCCGCGTGAGGTCGGCGCCGTCGTCCGCGATCCGAGCGCGCAGGGCGCGGCGCGGCTCGGTGAGCTTCGCGCCTTCGTCGAGCGCTTTCCGCGTCAGGCCGCGCTCAAGCGGTTGCTCGCGCTCCAGGGTGTGCCCCTACGCGAGGACGTCCGGGCCCCGCTGCGATCGCTGACCGTCGACGAACGCGACGAGCTCGACGGGTGGGCCGGATCGGTCCTCGACTACGCCGAGTCGAATTCCTCGTAGACGTCGGGCTCGTCCCCGACGAGGTTCTGCGCCCACCCGATCGATTCCGGGAGGTCCTCGCCGAACACGACGCCCCCGAACCGCTCGGTGACCTCGTTCCAGATCCAGTAGCTCGGCGGCGTGAGCTCCGGGAGCGAGTCGCGGAGCTCGTCGATCGTGGTGTTCGACTCGGCGATGTTCCAGAGGAGGATGCGGAGGAGCACGGCGGACTCAGAAGGGTCCGCGCGGCTCGTAGCCTCCGCGGCGGGCGCCGACGGCGATCATGGTCAAGCCCTCCGGCCCTGCGATCGGCACACGCCTCGTGCCAGGATCGAAGCGGAGAAACGTCCCGACCTCGACGTCGACCTCCACGCCGTCGATGCGATATCTGCCCGAGCCGCGGACGATCACGTTGACCTCCTCCTGGTCGGTCTCGAGCTCGTCGTGCTCGTGGCCCTCGGTATCGGGCGGGATCTCGAACCAGTTGATGCCGAACGCCTCGACGCCGAGCACGCGGCGCACGAAGCGCACCCCGCCGCCCGGCCCGGCGGGCTCGACCTCGTCGACGTGGATCATCGAGTAGCCCATCGTACATGCGGAAGACGCCGAACGTCGTCTCCGGGACGGGCGCGTTCGAGGCGGCGGCGAGCCCGAGCGCCAGCACGCGGCGCGTGTCGAGCGGGTCGATGATGCCGTCGTCCCAGAGTCGCGCGGTCGAGTAGTAGGGGCTGCCCTCGATCTCGTACGTCGCGCGGATCTTCTCCGGATCGGCGTCGCCGACCATCGTCAGCACGGTCGCGGCCTGTTCGCCGCCCATGACCGAGATGCGCGCGTTCGGCCACATCCACAGCTGCCGCGGTTCGTATGCGCGACCGCACATCGCGTAGTTCCCGGCGCCGAACGACCCGCCCGTCACGACCGTGAACTTCGGGACGTCGGCGCACGCGACCGCCATCACGAGCTTGGCGCCGTCGCGCGCGATCCCACCCTCCTCGTACTCCTTCCCGACCATGAACCCGGTGATGTTCTGGAGGAAGACGAGCGGGACGCGCCGCTTGCAGGCGAGCTCGATGAAGTGCGCCCCCTTCTGCGAGGACTCGGCGAAGAGGACGCCCTGGTTGGCCAGGATCCCGACCGGGTAGCCCTCGATCCGAGCGAACCCGCAGACGAGCGTCTCGCCGTACAGCTCCTTGAACTCGTGAAAGCGGGAGCCGTCGACGATCCGGCCGATGACGGCGCGAGCGTCGAGCTCGTGGCGGAAGTCCTCCGGCACGAGGCCGTACAGGTCTTCCGGGTCGAGCCCGGGCTCCTCGGTCGGTGCGAGCTCCCACGGAGCAGGGAGTGGGGCATCGAGGTTGCGCACGATCTCGCGTGCGATCGCGAGCGCATGCTCATCCGAGGTCGCGTAGTGGTCTGCAACCCCGGAGCGGCGCGTGTGGACGTCCGCGCCTCCGAGCTCCTCGGCCGTCACGTCCTGCCCCGTGGCGGCCTTCACGAGCGGTGGTCCGCCGATGAAGATCGTGCCAGTCCCCTTCACGATCACGGTCTCGTCAGACATCGCCGGGACGTACGCGCCGCCCGCGGTGCACGAGCCCATGACGACCGCGATCTGCGGGATGCCGAGGGCCGACAGCCGCGCCTGATTGAAGAAGATGCGGCCGAAGTGGTCGCGATCGGGGAAGACCTCGGCCTGCAGCGGGAGGAAGGCGCCCCCGGAATCGACCAGGTAGATGCACGGCAATCGGTTCTGACGCGCGACCTCCTGGGCCCGGAGGTGCTTCTTCACGGTCAGCGGGTAGTACGTGCCGCCCTTCACGGTCGCGTCGTTCGCGACGACGACGCACTGGCGCCCCTCGACGACGCCGACGCCCGTGACGATGCCGGCCGACGGCGCGTCGCCGTCGTAGAGCTCCCACGCGGCGAGCGCGTTCAGCTCGAGAAACGCCGTTCCCGGGTCGAGCAGACGGTCGACGCGCTCGCGTGCCGTCAGCTTGCCCCGTGAGCGGTGGCGCTCGACCGCTTTCTCACCGCCGCCGGCCGCGACCCGGCCGGTCCGCTCACGCAGCTCCGCCACGAGCTCCTGCATCGACGCGCGTCGGCGCTCGAACGTCTCGTCGCGGATGACGTCGGACGTGAGCACCCCCATCGGCGGCTGAGCCTACCGCTTGCCCGGCGGGGGTGGCCTGCGCCAGACTCCGGCCACTGCCGTCAGCCGAGAGGGGAGCGCGACATGTCCGACCATGTGAAGTTCGTCCTCGACGAGAGCCGTCTCCCGGAGGCCTGGTACAACATCGCGGCCGATCTCCCGGAGCCACTCCCGCCGGTCCTCCACCCGGGAACACTGCAGCCTGTCGGGCCCGACGACCTCGCCCCGCTCTTCCCGATGGCGATCATCGGCCAGGAGGTCTCGACGGACCGGCTGATCGCGATTCCCGAGGAGGTTCGCTCGGTCTACCGACAGTGGCGGCCGACGCCTCTGTACCGCGCACGGCGCCTGGAGAAGGCGCTCGAGACACCGGCGCGCATCTACTACAAGTACGAGGGCGTCTCACCGACGGGCTCCCACAAGCCGAACACCGCAGTCGCGCAGGCGTACTACAACAAGCAGGAGGGGGTCCGGCGTCTGACGACCGAGACGGGCGCGGGCCAGTGGGGCTCGTCGCTCGCGTTCGCAGGCGCGATCTTCGGGCTCGAGGTGGAAGTGTGGATGGTCAAGGTCTCGTACGACCAGAAGCCCTACCGCCGCGGTCTGATCGAGGCGTTCGGCGGTCGCGTGGTCGCGAGCCCGTCCGAGGAGACGAACGCAGGCCGCGCAATCCTCGCGGAGAACCCGGACTCGACGGGGAGCCTAGGGATCGCGATCTCCGAGGCCGTGGAGGCGGCTGCTCCGCACGACGACACCAAGTACTCACTCGGCTCCGTCCTCAACCACGTGCTCATGCACCAGACCGTGATCGGAGAAGAAGCGCAGATGCAGATGGACGAGGCGGCGGACTACCCGGACGTCGTCATCGGCTGCACCGGCGGCGGCTCGAACTTCTCCGGGCTGTCGTTTCCGTTCATCGGCCGGGCGCTGCGCGAGGAGGCGAAGATCCGTGTCATCGCCGTCGAACCGGCCGCCTGCCCGAGCCTCACGAAGGGTCTGTACGCGTTCGACTTCGGCGACACCGGCCACCTGACGCCGCTCGTGAAGATGCACACGCTCGGCTCGACGTTCGTCCCGCCGCCGTTCCATGCGGGCGGGCTCCGCTATCACGGCATGGCTCCGATGGTGAGCCACCTGAAGGAGCTCGGCCTGATCGAGGCCCGCGCCTACACGCAGAGCGAGGTATTCGCGGCCGGTGTGGAGTTTGCGCGGATCGAGGGCATCCTGCCCGCGCCCGAGGCGAACCACGCGGTGAAGGCGACGATCGACGAGGCGATCCGCTGCCGCGAGGATGGCGTCTCGGAGGCGATCCTCTTCAACCTCTGCGGGCACGGCCACTTCGACATGCAGGCGTACATCGACTTCGCCGCAGGCAAGCTCGAGGATCACGCGTACTCCGAAGAGGAGGTCGCGCTGGCCCTCGCCGGCCTTCCGGCCGTGGCCTAGGTCAGGCGGCGCGCCGGTCAGAGACGCGAATTTCCTCGACTGGGTTCGCGAACCCAGGAAGTGCCTGCATGGGAGCGAAATGCCCTACATGGCAGCCCCAGAGGTGCGCGTCGTCGCCGTACGCCCACGGACGATCTTCGTCGTCCTCGGGATCGCCGTGCTCGTGGGGCTCGGCCTCTTCCTCATGCTGCAGGCGTGGCACGTCCTGACGTGGATCCTCATCGCGGCGCTCCTGGCTGCTGCGCTGAATCCGGCCGTCGAGGCGTTCGAGCGGCGTGGTCTTACGCGTTTGCCCGCGGCGTCGATCGTGTTCGGGATCGCGCTCCTCGTGCTGACGGGGATAGGGTTCCTCGTCCTTCCGCCGCTCGTCTCGCAGGTGACGGACTTCGTCAACGCCGTCCCGGACCTCATCGACGACATCACCGCCGGTCGCGGGCCTTTCGGCTGGCTCCAGGACGACTACCAGATCGTCGATCGGATCCGCGCGGCGATCGAGAAGCAGGGCGTCGGTGGCGTTCTCGGGTTGAGCGAGCCCGTGCTCGACGTCGTGCGTAGTGTCGTGACCGCCGTCGTCGGTGCGATCACGATCATCTTCCTCACGTTCTTCATGCTGCTCGAAGGGCCGAGGACGATCCGGAGCGTGCTCGGGATGATCCCCGAGCACAGTCGGCCGCGCTACGAGCGCGTCGGACGCGACATCTATCAGGCGATCTCCGGATACGTCACCGGAAATCTCCTCATCAGCCTCGTCGCCGGTGTGCTCGCGACCGTCGTGCTGTTCGCGGTGGGGAGCGAGTTCGCGATCGCGCTCGGCCTGCTCGTGGCCATCCTCGACCTGATCCCGCTCGCGGGCGCGACGCTCGCGGCGATCATCGCTTCGACCGTGATACTCATCGAGACGAACTGGGTCCGCTGCCTCATCGTCATCGCGTTCTTCATCGCCTACCAGCAGTTCGAGAACCACGTACTGCAGCCGCTCGTCTACGGGAGGACGGTGCAGCTCTCGCCCCTTGCCGTCCTCTGCGCCGTCCTCGTCGGGGCGCAGCTCGCAGGCATCCTTGGCGCTCTGCTCGCCATCCCGGTCGCCGGCTCGCTGCTCGCGATCGGTCGCGAGCTCCTCCAGTCTCGCCAGGACACGGGGAGCGGGCTCGACGTCGAACGCGCCGAGCCGACGTAGAGGTCGGAATCATCGACCACCACGGTGCGCTCATCGACACGGCACGAGAGTCGCCTCTCGAGCGACTCAGGCCGCGGCAAATCGACGAGCGCGTCCCGGCAGGCGCTAGTTGTCGGTGCGGTGCCGGTTGCTCGCCGTTTGGCGGCGAGCCTTGCGGAGCATGGCCACGCCCGCCTTCGTCGAGGGTCGGGCTTCCGCCAACTCGAAGGCGGCTCGAACGAGCCGGGACACGTCGTCCGCTCCCCACTGGAGTTCGCCGTTCACGTTGGACCTCGGTTGAGCAACTCGACCGAGCTCGGTTAGCAATGCGTGACGACGCTTGGGCGAAAGCAGCCAGGCGAGACTCTCTGCCTTTTCGGGGTACGCCTCCGAATAGTGCTCGAGTACCGCGATAGCGAACATGCGGTAGACGAGGTCTTGGGCTCCGCGCCGTGTCTGCACCCGTCGCGCGTACGAGTACTGACTCGCTCGTCCAAGCACGTCCTCCGAGAAGACGGGTGGGCGGCCACGCGAGCTCGAAGCGGGATCCACAGTCACAGAGGAGGAATCGGCCTCCGAAAAGGACGTGCAAGCCCTCGCATGAGGTATGGCCGACATGTGGACCGGAAGCCGCAACCAATTCGGAGCGGCCCAGCTCAAGGCGAGGCCGGACGAGGAAGCGGTCGCCCACCTGCGGCCAGTGTGCGGCGCTCGCTCACTTGGCGTCTTGTCGTCCGGCCTCACTAGCCAGTGTGCGCCTTTGCGCTGGGGCTGCGCAATGGTGACACCTCTCAGCTCGACACCGTGGATGTGAGTATCGGGCGTGGCGCTGGAATGGTTGGCCCTAAGGACGGGGGACCACTGGGGAGAACTCTTCGTCTTTCTCTGTGGGGTCGACAAGAGGCAGCCACGCCAGTCCCCCTCAGCCCGCATGCCGCTGGAGCACCGCGTCGGTTCTAAGACCGCCGCGCGTCTACCTGGCTAGGGGGAATCGGCACCCGAGAGAGGAGCGGTGAATTCGCTTGGCGGCGCGGCCACACATCGCTCCTCTGTCGGTCTCTCGATGGGCAAGTTTTCGGTCCTTCGAGCGTCTCGTCTCATGAAGGGGAGTGGTCAGCCCCGCTGGTAAGACGTGGCGGCGTTCGGCGGGAAGCCCCTCCCCTGACCAACCCCGTGGCGGCGCGCGCTCGGGAGCGTCGCGCGCAAACGGGGGACGAAACTGGCCGAGCCAGACCAAACACTTCGTCTGTGGAGATTTCGCATGACGCGGTCGGCGCGACTCACCACGAGAGACGCCAGCCGCTGAACTGGCCGTTGCTCGGGAGCGTCTTGGCTTGCGTGTGTTTCTGGGCCGCAGTCATCTTCGGCATCGTCGCTGTCGTCTAAGAGCTGTCAGTTCAGCCTCCACCGCTTCCGAGCCAGGCGTATACGGGCGGAGTATGAGCGGAGACAAAGACAGAGCCCAGAACCGCCAAAACCCCCGCTAACACGAGGGTTTCGGCTCTACGACAGGGACAGGGGCGACAGGGATCGAACCTGCGACCTCTGGTTTTGGAGACCAGCGCTCTGCCAGCTGAGCTACGCCCCTGAGCTGCGGGCGAAATGGTACCTCGGCGCCGGGTGGCACCATTTCGTCCGTGCAGCGCCATCTTCTCGGGCTTCTTTTCATGGCGATCGCGGCCGCTCTTTTCCTGCTGGCGATCTACGCCGCCCGCCATGGCGGCGCCGCATGGGTCATCGCGATCGCATCGATGGCCCTCGCGGCCTGGATGGCCGACCTCGCACGGCGCGTCCTCGTGCGGCGCCGAGCCTGAGGAGTCTGGCGCCGCGCGGCGTATTCTCTTGCCGTGGCTGCTGCGGACCAAACCCAAACGCTCTGGCAGGAGTACCGGAAGTCCAACGATCAGGAGCTCCGTGACCGCCTGATCCTGACCTACGCGCCGCTCGTCAAGTTCGTGGCGGGGCGCGTGGGGGCGAGTCTTCCGGCACACGTCGACGAGCAGGACCTCGTCTCGTACGGGCTCCTCGGGCTCATCGGCGCGATCGAGCGCTTCGATCCTTCACGCGAGATCAAGTTCGAGACCTTTGCAATGGCGCGCATCCGGGGGGCCATCATCGACGAGCTGCGTTCGCTCGACTGGGTACCCCGCTCAGTCCGGACGCGGGCTCGCCAGATCGAGCGTGCGATCGCGGCGCTCGAGAAAGAGCTCCATCGCGCTCCGACCGACGAGGAGATCGCGAAGAAGCTCGGTGTGACCGAGGAGGAGCTCGACGACAGCCTCCTCGAGATCTCGCGCTCTTCCGTCGGCGCGCTCGACGAGCTCTGGTCGCCGGCGGGCGGGGGCGACTCGATCGCCCTCATCGACACCATCGAGGACGATTCGGGTCCGGACCCGGAGATGTCGCTCGAACAAACCGAGGTACGCGAGGCGCTCGCCGAGGCGATCTCGGAGCTGCCCGAGCGCGAGAAGCTCGTCGTGACTCTCTACTACTACGAGGAGCTGACCCTGCGCGAGATCGGCGAGGTGCTCGGCGTCACCGAGTCGCGCGTGTCGCAGCTCCACACGAAGGCGATCCTGCGCCTCAAGGCGCACCTCTCCGGCGCCGCGCGCGAGACCGCCGAGACATAGAGAAGGCCCGCTCGAGGCGGGCCTTCTCGGGACGGAAGAAGCAGTCGGGCTCGTCGATCAGCCGCCGCTCACCGGTTGGAAGTAGTTCGCAGCCATGTAGTTCGCAACGTTCATTCCGAGCTTCTGCCCTTGCACGTCGCCGAAGCGGAAGTGCAGGCCGGCCCAGATGCGGACCTCGATGAGCTCGGCGAGTGGCTGCGAGAACGTGTCGAAATGACGCGTCGTGGCATTTCCCGGTTGGAGAAGGCGGAGATGCTGGTGATGTCGAAGCCGTTGTCGATAACGTCGCCGAAGAACATTCGTAGCACCGCCACGTGCGCGGAGTTCAGGCAGTTGGCGCCTGACGGAGTATCGGGGTACGGAGCGGCAATGAGTGGCGTCCAGCCCGCCTCGGCTGTGGTCGCCGGGTTGCCGTCCTCAGCCGCCCTGGGAATTGCGTTCCACGGCCGCCACTGGTCGTAGTGGTACTTGTCGTTCCAGCAGTTGATCGACGCGTCCGCCGCGCTCAGATTCTGCATCGCGAGCAAGCGAGCGCTGTCGACGATGTCGACCCCGTTTCGGCCGATCAGGTCGCGTGCGACGTCGTTCCAGTTCTTGACCGGCGGGGTCTGCCACCAGCGAGCGATGTACGTCTGATCGGGTCGCCGTGTCGCGCTGGCCGCCGACCCGATCGCCTTTATCTCGTTGAAGTCCGCCGCGTAGGCGGCGCTGTCGAGGGTGGGGGGAGTCGAGGTGCGAAACTGCGAGGAGCTTTGCAAGAGGAACGGCTTCACTCCTCCGACCCAGGGAGTCGGGTCGAGGATCTGCTGTCCAGCCGCATTGACGAGCGGTTGCCAGTGGCCCGGCGCGGAGTTCGGTACCCACTGAGACGGTCCGAAGCGCCCGTCGCCTTGCCTCGCAGCGATCATGGCGTTCGCCGCAGCGTTCCCGGCGGCCACCCCTTGGACCTTCGGCGGCGAGTCGGGAATAGCCGCGAGCGAGGCAGCGTACTGCGATTCGAGCGTCTGCAGCACGGTCGCCTTGGTCGGGAACGCGATGCTCACGGGCACGGTCGAGACGATGTTCGAGAGCACCTTGTACGCCGCCGTCACGGCCGCAGCGCGCTTCGATGAGGTCTTGGCGAAACGGCGCTTGAGGAGGTATGGCTTTCGATACTTCGGCCCGGCGATCGCGTTGATCGCGTCGTAGACGGCGCCCTGAACCATTCCCATGCTGATCTGGGAGGCAGGCGGTGCTCCACCTGCCGGCCCCGGAAGGGCGATGAGTGTGCTGGCGGCGATGAGATTCCACTGCGTGACGACGTTGTTCTGCGTCTGGACGGGTGCGGCCGATGCGCCGAAGACGCCGAGTCCTGCGAGAACGACGATCGCCATGACCACGCCGAACGAGATGGAACGTTTGCGTGACATGTTCCTTCCTCTCTGCCCGCCACTCCGACTCATCGTGTCGCGGGCGTCGTGCGTCACTACTTCTTGCCGAACTGGAAGGGCTGATGGCGTTGACCCCATTCGTCACCGGACGCTTCGCGCTTCCGTCGTCTTCCCTCGTGCCGAACGCCGCGGAGCCGGGCGGACTGTTCCGCCCGGCTCGCGGGTGCTGCTCGGTTCTATTGCGCTGGCGCGAAGTAGTGGTCCAGTGCCCAGTTCGCGACCTGCGTCCCCGTCGTGGCGCCGACCTCGTCTGCCGTGCGGAAGTGAATGCCCGAGAAGACGCGGGCATCGATCGCGTCGTGCTGGATGTCAGCGGCGACGTCGTAGTGCCGCGTGACTCCTGCATTGACTGAAGTGAGGTTCAGATCCATGAGGCCGTCCGGGCTCAGCCCTGAGAGTGCTGTGCTGGCGGCACCGACGACGCCATTCAGACCGCTCGTCCAGTCCGGATAGGGCGGCGTGACGATGAGCGGAGTCCATGTCGGCACCCCGGTCGTCTGGGGATTGCCGTCGGTATCGGCCTCGCGGATCGCGGTGATCGGACGCCACCAACCGTAGTGGAGCTTGGCGTCCCAGACCGCGATGGCCGCGTCGCCCATGCTGACGGTGACCGCCGCGAACAGGCGTGCGCTGTCACTGATGTCCAGGCCCCGGCGCGTCGCCAGATCACGAAGCCCAGCGTGGAGCGGGCCAATCGTGACGTCGGTGAAGAAGAGCGCGGTCTCCGTCTGCGATCCAGGCCCGACGGTCCGCAGGGAACCAGTTGCTGCGCCATAGTCGCGGACCTCGTTGAACTCCTCGACGTAAAGCGGAGAGTTGATCGCCGGCGGCGGACCCGGCCGGAACTGGCTGGGAGAATCCATCACGAACGGCTCGACCTGACCCAACCACGGGTCGAAGAACGGGACGAATCCGGGTGGCGTCGGACGCCACACGCCCGCCGCCTCCGGCTCGTCGAACATGACCGGGGCCCCCCGGCCGTCATTCTGTCGAAGCTCGACGAGACGCTCCACAGCCCGTTGGCCATAGCGGATCCCCTGTTCCTTCGGCAGGCCATCGGGGATCTGCCCCAGGGACGTCGCGAGCTGAGCATTCAGGTTCGCCGCGATCGCGTCGCTGTTGGTGTAGTCACCCGTGCCGAAGTACTCCATCAGTACCCCGTGCGCCGCAACCGCCGCCGCGGCTTGCGGAGAAGCTCCCTTGGGGGCCTTGACATTCCACTTGTACAGCTCGTAGTCGCCCGTGATCCCGTTCACGGCGTTGTAGACCGCCGCCTGGACGAACGGGAACCAGAGGAAGCCCTCCACGTTCGCCTTTCCGGCTCCGGTTGGTCCCGTCCCAGCGATCGTGCTCACCGCGATCGCGTCCCAGGCCCGAATGACTGCAGGGTCGGCCGCGGGCGGCTGCTGGGCACCTGCGGCGGGGCGTGCGTAGAGGATCGCCACGATTGTCATGAGAGCGGCACATGTCACGAGTGATCCCGTGGCCACCGCCCTGATGTTCTCTTTCATCTGTCGTCCTTTCGGATTCGATTCACCTGTGACTCGACACCTGGGCAGCTCCTTCACCTCCTTCCTCGTTCGATTCGACCAGGCTAGGAGTGGCCCGAATCCGGGACGACGGTGGTGGCAGGCGACTTCGGAGGCGGTCGGCAGGCGAGCATCGAGGGGGCTGGCACCCGCGCCAGCGGGTGGTGGCCCCTCGAGTCGCGGATCGGTCGAGCGCGACCGGTTGGTCGTGCCGAGACGGGCGACGCGCAACGCGTCGCCCGTCCACGCAGAGGTTGCATCGACTAGTCGAGATCGACGACCTGGCAGCCCGTCGCGTACGCGAGCGACCCTCCTCGAAGGAAGGTCACCTCGCCGCCGATCGTCAGGCCGCGTATTCCGAGCGCGTCGAGCTGCTCGGGCGTGTGCACGACGCCGGCACGGCCGTTTCCGGTGCCGTTGGTCTGCAGGACCGCGACGGGGAGAACGAATGTCGCTGCGCCCGTGCACTCGGTGTTCGTCGCCCAGATCGAGATGAACACCTCGTACGACTCGTCGCTACGGGCCCCGTTGAGCACGTAGACATGCCGTGCGTAGATCTCGGGCCCGTCGGGATGGATGTTCTCGACGAACCCACTCGTGAGCGGCTCACCGCCGATGGAAGCGAGCGGATAGCGCTCGGCAGGAAAGGGTGTGGCAGGCGCGAGCGCAACCACAGATACCGCTGCGATCCCTGCCGCGAGCAAGGCGAAAGCGAGGCGGAGACTCGGTTCGCCGCTCGACCGGATCGTTCGTGATGCGTACATGCGTCGAACGTAGGAAGTGGCGCCCGCCCGGACTACGGTGGCGTCATGTCAGTGAAGCGGGAGGCTGGCCCCTGAGGCGTACGGGTGCTGGGGTCCTTGACGTCGCTCACCCGATCGAGGACAACTCCGGTACACCTCGAGCAGGAGGTCGGCCACGGAGCTTTCGGACGTCGAGACGGCGGAGGAGGCGCTCGAGCGTCTGCGCGATGACGTCGCGGCGCTACGGGCGTCCTGCAGGCGCCTCGTCCTCGCTGGAGCGTCGGAGCGGCGGAGCATCGAGCGCGAGCTCCACGAGGGTCCGCAGCAGCATCTGGTTGCACTGGCGGTCCACCTCCAGCTTGCGCGGCAAGTGCTCGACTCCGAGCCGGCGAAGGCAGCTGCGCTCATCGAAGAGATGAGTCGAGACGTGGACATTGCGCTAGCCGAGACCGCCAGCCTTTCGCATCGGATCCATCCGCCGCTACTCGAGGCCGGCGGGCTCGCCGCGGCACTGCGCGCGGCGGCGTTGAACGCCGGTGTCCGAGCGCAAATTCGGGTGGACGCGAACGCGCTCGCCGAGACGGAGGGCGCCGGAGTCGTCTACCAGTGCTGCCTCGAAGCGCTGGAACTTGCGGGAAGCGGTGCACGCGCGACCATCGACGTTCGGGTGGAGGATGGCCTGCTCGTGTTCGAGGTCACCGACGACGGTGCGATGAAGGACGTCGAGGGCTACGACCTCATGCGAGACCGCGTCGAGGCCCTCGGGGGACGACTTACGGCGCGATCCGAGCCCGGAAACGGGAAGCGCCTGTCCGGCGCGCTCCCGCTCGGACGATGACGCTACGGGCTCTCGGCGAGGTAGAGGACGACGGCCTTCACACGCTTGTGAACGGCCGGCTCCCAGGTGAGCCCGAGCTTGAGGAAGATCGCGTGGATCACCTTCTCGACCGATCGCTCGGTCAGGAAGAGCGTGGCGGCGATCGCAGCGTTGTTCTTTCCCTCGGCCATCTCGCGCAGGACGTCCAACTCACGGGGGGTGAGTTGGCTCAAGGGCGATTCCTCGCTGCGTGCGTTCTCGGCGACCAGCGCCTCGACCACCTTCGGGTCGAGCACGGAGCCGCCGTCGGCGACGGTGCGGATCGCCGCCACGAGCTGCTCGACATCCTTCACCCGCTCCTTGAGGAGGTAGGCGCGCCCTTCGCTGCCTCCGTCGAGAAGTGCGAGCACATAGCTCGGGGTCGCGTACTGGCTGAGCACGACTACGCCCACCTCGGGCTTGGTCTCACGCAGTCGCATGGCCACCTGAATGCCCTCGTCACCGCTGCCCGGTGGCATGCGGATGTCCGTGACGACGACGTCGGGGTTCTCCGTCTCCACGGCCGCAAGCAGCGAATCGAGGTCGTCGCAGATCGCCACGATCTCGACCTCGTCCTGCGTCTCGAGAAGGCGCCGGATGCCCTCGCGGACGAAGTACTGGTCCTCGGCGAGCACGACCCGGATCGCCATTCGCTGGAGGATACGTCGGCACCCTCGCGTTCTCCAGCAAGCGACCGCCAGGCCTTGCTCGTTCTCATCGTCGACGACAACGAGAAGAACCGAAAGCTCGCCAGGGACGTGCTCCGTGCCGCGGGATTCGAGACGATCGAGGCGGGGAGCGGCTCCCAGGCGGTCGCGCTCGCCGGCGAACGCCGTCCAGACGTCGTTCTCATGGACCTCGGGCTGCCGGACATGGGCGGCCACGAAGCCGCCGTCGCCCTGCGCGACCGGGCCCGAACGGCCGGAATACCGGTCGTCGCGATGAGTTCCTCTCCGCTCGCACGGCGTCGAGAAGCGCTGACGACGGCGGGCTTCGCGGGCTACATCGAGAAGCCGATCAGGGTCCGCGAATTCCCTGACCAGGTGCGGCGCTATTGCTCGGGTCCGCCCGTATGAGCACGTCGTCGCTTCACGGCGAGCAGGTTGCGGGAGTCCTCGCGACCCGCCGCCTGCGGTATCCCGTCGTCCTCCCGGGCATCCGCGACCCGCGGCTGCACCTCGCGGCGGTGATCGTGTCGCTGCAGGTGCTCGGGCAGGTCGCGTTCGACTTCCGTCTCTCGATCGCACAGATCCTCATCTCCATCGGGACGTGTGCCGTTCTCGAGATCGCGATCGTCGCCCGGCGCCAGCACATGCTCGTCTGGCCGGCGAGCGCTCTTCTCACCGGGAACGGGGTGGCATTCATCCTCCGCGTGCCGGGCACCGAGCACGGCGACTGGTGGAGCACGAACGGTTGGTGGATCTTCGCCGGCACCGCCGCCGTATCGCTCCTCTCCAAGTACCTGATCCGGTTTCGCGGCGCGCACGTCTTCAACCCTTCGAACTTCGGGCTCGTGCTTTGCTTCCTACTCCTGGGGCCCGAGCTCGCGGACCCGCTCGACTTCTGGTGGGGGCCGATGTCTCCGGCGCTGGCACTCGCGCTCGCGATCATCGTCGTGGGAGCTCTCGCGATCCTCTCGCGCCTTCACTTGCTTGCGATGGCGCTTGCGTTCTGGCTCGTGTTCGCTGCGGCGGTCGCGGTGGTCGCCGCCACGGGTCACGGGATCACCGCTCGCTGGCACCTGGGGCCGGTCGAAGGCACCCACCTGTGGACGGTCCTGGCGTTCTCGCCGAGATCCTCGTCTTCCTCTTCTTCATGCTCACGGATCCGCGGACGGTTCCGAAGGGACCGCGGGCACGGATCGCGTTCGCCGTCGCGGTCGCCCTTCTCGCTGCACTCTTCGTCGCCCTCGCCCCGACCGAGTTCTGGGCCAAGGTCGGAGTCCTGGCCGCGCTCACGCTCGTGTGTGCTGTGCGGCCGCTGGCTGTGCTCGTGCCCTCTTCTCGAGTCGGCCGCCGCGGCGCCGGCTTCTTGGCGTTCGCGGGAGCCGTTGCGTACGTGGTGACGTTGCTCGCGATCGGCGTCAACACGCGGCCCGATCCAGCGGCTGCCGTTCCGGTCGTGCAGGTCGAGCGGGCTCCAGCCGTCGTCGTTCTCGCCTCGAGAGGCGTCGACTCGGAGCTCGGCCGGGCGACGGCGCGACGCATCGCTGCGGACATCCAGGGGCGGCGCCGTATCGATCTGCGCCGCGTGACGCTCTGGCTCGAGGCTCGCGACGATCAGTTCCCCGCGATCGTCGCCCGGCTCGACGGGGCGTACGTGGACGGACGACGACTCGCCGAGACGGTGGAGGTGATCCTCTCGCCGAGCGGCTACCGGGTCGAGCGCACCCTGAGTCGCTAGGGGGTGCTAGCACCCCTCTCGGGTCACCGGCGAGCAGGGTAGGCAGGCCAGCGGGACCGCTCAGCCTGCCGCTGGACTGATCCGTCTCGAAATGTGAAGATTGTCACGTTCTAGCGATCGTGGAGCCGGCGGAAGGAGGCTCATGAGCATGCGAAGGGTCGTCATCGCCATCGCAGTCGTCATCGCAGTCGGGATCGGAGTCCTCGTCGGGGCACTAGCTGCTTCCGGTGGCTCGAGCGCGAGCTCGGCGTCCGAGCAGGAGATGCGGCGGAACTCGGACCGGTGGCAGATCGATCAGCTCCAGCGGAGCTTCCACAGAGCGACGTCGCGGAAGGACGTCGACCTGATGATGAGCCTGTACGCGCCGGACGCGACGTTCACGTTCCCGGGAACGATCGCCGCCGGGAGGAAGGAGATCCGGCAGTTCTGGCTCACGTCGAGGTCGATGACCAACAACTGGGTCTC
>CAVTQX010000010.1:0-77306 GCA_963736935.1 uncultured Gaiellaceae bacterium | reverse complement strand
ACGGCAGTACGCCCGTCACCTCGACCTCGTCGTCGACGAGACGCGAACCTTCGACCTCGGACCGGCTGCCCTCGGCGCACGTGCGAACTTCTCGAAGGCAATTCGCCGCGCGCGCTTCGCCCGTCCGGGTGCGGTCGTCCCACTGGACGTCGCCGTCTCGCAGGCGCGCGTTCGGGGCTACGCTCGACCGCCTCGGGAGCCGCGTCGACCGTGAGGCGCGCGACGCGCGAATCGCGCTCGAGGGGACGAAGCCGCACGCCGTGAAGTCGCAGGAGGGCCGGCAACTGAAGCGTCTGGCCGCCGGCCGCTCGATCCGGACCGCGCTTGCGACGAACAGCCGCGCACCGATCCGCCTCGGCTACGAGATCACCAAGCCGAAGGTCCAGACGGCCGAGCTCGACGAGGCCGTCGTCATCCTCCGCGGCTCGAACCGGCTCCTCTATTTCGACGACGCGAAGTTCGTGCGTTGGTTCGGCGTCGCGACCGGGCAGTCCGCGTACCCGACGCCGGTCGGCGACTTCGAGATCGTGAACATGCAGCGAGATCCGTGGTGGTATCCGCCGCCGTCGCCGTGGGCGAAGGACTCGGAGCCCGTGCCGCCCGGTCCCGGGAACCCGCTCGGCACGCGCTGGATGGGGCTGTCCACGCCCTACGTCGGTATCCACGGCACGCCGGACTCCGCATCGATCGGATACTCGGCCTCGCACGGATGCATCCGCATGCGCATCCCGGACGCCGAGTGGCTGTTCCAGCACGTGGAGATCGGAACGCCGGTCTTCATCGTCAACAAGTAGCCGTGGGGTATCGCGCCCGGCTCGTGGCCCAGGGCGTGGCCATCGGCCTCGTGGCGCTCCTCTTCCTCCTTCTCGCCTGGTCGCTCCTGCACGACGAGGGCGGCGACCTCTCGAAGCAGGCGAACCGGGGCGATCGCCCGGCTGCACCCGACTTCACGCTCGAGCGTCTCGATCGCGACGGCGACCTGCAGCTCTCGTCGCTGCGCGGCAAGGTCGTGGTCCTGAACGCCTGGGCGTCATGGTGTGGGCCGTGCAAGGAGGAGGCTCCTTTTCTCGAGCAGATCTGGCGATCGAACCGTGATCGCGGCGTCGTCGTTCTCGGCGTCGACGCCAAGGACTTTCGCGCCGACGCTCGCCGCTTCGCCGGCCGCTTCGGGCTCACCTTCCCGCTCGTCTACGACGGCCCCGGCGATGCGATCGGCGCGTACGGCATCACCGGTTTCCCGGAGACGTTCGTGATCGACCGGGAGGGTCGTGTCGTCCGCGCGTTCGCCGGAGCCGTGAACGGGGCTGAGGAGCGCACGGAGCTGCGCAGCGCGATCGAGGGCGCGCTCTCGTGATCCGGGTCGCCGTCCTCGCGGCTGTCGGCGCGCTCGTCGCGGCCGGGGCGGCGGTGGGCGCGCCCCCGAGGGCGGCCGACCTCGAGTCGGAGATCGTCTGCCCCGTCTGCGAGACGACTCTCGACCAGTCGAACGCGCCAATTGCGGAGCGGATGAAGACATTCATCCGCACGCGAATCGCGGCGGGCGACTCCGAGCAGGAGATCAAGGCCGCGCTCGTCACCGAGTTCGGCGAGGAAGTGCTCGCCGAGCCGCCGGGCGGCGGCTTCGGCCTGCTTGCGTGGCTCCTTCCGCTCGCAGCGCTCGCCGTCGGCGCGATCGCGGTCGCGTTCCTCGTGTGGACCTGGACAAGGGGGGGCGCGGTCCCGAGGTCGCGGACGAGACTGAGCCACTCGATCCGCAGATCGAGCGCCTTATCGACGAGGAGCTCGCCCGGTTCGACACGTGAGCTGGACCTCGATCCCGGTCGCGTTCTTCGCCGGGATGGTCTCGTTCCTCGCACCGTGCGTCCTGCCGCTCGTCCCCGCGTACCTGTCGGCGGTCTCTGCAGTCGACGCGGACCGGCTCGGCGAGCGCGGTACCGCGCGACGCGTCGTCACGGGCAGCGTCCCGTTCGTCGTCGGGTTCACGGCGTTCTTCGTGCTCCTCGGCGTCGGCGCCGCTCTCGTCGGGGGCCGGATCCTCGGCGACCAGTTCCTCCTCGAGCGGATCGCGGGATTCGTGCTCGTCGTGTTCGGGCTCGCGTTCATGGGCCTCCTGCCGTGGCCCGAGCGGCTCGTCGGCGCCGGCCTTCTCCAGGAGGCGCGTGGCCGCGGCTCGCGTGTGCTTCTCGGCGGTGCCTTCGCCGTCTGCGCCGCTCCGTGCATCGGGCCGGTGCTCGCTGCGATCCTCGTCCTCGCGGGCTCGTCCGACACGGCGCTGCAGGGCGCGGCGCTCCTCGGTGTGTACTCGCTCGGGCTCGCCGTCCCCTTCGTGCTCGCCGCGGCACTGTTCACGCGTGCGATGTCGGCGTTCCGCTGGCTGCGCGACCACTACCGCGTGATCCAGTTCGGTGGTGGGGCGATCATGGTCGCGCTGGGACTGTTGCTCTTCTTCGAGAGGTTCTACGTGCTTCGCGTGTACCTGAACCGGTTCCTCGAGCGGCTCGGCCTCGAGCCGGCGTTCTGATCAGACCCGGGGAGCGTGCAACTCGAGCGACCCGGTGGCAACCTGCGCGCGTGCACTCGTGACGTCCTCGAGTACACGGGCGACGTCGACGCCTCGGTGCTCCGGTGCGTACGGGCCGAGCCGCCGCGCCGCCTTCTCGAGCTGACGCTCGCAACCGGGACGGTTGCTGCGCTCGGCGTGGAGCCACGCGACAGCCACATGGACGAGGCCCTGGAGGAAGTCGCGCTCCTCGGACGGCGCCTCGCGCCACTCGTCCTCGAGTTCCTCGTGGGCGTCGAAGTACGCACCTGCACGGATCAGCTCCAACCCACGGCCCAGGCTCATCGCGCCCGATTATCGGCGTCCGCGAGGGGTGCTAGTGTCGGGCGCGTGGCGACGATCCTGTTGGCTGGGGTCGATCTCTTCTTCCGCGGGAAGCTCGAGGGCCTGCTTCCCGCGCACCGGCTCGTGACGAGCGACAGCGTGGATGCGCCCGACCTCGTGATCGCGGACATCGCACGGGTGGAGCCGGAAGAGGTCGTCGACGCCTGGCCGGACATCCCGATCCTCGGATACACGAACCACACGGACAAGTCGGGTCTCCAGCGCGCCCATGCGGCGGGTTTCGACCAGGTCATCGTGAAGTCCGCGCTCGTCGAGCGCGCACCCCAGTTGGTCGACGAGCTCAGCGGTTCCGGCGTGTCGGACACCGTGTAGTCGATACCCGTGCCGCGGCTACACTCGCGCGCGTGACGTACATCATCTCCGAGCCCTGCATCGACATCAAAGACCTCTCGTGCGTCGACGTCTGTCCGGTCGACTGCATCCACGAGTTCGAGCGGATCCTGATCATCGATCCGGAGGAGTGCATCGACTGCGGGGCGTGCGAGCCGGAGTGTCCAGTGGAGGCGATCTTCCCCGAGGACGCGCTCCCGGACAAGTGGAACGCGTTCGTCGAGATCAACTACGCGTTCCCCGAACCGGCGAAGATCAACGCGCTCGTGACGGCGTACGCCACCGAGCACAACGTGCAGAACGAGCCACTGGACTGAGCTGCGCGCAAGACCGCAGCCTCGCGAGTGCGAGCCTGCGGTCGCGCGAAGATCCCTGAGGCACGCTCGCCGTGCGAGCGCGGTCGTCGTCGCTACTCGGGCTGGAGATACGCGCACGGGCGCGGGTCGCCCGGCAGTGGAGACGGCGCGATCTTCGTCACGCGGTAGCGCTTCTCGCCGTCCTCGACCTCCGTGCCCGGGCGCGGCGGATCGCCGGAGCGTTCGACGAGCGTGTACCCGGCGGGCGACCAGACGAAGAAGAGGAAGCCGCTCCTCCCGTTTCCCTCCACGCGTCGATCCTAGCGATGGGCAGCCACGGGGGGCACCTCGATGCGGATCGTGGATCCGCGCGGCAAGCGCACCTCCGAGCTGAAGCGGCCGTTGAGCGTCGCCGCGCGCTCGGCGAGCGCCTCGAGCACGGCGGCGCGCCTCTCCGGAGGGCCGTCGTCGGAGACGACGAGCTCGACACCGCCCGCGTCCGTGGAGTGCATCGAGATCTCGATGCGTGTCAGCACGCCGCGCTTGACCGCCTGCTCGGTCGCATCGCGTAGCACCTGGTAGAGGGCGGTGGCGGCGTTCTCGCCGAGCTCGACAGCGGCGTCGAGGTCGAGGTCGATCTCGATCTCGTGACGCGCTGCGATGCGACGCGCCAACGCCGCGGCGGCGGATGCGAAGCCGAGCTGGTGGAGCACACGCGGTTCCAGGTCGTCGCAGAGCTGCCGGAGGTCACGCGCAGCCTCGCGAGCGATCTCGAGGCCTCGGGCGAACACCACCCGCGCCTGCCCGGCCTCACCTCGGTCGAGGTCGGCGAGCCCTGCGTCGAGCATCTGCGCGATCGCGGAGAGCTGCTGGACGGGGCCGTCGTGGATGAGCTCGGCGACACGGCGACGCTCCTCCTGCTCGGAGAGCATGCGCTCCGCGAGGAGCGCTCGCTCCGCGTCGTCGGACGTCAATCGATCATCGCCTCGCGGAGCGCGATCGCGACCGCCTGTGTGCGCGTGTCGGCTTCGAGCTTCGCGAGGATGTGGCGCACATGGCTCTTCACGGTCTCCTGGCTGATGAAGAGCTTCGCGGCGACGTCCGCGTTGGACATGCCGTCGGCGAGGAGCTGGAGGATCTCGCGCTCGCGCGGCGTGAGGATGTCGGACTGCCCCTGGCCCGCGACGAACTCGGCCATGAGCCCGGGGTCGACGAAGGTCTCGCCTGCCGCGACCTTCTCGATGGCGCGCACGAGCGTCTCGTGCGGCGCCTCCTTGAGGATGTACCCGCGCGCTCCCGACTCGAGCCCTCGTTGGAGAAGCGAGCGCTCGCCGTACGCCGTGAAGATGAGGACTCCGGTCTCGGGCGCGCGGGCGAGAACCTGCTCGGTCGCCTCGAGGCCGTCCATGTCGGGCATGCGGAGATCCATGATCACGACGTCCGGGCGCCGGCGCTCGGCCAGTGCGACCGCGGACGCGCCGTCGGCCGCTTCGCCGATCACCCGGATCTGCGGCGAGCGGGAGAGCGCGAGGCGGAGCCCCTCGCGAACGACCTCATGGTCGTCCGCGATGAGACAGGTGATCTCATCGGCCACTGGGCGATTCTACGGCGCGGACACGCGTGATCCTGCTTCGGCCATCGCAGGATCGACGAAGTCCGAATGGACTCCGTCGATCGCCAGACCCCTGAAGCGCGCTCGCGGTGGCTCCGCCTACACGGCCAATGCGAGCTGTCTCGGCTCCGGGCTGAGCGGCCTCCGCCGGGACGGTCGCGCCGACTCGCGGGCCGCGTGAGCCGGTGCGACGATCGCCTTCGCGACTGAAGCCGGCAGGTACGCACGCGTGCCGAAGAGGGCCTCGTAGCGCTCGACCTGCTCCGGCCAGTCGCGCGCGAGCGCTGCGAGGAAGTGCTCGCGCACACCCGGCCGCAGGTGGACGGCGCTCGCCCAGATCGTGCGTGCGCCGGCCTCACGCGCCGCGCAGACGACGGCTTGCAACTGCTTCTCGCCGTCGGAGATCCCGGGCAGGATCGGCGCCAGCCCGACGCCGACGTCGATGCCGGCGTCGGCGAGTACGCGGATCGCACGCAGCCTGCTCGCCGGCGGCGCGGTGCCCGGCTCGGTCGTCCGCCAGACGCGGTCGTCGAGCGTGGGCAGGGAGAGGTAGACGCTCACGGGCACCTCGCGAGCTGCGTCGGCGAGGAGGTCGACATCGCGCACGACGAGCGGACCGCGCGTCACGATCGAGAAGCCCGTGCCCGACGCGACGAGCTCGGCAAGGCACGCACGCGTCAGTCGGAAGCGCCCCTCCGCCGGCTGGTAGGGATCGGTCGCGGTGCCGAGCGCGACCTCCTCGCGCTGCCACGACCGACGCGCGAGCTCCCGCCGCAGGACCTCGGCGACGTTCGGCTTCACGCGTATCGAGCGACCGTAGCGGTCGTCCGACGGCCGTTCGGCTCGCTGCTCGAAGTGCCGGACGTAACAGAACGTGCAGCGGTGCGCGCAGCCCATGTACGGGTTGAGCGACCACTTGAACGGCATCCCACGGACCTGCGTCAGCGCCGACCTGCACGGTTCGATCCGGTACTCGACCCGCATCGACCGAGGATAGAACATATGTTCGATCGCGGCGAGAGCTGTAGATTCGCCCGGTGGACGAGCTCGGAGACGGCATCCGCCGCGTGACGCTTCCCCTCCCGACTCGGCCGGGTCACGTGCACTCGTACCTCCTGCCCGGAGAGGACGGCTGGACGCTCGTCGACACGGGCATCGGGCTGCCCGACGCGAAGGAGTCCTGGGCACTCGAGCTCGCGCAGGCTGGCGGGCGGCGCGTCGCCACGATCTTCGTGACGCACTTCCACCCCGACCACGTCGGCGCGGCCGCGGATCTGCACGAGCTCACGGGCGCCCCCGTCGTCCAGGGCGCGCTCGACTACGCGCAGTGCGAGCTCGTCTGGGGCAACCCCGCTTGGTCGGAGCGCCTCGTCGACTGGTTCCACCTGCACGGAGCAACGGGCGGCGTCACGGAGGAGCTCGTGGGCCAGAGCTCCATCTACCGGCCGTTCATCCGCTACCAGCGCGACCCGCGCCTCGTCGAGGCCGGGGAGAGCGTCGACGGCTGGGAGCTCGTCGCCGCGCCGGGCCACGCCGACGGGCAGCTGTGCCTGCTCCGCGACGGTGTGCTCGTCGCCGCCGACCACCTGCTCGGCCGCATCACTCCCACCGTCGGCCTCTGGCCGGCGAGCCGCCCCGATCCGCTCGGCGACTACCTCGCCGCGCTCGACCGGACGATCGAGCTCGACCCGAGGATCGCATTGCCCGGGCACGGGGATCCGATCGAGGATCCCGCCGGCCGGGCACGGGAGCTCAAGGAGCACCATCGGGTACGACTCGACGAGGCGGCAGGCGCGCTGCGAACGGAGTCGCAATCCGGGTACGAGCTGTCGTTTGCGCTCTTCGGCTCCGACCTTCCGGCGGCGGGGCGGCGCTTTGCCGTCGCCGAGACCCTCTCGCACCTCGAGCGGCTCGTGCTCGAGGGCGCGGCGGTGCGGCACGAGGTCGACGGGGCGGTTACCTATACTGCCGCCTGATCAACGTGGGCGACGACTACCCGCCAAGTACCTGCGCCCCTGACGGGGCGTGACTGTTTTTCTCGACATCGTGATCGTGCTTCTCCTCGTGCTGGGGAGCGCGCTCTTCGTGTTGGCCGAGTACGCGCTCATCACGGCGCGTCGAGTGCGCCTGGAGGAGAAGGCGGCCGGCGGCGGGCGCGGCGCGAAGACGGCGCTCCGCCTGATGGACGAGCCGGTCCGGTTCATCGGCCTCATCCAGGTCGGCATCACGGTGTTCGCCATCCTCATCGGCGCCGTCGGCGAGCCGTTGCTCTCCGACTTCTTCGAGCCGCCCCTCTCCGCCGGCATCGCGTTCGCGGTCGCCTTCGCGATCCTCACGTACCTCTCCGTCGTGCTCGGCGAGCTCGTCCCGAAGGCGGTCGCACTGCAACGGGCGGAGCGCATCGCGATCGTGCTGTCCGTTCCGCTCGATGCGGTGGCCCGAGTCGCGCATCCGATCGTCTGGCTCCTGCAGGTGTCCGCCAATTTCGTGCTGAGGATCCTGCGTGTGAAGCCTGCGCCCGCCGGGATGATCGCGTACACGCGGGAGGACATCCGGCACTCCGTCGCGGCAGCAGAGGACCACGGCGAGCTCCAGGAGGCCGAGGAGGAGATGCTCTACAAGGTCTTCGACTTCGCGTCGAAGGAGGTCTCGGCGGTCATGGTGCCGCGCCCAGACGTCGTGGCGATCTCAGTCGAGATGCCGCCGGAGGAGGCGCTGCGCGCCGTCGTCGACTCGCCGTACACGCGGTACCCGGTGTACCGTGGCTCGCTCGACGACGTCGTCGGCATCCTCCACGTCCGCGATCTGTTCGGGGCGATCCACGACCGCGGGATCGCCGCGGTCGAGCTCGAGTCGATCGTCCGGCCGACCTACGTCGTGCCGGAGACGAAGGACCTCGCGGCGCTGCTCGCCGACTTCCGCCGCGAGAAGCAGCACCTGGCGATCGTCATCGACGAGTACGGCGACGTCGAGGGCATCGTCACGCTCGAGGACCTGCTCGAGGAGATCGTCGGCGACATCGAGGACGAGTTCGACCTGCCGGACACCTCGATCGAGCGGATCGACGACACGCACATCCGCATCGACGGCACGTACACGATCGACGACTTCAACGAGGAGTTCGACACCGAGCTCGAGCAGGAGGACTTCAACACGATGGCCGGCCTCGTGTTCGGAGAGCTCGGCCGCGCACCCGAGGTCGGCGACGAGGTACGAGCGGACCGGCTCGTCCTCCGCGTGGTCGAGATCGACGGGTCGCGGATCATGAAGCTCGAGGTCGAGTTCGGCGTGGACGACGAGACGCCGACCGACGAGCCCGCGGCTGCATAGGTTCTCCGCATGACCACCGCCGGATCCGCGTTCCGGCATCGCGACTTCAAGCTCTTCTGGGTGTCGCTCGTGACCGAGGCGCTGGCGCTGCAGATGGCGGTCGTCGCGATCGGCTGGCAGGTGTACTCGATCTCCGGCAGCGCTCTCGATCTCGGGCTCATCGGCCTGGCCGAGTTCCTTCCGTTGCTGCTGCTCGCACTCCCGGCCGGGCACCTCGCGGACCGGCTGCCGCGAAGGAACCTCCTCACCGTGATGGCGTCGTCGAACGCCGTAGTGCTGGGAGGCCTCCTCGCAGTGACCCTTGCGAACAGCGGGCACGTGTGGCCCTTCTTCGCCCTCGCGTTCGTCCAGGGGATCGGGAGCGCGATCGGCGCGCCGGCCGGTCGTGCGCTGACGCCGTCGCTCGTGCCCCAGGAGATCCTCGTCAGCGCTCTCGCCCAACGCTCGATCGCGTTCCAGGGATCCGCGGTCGTGGGGCCGGCGATCGGCGGCATCCTCTTCGCGATCCAGCCTGAGCTCGTCTACGTCGTCGCGATCGGCCTCTCGATCGTCGGGCTCGGGTGCATTCTCGCGATGCGCAGCGGCCGGGCGCCCGCCTCCGAGGGCATCGTCGGCCTGGACGAGGTACTCGCGGGCGTTCGCCTGATCCGGCGCACGAACGTGCTTCTGGGCGCGATCTCGCTCGACCTGTTCGCGGTGCTCCTCGGGGGCGCAGTCGCCCTCCTTCCCATCTTCGCGAAGGACATCCTCGGGGTCGGCCCGACCGGGCTCGGTTTCCTCCGTGCCGCTCCCGCGGTCGGGTCGCTGCTGTGCGCGCTCGTGATCACCCGCTACCCGATCCAGCGTCGTGCCGGCCCGATGCTCCTCGTGGTCGTCGCGGGGTTCGGCGCCTGCATGATCGCCTTTGGCCTCTCGAAGACGATGTGGCTGTCGATGCTCGCCCTCGCGTTGGGGGCCGCGTTCGACACGGTGAGCGTCGTCCTGCGCTCGACGATCCTCCCGCTCGTGACGCCCGACGAGCTCCGCGGTCGCGTGACCGCGGTCGAGATGGTCTTCATCAGCGCGTCGAACGAGCTCGGCGCGTTCGAGTCGGGGGTCGCCGCCGCGCTCATCGGTGCGGTGCCGGCGGTCGTGCTCGGAGGTGCAGCGACCATCGTCGTCGCGGCCGCTTGGTGGAAGCTCTTCCCGGCGCTCGCCCGCGTCGACCGGCTGGACGAGCTGCGGCCGGTCAGCGTCTCGCCGAGCTGAGCAGCCGGCCCGCGCCGACGTTGCGAATCGACGCGTCGACGAGCTCGATCGGATGGAGCGCCGGCAGCGGTCGCTTGGCGCGGAGCAGCGCGGCGGAGACCTGGACGAGGCAGCCCGGGTTCGCGCTCGCGTACGCCTGCGCGCCGGTCGCGAGCACGTGCGCCGCCTTGCGGTCGCCGAGATCTCGAGCCGCCTCCGCCTGGACGACGTTGTAGATCCCGGCCGACCCGCAGCAGAGGTCTTGCTCCGCCGGCTCGACCACCTCGAGCCCCGGAATCCGGCCGAGTGACGTGCGCGAGGAAAGTGGGAGCTTCTGGGCGTGCCGGAGGTGGCACGAGTCCTGCAGCGCGAGCCTCATGGGGAGCGGGTGCCGTGATGCACGCGGGCGCGTCTCGCCGAGAAGCTCGCCGACGTCGCGTACCTTGGCGGAGAAGGACTCGGCGCGCTCGTCGCCCAGGAGCCAGCCGAGCTCCTTCAGATGGGAGCCGCAGCCAGACGTATTGACGACGACGGCGTCGACGTTGGCGAAAGCGGTGATCAACCGTCGCGCGAACGCCTTGCCTTCCTCGAGCCGTCCTGCGTGAACGGAGAGCGCCCCGCAACAGCCCTGCGGCGGCGCGACGACTTCGAAGCCGTCGGCGGCCAGCACGCGCACGGTCGCTGCGTTGACATCGGGGAACACGGCGCTCTGGACGCAGCCTGTGAGGAGCCCGACACGGGCGCGACGTGGGCCCTGCGCGGGAGTCACGGTCGGCACGTCCCCGTAGCCTCGCCAGCGCGGCGCGATCTCGCCCAGCGGTCGCAACCGCTTGGGAAGGGGCACATGGCGGCCGAGCGGCGCAAGGCGGAGAGCCGCTCGCATGCGTCGCGGATGCGGCAGCAGGCGGAAGAGGAGCCCTCGGACGAGCCGGTCCCCGAGCGGACGCTCGAGCTCGTTCTCGACGGCTGCGCGCGTCGACTCGATCAGGCGGTCGTAGCGCACTCCGGACGGGCACGACGAAAGGCACGCCATACACCCCAGGCAGCGGTCGAAGTGCTGCGACACGGTCGCGTTCAGCGCGATCGTCCCGTCGAGACGAGCGTCGATGAGGTGGATGCGCCCGCGCGGCGAGTCCATCTCCTCGCTCCACAGCACGTACGTCGGGCAGGTCGGGAGGCAGAACCCGCAGTGGACGCAATCAGACGTGTACTCGCGGATCACGCGGCGAGCACCCCGCGTGGATCGAGCTCCGTGGCGATCCGGTCGACGAGAGACTGCGAGGTGGCGGTCACATCCGACACCGTGATGCTCGTCGCCGGGTAGCCGACCCCGGCAGCGGGGCGGACCACGGCCTCGTCGAGACCGGCGAGCGTGCTCGCGAGCTCTCCAGGCGTGAACCTGACCACGGCAGACGCTGCCGCCTGCCGGGACCGGGACTCGTCCCAGACCGACGAGTCCGCCTCGGCTCCGCCGACCAGGGCTTGCGCCGCGGCCACCTGGGCCGCGACGGCGCGCTCGGAGCCCTCGAAGAGCACGGCGACGCGGCCGGGGTGGAGGACGTCGAGGGCGCTCGGCTGGAGTTGCGAGCGAAGCAGTACGGCGACGGCGCGTGCAGCGTCGGGGGTCTCGACCGACAGCGTCCGGGCCGACTTCGGGAGCGGATGCAGGCGGAAGCTGGCGCGTGCGATGAGCGCCAGCCGGCCTTCGGATCCGCACACGAGCCGTGCGAGGTCGTAGCCCGCGACGTTCTTGACGACCTTGCCGCCCGCGTTTGCGACCGTGCCGTCCCCCAGGACGAGCGTCACGCCGAGAACGAGATCCCGCGGCGCGCCGAACCGATGTCGCAGCGGACCCGAGACGTTCCGGGCGAGGAGCGCGCCGACGGTCGGGTCGCCTGGCGGATCGAGCGAGAGCCGCTGGCCCGTGGCTGCGAGGACCTCTCGGAGCTCCGAGAGCCGGACGCCGCTCTCGACCGTGCACGTGAGATCGCCCGGGTCGTGCTCGAGCACGCGCGTCAGACCGTCCGTCGTCAGGTCGACGCCGATACGAAGTCGCCGCCCCTCCTCGTGCGCCGCCGCGAGGGCCGCGGACGCCTGTTCGATGCTAGAGACGCTCGGCAACGCCGATCCTCTCGAGGGCGTGCATCCGGTACGGGCCGGGCACTTCGCCGCAGAGCCGGGGCGTCGGGATCACCTTGCCCGGGTTGCAGATCCCGAGCGGGTCGAATGCGCGACGGAGCCGCTCGAAGACCTGGAGGTCGCGCTCGGAGAACATCCGCGGCATCGAGCACGCCTTGTCCATGCCGACGCCGTGCTCTCCGGTCAGGGAGCCGCCAGCATCGAGGCAAGCGTCGAGGATGGCCTCCGCGAGCGCTCTCGCGGTCTCCGTCTCGCCGGCGTTCGAGTCGTAGAGCACGAGGGGGTGGAGGTTGCCGTCGCCCGCGTGGAAGACGTTGGCGACCAGGAGGCCGTGCTCCTCGGACAGCTCCTCGATTCGACGAAGAACCTCCGGAAGCCGTGTTCGCGGGACGACGCCGTCCTGGACGTAGTAGTCGGTGGCCACGCGGCCCATGGCTGCGAACGCCGACTTCCGCCCCTTCCAGAGGAGGGCGCGATCGGCGTCGCCCGTCGCAGCGCGGATCTCGAACGCACCGGATTCGGAACAGATCCGCTCGATCTCGGCCGCGTCGTCCTCGACCTGCTCGACGACGCCGTCGAGCTCGACGAGCAGCACCGCACCGGCGCCTGCCGGGTACCCCGGCGACACGGCGCGCTCGGCGGCCTCGAGCGTGAGCCGGTCCATCATCTCGATCGCCGACGGCATCACGCCGGCGGCCACGATTCCCGAGACGGCGCCGCCCGCCGCGTCCATCGTGTGGAAGCCCGCGAGAAGCGTCAGGATCGTCTGCGGCGTACGGACGAGGCGGAGCGTGATCCTCGTGACCACGCCGAGCGTTCCCTCGGAGCCGACGATCGCGCCGAGGAGGTCGGGGCCGTCCGGGTCGAGCGCCTTACCGCCCAGCTCGACGACCTCCCCGTCGGGCAGGACGAACGTGAGTCCGGTGACGTGGTGCGTCGTGAAGCCGTACTTCAGGCAGTGCGCGCCTCCGGAATTCTCGGCGACGTTGCCGCCGATCGTGCACACCTGCTGGCTCGATGGGTCGGGCGCGTAGAAGAAGCCTTCGCCTGCGACGGCGCGCGTGACGTCGAGGTTCGCGACGCCAGGCTCGACGACGATCCGCTCGCTGTCGAGGTCGATCTCCAGGATCCCGTTCATCCGCGCGAGCGAGACGACCACCCCGCCCGCCATCGGCGTCGCTCCACCGGACAGGCCCGTGCCCGCGCCGCGGGCGACGAAGGGCACGCGCTCGCGTGTGCATGCCCGAAGCACGGCCTGGACGTCCTCCGTCGAGCCGGGCAGGACGACGAGCTCCGGCACCGCACGATGTCCGGTCAGGCCGTCGCATTCGTAGACGCGGAGCTGCTCGGGCTCGGTGACCACGTGCTCGGAGCCGAGGGCCGCCTTCAGCTCGGCGACGAGGGAGGCGGGCAGGCTCACACGGCGAGCCTAGCTCGGCTGACGCGAGAGTAGGCTGCGCGGCGCGCCGCCTGTCGAAGTAGGTTTCTCACATGCTCCCGATCGAGCTCCCGGGAAAGATCGTGTGCGTCGGCCTCAACTACCGCGACCACGCGGAGGAGCAGGGCGCCGAGCTCCCGAAGGCGCCGCTCCTCTTCGCGAAGTGGACGACGTCCCTCATCGGGCCGGGCGAGTCGATCGTGATCCCGCCGATCGTCACGAAGGCCGACTACGAGGCCGAGCTCGGCGTCGTCATCGGCGAGCGCGTCCGGGGCGTGTCGAAGGAGAACGCCTTCGAGGCCGTGCGCGGTTACCTCTGCGCGAACGACGTGAGCGCGCGGGATCTCCAGTTCTCGGACGGTCAGTGGACGCGGGGGAAGTCGCCCGACACGTTCTGCCCGGTGGGGCCGATGACGCCGCGCGACGATGTCTCGGACCCCCACGCCCTCGGCATCCGCGCGATCGTGAGCGGCGAGGTGCTGCAGGACTCGACGACGGCGAACCTCATCTTCGGCGTCGACGACGTCATCGCGTACGTGTCGCAGACCACCACCCTCGAGCCCGGCGACCTCATCCTCACGGGGACGCCGGCGGGCGTCGGGGTCTTCCGCGACCCTCAGCGCCTGCTGCAGCCGGGTGACGAGGTGACGATCGAGATCGACGGTCTGACGTCGATCACGAATCCGGTCGTCGCCGGCTGACGCTCGACGTCCGTTTCGCCTAGAAGTCGATCCGCATGACGAAGCGGCGCGGGGTCGGGTGACCGACCTCTGCGTACCCGGCCACCTCGAAGGCGGTGCGGCTGCCGACGTGGAGCTCGCCCCAGGCGATGTCCTGGCCGGGCTTCGTGAGCATCGGGTAGCCCTCGACCGCGCGGGCACCCCGCTCCCGCGCGAAGTCCGCTGCGGCACGCGCGAGGGCGCGGCTGATACCGCGACGGCGGAATCCGGCGCGGGTGACGAAGCAGGTGACTGCCCAGACGCTCTCGTCCGACTTGTCCTCGTCCTCCCTGCCTTCCCAGGGGACGCGCATCTTCAGCGCCAGCCGTGGGTGGTGCGAGCGTGGCTCGACGGCGCACCACCCCACCGGCTCGCCGTCGAGATACGCGACGAGGCCGCAGGTCGTCTTCGCCCTCGGGTGGCCGCACTCGGTCTGCACGCGGAGCCTGTGCCCCAGCTCCTCGGCGCCGACGGACGCCCAGGACTCGCCGGGCTCCATCTTGAACCGCTGGCACTGGCACCGGTGCGGATCTCCGCGCGCGCCGAAGACCGTCTGGATGTCCTCCCAGCTCGCCTCGTTGGCGGGAACGATCGTGAGCCCGGACGTCGCCGGAGCGGCGCTCATGCCGGAAACCGTAGTCGGCGGGAAAGGGACCAGGTTTCGAGGCGAGCGCCTCGCGGTAGGGTGCCGCACGACGCGAAGGAGGCGACATGGCAGACGTGCTGCTCTTCCACCATGCGCAGGGTCAGACCCCCGGGTTCCACGCATTCTCCGACGACCTGCGACAGGCGGGTCACACGGTCCACACTCCTGACCTCTTCGACGGACGCACCTTCGGCTCGATCGACGAGGGCCTCGCGTACGTCGGTGAGACGGGCGGCTTCGGCGAGGCGATCGAGCGGGGTGTCCGCACGGCCGAGGACCTACCGACCGAGCTCGTCTACGGCGGCTTCTCGCTCGGGGTGCTGCCGGCGCAGAAGCTCGCGCAGACGCGGGCCGGCGCTCGGGGAGCTCTGCTGTTCTACTCCGCGGTGCCGACCTCGGAGTTCGGGCCGTCCTGGCCTGCCAAGGTCCCCGTGCAGGTGCACGGAATGGATGCCGACCCGTTCTTCGTCGACGAGGGCGACATCGAGGCCGCGCGCGAGATCGTCGAGTCGGCCGAGGACGGCGAGCTCTTCCTCTACCCGGGCGACCAGCACTACTTCGCCGACAACAGCCTGCCGAGCTACGACGCCGACGCGACGAAGCTGCTGACCGAGCGCGTACTCGCGTTTCTCGACCGCGTGGGCTGAGCTCGACCGAGAACTGCTCGATCGGAAATCCTCGTCGAGGTCGCTCGCCGGCTCGGTATGGGATTGATCGGGTCGCGCGATGCGATCGCTGGCCGAGAAGGCCGCCGAGCACGACGGCTCGATGGGTGGCCGGGCGGTTTAGTGTCCTTCGCGTGAAGGTCACGGCCGAGGCCGCACGTCGCTTTCTCGTCGCGCGTCACGCGCTCGCGCCCGCCCGCGCGCTCGAGGGAGGAACGCGCGCCGTGCTCGACGTCTTCCGCCGGCTCGGATCGATCCAGTTCGATCCACTCGCCGTTGCCGGTCGGACCCACGACCTCGTCCTGCACGCGCGTGTGGCGGACTACGACCCCACCTGGTGCGCCGAGCTGTACGAGCGCCGGGAGATCTTCGAGGCGTACAACAAGGGCCTCTCGTTCGTCCAGACAGCCGAGTTCCCGTGGTATCGCGCGAGGTTGAGCCGACACTGGCAGAACGTCCTCGACGAGAACGCGGACGTGGCCGAGCGAGTGCTCGCGCGGATCCGCGCCGAGGGGACTCTCTCGGTGCACGACTTCGAGCGAGCGCAGGGACCGACCACCGACTGGTTCGGGATGCCCGCCAACACGGTGCGCGCCGTGCTCGACGCGTACGCGCTGACCGGCGTACTCGGCCTCGCGCGCCGTGACGGCAACCGCCGGTACTACGACCTCCTCGAGCGGCTCCTGCCGGCCGACCTCCTCGCGCGTGACGTCCCCAGCGTGGAGCAGTTCCGCCACAGGCTCCTCTCGCGCTACCGCGCCCACGGTCTCCTCGGGGTGGCAGGAGCAGACATCTTCGGCGGCCTCGGCACCGCCAAGCCGGATCCGAGATTCCCGGGGTATCCCGGGAGGACCGCGCTGCGCGAGGACCTGATCGCGGAGGGCGAACTCGTCACCGTCGAGGTCGAAGGTCTGCGCGGGAAGCGATTCGTCCTCGCGGACGAGGTCGGACTGCTCGAACATCCGCCCGAGCCGCCTCCCTCGGTCGCCTTCCTGCCCCCGTTCGACGCGTTGGTGTGGGACCGCCCTCTGCTCGGAGCGCTGTTCGACTTCGACTACGTCTGGGAGCTGTTCATCCCGCCCGCCAAGCGCCGGTGGGGGTGGTACGTGCTGCCCATGCTCTTCCGCGATCGTTTCGTCGGTCGGATCGAGCCGCGCATCGACCGGGAGAGCGGCACCGTGCGGGTGCTCGACCTCTGGTGGGAGGACGGCTTCGCGCCGCGCCGCGTCGAGGGCTTCGTCGACTCGATGCGCGACGCGCTCCGCGCCTACCTTGGCTTCGCAGGGGTCCCGCGCCTCGCGTGGCCCCCGCACCTCGCGCGGGAGAAGCGGCTCTTCCTCGCGAGCCCGTAGAGAGGGGAGCGCCGTGTAGCTTGGGAGGGATGGTCGAGCTGATTGCCGCGATGGCGATTGCTCCCTGGGCGCAACCCGTCCGCTTCAGGCCTCTGCCGGGCTGGCACGCGGGGGCGAGTGGCACCTTCGCCTCCTCGTACGGCCCCGTTCCGAACAACGGATCGCCGAAGGAGTCGACCGCGTGGATGGCGAGGGGGGTCCGATACCGCGATCGCCGGAAAGCCGATCCGCCGAATGCCACGATGTCTCGTCTGCCCCCACGCGCGATCCTCGTCTTCGCGGTCGTCTACGAATCGGGGTCGACAACGGGGAGGAAGATCGACCTTCGTCTCGGCCGAGCAACCCGATACCGCTGTTGCGACGGCACCTACGTCGCGGGCGGCGAATACGCCCTCGCGGGCATGGGACCGGGAGCCGCCTACTCGGTGATCGTGCGCATCTACTTCGGCTCGCCCCCGACGCGCTCGATGCGTGCGCAGGCACAGCACGCCCTGGACCGCCTCGAGTTGCCGCGACCCAGGTAGGCACCCCGACGCCGGCGGCGGTGGCGCGGTAGGGCCGGGACGTCTAGGAGAGGGAGAGCGCGTGCTCGAGTGCGGCGGGGTCGAACGGCCCGCCGTGCGTGGCGAGCACGTGCTCGACGGGCTTGTCGAGCAGCGGGCGCAGTCGCTCGACGCGCGACTCGGGCGTCACGCCCTCGCGGAGCCACCGCGTCGAGACCTCGAGGCCGTTGCCGAAGTCCGCGAGCGTATCGCCGGCGACGACTGCGCGATGGCTCTCGATCCACAGCACGAAATCGTTGGGCTCCCTGCCCTCGAACGCCTCGATCCCCGAGGGCAACGGGCCGTCGACCGTGTACGGGCGCCAGTGATCGGCCGCCTCCGATCGGAGCCAGACGAGGTCGGGGCTCCCGTCTCCGGCCTGCTCCGCGGTGACGTTCCACTTGTCCATGAGGTCCTGCGCCGAGTCGGGTCGGGCCGAGTAGACGGGGATGCCCAGCCGCTCGACGAGGGTCTGCATGTCCCGCTCGTGCCACGGCGACGTCAGCACGACCGCCGTGTCGCGTCCGGCCGCGAGTTCGATGAGCTCCGCGGGCGGCGCGATCGGGTCGAACACGAGGAGCCGCTCGCCGTCGTCGATCGCGTAGGACGAGACGTTCTGATCCCACGGCTCGCTCTCCTGCCACTCCGGGTGCAGCGCCTGCCAGTGCCAGACGCCCGGAGCGAGCTCACGCATGCCGCCGATGCTAGTAAACGGCGTCGCGCTCGCGGGAGGGCCCTCAACTGAAGCCGAACAGCGGAGGTATCGCGACCACGACCGCCGCGGTCCACAGCGCGAAGACGGGGAGGTAGGACGTCTGCCAGCGCTCGAGCCGGCTGAACGTGCTTCGTCCCCTCAGGAATCGCGCGGACAGCCAGGCGGCACCCGCCAGGTTCACGAGCAGGACGAGGTTGAGACCCAACGCGACCGTTCGGTTCGGGGTGAAGCCGACATCGCCGATCCGAGCGACCATCGCGCCGAGCACCACCAGGTCGAGCACCAGTGCGCTGACGACGGCGATCAGCTGGATCCAGTCCATCCACTCGGGCGAGGTGGACGGCGCCCGCGCGGACATGCCGTACAGGACGAGCGCGAGGACGACCACCAGGAGGGCATCGAAGATGCTGACGAGCTCGCGATCGAACGCGTCGCCCAGTCCGGTCACGGCGTAGACGACGGCCGCGCAGGCCAGCATCACCGCGAACAGCGGCGTGAAGAGCATCGTCAGCACCGGCGCCATGTTCTCGACGACCTGTTGCTTCGACTCGACGAGCCATGCCGCGACGACCACGGCGCCCGCTGCCCCCGAGGGCAGGACCCATTCCGCGACCCGGTCGACGTCGACGCCCGTGGGCTCGAGGATCCCGGCGGTGAGAGCCATCAGCACGCCGCCCCCGAGCGCGATGAGCACGTAGTAGATGAACCATTCACCGGTGAAGCGGACGAAATCCATTCGCCGCTGGTGCGATCGGAGCGTCCCGTCCATGTACGGGTAGGCGACGGCGAACCACAGCACCACCGGCAGATGGAGCGCGACGAGCATCTCGGTGGCGGAGTCCGCGTCGTACGGATAGACGTTGACCACGACGGCCGCGATCGCGAACGGCGCCGCCGTCAGCACCCATCCTCGTACGCCGAGGTGCCGTCGGTGCGCGAAGTACGCGGCCAGGAACGGCAACACGAACAGGCTGAGATCCCGCACGAACCAGGTCGGGTCCCCGTCCTCGTCGTCGGGAAAGCCGGCAGCCAGTCGCGCCACCTGAATCGCCACGGCCGCAGCCGCGCCGAAGGCGAGGGCCTCGAGCCAGCCGCTCGCACCACGCGTGGGCTCGTCGTCGGAGCCCAGCAGCTGCTTCCAGAGCCGCTCGCTGTGCTCGCGCGCGAACTCACGGGAGAGGGCGTCGAGGTCGCCCATCCGCTTCACAGCGATCAGGAACCCCTCGTCGGGTGTCAGGCCCGCCTCGGTCAGGTCGGCGATCTGGTGACGGAGATGATCCTCGAGCTCGTCGACGTCCTGGCCGTTGAGCGCCGGTGCACTTGTGACGTATGCCCGCCACTCGGAGATCTGTGACTCGATGCCCTCCACCGCTCACGCCTCCCCAGCGGCTGTCAGCAGTCCACCGGAACCCGGCCAGGCATCGTTCAGCGCCCGGGTCACGGCTACCCACTGCTGGTGTTGGGCGGCGAGCGCTGCGCGTCCGTCGTCGGTGATCATGTAGTACTGGCGACGACGGCCTTCCGGTGGCGTCCGCCACTCCGTGGTCACGTACCCGAGCCGGCGGAGGCGATGGAGCAGCGGGTACAGCATCCCATCGGTCCACTCGAGGTCGCCCCCCGAGAGTGCACGTACTCGCTTGAGGATGGCGTAGCCGTAGCTCTCCCCGTCCGCCAGGAGCGCGAGCACGAGCGGCGTCGCAGAGGCCGCTACGAGATCCTTGTCGATGTGCATTCCGGCTCCATGGCTAAGGGTGCCATGCATAGAAGCACAAGGTACCAAGTGGCGCAACCGTGGTTGCGCTCACTCACCGAACGCGAGAGACTGCGCGTCCATGTGTTGCTTCGTTGGCGCACTCGCGATCATCGGGCCACGCTTCGTGCTGGCGGTCATGTGGATCTTCGGCGACCGGGTCGACCACGCGTTCGGCTCGGCTCTGTGGCCGCTGCTCGGCTTGATCTTCCTGCCGTGGACGACTCTCGCGTACGTGATCGCCTGGCAGCCGGGCGGCATCCACGGAAATTGGGACATCCTTCTCATCGCGCTCGGCGTGACGCTCGACATCGTCACGTACATGCATCGCTTTGCGGCGAAGTCCGTGCGTTCCTCTCCGGGGTACTAGCGCCGATACGTCGTCGGGATGGCGGAGCCGGCGTCATCCGCCGTCCCACTCGGCCTTCGAGAGCGCGTACTCGACGTCGCCGTGCTCGTCACCCGGGATCGGGTACGGCCATGGCTGGTGGAACGTCCTGACGTACCGCAAGCCGGCCTTCTCCATGACGCGCCGCGAGGCGACGTTGACCACCATCGTCGTCGCGTGGACCCGTTGGACGCCCAGCTCGAGGAAGCCCTTCTCGAGCAACGCGCGTGAGCCTTCCGTCGCGTACCCCTTGCCCCAGGCAGAGCGGCGCAGCCGGTACCCCAGCTCGACCTCGCCAGGATCGTCTTCGCTTTCCGGCCGGAAGTGGAACCAGCCGACGAAGGCTCCCGTCGAGCGTTCGATCGCAGCCCAGAAGCCGTACCCGGCGTAGCGCTCGTAGTGCTCGAGGTACGCCGGCAGGATCTCGGTCTCGATCTCCTGGCGCGACGTCGGCAGACCCCCGGTGATGTAGTGCATCACCTCCGGATCGCTGTCGAGCTCGACGAGGAGGTCAGCGTCGTCCTCGGTGAAGCGACGCAGCGTAAGACGCTTCGTTTGGAGGAAGACGTGCACCGCTGCATGCTGCCCCAGCTCGGGACGACGCGCCCTCGCACGCTCGCGCGCGCCAACGTGCGGCTTCCGACAGGTGGATAGCATCCGTGATGCCCGAAGCTCTTCGTCACGGCGAATCGAAGGATCGGAGACACATGACGCCGGAAGGTCCGAACAGCGAGTCTGCGTCAGCGAGCATCACCAGGCGGATCGAGGAGCTGGAAGATTGGAGAGGAGAGACCCTCGTCCATGTGCGGCAGCTGATCCACGAGGCTGACCCCGAGGTCGTCGAGGAGTGGAAGTGGGAGAAAGCGTCGTCTCCGGGAACTCCCGTCTGGTCCCACGACGGAGGCGTCTGTACGGGCGAGACCTACAAGCAGGTCGTCAAGCTGACCTTCTTCCGCGGAGCCTCCATCGAGGACCCGAAGAAGCTCTTCAATTCCAGCCTGGAAGGGACCACACGCCGGGCGATCGACCTCCGCGAAGGGGAGCGGATCGACGAAGCGGCCTTCAAGCAACTCATCCGCGCGGCGATTGCGGCCAACGTTGAAGCGCGCGCTCAACGGGCAGCCAAGAGCAAGTGAGTCGCGCCCTCGCGTAAACCCGCCTGCCGCTTCGTCCCACTGAACTCGGCGGTTTGGCGAGTCTGCGGCAGTGGCAATCGGCTCGATCGCGGCTCCGGGCAGCTGGCCGTGGACGGGTCTCGCCACTTTTCAGCGCACGCAGATCCGAGTAGGGTCCTCGCCGTGTTCGGCTTCGCAGCACGCACGAAGGCCGTGACCGGGCGGATTCAAACGCTCGCGCAGCTCAACCTGGAACTGGCGAAGGCCGAGGGAAAGCAGAAAGCGACTGCGCTCGGCGTGGCGGGTGCGCTCGGTGCAGTGGCAGTCGTTCTCGTCGTCTACGGGATCGGGTTCGCCTTCGCTACGGCGGCGGCGGGTCTCAGTGAGGCGCTCCCGCTGTGGCTCTCCCTGCTGATCGTCACCGGGGTCATCCTTGCCCTTGCCGCGATCGCAGGACTCCTCGCGAGACGTTCCGCTCGCAAGGCCTCACCCCCGAAGCCGACTCAAGCGATCGAGGAAGCCCAGCAGACCGTCGAGGCGTTGCGAAGCCATGTCTGAGCGGACCGCCGACGCGATCCGCGAGGAAATCGCGACCGAGCGCCAGGCCCTCGATGAGGATCTCTCCAAGTTGCAATCCGAGATTCGCTCGTTGGCGGTGTTCGTCGCGGCGGGCCTCGTCGTGGTCGGGCTCGTCACCTGGCGCAGGGGCAAGCGCCAGGGCGCCGAGGCTGTCTGGAAGCTCGTGAAGTAGTCCGCCGTCCGGTCGCGCGCGGCGAGTAAGGGTGAAGGTCACTGCTGAGGCCGCGCGGCGCTTTCTCGTCGCGCGGGCGAACGCCTCGAGCTCCCCCATGAGCTCGACGTTGCCCCAGGTCGGCTTGCCAATGTCGCTCGAGCCCGTGTTGGCGGAGCTCTAGTCGTCCGGTGCCAGCTCGAAGCGAGCGATGACTCCCTGGTCGCCGCCCTCGGGCAGCGGGCGTTCAGGATGGCGTGTCGCCACCCAGGCAACTCCGCGCTCCGGGTAGGCGAGGACATCTGGGAACCGCTTGGTCGAGACGCCAAGCATCCTCACCGGCTCATCCGTGGGATTCGAGAACGTGTGCAGCCCGTCCGGGCCTTCCGGGAAGTAGACGACGTCGCCGGGTGAGAGCGCCTCCTCTCCCTCCGGCGTGCGGACGGTCGGCGTCCCACTGAGAACGAAGAACATCTCCTCGACGCCGTAGTGCATGTGCATCGGGCTGTCAGGCGCTTGCGGCAGATACTCGATCAACGACGCCCCGAGCTGGCCGGTCCCGAACGGGTGCCCGAACCAGCGGACACGGTTGACGTCGTCGTTCACCTCATCCCAGGGTTCGTCCTGCAGAAAGTTCAAGCGGCGCATCGACTCCTCCGAGTCTGTCGGGTCACGTGGATCATGCTGGTTGCCCGAGCGTGTCTCGCTCGACGCGTGCTTCGAACCTCGGACGGGTATAGCGTTCGACGATGCCGGCGAATCGATCGGCGCCGCCCATGACGGTGACGCCCGTCCTCTTCTATCGCGACGTACGAGCGGCCGTCGCGTGGCTCGAGTCGGCGCTCGGGTTCGAGGAGCGGGTGCGCATCGGCGACTCGCACCGCGCGCAGCTCGGGTTCGGCCGTGCCGGAGCCGTCGTCGTAGCGGAGGTCGGAGGCGGCCGAGCCGCGCCGAGCGGCGAGGCCGCGACCCACCTCGTCAAACTCCGCGTCCCCGATGTCGACGCCGCGTTCGATCGTGCGCGAGCGCAGGGAGCGAAGGTCGTCGAGGAGCCGACGACGTGGGAGTACGGTGAGCGCTCGGGCGTCCTCGAGGATCCCGCCGGTCATCGCTGGGAGCTGACGCAGACGATCCGGGACGTGGCGCCCGAGGAGTGGGGCGGCGTCACGGTCTCATCCTGGTGACGCCGGTCAGGCGCGGGCACCGTGAGCGCGGAAGTGCTCGATCGTGGCGCGAACGCCGTCGGCGAGCGGCGTCGGCGTCATCGGGCCGATGAGGCGCTCCAGAAGCCGTCCCTCGAGCGCCTCGGGGAATGGCAGCTGGCCCTCCTCCCAGAACACCTTGCCCGCGACTGCCGGAGCGGCCGACTCGATCGCGTCGACGACCTCTTGCATCGTCGACGGCACGCCCGGGAAGTTTGCGACGTGCGCGCCCTCGGTCGCCGCGCGAGCCGCGAGCGCGAACGCGCGACCGACATCCGGTGCGAAGTCGTATTGCGCAGTCCCGCCGTACGCGATCGTGCTGCCCTCGCCGCGCGCAGCGGCCTCCATGGCGAGCGACGGCCCCGAGGTGAGCCCTTGGTCGCGACCGGGCCCGTACACGATGTACGGGCGAATCCCGATCGAGGCGACGTCGTCGTCGTTCCAGTAGACGCGCGCCGTGCCCTCGTTCGCAAGCTTGAACACCCCGTACAGCGTCGACGGCTCGGTACCGCCCGACTCGGGCGCGGGGGAGTGGTCGGAGACGTTGTAGACCGCCGTCGAGCTCGCGTACGCGACGCCGCGGATGCGGTTGAGCCGGGCCTTGATCGCCTCGAAGACGACGACCGTCCCGTGCACGTTGACACGCGCGCCGCGCTCCGGGTCCGAACGCACGAACGGCACCTGCATCGCCGCGAGATGAACGACGTTCGTGATGCCGTGGTCGTCGAGCGCGGCAGAGACCGCCGCGGCGTCCGTGACGTCTCCTTCCGAGAGCGTCACGTGCGCGCGCTCCTCGGCAGAGAGCACGAGCTGGAGTCGCGCATCGTCCGAGCCGAGGTCGAACCCGACCGGGTCCTCGCCGAGGCCGACGAGGGCCTTCAGCGTCCACGCGCCGAGGCAGCCGAGAGCACCCGTGACGAGAGTGCGCTCAGCCAAGCGGCGCGTCCTGGTAGACGGTCACGGACTCCGTGTAGAAGTCGATCGCCGCACGTCCCTGCTCGTGCGGCCCCCAGGCCGAGCCCTTGACGCCGCCGAACGGCACGTGCACGTCGGCGCCAGCCGTCTGCGAGTTGACGTGGACGATCCCGGCCTGGATCTCGCTCGTGAAGCGCTGCGTCTCGCGCAGGTCGCGTGTGAATATGGCCGCGGAAAGCCCGAACGGGACGGCGTTGGCACGCTCGATTGCCTCGTCGAAGGTTGTGTAGCGGTACAACGACGTCACCGGGCCGAAGACCTCCTCGCAGGAGAGCTCGGCGTCGTCGGCGAGCCCCTCGAAGACCGTTGGGGCGATGAGGTATCCCTCGTCGTCTGCTCGCTCGCCTCCGGCGAGCACCGTGCCGCCGTCACCGCGCGCCCGCCCGATCGCCCCGAGGATGTCCCCCATCGCGCTCTCGTTCACGACCGGGCCGACCTCGATCTCGGAATCGGTCGGATCTCCGACCTTGCCGGCCGCCACGCGGGCGAGCAGCTTGTCGCGGAAGGCGTCGTACACCGAGTCTTCGACCAGGATCCGCCTCGTTGCGGTGCACTTCTGCCCGGCCGACCAGAACGCACCCGCGTATGCGGCTTCGGCCGCGCGGTCGAGCTCCGCCGACGCGGACACGATCAGCGGGTTGTGCCCGCCGAGCTCGAGCTGGACGCGGCAGTTCCGCGACGTCGCCTCGTCTCGCACCGACCTACCGACCGGGACCGAGCCCGTGAACGAGATCGCCCGCACGCCCGCGTTCGAGACGATCTCTGCACCGACCTTCGAGCCCGAGCCGGTGAGGACGTTGAGCACTCCCGCCGGCAGCCCGGCCTCGGCGAAGCATTCGGCGACGTGAAGGCCGGTTCGCGGCGCCTCGTAGCCGAGCTTGAGGACGAGCGTGTTGCCGTAGATGAGCGCCGGCGCGAGCTTCCAGACCGGGATCGCAATCGGGAAGTTCCAGGGCGTGATGAGCCCGACGACCCCGAGCGGACGACGCAGGGTGTACAGGCGCTGGTCGGCGACCGACGGCTCGTACATCTCCCCGATCGGCCGCCAGGCCTCGCCCGCCGCGTACCGCAGGATCTGCGCAGCCCGCAGCGTCTCCATGCGCGCTTCACGGATCGGCTTGCCCATCTCTGCCGTCATGTCCTGTGCGACCTGCTCGGCGCGTGCCTCGATCGCTGCAGCCGCCTTCGTGAAGTAGGCGGCGCGCGTGGGAGACGGCGTGGACGACCAACCCGCGAACGCCTCGCCGGCGGCGTCGACCGCCGCACGTGCGTCCGCGGCGTCGGACGCCGGGTAGACGCCCGTTACCACGGACGGCCGCCAAGGGCTCCGCTTCTCGTATGCGTTTCCGGCCACGCTCTCGCGCCACTCGCCGCCGACGTAGTTCAGGGCGGGGGCGCCGGTCAGGGTCTCGGTCATGAGTCGGACTCCTTCTGGATCAGCTCGGAGGCGCGCACGACTGGGTTGACGAGCGTGCCGATCTGCGGGACCTGGATCTCGACGAAGTGTCCGGGAAGCAGGGTGAAGTTGTCGGGTGGAACGAGCCCGGTCCCGGTCAGGAGAACGCTCCCCGGCGGCACGGGGTTGTCGATGAGAAGCCACTCGACGAGCTCGGCGAACGAGCGCCGCATCGTCGAGGTGAACGATTCGCCCTCGAACACGATGCGACCCCACTCGTCGGTCACGCGCATCGTGAGGTGGAAGTTGTGCTCGTGGTGCTCCGGGACGAAGACCGCCGGCCCGAACGAGCACGCTCCGGCGTAGATCTTCGCCTGCGGGAGGTAGAGGGGGTTGGCGCCCTCGATGTCGCGCGACGAGACGTCGTTGCCGATCGTGTATCCGGCGATCCGGCCGTTCGTTCCGAGCACGACACCGATCTCCGGCTCGGGGACGTTCCAGGTCGAGTCGTCGCGGATTCCGATCGGACGTCCCGGAGCGACGGTTCGGCGCATGGCCGCGTCCTTCATGAACAGCTCGGGGCGCGGCGCTTCGTACACCATCGTGTACACGTCCTTGACGGTGCTTTCCTCGACGCGCGCGTCGCGCGAGCGCTCGTACGTCACGCCTGCGCACCAGATCTCCGGTGCCGCGAGCGGCGTCAGCAGCTCGTACGGCTCGGGCAGTTGCATCGAGTCGAGCTCGAGGGGAGTGATCCGCGTGCCGTCGCCCATGACGATGCGCCCGTCCTCGACCGTGCCTTGCTCGACGCCGTTCGGCCCTCGAACGCGGATGTAGAGCGCCATCTAGTAGACCGCCCGGCCGCCGGAGATGTCGAACGTGGCGCCCGTGGAGAACGAGCACTCTTCGCTCGCAAGCCAGCAGATGAGCGCCGCGACCTCCTCGGGCTCGCCCATGCGCCCCATCGGGATGCGCTCCACCATGTAGCCGATGTGCTCTTCGCTGATCCCGTCGAGGATCGGCGTCTCGATCACGGCGGGCGCGACGCAGTTCACGATGACCCCGGTGCGCGCGAGGTCCTTTCCGACAGCCTTCGTCAGCGCGATGACCGCGGCCTTCGACGCCGAGTAGGCGCCTGCCATCGGGTTGCCCTCCTTGCCCGCGATCGAGGCGACGTTGACGATGCGTCCGTAGCCGCGCTCGACCATGCCCGGGATGACGGCGCGGTTGCAGAAGAACACGCCGTCGGCGTTGATGCCCATGACGCGGCGCCACTCCTCGTCCGTCACGTCCACGGTTGCGAGCGACGCACCCGGGACGCCCGCAGAGCAAACGAGGACATCGATCGGACCGAGCTCACGCTGCGCGTCCGCGACTGCGCGGTCGACGTCGGCAGAACGCGAGACGTCGCCCGCGAGCGAGAGCACGCCCTCGGGCGCCTCCGCGTCGAGGTCGAACGAGGCGACGCGTGCGCCCTCGTCGCGTAGACGGCTTGCCACCGCAGCGCCGATGCCGCTCGACGCGCCGGTGACGACCGCCACCTTTCCCGAGAACCGCTCTGCGTTGCCCATGACTCGGGCACAAGCCTAGAGTCTCGACGGAGTGGCCTTCGATCCGACCCGCGACTACCCGCTCGGCACACGCCGTCCGGATCTCGTACGGACGCCTGCAGGAGTCTCGCTCGACGACGTGACGCTCGAGGCGATCCGGCAAGGGACGCTCGGCGCAGACGAGATCCGCGCGACGCCGGAGACGCTTCGCCTGCAGGCCGAGGTCGCGCACGCCGCGGGCCGGACGCAGCTCGGCGAGAACCTCGAACGCGCAGCCGAGCTCGCGACGGTTCCGGACGACCTACTGCTCGAGATCTATACCGCGCTGCGCCCCGGGCGGGCCACCGCCGAGGAACTCGAGGAGTGGGCCGTCCGGCTCGACGGCTTCGGTGCGTCGAAGACCGCGACGTTCGTTCGAGAGGCGGCACTCGCATACGCCGATCGTGGGCTGCTGGCGCATGCATAGCCGCCGCTTCGCGTCGCGCGCGACGCGCGACCTCTCGCTCGAGCAGCTCGTGTCGCCGCTTCCCGAGCTCGGGCTCGTGGCGGCGAATGGGCCGGACGATCCCGAGCCCGAGCTCGTCGTCGAGGACGGCGTGGTCACGCGCATGGACGGCCGTGGCGCGTCCGACTTCGACGTCATCGACCGGTTCGTCGTCGCGCACGGGCTCGATCTCGACGTCGCGTCCGAGGCGATGGCGACGGACGAGCTCGCGATCGCGCGGATGCTCGTCGACGTCGACGTCCCGCGCGCCGAACTCGTTCGCCTTTCGCGCGGTCTCACGCCGGCAAAGCTCGCGCGCGTCATCGGCCTGCTCGATCCGGTCGAGCTCATGCTCGCTCTGAAGAAGCTCCGCGCGCGTCGCGCTCCCGGGAACCAGGCGCACGTCACGAACCTCAAGGAGAGCCCTGCGCTGCTCGCAGCCGACGCAGCGGAAGCGGGGCGACGTGGCTTCGCGGAGATCGAAACGACCGTCGGCGTCGCACGCTACGCGCCGCTCAACGCGATCGCGCTCCTCGTCGGCTCGCAGACCGGCCGGCCGGGCGTCATGACGCAGTGCGCGGTCGAGGAGCGCCGCAACCTGGAACTCGCCATTCGCGGCCTCGTCACGTACGCCGAGACGCTGTCCGTCTACGGGACGGAGCCCGTGTTCGTGGATGGCGACGACACGCCGTGGTCGAAGGCGTTCCTCGGCGCGGCCTATGCCTCGCGCGGCGTGAAGGTCCGCTTCACCTCGGGGACGGGGTCCGAGGCGCTCATGGGCTACGCACAGGGGATGTCGATGCTCTACCTCGAGGCGCGCTGTCTCGCGGTCGTTCGCGCGGCGGGCTCGCAGGGCGTCCAGAACGGGTCGATCTCGTGTGTCGCGCTCGTGCTCTCCGTACCCGGCGGGACGCGGGCGATCCTCGGGGAGAACGTCCTCGCGGCGTGGCTCGACCTCGAGGTCGCGTCCGGCAACGACGCGATCGCCTCGCATTCGGAGATCCGCAAGACGGCGAAGCTCATGGGCCAGTTCCTACCCGGCACCGACTTCGTCACGTCCGGCTACTCGGTCATGCCGCGCCACGACAACACGTTCGGGGGCGGAAACTTCGATGCGGACGACCTCGACGAGTGGCTGACGATCCAGCGCGACTGGCAGGTCGACGCCGGCATCGAGCCCGTTGCAGAGGATGAGGTCCTGCGGGTCCGCGAGCGGGCGGCCCGCGCCGTCCAGGCCGTCTTCGCCGAGCTCTCGCTACCGCCGATCTCGGACGAGGAGGTCGCGCTGGCGACGACCGGCTACGACGCACGCGAGATGCCGGACCGCGACCGCGCCGCCGACGTCGAAGCGGCCGACGAGCTCCTCGCACGCGGTGCCTCCGGGCTCGACGTCGCGCTCGCGCTCGACCGCCGCGGCTTCGGCGACGTTGCCGAGGCGGTGCTCGGCATGCAGCGCCAGCGGGTCTCAGGCGACTACCTGCAGACCTCGGCCGTCATCGGCGCCGACGGGATCGTGCGCTCGGCGGTCAACGATCCCAACGAGTACTCGGGGCCGGGTACCGGCTACCGGCTCGAGGGCGAGCGCTGGGAGCTCCTCCAGGGACTCCCGCAGGTGGTCGATCCCGCGGACCTGCTCGATGAGGCGGAGGGCGACGAGGCGATGGTGACCGAGGGTGGAACCGCGGCCAAGGGAGGCGAACCGGCCGAAGTCGTGGTCGCGGTCGGCCCGGCCTTCGCGGGCTCGATCCGCCGTACGATCGCGGACCTCGACCACCGCGCCGTGATCGACGCGGTCTGCGAGGGGATCCGCGAGGGTGGTGGCGAGCCCCGGCTCGTGCGCGTCCGACGCGTCGCCGACGTCGCGTTCATCGCGCACGACGGGGCAGTCCTCTCGGGCTCCGGTGTCGCGATCGGCCTCCAGTCGAAGGGGACGGCGGTGATCCACCGGGCCGACCTGCAGCCGCTCGACAACCTCGAGCTCTTCGGCATGTCGCCGCTGTACACGGTCGAGTCGTATCGCGCCATGGGGCGAAACGCGGCCGGCTACGCGCTCGGCAAGAGGGTGGGGCCGGTTCCGACGCAGCTCGACAACTTCGCGCGCGCGAAGCTCATCGTTCGCACGACGCTGCTCCATGCACGCGAGACGCAGGCGATCGTGCCGCGCGGCGCGCCAATCGAGCTCGAGCTCACGGCGACGCCGGTCGTGTAGCGCTACTCCTGCTGCTCGCCTGCGATGCCCCAGTGCTTGGGGGAGACGCCCTCGATGATCACCTGGATGTGCTCGACGGCGGCGCCGCTCGACTCGTGCAGCGCGTTCGTCAGCGCCTCGATCATCTTCGGGACGGACTCCTCGGTGACCCGGCGGTCGTACAGCTTCACTTCGATGACTGGCATGCGGCCTCCTTGTCGTGGTGTCGCGATCCTACGACGACGGCGCCGGCGGCATCTGGTCGACCGGCCATGGCTTGCCGGCGAGCCCCCAGTTCTTCGGATTGTGCCCCTCGACGATCACCCAGGTGTGCTCCTTCAGTCCGGGGTGTGTCGCCTCGCCGAGCGCGTCCGTCAGCTTCTCGATGAGCGCGGCGCTCGTCTCGTCGCTCATGCGGTAGTCGAACAGCTCCACCCTGATCAGCGGCATCGCAGCCCCTTCCCGTTAGGTTTCGAGTCATGCCGGAGCGTCTCCAGCACTGCGGGTTGATCGTCGCCGATCTCGAGCGCTCGCGACGCTTCTACGGCGGGGCGCTCGGGCTCGAGGAAGTGCCGCGGCCGCACAACTTCCGGTTCGAGGGCGCGTGGTTCCAGGTGGGCGAGGACCAGCTCCATCTCCTCGTGCAGAGCGAGACGACGAGCCGGGCCGGCGGCGCCGACCCCGGCCCGAGCGCAGCAGTCGGCCTGGCGAATCACATCGCGATCGAGACCGACGATCTCGACGCGGCGCGTGCCCGGCTGGACGATCACGGTGTGTCGCTCATCGGCGGTCCGATGCCGCGTGGCGACGGCTACGACCAGGTGTTCATGCGCGATCCCGACGGCTATGTGATCGAGCTCTTCCAGTTCACCGGCGCCGACCAGTCGGACGCGCCGCTGCGCGAGCCGATCACACGAGTGAGAGCCGCGATCCGACCTTCGTCGTCCATGGCGACTATCGTGCAGATGGGCGTCCTTCGCCGCGAGCCGCGGCTAATCCGTTCCCAAGCCTCAGCGGGACGCTGCTTCGGGCATGGCGACCATCGCGGGCATCGACCGGTGCCGCGCACCCAACAGAGAGGACGCGCTGTATGAGCAACAACAAGCGCCAGCAGACGATGGCCAAGATCCAGCGCGAGCGCGCAGTGAAGGAGAAGCGTGAGCGGAAGGCCGAGAAGAAACAGCTGAGAGCGGAGGAGCGCAAGGCGCGAGCGGCTGGACTACCGCTTCCAGGCGACGAGTTCGCAGCGGGCGACGAGTTCGCAGCGGGCGACGAGTTCGCAGCGGGCGACGCTCCCGCCGACGTAGATCTCCCCGCCGGCGAAGCTCTCCCGGCTTCCGAGCGGGACGTCGCCTGAAGTCACTCTCGATCAGGCGCGCTCTTCGATCCGCATCAGGCCGATAGAGACGATCGTCCGGTACTGCGCGAACGCGTGGTGGCCGGCCTGCAGGAGGTACTGGTCCGCGTCCTGCATGCGCCGATAGACGTACAAGGGGACCTTCACCGCCCGCTCGCAATCCTCTCTCGTGCACTCGCACGCGAGCTCGACGAGCCCCTGCTGATCGGCCTTCGCGGACGAGCTCGCTGCGGTTCTCGAATTCGCCTGCCTGCGCGCGACGCGGTGCGCGCTCCCGTCGTGCTGAACAGCCGAGTCTTCCTTTGCCGATGCGGCCATGGCGCCTCTCTCCGGTAGTGAACGGACGAGGAGGGCGCAGGCGGCGCCTTCGGCATTCGTTCGGTGTCGTCTCAGTGTACGGATCAGGGTGCGCGCAGCTCGTGCTGCTACCCTGCGAGTACGGACGGCGCCGTCGTCCCGTGAGGTTTGACTTCTTCGGTTCCTCCTATGGGTCGAGGTAGACGGATCTCGACCACGTAACAACAGAGGAGTTGAATCGAAAATGCAGTCCTTTTCCGAGCTCGGCGTGTCCGCGCGCATCGTGCGCAGCCTGTCCGAGCGTGCCATCCAGGACCCCTTCCCGATCCAGGAGCGCGTGCTCCCCGACGCGCTCGCCGGACGCGACATCCTCGCCAAGGCTCCGACGGGCTCCGGGAAGACCATCAGCTTCGCGATCCCGCTCGTCGAGCGGCTCGAGCCCGGCGACGCGCGTCCCGCGGCACTCGTGCTCGTCCCGACTCGCGAGCTCGCCTCGCAGGTCGCGGTCGAGATCGCCTCACTCGCCCCGAGCGGGGTCGCGGTCGCGACGGTCTACGGCGGCGTTCCGCTTCATGCCCAGGCGAAGCGCGCGCGGCGTGCCCACGTCCTCGTTGCAACCCCCGGTCGCCTGAACGATCTCCTCGAGCGCAAGGCCGTCTCGCTCGAGGGCGTTCAAACCCTCGTACTCGACGAGGCCGACCGCATGCTCGACATGGGCTTCAAGCCTCAGGTCGACCGCATCGTGCGGCAGCTTCCGCACTCCCGGCAGACGATGTTCTTCTCCGCGACGCTCGACGCGAGCGTCGGCGAGCTCGCGCACGCGTACACGTCGGACGCCGTACGTTGCGAGGCGGGGCCGAGGGCGGAGGACGACGGTGACGTCGAGCACCGCTTCATCTCGGTGAAGCCCGACGACAAGATCGCGACGCTCGCCGGGCTGCTGCAGGAGGATCGGGGTCTCGCGCTCGTCTTCGTGCGCACGCGGCGCGGCGCCGACCGACTCGCCAAGAAGCTCGTGTTCCACCAGATCGACGCCGTCGCGCTCCACGGCGACCTCAGCCAGGGACAGCGCGAACGGGCACTCCGACGCTTCGAGTCGGGTCAGGCGACGACGCTCGTCGCGACGGACGTCGCCGCCCGTGGCCTCGATCTCGTCGACATCACGCACGTCATCAACTTCGACCCGCCCGCCGAGCACTCGGGCTATGTCCATCGCGTCGGCCGTACGGGACGTGCAGGCAGGACCGGAATCGGGATCACGCTCGTCCTGCCCGATCAGCAGGCCGACGTCAGCCGCGTCGCTCGGCTGGCTGGACACACCGAGCAATTCGCATCCGGCGGGATGACGGTTGCGCCGCCGCGTCGCGTCTACTCGTCGCGTCGCGGCCGGTCGAAGTGGGGCACGCCGGCCCCTCGCCGCAAGATCTGAGCTACGCCTTCGCGGCTGCGAGCTGGTCGTCGATCCAGGCGTCGGCTTCGGCCTGGTCGAGCCCTCGCGTCACGCTGATCTCACCGGTGAGGAGCTCGCGCGCCTTCAGGTGAAGCGCACGCTCGCTCGTGGAGAGCTTTGTCGGCGTCCCGTTGGTCGTCTTGCCCTGCTCCCGGCGCACGCCGTCCCGCACGATCTCGGCGAGTTCGAGGGGATCGCCGCTGCGCAGCTTCTCCTGCGCCTGCTGCACCCGCTTCGACCAGATCTCGTCGCTGACGACGCTCGGCTCACGGAGCGCCTTCTGGACCTTCTTCAGGTCGGCCTCGGTGGCCGGCGGACGCAGCTGCTCCTCCGCGCGGGAGATGGGGAGCGTGACCGAGAGGTCGTTCCCGAGCTCGACGACGACGACGTCCTCCTCGACTCCGAGGATCACGCGCTTCTCACGCTTGGAGACCCGTCCCACGCCATGTGGGGGATAGGCCACGACAGTGCCGACCTTCAGCTCCACACCGCCAGCCTACAGCGCGGCAGGTGGCTGGAGCGCCCTCGGAGTCAGTGCTCGAGGCCGACGACGAGCTCGCGCTCGCCGCCACGCCACGTCAGCGAGAGGGAGCCAAGGCGGGCGACGAGGGCCAGGACCCTCGGGTTGTCGCCGCAGACCGTCGCAACGAGCTCGGTGATGCCCGCCGCCCGCGCGTCGGCCGCGAGCTCCCCGGCCAGGGTTCTGCCGATCCCGCGGCTCTGGTGCGCGTCGGCGATTGCGAACGCGATCTCCGCGGACATCCCCGTCCGGACGAGCCGCGCGATCCCGACCGGCTGCGGATCCCCGTCCACGTAGCCCACGAGGACGTGGTGCTCGTGGTCGACGCGGGCGAGGTTCGCAAGCTCGACCTCGGAGAGCCGCGGCTTGGCGCCGCAGAACCGGCGCTCGCGCGAGCGCTCACCGAGTCGCTCGAAGAGCGCGGACACCGTGGCGGTGTCGCCGTTTCGCAGCGGTCGGATGGTCACCCCGTCGACGAAGCGTGTTTGCATGCCAACAGTGTGAACGCCGGGCATGGCCCGGGACTTCCCCGCGACGGGCCATCTTGTTGACATGGCCCGAGCGGGCCATCACACTCACGGGCCATGGAGCAGGACATCCGGTTCTGCGAGCTCGACGGCCGCCGCATTGCCTACGCGACCGCGGGAGAGGGGCCGCTCCTGCTCTTCGCGGCCCGCTGGGTCTCGCACCTCGAGGAGGAGTGGGACGACCCGCAGGCACGCGCGTTCTTCGAGGACCTCGCGCAAGCGCATCGCGTCGTCCGCTACGACCGGCTCGGTGCCGGGCTGTCCGATCGGGATCTCCCGGCCCCGCCGACGACGGAGTCGGAGATGCGAGCGCTCGGCACCGTACTCGAGGCCTGCCGCGAAGAGACGGCGACGATCTTCTCGTGCTCGTGCGCCGGCCTCGCCACGGTGCGGTTCGCGAGCGCCGCGCCGGAGCGCGTGGACAAGCTCGTGTTCTTCGGCGGCTACGTCTCGCGGCGCGACGTGCCGGAGGTGACGCGCGGCTCGCTCGTCGAGTTCACGCGGCTGAACTGGATGCTCGCCGCGCAGATGTTCTCGGGGCTCCTCGTCCCGCACGCGAGCGGCGACGAGATCGCCGCCGTCGGGCGCCATCTGCGGCGGGCTGCGGACGCAGATGCCGCCGCGGCGTTCCTCGAGCTCGAGCTGACGGCCGATGCGAGGCCGTACCTCTCGCGCGTCACGATGCCGTCGCTCGTGCTCCACCGTCGGGGCGACCGGACCGTGCCGATCGGGCATGGCCGCGAGCTCGCGTCGCTGCTCCCGAACGCCCGGTTCGTGGCGCTGGGCGGCGACGCGCACCTGCCGTGGCTCGACGACCAGCGCGACCTCCAACGCGCGCTTGCCGGTTTCCTCGACGACGCCCCGCGACCGCGTCGAACGGCGCATCGCCTCTCAGCCGGCGCGAGGCCGAGGTGCTGCGTCTCGTCGCAGCCGGGCTGTCGAACCGCGAGATCGCGTCGTCGCTCGTCCTCAGCGAGCACACGGTCCATCGCCACGTCGCAAACATCCTGCACAAGCTCACGCAGTCCTCACGCGCCGCCGCTGCGGCGCAGGCGACGCGGCTCGGCTACATCTAGCCCGAGCTAGCCAGCGTCGGGCAGCCAGGCGAAGAGATCGACGGGCACGCCGTCCGGATCGCGGAGCTGCGCATAGCGCTGGCCCCAGAACGCATCCCATGGCTCCTTCTCCGCGTCGAAGCCGTCGGCCTTCGCGCGGTCCCAGAGCTCGTCCACCTCGGCCGGGCTCGAGCACTCGAACGCGAGCGAGAGCTGATTCCCGACCTCGCGCGACCAGTCGGGGCGGAAGCTCCTCACCACGGACTCCTCGTCGAGCATGAACCGGGTGCCACTCGGAAGCGTCGCCTCGATGTGCCCCTCTCCCTGATCGGGGAGGTCCACGCCGAGAAGACGGTAGAAGGTGATCGAGCGTCCGAGATCGGATGCGACGATGCCGATGGCGTTCAGCTCGGGCACGCAGTCACCCTAGCCCGCTCGGCCATACTCGGCGCGTGCAAACCCCCCGCCTCACCCCGGTCGGAGTCGTTCGCTCGCCGCTTCGAGATCGGGCGGATGCGCCGCGGCAGGGCGGCGAGGGCGCACCGGATGCCCTCATCGTCCTGGAGTCGTCCTTCGCAGCCGCTCTCGACGGAGTCCAGGTGGGCGACGAGCTGCTCGTGCTCACCTGGCTGCACGAGGCGGACCGGACGATCCTGCAGGTTCATCCGCGCGACGACGAGACGCGCCCGCTCACCGGCGTGTTCGCGACACGATCCTCGGATCGGCCGAACCCGATCGGCATCCACCGCGTCACCGTGCACGCTGTCGACGAGCTCCGACTCGACGTCGGGCCGCTCGAGGCGATCGACGGGACTCCGGTCGTCGACCTCAAGCCGGTGCTGCGCGGAGAGCGCTAGGCGGAGCCCCTGAGCGTGGCGCCGCTGATCGTCCTGCTGCGAGGCGTCAACCTCGTCACGCGCAACCGCATCTCGATGCCCGTGCTGCGCCAGGCACTCGCGGACGTCGGGCTACGAGGACGTTCGGACGTACGTGCAGAGCGGCAACGTCGTGCTCACCACGAGACGCGCACCGCCTCGGGTCGCGAAAGACGTGGCGAAGGTCATCCAAGAGCGCTTCGGCCTCGACATCGCAGTCGTCGTCCGCACCCGCGCCGAGCTCTCCAAGGTGATCGACCGCAACCCGCTCGGCTCCGTCGTCACGGAGCCCAAGCGCTGTCAGGTCACGTTCCTCGACGGAAAGCCGGATCGCGCGGCGCTCGAGAGGCTCGGGCGGCGGCCTCCGACGGCGAGGTCGTCGAGCACGTCGGGCGTGAGATCTACACCTGGCACCCGTCCGGGATGGGACGGTCGAAGCTCGCGCGTCTCCTGTCCGGCAAGTCGGTCGGCGTCACTGCCACCTCGCGGAACTGGGCCACCGTGACGGCCCTCCTCGCCTCGCGGACGAGGACTAAGGCCCCTACGTCTACGCGGCGTCGTCCGTCGGCGTTCGACGCGCCGCCAGACGTGACCGCGCTCCCAGGACGACTGTTCGAGCTCGCTCGGCGAGGGCGTCGCGAAGCTGAGATGGTCGACGAGCGTCTCGATCGACCGTAGAGATGCGGTCCTGGTGTCGCGGATCTCCCGCTCGCGGTGCTCGACGAGGGCGCCGGTCACGGCCTCGACGACCTGGGCCGACGAGAACGGTCGCCGCACCTCGACGATCGGGACGCGGCGCTCTTCGAGGATGCGCTCGGACGTCTCGTCGCCCGTGCGCAAGACGACGACGTCCGGCCGATGCTCGCGGGCGAGCTCGACCGCCTCGGCGCCGTCACCCGTCTGGGCGACGACGGCGAATCCGGCGTCCTCGAGCGCGAGTCGGAGGTCGGCCCGAACCGTTGGGTCCTCCTCCAGGGTGAGCACGGATGGAGCTGCAGCCTGCATTGGTCTTCCTCCTTCGGATTCGGGTACCACGGAAGCGAAAAAGGCCACGGGCGTACCGCCCGCGGCCTCGTTGCCGAATCGGTCGTTCAACGGACGGCCGATACGACGATGGTACCGACGTCGAACGATGCCACCGCGCGCGTACCGAATCGTCACCGGATCCCTACCGGCCGGTCGCCTTCGGCTGCGTTGCTAGCGGTCCGCGTGCAGCGAGTCGCCCAGTGCGCCGAGAACGAGGTCGCGCTCGGAATCGGGCACGTGGTCGCGGAGCACTGGCGCGAGCGCCTCGACGAAGGTCATGCCGCCCTCGGAGTAGAGCTCGTGCTCGACTCCGCGGTTGACGACGACGACGTCGCCCGCGCCCAGGGTCTTCGTCTCGTCCCCCACGGTCATCGTGACGTCGCCGTCGACGATCCACATGACCTGCTCGGCGGTCGGGTGCGCGTGCCGCGCGACCCGCGTTCCCGGGGCGTACTCGACATGGCAGATCATCACCTGCTCGCCGCCGATCGCGTGGATCGCCACCCCGGGGAAGAGGGTGTGGCGATCCACGCCGTTCCACGTCTTGAAGGGAGAGGTCAGGCCGGGACCTCGAACCGCATCCCGCCCGAGGAGACCGTGTTCACGGACAGCTCCTCGTCGAACACGACCTTCTTGCCCTCGCGCTTCGGCTCCGCCTTCGCCTCGAGCGCGCGGAGGACGCGCTCGGGCGTGATCGGCAACTCGGTGACCCAGACCCCGACGGCGTCGTAGACAGCAGCGGCGATCGCCGGCGGCTGCGGGTTGTTCGCCATCTCGCCGATGCCCTTCGCACCGTACGGTCCGTCGGCAGAAGGGTTCTCGATCATGATCGTGTCGAGCTGCGGCATGTCCTCCATCGCGGGCGCCAGGTAGGAGCCGAACGACCCACCGCGGTGGTCGACCGACGGGTAGTACGGGTAGCAGTTCTCGAGGACGCCGAGCCCGAGGCCCATCATCGCGCCCCCCTCGATCTGACCCTCCACCGACGACGGGTTGAGCGCCCGGCCGACGTCGTAGCACTGCTGCAGGCGGGTGACGCGCACCTCCCCCGTCTCGTCGTCGACCTCGACCTCCGCCGCACACGATGCATAGGAGATCGCGGAGTGGGGCGGGAGGTCGACCTCGCCCGTCTCCGGGTCGATGATCGCCGCGTACGGCTTGAGTTGCGCGCCCGTGCCGGTGATGAGTTCGCCGTGGCCCCACGTCGCCGCGGCGGCCACGTCGGCGACGCCGAGCTTCGTCTGCGGAGCGCCCTTCGCGATGACCTCGCCGTCGACGATCTCGAGATCGGCAGGGTCGATCTCCATCTCCTTGCCCGCGATCTCGAGGATCTTCTGCTTCACCTGGAGCGCGGCCTTCTCGGCCGCCTTCCCGGCGACGAACGTCGCGCGTGAGGCGAACGTCCCGGTGCAGACCGGCGACGAATCGGTGTTCGAGTTGTCGTACGTGATCCAGTCGTACGGGACGCCGATGGTCTCGGCGACGATCTGAGACTGGATCGTCTTCGAGCCGTTGCCGATGTCGGCAGTGCCAGCGAAGACGTCGACGCGGCCGTCGGGCTTCACCTTGATCCAGCACTGCGACGGATCCCCGTTCTGGTTCATGCCCGTGGGGTACTCGATCGCCGCGATTCCGCGGCCCGTGTGCTTGGCCATCAGTGTCCCTCCGTCGATCCGACCTGGGCGACGAGGTGCTCGGGGAGCAGCTCGCCGGACCGGGGCTCGTTCGTCATGGTTCGGTAGTCCGCCGGCAGCTCGTGGCCGATCGCGTCGGCGATGGCCTTCAGCGTGTCGATAGTCGACGGATCGGTATAGGCGACGCCGTTCGGCGACGTGTCGCCGATGCGGTTCGCGTTCTTCATGCGGATCTCGACCTGGTCGATGCCCAGCTCGTTGGCGATCCGGTTCATGTGCGTCTCGACCGCGAACGAGACCGAGGTGACGCCGAACCCGCGCATCGCCGTCGTCGGCGTGCGGTTCGTGAAGACGACGTAGCCGTCGAAGTGGAGGTTCGGGATCGAGTAGGCGCCGGTGTGATGGAACGAGTGCTTCGTGAGGCCGTACGGCGAGAACCGTGCGTAGGCGCCGGAGTCGTGGAGCGTCAGCATCTTCTGGCCGAGGATCCATCCGTCCTTCGACATCGCCGTCGCGAGCTCCATGTGCCACGGCGCGCGGGTCGACGAGCACAGGAACTCCTCCTCCCGCGTCCACCGCCATTTGACCGGGCGGTTCGCCTTCATCACGAGGAGGCACGTCATCGTCTCCGTCGCCGTGTCGACCTTGCCGCCGAAGCCGCCGCCCGTCGTCCCGCCGACGAGCTTGAACCTGTTCAGCGGCTGCTGCAGGTGCGCTGCGACCACGCCGAGCGAGAAGTAGAGCGCCTGGGTGCAGGAGTAGATCGTCAGTCTCCCGTCGGGCTCGGGCACCACCTGGCAGACCTGAGTCTCGATCGGTGCGTGCTCGATGGCAGCAGGGCGATAGACGCCCTGGACGATCGTGTCCGCGTTCTCGAACGCCCAGTCGATGTCGCCCTTGCGGATCTGGCGGCGGTCCATCTCGCCCTCGAAGTGCGGGTACCAGTTGCCCCACTGGTGGATCGTCGGGGCGTCCGCGTCGAATGCCTGGCGGATGTCGAGGAGGGCAGGCCGCTCCTCGAACGCGACCTCGATCGCGTCGACCGCGGCGGAGGCGAGCTGCTCGCTCTCGGCGGCGACGAGGGCGATCGGCTGCCCGAGGTAGCGGACCTCGTCCTTCGCGAGGAGTGGCTCGTCGGCCGGGATGCCGAGGGCCGAGAGGTGGCCGTACTCGAGGAGCGGCACGTCCTTCCAGGTGATGACGGCGTGTACACCCGGCATCGACTCCGCTCTCGACGTGTCGAGCTTGGTGATTCCGGCGTGGTGGTGCGGCGAGCGGAGAGCCTTCGCCCAGAGCGTGCCGGGGACGCGCACGTCGTCGACGTACGTCGTCCGACCCGTGACGTGCGCGACGCCGTCGTAGCGGGGAATGCGTGCGCCGACGACCTTCATTCGGGACCTCCGTTCGCCATGGTCGTGTGTTTCCCGACGGCGGTCGTCGTCAGGTCGAACGAGTCGCCGCGCGCGGTCGCGGCCACCGCGTCGATGATCTTCGAGTATCCGGTGCACCGGCAGACGTGCCCGCCGAGCGCGTGCTGGATCGACTCGGCGTCGTCTGAACCGCCGCGGTCGAGGTACGCCTGCGCGGCCAGCATCATCCCGGAGGTGCAGAAGCCGCACTGCGCGGCGTAGTAGTGCACGAACGCCTGCTGAATCGGCGCGAGATCGTCGGGGCTGCCGAGCCCTTCGACGGTCGTGATCTCCTTGCCGTCGACATAGCCCGTCGGCAACAGGCACGAGCGCTGCGGCACACCGTCGACGAGGACGGTGCACGCACCGCAGCCGCCCTGGTGGCACCCCGCCTTCGCGCCCGTGACACCGAGCTCGTCCCGGAGCACGTCGAGGAGCGGCGTGAGCGCGGACGCGTCGACGTCCCGGTCGACGCCGTTGACCGTGAGGTTCATACGGACTCCTTCAGCTCGTCGAGGACGCGGCGGGCCAACACTGGGAGCACCTTCGTGCGGTACCAGGCCGACGCGAGCGCGTCGTCGTGCGGCGCCACGTCGTTCAGGGCGGCCTCGGCGTCTCCCGCTTCGGCCGACGGGAGCCGCTGGCCGTGTGAGCCGGCTCCGGTCGCCGCGAGGCGAATCGTCCCGTCGGCGGCACGCGCCCCGGAAACGGACAGTGCCGTGTAGTCATGCGTGTGGGGCCTGTCGAGGCCTGCGTACGCGCCGGCGGCCGGCTCGTTGAAGCTGAGGCTCAGGAGCAGACGTCCGTCGCGCTTCGGCATGAAGTCCTCGAGTGGCTCGTCGGTGACCTCGCCGTTCACGGCCGAGCGCGCGGTGGCACCGAGTGCGAGGAACGCGCCTTGCAAGTCGCCACGCGGCGCTTCGTACCCCTCGCCGGCGCAGATGTTGCCGCCGACCGTCGCCTGTGAGCGGATCTCGATGTCCGCGACGTTGGCTGCGCACGGCCCGAGCGGTGCGGGCATGCCGACGAGTTCCTGGACGGGCGTCGTGGCGCCGATCGTCACGCGGGAGCCGTCCTTGCTCACTCCCGACAGGCCGGCGCCGTTGAGGAGCACTGCCTTCGTCGGCTGCAGCCTCCGATATGTCATGTCGGGGACGACGATCGTCCCTCCGCCGACCACGATCACGTCGGTCCCGTCGCCGAACGCCGCGATCGCCTCCTCCTCAGAGGCCGGAACGAGCACCTCCGTTCCGGCGTCAACCGCCAGGCTCGCTGCAGCCATCACCCCACCCTTCTCGGTCGCAGTTCAGTGCGCCGAGTCTAATCTCGCCGCGCAGGGCCGTGGAAAGCAGGTGTGTACGCTGCGAGCGTGAGCTTCCGCACGATCGACGAGCTCGAGGGTGCGCTCCGCGGAGCGGACTACCTGCCCGATCGCGGCCTCGCGACGGCACTCTTCCTCGCGCTCGCGCTCGAGAAGCCGGTGCTCCTCGAGGGCGAGGCCGGGGTCGGCAAGACGGAGGCGGCGAAGGCTCTCGCGACCGCACTCGACGCGCGCCTGATCAGGCTGCAGTGCTACGAGGGCCTCGACGTCTCGCACGCGGTCTACGAGTGGAACTACCCGCGCCAGCTCCTGCACATCCGCGCCGCGCAGGAGGGCTCCGTCTCCGAGGAGGAGCTCTTCGGGCCCGAGTTCCTCATCCGACGGCCGCTGCTCGAGGCGATCGACTCCGACGGGCCGGTCGTGCTCCTCATCGACGAGATCGACCGGGCCGACGAGGAGTTCGAGGCCTTCCTGCTCGAGGTGCTCTCGGACTTCCAGATCACGATCCCCGAGCTCGGGACGATTCGAGCACGCCGGCGACCCGCGGTCATCCTCACGTCGAACCGCACCCGCGAGCTCCACGACGCACTGAAGCGGCGTGCTCTCTTCCACTGGATCGGGCACCCCTCGATCGAGCGCGAGGTCGAGATCGTGATGCTGCGCGTGCCCGGCATCCCGGAGCGGCTCGCGAAGGAGGCCGCCGCGTTCGTCCGTGGTCTCCGCGCCCTCGATCTCGCCAAGCCGCCCGGGGTCGCGGAGACGATCGACTGGGCGCAGGCGCTCGCGGCGCTCGGCCGTGAAGAGATCGACGCCGAGGTGGTGGAGCAGACGCTCGGCTCGGTGCTGAAGTACCGCGAGGACATCGAGGCGGTGCGCGACGAGACGCTCGTGGGACTCATCGAGGAGTCCCGCGCCTCCGCGAACCGCTAGGCGCATGCAGGGAGCCGCGATCGTCCGGCACGTCGTGACCTTCGGGCGTGTTCTGCGCGAGGTCGGGATCGAGGTCGGGCCGGGGCGGGTGGAGGATGCGGTCCTCGGTCTCGGCGCGGTCGACCTCACGCGGCAGGAGGACGTGTACTTCACCCTCCGCCAGACCCTCGTCTCGCGACACGACGAGCTCGAGCTCTTCGACCGCGCATTCGTCGCCTGGTTCCTCCGCGGCCCGGTCGCGCCACTCGTTCGCCAGAAGCAGACGCGTCGCTTCGCCGACCGCGTGGTCCGCGACACGCTCGAGACGGGAGCGGACGGCGACGAGGCGGATCCGTCTTCGACCCCGCACGAGCTCGGCGCCTCGGGTCACGAGCTCCTGCGCGAGAAGGACTTCGCCGAGATGACACCGGAGGAGTTCGAACGCGTGCGGAGGCTCATGGCGGCGATCGCGAGGACGCGGCCCCGCCGGCAGTCGCGGCGCCGCACGCCGGACACGCGCGGCGACCGCCTCGATCTGCGCCGCCTGTGTCGGACGTCCCTCCGCACAGGCGGCGAGCCCATCGAGCAGCCCTGGAAGTCGCGCAAGACCGTCGCGCGGAAGCTCGTCGTGCTCTGCGACATCTCCGGCTCGATGGACGCGTACGCGCGGGCGCTCCTCTTCTACCTGCACGCGATCGTCGGCTCGGGCCGCGGCGTCGAGGCCTTCGCGTTCGGAACCCGGCTGACGCGGCTCACGCCGGACCTCGCCACGCGCGATCCCGAGGCGGCGCTCGCGCGCGCGAACGAGATCGCGGTCGACTGGGGCAGCGGGACGCGCATCGGCGGCTCGCTCGCAGAGTTCAACTCGATCTACGGTCGCCGCGCGCTCTCGCGGGGCGCGGTCGTCGTCATCGTCTCCGACGGCTGGGAACGGGACGACCCGGATCTCGTCGGCCGCGAGATGGCGAAGCTCGCCCGTGCCGCATACGCGGTCGTTTGGGTCAATCCCCTGAAGGGCAATCCGGAGTACCAGCCGCTCGCCGGCGGAATGCGGGCGGCGCTCCCGTTCGTTGACCGGTTCCTGCCCGGCCATAATCTCAGGAGTCTCGAAGAGCTCGGCGCGGTGCTGGCCGGAATCGAAAGGAGGCACGCAGCGTGAAAGAGATCCTTCCCGAAATCGATCGCTGGAAGGAGGACGGCGAGAAGGTCGTCGTCGCGACCGTCGTCGCGACGCGCCGCTCGGCGCCGCGCCCCATCGGGGCGAGCCTCGCGATCTCCGAGTCGGGGAAGATGTGCGGCTCCGTCTCCGGCGGCTGCGTCGAGAGCGACGTCTTCGAGAGCGCCCAAGAGGTCCTCGCGACGGGCGAGCCCAAGCTGCTCTCGTACGGCATCGACGACGACGTCGCCTGGAGCGTCGGCCTGCCGTGCGGCGGCGAGATCGACGTCTTCCTCGAGCGCGTCGAGTGAGCACCACTCGCCTGCGGCTCGCGGTCGCGGGGGAAACCATGTTTCCCCCGCGCGCCCCCTTCTTTCTGAGATCGTGGGGAACCTCCCGGTTCCCCACGCCCCTCCCCGCTCACCGGCAGTGCCGGTGAGTCTCATCCACCGACTCGCGGAGCTCCGCGAGTCCGAGGAGCGCGGGATTCTCTTCACCGCGATCGACGGCGAGGACGCCGGCACGAAGGTGCTGGTCCTCGAGTCCGGCGACCGGATCGGCGACGGCCTCGACGAGGCGGTCGGGCAGTTCGACGAGCTCATCCGGCGCGGGCGCAACACGCTCGTGACGCTGCACGACGGCTCGAAGGTCTTCGTCGAGTGGTACGGGCCGCCGCCGCGGCTCTTCGTCTACGGTGCCGTCGACACGGCCGAGGCGATGTGCCGCGCCGCGAAGCTTCTCGGTTGGCACGCGATCGTCGCCGACGCCCGGGCGAAGTTCGCGACGCGCGAGCGGATCCCGTCGGCGGACGAGCTGATCGTGGAGTGGCCGCAAGAGGCGATCGCGCAGGTGGAGCCCGACCACCAGACCGCGGTCGTCGTCCTCACGCACGACGACAAGTTCGACGAGCCGGCGCTGATCGGCGCGCTCGAGACGGATGCGTTCTACATCGGCGCGCTCGGATCGCGTCGAAATCAGGAGCGGCGCAGGGAGCGCCTGCTCGAGGCCGGCGTCCCGGAGGAGGCGCTGGACCGGATCAACGGCCCGTGCGGCCTCGACATCGGAGCCGACACGCAGGAGGAGACGGCGCTCTCGATCATGTCCGAGATCCTCGCGGTGCGCGCGCAGCGCGAGGGCGGCTTCCTAAGGGCCGCCAAGAAGCGCATCCACGCCGAGGTCGAATAGCCATCGCGCGGGTCGCTTGGCTGTCACTCGCACCCGTCAAGTCGCTGCGGCTGACGTCGGCCGACGCGATCGACCTCGAGCTCACCGGCATCCGTGGCGACCGCCGTTACTACCTCGTCGACGACGAGGGTGCGCTCCTCAACGCGAAGCGCGTGCCGTCGTTGCTGGCTGTCCGGGCAGAGGCGGACGACGGGCGCCTCCTGCTGCGCTTTCCGGACGGCCCGGAGGTCACGGGTGACGTGGAGCTCGGCGGACGCATCGTGACGAGCTTCTTCGGACGGCCCGTGGAGGGCCGCCTCGTCGAGGGCCCGTGGAGCGATGCGCTGACCGCCTACGTCGGACGTCCGCTCCGCCTTGCGCGAACGGAGCGCGAGGGTGACGGTGTGGACCGCGGGCGGCTGGCCGGAGCCACGCTCGTCTCCACCGCGTCACTCGACGCGCTGAGAGTCGCCGCGGGCCAGGATCAAGCTGTCGACGGGCGCCGCTTTCGCATGACGATCGGCATCGACGGGGTAGAGCCACACGCAGAGGACGCCTGGATCGGTGGGCGCGTGCGGCTCGGCTGCGCGACGGTGGCCGTGCGCGAGCACGTCGGCCGCTGCGCCGTGACCACGCTCGACCCGGACAGCGGGATCCGCGACCTCGACACGCTGGACACGATCGCCGCGTATCGCGGCCAGGTCCCGACCCGCGAACCGCTTCCTTTCGGCGTGTGGTGCGAGGTGGTCGTACCCGGACGCGTCGCGGTCGGGGATCCCATCGAGCTCGCCGAGCCGTAGCCCGCGTGCCGACGGCGATCGTCACCGGAGCGGCCCGCGGGATCGGTGAGGCCATCGTGCGCCGGCTCCACGCCGACGGGTACACCGTCGCACTTGCCGACATCGCCGACGCCGGCCCGATCGCGGCGGACCTCGGCGACCGGGCGCGCGCGTTCGAGCTCGACGTGCGCGAGCTCGCCTCGTGGGAGCGGCTCGTCGGCTGCGCTCGGCGGCGAGGTCGACGCGCTCGTCAACAACGCGGCTCGGACCGAGTTCCGTTCCTTCTGGGAGATCGACGCCGACGAGTGGGACGACGTGCTGGCGACGAATCTGCGCGGAACGTACTTCGGCTGCCGGGTCGTCGGCGCCGCGCTTCGAGAGCGCCGTGCCGGGTCGGATCGTCAACCTCGCGAGCGACGCCGCATTCGCCCCGAGCGGAAGGTCGGGCGTCCACTACGCCGCGTCCAAGGCCGGCGTCGTCGCGGTCACACGACGCGCGGCGACCGAGCTCGCGCCTCACGGTGTCACCGTGAACGCCGTCGCTCCGGCGGCGATCGACGGGCCGCTCGCGCGCTCGGTGGTGCGCGATCGCCTGGACGAGAAGCTCGCGGACATCCCTGTCGGTCGCCTCGGCCGGCCGGAGGAGGTCGCCGCGCTCGTGTCCTTCCTCCTCTCCGAGGACGCCGCGTACGTCACCGGCGCGACGTTCGACGCCAACGGGGGCGTGCTGATGCGGTGAACGCCGTGACGGGCTTGGCTGCGGCGTACTAGAGTCGCCCCGATCATTCCGCCACGAAAGGGGGCACGGTGACGAGCACCGAGACAGGCCTCGGCATCGAGGCGAAGTCGGACGCGATCTACGAGCTCGTCGAAGAAGGGTCGAAAGTCGAGCGGGTTGCGACCGGCTTCACGTTCACGGAGGGGCCGATCTGGCACCCGAGGGAGCACCACCTCCTCTTCTCGGACATGCCGGGGGACGTGCGGCGCAAGTACACGCCGGACGGCACGGTCGTCGAGGTGAGGAACTTCTCGAACAAGTGCAACGGGATGACCTACGACGCCGATCTCAACCTGCTCGTGTGCGAGCACGTCACGAGCTCGCTGATCCGCGAGAACACGGACGGAACGCGCGAGATCATCGCGCAGGAGTTCGAGGGCGAGGAGCTCGAACAGCCCGAACGACGTCCTCGTCCACTCGAGTGGCGCGATCTACTTCTCCGACCCGTGGTACGGGCGCTTTCCCGGCTTCGGACATCCGCGTCAGCGGCGGCTCGGCTTCCAGGGCGTGTACCGGATCCCGCCGGGTGGCGGCGACCCGGAGCTCATCGTCGACAAGGACGAGTTCGACATGCCGAACGGCCTCTGCTTCTCGCCGGACGAGTCGCTCCTGTACATCAACGACACCCCGCGCGCGCACATCAAGGTCTGGGACGCGGACGCGGACGGGAACATCTCGAACGGCCGGATGTTCTTCGAGGGCGTCGGCTCGGGCGTCATCGAGGAGGGCATCCCGGACGGGATGAAGTGCGACGAGCGCGGGAACATCTGGGTCACCGGCCCGGGCGGCATCTGGGTGATCTCGGCCGAGGGCGAGCACCTCGGGACGATCCTCGTGCCCGAGAACACCGGGAACCTGACGTGGGGCGGCGACGGACTGGCACACGCTCTACATCCCGAGCTCGACCTCGCTCTACGCGATCAACACCATCGTCGGCCCGCGGCGCGAGCCGTACATGGGCTAAGGAGGCGAGCTAAATGAACGACGAAGGGCTGACCCTGGATCGCGTCGCGCTGCGTGATGCTCATCCAGGACCTGCAGAACGACGTGATGATCGACGGCGGCGCGTTCGCGGAGACCGGGCGCACCGGAGCACGCGAAGGAGCAGAACGTCGTCGAGAACGTCGCAGGCGCTGGCGGACACGTGCCGGAGCAAGGGCGTTCCCGTGATCCACGTCCACTACATCGTCGAGCCCGGCGCCCCCGGGTTGAAGCTGAACGCGCCGCTCTTCCAGGGCCTGAAGGACACGAACGCGCTCGTTCGCGACTCGTGGGGTGCGGCGCCGGCAGAGGGGCTCGAGCCGAAGGACGGCGACTTCATCGTCCAGAAGATGCGGATGAGCGCCTGGCAGGGGACGCGGCTCGAGAACCTGCTCACGGGGCTCGGCCGCGACACCGATCATCATCACCGGCGCCTGGACGAACATGTCCATCGAGCACACGTCCCGCACGGGTGCCGACAAGGGGTTCTTCATGGTCGTGCCCGAGGACGGCTGTTCGACGATGAACGCCGACTGGCACAACGCCTCGATCAACTACGCGTTGCAGAACGTCTCGACCGTTACCACCTGCGCGGCGGTGACGGAAGCGCTCGCCGGCGTCCCAGCCGGCGTGTAACCGGCGCGGAGGAGGGTGGCCGTGGTCTGCGGCCAACGGTCACCCTCCTGGCCATCGACCCGGTCGAGCCGCTACGGCGCTTCCGCGTGCCAACGGTCCTGGTAGTCCTCGCGAACGGGCGCGAAGACGTCCAGCACGACCGCTCCCGTCCGGCCCGCAGTAGGCCGAGTGCTCGACGCCGCCGGGGAGCACGTACGCCTCGAACGGCCCCAGCTCGTGCGCGACCCCGTCGACGACGAGGGCCTGCATGCCCTCGAGGACGATCCCGAGCTGCTCGTGCGGATGGCTGTGCGCCGGCACCGTGGCTCCCGGCTCGAAGCGGATCAGGTTCACCATCGCGTCCTCTCCGAAGAGCGGGCGACCCGTGACTCCCGCGATGAGCTCGAAGGCGCGAACCTCGTCGAGGTGGACGAACTGCGGCTCCATGCGGCTCGATTATCGTTGCCCGCGTGACCACGGTCGAGGTTCCACTGCTCCGGCGGCAGGCGTACGTGGACGGTGCGTGGGTCGACGCCGACTCCGGCGAGACCTTCCCCGTCGTGAATCCGGCGACCGGCGAGACGCTCGCCGAGGTGCCGCGCATGGGCGCCGCCGAGACGCGCCGCGCGCTCGCCGCGGCGGAGCGCGCGTTGCCCGAGTGGAGAGGCGCGCACCGCGAAGGACCGGGCGCACGTCCTGCGCCGCCTCGCCGACCTGATGCTCGAGCGCGAGGACGACCTCGCTCGCCTCATGGTTCTCGAGCAGGGCAAGCCGCTCGCCGAGGCGCGCGTGGAAGTCGCGTACGCCGCGTCCTTCTACGAGTGGTTCGGCGAGGAGGCGAAGCGCGTCTACGGCGACACGATCCCGACGCCGTGGCCCGACAAGCGGATCCACGTCACGAAGGAGCCGGTCGGCGTGACGGCGGGGATCACGCCCTGGAACTTCCCCGCAGCGATGCCGACCCGCAAGTCGGCTCCGGCGCTCGCGGCGGGCTGCACGATGGTGCTGAAGCCGGCCGAGCAGACGCCGCTCTGCGCGCTCGCGGTGGCAGCGCTCGCCGAGGAGGCAGGCGTCCCCGCCGGTGTCTTCTCGGTCGTGACGGGCGCCGCCGAGGACGCTCCGCTCATCGGCGGCGAGATGACGTCGAACTCCGCCGTGCGCAAGCTCGGGTTCACGGGCTCGACGGAGGTCGGGAAGCTCCTCATGGCGCAGTGCGCTCCGGGCCTCAAGAAGATCTCGCTCGAGCTCGGCGGGAACGCGCCCTTCATCGTCTTCGACGACGCCGATCTCGCCGAGGCGGTCGCGGGCGCGATCACGTGCAAGTTCCGCAACTCCGGGCAGACCTGCATCTCGGCGAACCGGATGCTCGTGCAGACGGGCATCTACGACGACTTTCTCGCGTCGTTCACGGAGGCCGTGCGGGGATTGAAGGTCGCGGACGGGTTCACGGACGGGGTCAACGTGGGGCCGCTCATCGACGAGCCGGCGATCGAGAAGGTCGAGCGACACGTCGTCCGACGCGGCGGAGCGCGGGGCCGAGCTCCTCGTCGGCGGAGAGCGGATCGAGGGTCAGTTCTTCCAGCCGTCGGTGCTCGTCGACGTCACCGCGGACATGGCGATGAGCTCCGAGGAGACGTTCGGGCCCGTCGCGGGCATCGCGCGCTTCGACTCCGAGGACGAGGCCGTCCGGATTGCGAACGACACGCCGTACGGGCTCGCGGCGTACTTCTACTCGCAGGGTCTCGGGCGCGTGAACCGCGTCGCGGAGGCGCTCGAGTACGGCATCGTCGGGATCAACACCGGGCTCATATCGACCGAGGTCGCGCCGTTCGGCGGCGTCAAGGAGTCCGGGATCGGCAGGGAAGGCTCGTCGTACGGGATCGACGAGTGGCTCGAGCTGAAGTACTGGGCGATGGGGATCGCAGGGCGATGATCGTCGAGCTCCGCGACTACCACGTGACCACAGGGAAGCTCCCCGAGCTCGTGCGTCTGTACGAGACCGAGGGCGCGGCGATCCAGCAAGAGATCCTCGGTCGGTTCGTCGGCGCGTTCACGACGGACGTCGGCGAGCTTTCCACCTACACGCACATGTGGGCGTACGACGACTTCGCCGATCGGGAGGCACGCCGCGCCCGGCTCGCGGCGGACGAGCGGTGGAAGCCCTTCCTCGCGAAGATCCAGCCGCTGATCCACACCCAGCGGAACCGGATCATGATCCCGACGTCGTTCTCGCCGCTGCGCTGATGGGCGCACTGGACGGCAAGATCGCGATCGTCACCGGCGGCGCGCAGGGCATCGGTGCCGCCATCGTCGCGGGGCTCGAGCGCGAGGGCGCGGAGGTCGTTGTCGCCGACCTCGAGCCGCCCGAGGGCGGGATCCAGGCCGACGTCTCGTCCGAGGAGGACGTCCAGCGGATGGTCGGGCAGGCGCTCGAGCGAAACGGCCGCATCGACATCCTCGTCAACAACGCCGGCCTCTACGCCTCGCTCGAGATGCGCGCGTTCACCGAGATCCCGCTCGACGAGTGGAAGCTCGTGATGGACGTCAACGTCGCTTCGATGTTCCTCACCTGCCGCGCGGTCGTCCCCGTGATGCGCGAGCAAGGCGGAGGGAAGATCGTGAACATCTCGTCCGGCACGCCCTTCCGCGGGGTGCCGTTCCTTCTCCACTACGTGACGTCGAAGGGCGCCATCGTCGCGCTGACGCGCGCGCTCGCGAAGGAGGTCGGGAAGGACTCGATCCACGTCAACTGCGTCGCACCCGGCTTCACCATGTCCGAGGGCGTCAAGTCGCATCCCGAGGTGATCGAGAAGCTCCGGGACATCTCGATCGCGTCCCGGACGATCCAGCGCGACCAGGTCCCTGAGGACGTCGTCGGCGCGGTCGTGTTCCTCTGCACGCCGGCTGCCGACTTCGTCACCGGCCAGACGATGGTCATCGACGGCGGCCAGTACTTCCATTGATCTTCGCGCTGTCCACGTCGTCGCACGACGGCGCGCGGTACCGCGTCGAGCACGAGCTCGACGACGGGTCGCAGCTCGTCTGGGAGCTGCTCGACGAGCCGCCGGGCGATGCGCTCGTCGCGAAGGAGGTCTCGGTCGCGGGCGGGTGGGTCGCGCGGCTCGATCGCGTCGACTTCCCTCCCGGTGGCGTCGCATACCGTCACGTTCACCCCGGGCCGGGGATCAGGTTCCTGCTGCACGGCGAGCTGACGATCGACCGCGGCGACGAGGGCGAGCACGCGTATCGCGCGCGGGAGCCCTGGTTCGAGGGAGCCGAGGACCCGGTTCTCGCCACCGCCTCGACCACGGAGGACACCGCGTTCGTGCGCGTCCTGCTCCTGCCGGTGGAGTGGGCCGGGAAGCGGACGATCCGCTACGTCGATCCTGCCGACGAGGACAAGCCGCGGCTCCAGCGCGCGACGGTGCTCTCGGAGGAGCCGCTCGGGTTGTGAGGACCGGTGGGCAGATCCTCGTCGACCAGCTCGAGCTGAACGGCGCCGACCTCGCCTTCTGCCTGCCGGGCGAGAGCTACCTGCCGGTTCTCGACGCGCTCTACGACTCGCCCATCCGCCTCGTGACGTGCCGCCACGAGCAAGGCGCGGCGAACGCGGCAGAGGCGTACGGGAAGCTCACCGGGCGTCCCGGGATCTGCCTGGTGACGCGCGGACCCGGTGCGACGCAGGCGGCGGTCGGCGTGCACACGGCGAAGCAGGACTCCTCGCCGATGCTCCTCCTCGTGGGGCAGGTGCCGCGCGCGTTCCGCGGGCGGGAGGCGTGGCAGGAGCTCGACTACGCGCAGGTGTTCGGCGGCATCGCGAAGGCGGCGTGGGAGATCGACAACGCGGAGCGGGTTCCCGAGCACATGGCCGAGGCGTACGCGATCGCGATCTCCGGAAGGCCGGGTCCCGTCGTCCTCGCTCTGCCCGAGGACGTACTCGTCGAGCAGGCGGACGTTGCAGACGGCGCGCGCGTCGAGGCGCCGCAGGTCGACGCCGGCCGCAGACGAGATGGCGCAGCTGCGCGAGCTTCTGGCGGCGGCCGAGCGCCCTCTCGTCGTCGTCGGCGAGGGAGGCTGGACGGCCGAGACGAGCCGCGACGTGCAGGCGTTCTGCGAGGCGAACGCGCTCCCGGTCGCATGCGCGTTCCGCTGTCAGGACTACGTGGACAACCGCTCGTCGAGCTACGTCGGGGTGCTCGGCGTCGCAATGGACGAGGCGATCGCGGCGCGGCTGCGCGACGCGGACCTCGTGCTCGCGATCGGAGGACGTCTCGGCGAGGTGCCGACGCGCCGCTATTCCCTGCTCGAGCCGCCCGATCCACGGCAGACGCTCGTCCACGTCCATCCCGACCCGGCCGAGCTGGGCCGCGTCTACGTCCCGGACCTCGCGATCGCGGCGACGCTGCCGGACGCTGCTGACGAGCTACGAGCGCTCGAGCCCGTCGAGCCGCGCTGGGGCGAGTGGACGGCCGGCGCCCGCGGCGAGTACGAGGCGACTCTCGTCCACGAGCCGATGGAGGGCGACGTCGACCTCGGCGAGATCCAGGCGTTCCTGCGTGCGCGTCTTCCGGGCGACGCGGTGCAGACGTGCGGCGCGGGGAACTTCACCGTCTGGGCACACCGCTTCGCCCGGTTCACGGAGTTCGGGACGCAGGCGTGCCCGCGCTCGGGCTCCATGGGGTACGGGCTGCCGGCAGCCGTCGCCGCCCAGCTCGTCCATCCCGACCGCGTCGTCGTCTGCTTCACGGGCGACGGCGACTTCGTCATGAGCTCGCCGGAGCTTGCGACGGCGGTGCAGTACGGCCTCCCGATCGTCGTCCTGCTCGTGAACAACGGCATGTACGCGACGATCCGGATGCACCAGGAGCGCACCTACCCGCGCCGTGTGATCGGCACGGACCTCTCGAACCCCGACTTCCCTGCGCTCGCGCACGCGTACGGGGCGCACGCCGAGCGCGTCGAGCGGACGGAGGCCTTCGAAGGCGCCTTCGAGCGGGCGCTCGCATCCGGCAAGCCGGCGGTGCTCGAGCTGCCGGTCGACCCTGAGAGGATCAGCCCACGCGTGAAGCTGAGCGACCTGAGAGGAGACTCATGAGCCGTCAGGAGATCCGCGTCGACGGGCTCGCCGAGCCGATCTCGCATTTCACCGATGCCGTGCGTGCGGGCGGGTTCCTGCACGTCTCGGGGATCGTGGCCGTCGACGGTGGCGGCCAGCTCGTGGGTGGCGACGACGTCGTGGCGCAGACGCGGCAGGTCCTCGACAACATGCGCGCCGTGCTCGCCGCGGGCGGCTGCGGATTCGACGACGTCGTGAAGGTCACGATCTTCCTCACCGACATCGACGATCGCCCGAGGATCAATCCGCTGCGCCAGGAGGTGTTCGGCGCGACCCGGCCGGCGTCCACGCTCGTCGAGGTGCCGCGGCTCGCCGTCGCTGGCGCGAAGGTGGAGATCGAGTGCGTGGCGCTCGTTCCGTGACGGCGGACCCCTTCAACGCGTTCATCACCCAGATCGAGCCCGGGCCGGCCGGGGACGGGCCTCTCGCTGGCCGGACGCTGGCCGTCAAGGATCTCATCGACATGGCCGGTGTGCGCACGACGTACGGCTCGGGTCTGTACCGCGACCACGTCCCGGACCGCACCGCATCGGTGGTCCAACGCCTTGTCGACGCCGGCGCGGTCGTCGTCGGCAAGACGAACCTGCCGGAGTTCGCGTGGGGAGTCCTCGGGACGAACGAATTCCACGGAACGTGTCTCAACCCGACCCATCCGGGGAAAACGACGGGCGGCTCGTCGGCCGGCTCCGCCGCGGCGCTCGCCGCCGGTCTGTGCGAGCTCGCGCTTGGCACCGACACCGGCGCCTCGGTCCGGCTGCCGGCCGCCGCCTGCGAGGTCGTGGGTCTCAAGTCGCAGTGGGGGCTGATCCCGAAGGACGGCGTGTTCCCGCTCGTGCCGATGCTCGACACGGTCGGGCCGATGGCAAGGAGCGTCGAGGACGTCGCGCTCATGTGGTCGCTCCTGACCGAGCGGCCGGTTCCCGAGCCGCGCCTCGCCGGCCTGACCATCGGTCTCCTCCGGCAACCGCCCGAGATCGGCGACGGCCGCGAGACCGAGCGCTCGGACGCGGCCGAGACGTGGGTCTCGGATCTGGAGCGCCTCGGCGCGCGTGTCGTCGAGGCGCGCGTTCCGGACGCGATCGCGAACACGTGGCCGCAGTTCCAGCACGAGGCGCTCCAGTCACATGCGGCGACCTACCCGAGCCGTGCCGACGAGTACGGCGAGCTCATGCAGAAGAAGCTCGCCTCAGCGCTGCGGGCTACGCCCGACGAGATCGAGGCCGCGTACCGGGCGATCGAGGAGTGGCGTCGATACGAGCCGGACGTCGACCTGTACGTGAGCCCGTGCTACGCGGTCGAGCTTCCGGACGCCGAGGTCGACGAGCTCGAGGTGCGGCTTCCACTCACCTCGTTCCTGCGCTGGGTCAACCTCACGGGCTGGGCGGGGCTCGCGATCGCGAACATGCAGCTCATCGCACCGCGCGACGAAGTCGTACTCGCGGCCGGGCTCGCCTGGGAGCGCGGGTAGAGCGTGGACTTCCGCATTCTCGGGCCGCTGGAGGTCTGGGACGGCGACAGCGAGATCCCCGTCCGCGGAGCAAAGCAGCGCGCGCTGCTCGCCGTTCTCCTGCTGAACGCGAACGAGGTCGTATCGACGGACCGGCTGATCGATCTGCTCTGGGGCGAGAACCCCCCGGACGCGGGCGCGACTGCGCTACGGGTGCGCGTCTCCCAGCTGCGGAAGGCGCTCGGGAAGGGGGGCGATGCGATCGTCACGCAGGCGCCCGGCTACGTGCTCAGGGTGGGCGACGCGGAGTTCGACCTGCGCCGGTTCGAGCAGCTCGTGGGCCAGGCGGTCGATGTCTCGGCCGAGGATGCCGCCGAGCGGCTGCGACGCGCGCTCGGACTGTGGCGAGGGGCCGCGTTGGTCGAGTTCGCGTACGACGACTTTGCCCAGACAGCCATCGCCCGCCTCGAGGAGCTGAGGCTCTCGGCGACGGAGATGCGGATCGACGCCGATCTCGCCCTCGGTCGGCATCGGGACGTGATCGCAGAGCTCGAGGTGCTTGTCGACGAGCACCCGCTGCGAGAGGCGCCAGCCCGCCAGCTCATGCTCGCGCTGTACCGCGCGGGGCGACAGGCCGACGCCCTAGCTGTGTACCGGTCGTGCCGCGCGAAGCTCGTCGACGATCTCGGGATCGAGCCGACACCCACGCTGCAGGCGCTCGAGAAGGCGATCCTCCAGCACGACCCCGTCCTCGACAACGAGCCCGTCGCGCCGCCCGAGCGCTCGATCCTCGTCGCGCCGCTCGATCCGGCTCGCTTCGACGACCTCGTCGCGATCGCCGAGCCTCTCGCGCGGCGGCCGCCGCGCGAGCTCATCCTCGCTCAGCTGATCGGTTCGGCATGCGGATCTCCCTGCGGCGAGCGCGCTTGCACGCGAACGTCGCGAGGCCCTTCAGGCGCGCGGTGTGTCTGCACGCTCCGCCGCGTTCACGACCCAGCGACCCGGAGCGGACCTCGTCCGGATCGCGACCGAGCAGGACGTCGACCTCATGCTCGTCGAGGCACCGTCGTCGCTCCTCGACGACCCGACCGTGCGGGCGACGCTGCTGGCCGCTCCGTGCGACGTCGGCGTGCTCGCGACGCGACCCCGGCGGTTCGAGCCGGGCTCCGTCCTCGTTCCGTTCACCGGTGCCGAGCACGACTGGGCTGCGGTCGAGATTGCCGCCTGGATCGCGAGGAGCCACGCGGTCTCGATACGACTCGCCGGGCCGATCGAGAACGGACAGAGACTCGAGTCGGCTCCTGGCGCGAGCCTCGCTCGCCGTGCAGCGGGCACTCGGCGTGGAGGCCGAGCCGCTCCTCGTCGATTCAGGGGCGGAGGACCTGCTGGCCGCGGCGAACGACGCCGCGCTCGTCGTCGTCGGACTCCCTGACCGGTGGCGCGATGGCCTCGGGTCGGTGCGAGACCGGCTCGTCGCGGACGCAGGCCCTCCGGTGCTCGTCGTCCGTCGCGGCCTGCGGCCGGGCGGGCTCACTCCACCGGAGGGCCTGACGCGGTTCACCTGGTCGATCGCCGCTCGCTGACAGGAACAGCGGCCGGCTACCGCGCCTTCCTCCACGTGCCCGCGAAGATCGCGATGCGATCGGGGCACCGGTCGGCGAGCTTCGTGAGCCTCAGCGTCGAGCCGGCGACCGACCAGCGGTAGCGTCCGCTCCAGCTGTCGACCCAGCCGCACGGAGGAACTGCGCCGATGGTCATCTTCGCGCCGCCGACCTTCCAGTCGGTGTACCAGTCGGGATAGCTCGCAGTGGGAGTCACCGACGGAGGCGTGTAGTCCGGCCCGAAGTAGCCGACCTGCCTCCCTGCTCCGTCGACGACGATCGTGACCTTCGTCGTCGGGAAGTCGCGGCCCGTCTTGAGCCAGGCGGCATGCGAGACGGTCCTGCTCCAGCGCCCGACGAGCGCGCTCGGCAACGCCGCCTGGTCCTGCGAGGCGGCGAGACCCGGTGCGGCCCCGGTGGAAAACGCCAGCAAGGTCAGGAGTACGAGTGTGAGAGCAGTCTTCATGTCTCACTCCCCTCAATTGCCGCCGGCGGGCAGCGGGTGGATCGTTCCCTCGATGTGGATGGCCGGGAATCCCCCGAAGGCCGGGATGTCCTGGCTGCAGTCGAGGCTGTCGATGCCGTTCTTTTCCCCCCAGGTCTTCGCATCGGTGACGGTGCCGATCGGTGCGGGGTAGTAGACGGTGATCGAGAAGTACGAAAGCACGTGGTGCTGGTTCTGGTCGACACGCCAGCCCGTGGCGCCGCCCCCCCGTGTGACCTTGACCGCGAACGTCTCGTTCCCATCGCAGTCGAGCGGAACGAACTGCTCGAGAAACTCGAGACCCTTGCCGTTCGGCACGTTCGCCGTCGCCGGGGCTGCCGTGATCACGGCCGCAAGAGAGACGGCGAACACGAGGACAAACCGCTTCATGAGTCTCCTCCCTTCGTGCGTTGACGGGAGGACGATCGTCGGGAGGCGTGTCGCGCCGGTAACGCTGCGTGTAACGAGCGCTAGCGTCGGGCCCAGGGAGGCGGATTGCCCTCGCGACATTCGATCGTGTCGCGGCCGAGCGGTTCGGACGACGTGAGGTACCCGTTGAAGCTCTGCTCCACGTCCGGAAGGGTCGCGTGGGTCCGCATCGTCAGGCCCTTCGGAGTCTTCGTCACGCGCCGGAGGTAGTTGGGCGCAACGGCGTTGCGGTTGGCGTCGAGAAGGATGTGGCCGTTGGGGGCGTCGAGCTCGGTCCGCGCGAGTTCCGCCTGGAACTCCTTCTGATCGCCTGAGAGATCGCCGTCGACAGCCTCGAGGCTCTCGAGGACGGCCTCCATCGCGTTCGTGTGGGCGATCGGAAAGCCGCTGGACGCGAGCGCCGCGTACTCGGGGAACGTCGTCGAGAACTCCTTCACGTATCGCTGCCACGCCCGCTGGCTGGGCGACGGCGCCCCTGCGATGCCTGGCACATTCTCGCCGTAGACAACCCCAACGAAGCGGTTCGCCTGACTTCCGATCACCTCGAGGTTGGACGAGAGGATCCCACCGACGACCTCGTCTGCGAGGTTGCCGCGGAGACCGGGCAGCGCATTCACGAAGCCGAGCGTGTTGAGGGCGAACCCGGCTGCGACATATCCGTCGACGTTCTGCGGCAGCTGCGCGTAGTAGGAGGGCGAGCTCTGTTGCGAGGGCGGAACCCACACCTGCTCGACCGTTCCTCCGAGCGCGCAGAACTCGGCGACGAAGCCGGCGACCTGCGTGTAGTCGAACGACTGATCGTCCGCGACCGTGACCGCCTTTCTCCAACCGAGGTCGTGGAAGGCGTAGGCGCCGACCCCGGCCATGAGCTGGGCGCCGTCGGTGCCGAACCTGAAGAGGTTCGGCACCGGGTCATGGAGCGTAAGCGCCTGGGCAGGGGACGTCGCGACGAACGTCACGTCGGGTCGACTCCGGGCGTACTCCTTGATCGCGAGACCCTCCCCGATGTAGTTCGGGCCGATCAGGACGTCGACTCCAGCCTGCTCGACGAGGCGACGCGTCTCGGCTAGCGCCGTCTCGCCCGTCTGGTCGCCGCACCCGAAGAAGAGCCGGACGGTCTTGCCCGCGACCTTCGCGTCGACGACTCCGTCGGTCGGTCTCGGGCCTGCGAGGCTCGCACCCCGACGGAGGAGCGGAAGCTCGGCCCCCGCTCTCGACGGCTCCGACGTCAGGCCGTAGAACCCCTCACAGACTGTGATGAGGCCGATCCTCACCTCGTCGGAGTCCGCCGGAGCCGCGATTGGGGCGGCGCCGGTCGAGACGACCCATACGGCGTCGTCTCCGACCGCCACGTCGACCGGGCCGCCCTCGACGTCGATCGTGTCCGTGACCTCGACCGTCTGTGGATCGACCCGCGAGACGGTGCCGTCGATGGTGTTCGCGACCCATACGGAGCCGAGCCCGACCGCCACGCCCGACGCACCCGCGCCGACCGCCACGGTGTCGGTGACCGATCCGGTCGAGGGATCGACTCGCGACACTGTGTCGTCGACCTGGCTCGAGACCCAGACGCCGCGCTCGCCGACGGCGACGTCCTTCGGAGCGAACGGGCAGTGGGACAGTGGCGGTGAGCTCCCCGGTCGCAGGCGTCGAAGCGCCACAGCCTGTGGTCGAGCGGATCGCCGATCACCCACACCTCGCCGTCCGCCACTGCCACGCTCGAGAAGTACGCATCGGAGCCCTCGTCGGCCGGCGGGGCGATGAAGAGCGGCTTCTCGAGCGCGGCCGTGACGACGTCCAGGCGGCTCACGCTCCTGTCCGCTCCAGCGAGCCAGACATCGGCTCGTCCGCGCCGATGGCAGCAGATCCCTGGAAGAAGCCGCCGCTGGGGCCGATGACGTTCTCCTCGCGTCCGGTCGCGCCGTCGATCACGGTGATGTTCGCGTCCTGCGGGCCGTTCACGACGAAGGCGCGCGTGGACGTGACCGCGAGATCGGTGGGCTCGCCGTGAGCGGACGTCTTCAGCGACACGAGGTTCGTGCGCGGATCTATGCGCCAGACGGTGCCGTCACCGCGGTTCGCGATCCACACGCCGGTCGGCGCGACAGCGACGGCGTTCGGCTCGTTGCCCACCTGAATCGTCTCCGACGACTCGTTTGTGGTCGGGTCGATACGCACGAGACGGCCGTTCGTCGTGGGAGCCCCCGCGGGCGAGTCCTGCGTGAGCACGTAGGCGAGGAGCCCCGCGGCGAGGAGGGCGAGGACGACGGCTGCGACCGCGAGCGGCCAACGCCTCGCGCGCGGCTCCTCGATGCCGAGCGCGTCGCGCGCGTCCGCGACGAACTCGGAGCAGCTCGGATAGCGCGCGGCGGGGTCCTTGTCGAGCGCTCGGCGCATGACGCCCTCGAGTCCGGGTGGTGCGGCCGGCGGCGGCTCCTCGAGGTGGGCAAAGAGAACCGCCGCCTCGGAACCGCGGTGGAAGGGGGGCCGACCCGTCAGGCACTCGTAGAGGAGGCATGCGAGCGAGTACTGGTCCGCGCGTCCGTCGGCGTCCTTTCCCTCGATCTGCTCCGGCGCGACGTATGCCGGCGTTCCGAGCGAGAGCCCTGCTTCGAAGCCCGGGGCTTGCTCGGACAGCCGGCGAGAGAGGCCGAAGTCGGACAGGTACACGTGGCCCCGATGGTCGAGCAGGACGTTCGACGGCTTGACGTCGCGGTGGACGAGTCCCTGCGCATGTGCGGCGTCGAGGGCGTCCGCGATCTGCGCGCAGATCGTGACCGTCCGGCGAGGGTCCAGCTTCTGCTCGCCAGCGAGCAGCATCTTCAGATCGCCGCCGTCCGCCAGGCGCATGGCGAGGTAGAACTGTCCGTCGACCTCGCCGGCGTCGTGGATCGGGATGACGTTCGGATGCTCGAGCGACGCCGCCCGCTCCGTCTCGCTCAGGAAGCGCTCTCGGAAACGGTCATCGGTCGCGTATTCGGGCGCGAGAAGCTTCAGCGCGACGTCCCGCTTCAGCCGAGGGTCGTACGCCCTGTAGACGACGCCCATGCCTCCACGACCAACCACCGCCTCGAGGCGGTAGTCGAGGAGCTCGGAGCCGACGCGTGGGTCCGAGCCGACCGGCATGGGTTCGTAGGGTACGTCGCGAACTTGCAGCCTCCAAACGATTGCTCCGCGCACGATCGCGCTGGGCCGTAACGACCGGGTAACGCCGTGGGAGTCGGCTACTCGCCGCGGAACTCGGGCGGGCGCTTCTCGACGAACGATTCGACGCCCTCGCGGAAGTCGTGCGTCTGCTGGAGGAGCCCGTACGCGAGCCCCTCGAGCTCGAGGCCCTGGGCGAGCGGGCCCTCGTACGCCTGGTTGAGCACGCGCTTCGCCATCGCCAGGGCGAGCGGCGAGTGACGCGCGAGGTCGTCGACGAGCCTGCTCACGGCGTCGTCGAGCGCGTCGGGCGCGACGACCTCGATCACGAGACCGAGAGCAAGCGCCTCGTCGGCGGAAACGCGCCGGCCGCGCATGACGATGTCCTTCGCGCGACCCAGCCCGACGAGCCGAGCGAGCCGCTGCGTTCCGCCCGATCCCGGGATCATCCCGATGCTCACCTCCGGGAAGCCGAGTTGCAGGTCCTCGGCTGCGAGGCGGAAGTCGCAGGCGAGCGCTAGCTCGAGCCCGACTCCGAAGCAGTAGCCTCGGAGTGCCGCGACGACGGGCTTCGAGCAGCGTTCCGGCGCCGCCACGTTGTCCGCGAGCCGCGAGACGTCCCATGCCGACCTTGCCAGGAACCCCGGGATGTCTCCCCCGGCGGTGAATGTCTCGCCGGCCCCGGCGAGGACGACGAAGCGGACGGCGTCGTCGCGGTCGAGCTCCTCGAAGACGCCGCGCAGCTCGTCGCGCGCGTTCATCGAGACTCGGTTGAACTTGCCCGGGACGTCGAGCGTGATCGTCGCGACGCCGCGCTCGGTGTCGCTCGCGACCCGAAACCCGTCGTGCTCGCTCACTCGTCCTCCCGCAGCATGCGTCGGAGGATCTTCCCAGAAGGACTCTTCGGCAGCTCGGACACGAATCGGTACTCCCGCGGCCGTTTGAAGCGGGCGAGCGCCTCCGACGCGAGGCAGAAAGCGTCGAGGTCGTCTGCCGTCACACCCGCGTCCGCGACGACGCAGGCGACCACGCGTTGGCCGAGGCGCTCGTCGACAGCGCCGACGACGGCGACCTCCTGCACGCCCGGAGCCCGGGCGAGGACGTCCTCGACCTCGACCGGATGGATGTTCTCGCCGCCCGAGACGACCATGTCGTCCACGCGCCCGACGACCCAGAGGTCGCCGTCCTCGTCGAGCCGCCCGACGTCGCCTGTGTGGTACCAGCCGTCGCGAATCGCCTTCTCGTCGGCGTCGGGCCTGTTCCAGTAGCCGGTGAACGCCTCGTCCGAGGACATATGGCAGAGGATCTCGCCTTCGCTCTCCGGGTCGAGCCGCAGACGGGCGTTGAGGGCCGCGCGGCCGGCACAGCCCGGCTTCGCGCGCTGGCCGCGCTGGACGGAGAACGTGTAGATCTCGGTCGAGCCGTAGTGGTTCACGAAGATCTCCGGCTCGAACGCGACCGCGACCTTCTCCACCAGCGCGCTCGTCATCGGAGCGCCCGCATACGCGACCGCGCGGACGGACGAGACGTCGGCGCTCGCGAGGTGCTGGTCGTGCACCAGGTCGTAGTAGAGCGTTGGTGCGAGGTAGAGCGAGTCGATCCGCTCTGTCGCGATGAGCTCGAGAGCCCGTGCGGGCGCCCACGACGGCTGGGCGACGTAGCAGCCCCCGACGACCGCCGCCGCAAGCAAGGAGTGGATGCCCATCGTGTGGTAGAGCGGCATGACTCCGAGGGTCCGATGGCGCGGGTGGAGGCCGTGCTGCAGCGCCTGCGAGAGGCCGCCGGCGCGTTCGGCACGGTGTGAGCGGGGAACGCCCTTCGGCCGTCCGGTCGTCCCCGACGTGTAGAGCTGGATCGACGGTGCCCGCTCGTCGAGATCGAGGGCGCCCGGGTGCTCGTCATGCGCCGCGAGCTCGTCGACCTCGGAGGGTTCGCGGAGAACGACCTCGGCGCCCGCGTCGTCGATGCAGTACGAGAGATCGTCCGCCGAGATCCGGTGCGAGAGCGGCACGACGACGGCACCGAGCCACTGACAGCCCCAGTAGAGCTCGACCGTTTCGGGCTCGTTCGGGAGCACGCACGCGACGCGGTCGCCACGGCGCACGCCGCGTGCGGTCAGGCCTGCGGCGATGCGGGCCGCACGAGCGCGGAGCTCCTCGTACGTGAGCCGCCGGTCGTCCGCGACGAGCGCCTCGCGATCGGAGACCCGTTCGGCGGCGTACAAAAGGTTGAGCGCGAGGTTCACGACCCGGCGACTTCGGCGATCGCGTCGACGATCGGCGTGTACCCCGTGCAGCGGCAGAGCTGCCCGGAGAGCATGTCGACGATCTCCTCGCGCGTCGGTCGCCCACGGCGTGCGAGCAGATCCTCGGCGGCGATGAGGATCCCCGGCGTGCAGAACCCGCACTGGAGTGCGTGGTGACGGCGGAACGCTTGCTGGAGCGGCGTCAGCTCGCCGTCGCCTGCGAGGCCTTCGACGGTGACGACGTCGCTGCCGTCGACCTGGGCAGCTAGGAGGAGGCACGAGCGGACAGCCACTCCGTCGAGCCGCACGGTGCATGCGCCGCAGATGCCGTGCTCGCATCCGACGTGCGTGCCGGTGAGGCCGAGCCGATGCCGGAGGAAGTCGGACAGGAGGAGACGCGGCTCGACCTCCTCGAGGCGGGGGCGACCGTTGACCGTGACGTGGACCTGGATCACCCAGCGGCCTCCCGCGCGCCGCGAACTGCGCGATCGACCAGAACGCACACGAGCTGCCGCAGATATGCGGGAGACGCATGAACCGAGCCCCACGGCTCGACCTGCTCGGCCGCGGACTCGCCGGGCCGTCCCGGCTCGACCTCGAGCACGGCCGGCGTGGGCGTCACCGCACCCACGACCACGCGGAGCTCGTCGCCGCGCACGTGTGCTGCGGCCATGCAGAGCGCGAAGTCGCCGCCGCGCTGGGCGAGCTCCTCGAACGCGAAGCCCTCGCCGTCGACCGGCAGCGGCCAGATCGTCTCGACGACGAGCTCGTCCGCGGCGAGCGCTGTCGTGAACGGCCCGAGGAAGAGCGCTTCCGCCGGAATCACACGTCGTCCACGCACGGAGGCTGCGACGGCCGAGCCGCCTGTAGCGACGAGCGCGAGCGGAAGCTCTGCTGCCGCGTCCGCGTGCGCGACCGAGCCGCACACCGTTCCGCGGTTCCGCGTGACGGTGTGCCCGACGAGGGGAAGGATCGCGGCGAGCGAGGGGTGGTTGTGCAAGCGGTGATCGGCCTGCCGGACGGTCGCCCCGACGACGATCGCGTCCTCGCGACTTTCGACGCCGTCGAGGCCGGAGATGCGGTTGACGTCGACGAGCACGCCGGGTCGCAGCACGCGCATGTTGAGTGCGGGCACGAGGCTCTGGCCGCCCGCAAGCACCTTCGCCTCGTCGCCATGCTCTGCGAGCACCGAGAGCGTTTCGTCGAGCGACTCCGGCCGCACGTACAGGAAGGGAGCCGGCTTCACGCGTGCAGGAGCTCCCAGACGCGACCCGGCGTGAAGGGAGGCTCGACGTCGTCGCGTCCGAGGGCATCGGCGACCGCGTTCGCGACCGCCGCGGGAACGCTCATGGTCGTTCCCTCGCCGAGACCCTTCGCACCGAGCGGGAAGAACGGCGTCGGCGACTCGCGATGGCCGATCGTCGGCGTCGGAAGGTCGGGCGCGGTGGGGACGAGGTAGTCCATGAACGTGCTCGTCAGCAGGTTTCCGTCCTCGTCGTAGACATGTCGCTCGAAGAGCGCCGCCGCCGCGCCGTGGGCGAGGCCTCCACGCACCTGGCCCTCCGCGAGGAGCGGATTGAGGAGATGTCCCGCGTCGTGGACGGTCGCGTAGTCGAGGACGGTCACCTCGCCGGTCTCCCGGTCGATCTCGACGACGGCTACGTCGGCGACGAAGCCGTGCGACGCCGACGACGCGATCCGGTCCTCGTCGTCGGGCGGGAGAAGGTTCGGCGCGGCGTAATAGGTCGTGACCGCGAGCCCGGGCTCCATTCCCTCGGGCAGGGCGTCCGGGTTCCAGTGCGCCGTTCCTGCGACGCGGCGGAGCGAGGCCGACTCGTCGCCCAGATGCGCGCGGATCGCGCCGATCTTCTCGGCGAGCCGGTCGGCCGCCGCCGCGACCGCGCCGACGCCGACGCCGGAGAAGCGAGAGGAATAGTTGCCCGATGCGATCGTCCACGGTGACGACGACGTGTCCACCTCCGCGAGCACCTCGATCGCGGCCGGTTCGACGCCGAGGCGGTCTGCGACGACCTGGGCGATCACGGTGCGGTGGCCCTGACCCTGCGGGGTCGTCGCGGTCCGCACCGTGATGCCCCCGAGCGCGGAGATCGTGATCGTGCACCCCTCGGCGTTTCCCGACTTCGGGAGTCCGCGCTCCTCGCCGGGTTCGGCGAGCGTGATGTAGCCCATGTTGGAGATCGACGGTTCGACGACGAGGGCGATCCCGACGCCGACGAGACGACCTTCCGCCCGCGCGGCCTCGGCCTCCGCGCGGCGCTCCTCGTAGCGCGCGAGCGCCAGCACGTCGTCGAGGCAACCCTCGTAGTCGCCCGAGTCGTAGAGCGCGCCCGACGGTGTGCGGTAGGGGAAGGCGTCCTTCGGGACGAGATTTAGCCGGCGCAGATCGGCAGGGTCCATTCCGAGCCGCGTGGCGGCGATCGTCATCGTCCGCTCGAGCGCGAGATAGAGCTGCGGGCCGCCGAAGCCGCGGTTCAGGCCGCTCGGGAGCGTATTCGTGAGGACGACGCGGTTCCGGGCCGCTACGTTCCGCACGCGATACGCGCCCGCGAGCGATCCGTGCATCCGGTAGAGGGTCGCCGGCTCGGGCGCGCGCACGTACGCGCCGACGTCCTCGATCGCGTCGTACCGGAGTGCGACGAGCTCGCCGTCGGCCGAGAAGCCCGCCTCGATGTGCGTCACGCGTCCGCTCGAGGAGGAGCTGCCGGCAAGGTGCTCGAGCCGATCCTCGATCCAGCGCACCGGAACGCCGAGCTTCCGCGACGCGAGGCCCATGAGGACGACGTACGCGAAGACCGACGACTTGATCCCGAACGACCCTCCCGAGTCCGGAGGCGTGATCAGCCGGAGCTTGGGGCCGGCGAGCCCGAGCGCTCCAGCCGCGACCGAGTGGAGCGTGAACGGGCCCTGGAAGTTCGCCCATGCGGTGAGCGACCCTTCGGCTGTGTTCCAGTCGCAGACGACGCCGTAGCACTCGACCGGCGTGCAGGTCCAGCGAGGGAAGCGGAAGCGCTCGCGGATCACGACGTCCGCACCGGCGAGCGCCGCGTCGACGTCACCGTAGGCGAACGAACGATCGGAGACGCACGCCGCGGTCTCCACTGCCGACTCGGCGTCGAGCACCGGCGCGAGCGGCTCGTACTCGACCTCGATCAGCTCGAGGGCGTCCTCTGCGAGGTACCGGTCACGCGCGACGACGACCGCGACGGGCTCGCCGACGTAGCGGACGACCTCGTGCGCGGCGGCGTACTGCGGGACCGGCGAGTCGATCCCGACCGGGAACGGCTGCGAGAGCTCGACGACGTCGGCGCCGGAGAGCACGCCCACCACGCCGGGCAACTCCAGTGCTGCGGACGGGTCGAGGCGCGTGATCCGCGCATGGGCGAACGGCGACCGCAACACCGCCGCGTGGCGGGCGTTCGCGACGGGGTCGAGGTCGTCGATGAATCGGCCCGCTCCGCGGAGCAGAGCCTCGTCCTCGAGTCGCGGGAGCGGCCGGCCGACCCATGGCTCCGAGGCGGCCTTGGCTCGCACGCGACTACCTTACTATCGCTCTGTGGGCGGGCTTCGGGACGATCTGCGCGACCTGCTCGAGGGTGTTCGCACGGGGGAGACGAGCCCTGACGACGCGCTCGAGCGGCTCTCCGCGCTGCCGTATCGCGATCTCGGTTTCGCCCGGGTCGACGTCCACCGCGAACTGCGGCAGGGGGCTCCCGAGGCGATCCTCGCGGAGGGGAAGACCCCTGACCAGGTGGCGCGGATCTTCGTCGCGCTTCTCGAGAGCGGCGCCGGAAGCGTGCTTGCGACGCGTGCCGACGAGGCTGCTCGAGGTGCGGTCCGCCAGGCGGTTCCAGAGGCGGAGGAGGACGCCCTCGCACGCTGTGTCTGGTTGGCGCGCAGCGTGCCGGAGCCGCGCGGTCTCGTTGCAGTCGTATCCGCAGGGACATCGGACGGTCCCGTCGTCAGGGAGGTGCGGATCCGTGCCGAGCTCCTCGGGACCATCGTCGTCGTCCACGAGGACGTCGGCGTCGCCGGCGTCCACCGGCTCGCGCCGGCGCTGCCGGATCTCGAGCGTGCGGACTGCGTCGTCGTGGTCGCCGGGATGGACGGCGCGCTTGCGAGCCTCGTGGGCGGACTCGCACCTGGCCCCGTGATCGGCGTTCCTACGAGCGTCGGATACGGATCCGCACATGGCGGGACGACGGCCCAGAACGCGATGCTCGCGTCCTGCGCCGCCGGTCTCGCCGTGGTGGGTATCGACGACGGGCTCGGCGCCGGCACGATCGCCGCCCGCATCGCCCGGGGCCGCCAGTGACGCGCGTCGCCTATCTCGACTGTGTCGCAGGGCTGGCGGGCGACATGCTGCTCGCTGCGCTCATCGACGCCGGGGCGGAGCTCGAGACCTTGCGCGCCGTCCCGCGCGCGCTCGGGATCGAAGGGGTGGAAATCGACGTCGAGCGGGTCGAGCGGCAGGGGATCGGAGCGCTGCATCTCCGGATCGACGCGCCCGACGACCAGGATCACCGCCAGTACGGGCACATCCGCGAGCTCGTCGAGCGAGCGGACCTTTCCGAGCGAGCGCGGGGACGCTCGCTCGATGCGTTCCGACGACTGGCCGAGGTCGAGGGCGGCATCCACGGCGTGCCTCCCGACGACGTCCACTTCCACGAGCTCGGCTCGCTCGACACGCTCGTCGACATCTGCGGGGCGTTCGTGCTGCTCGAGGAGCTCAGGGTCGAGCGCGTGGTGTCCTCGCCGCTCCCGTTCGCGCGAGGCTTCGTCGATGCAGCGCACGGTGTCCTCCCGCTCCCCGCACCGGCCACGCTCGGCCTGCTCGTAGGCGCCGAGCTCGTTGGAGTCGACGCGGAGGCCGAGCTCGTCACACCGACCGGGGCGGCGATCGCTGCGACGGCGGTCGACGCATGGAGCGCGCTTCCGCCCCTCACGCTGGAACGCGTGGGCTACGGCGCGGGAACGAAGGACTTCGGCGATCGGCCGAACGTCGTCCGCATCGTCCTCGGCTCCGAGTCGCGGCCGACGGTTCCGGTGGTCGTGCTCGAGACGAACCTCGACGACCTCTCGCCCGAGCTCGTCCCCGACGCGATCGAGCGCTGCTTCGAGGCGGGTGCGCTCGACGTCTGGACGGTGCCGGCGCAGATGAAGAAGGGGCGCCCGGGCTTCGTCCTCTCCGTGCTCGCACCCCCCGACGCGCAGGCCGCGATCGCGCGGGCAGTGCTCGAGGAGACCAGCGCGCTGGGTGTTCGTGTCTCGCGGCTCGAGCGCTACGAGCTCGACCGCGAGGAGCGGGCCGTCGAGGTCGCGGGGGGCAGTGTCCGGATCAAGGTCGGCCTGCTCGACGGACGGGTCGTGAACGTCGCGCCCGAACATGACGACTGCGCGGCAGTTGCCAAGTCGAGCGGTCGCTCCGTAAAGTCGATATGGGCCGAGGCTCTTGCCCGGGCACAGGACGCATGACGAGGATCGACGAGCTCGAGAAGAGAATCCGCCCCCTGGGGAGCTGCGTCGTCGCGTTCTCTGGCGGCGTCGACTCGTCGCTCGTCGCCGCACTCGCATGGCGTGCTCTCGGCGGACGGGCCCTGGCAGTGACGGCGGTCTCGCCGGCGCTGGCGACGGGCGAGCTCGACGGCGCGCAGGAGGTCGCCCGCGCCATCGGCATTCGCCACGAGACCATCACGACCGCCGAGCTGGAGCGCGAGGGATATCGGGCGAACGACCGCGACCGCTGTTACCACTGCAAGTCGGAGCTCTACGACCGGCTCGGTGCGCTCGCCGCGCGCCGACGCTATGCCGCGGTGCTGTCGGGAGCGAACGCCGACGACCTCGGCGACTGGCGACCCGGGCTGAACGCCGCCGCCGAGCACGCGGTCGTCCATCCGTTGGTCGACGCCGGAGTCGGCAAAGGCGAGGTTCGCGAGCTAGCACGCGCGCTCGGCGTCCCCAGCGCCGAAAAGCCGGCGTCACCCTGTCTCGCCTCGCGCATCCCGTATGGCACGGCGGTCGACCCCGTGGTCCTAGCGCAGGTCGATCGCGCGGAGCTCGCGGTGAAGGCGCTCGGCTACGGCGTGCTGCGCGTCCGCCACTACGGGGCGCTCGGCAGGGTGGAGCTCACCGACGACGCGCTGACGGCGCTGACCGTGGAGCGCCGCGACGCGATCGCCAGGGCTGTCGCGGCCGCCGGATACGACGAGGTCGAGATCTCGCAGGAGCCGTTCCGCTCGGGCTCGCTCAACGCGTCGTTCACGAAGCGCCTCGCAGTCGCGTCCTAGGCGACGCGGGCCAGCGCAGCCTCGATCTCCCGCGCGCCGGGGCCGTCGCCTTCGAGTGCCCGGAATGCCTCGATGACCGCCCGCGGGTCGCGGCGGTGGCGCCTCGCCGCCATCGTGAGCGGCTCGTGGAACGCGCCGCCGCAGTGCGCGCACGGCATCTGCAGCTGTGACAGGAGCCGCACGGCCTCGCCGTCCGGGAACATGCGCAGGAGCTCGACGATCGTCGTCGACCCCTTGATGTCCCGCGACTCGGGGGCGTCGGGCGCGGTGCCGCGCGCGTCGAGCCCCGGCACCGCTCGCTGTGTCAGTGGGCGAAGACCTCCTCGGGATACCTGAGCGCGTCGGCATCCATGCGCACCATGTTCGCAGGCAGCTGGTAGCGCGCGTAGGGCAGGACGATCACCTTTGCCTCGGGACCGTGGCGCTCCATGGCAGCCGCGAACGCCGCGTAGAGCGACGTTCCGGCTTCGATGCCGATGTCGGCGGCCATCTCGAGGTTGTCCTCGAGCGTGACGAGCGTGAGGTGCTTCCGGGTCATTACCTCGTAGATCGGGACCCAGATGCAGCCGGCCCACATCTGGATCGCGCGCGCGTGGATGTCCTTCAGCACGCGCTGGTAGTTCTCGGGCGTCGCCGGCATGTACGGCTTCATGAGATCCATCAGCGCAAGGCCGGGAAAGTCCCCGATGGCCGTCGAGACGCCGGGCGACGGCGAGCAGTAGATGATCGTTCCGCCGTCCTTCACGACGAAGTCCGCAGACATGCAGCCCCAACCAGTGTGGAAGAACAGATGGTCGGTCGGGGCGAAGACGCCGCAGATCGCGATGTCCGCCTGCGTGCCCGGATGCTCGTAGGCGTAGATCTCGTTGAAGCGCTCGATCGCCTTGCGGTGGGCGTCGGGGTGGGAGCCGAAGATGCACTCGATCACCCGGCCGTGCGTGTCGAGGACGACGTTCATCGTCGCGGAGAGCCCGCACATCGTCGCGACCTCGTCGATGTCGGAGCGCATCGGACCCGCGTACGCGCCGTAGTGCGTCTGCGGCGAGGGCACGAACGCGCAGTGGTTCGATTCGATCGTCTCGTCGGAGACAACGCCGGGGAGGATGAGCTTCCCGCCGCCCCCCGCACCCCAGTGGTTCGACTGCGCCTGCCCGATTGTGACCTTCACGTCGCAGGCTGCGACCTCCTTGTGGAGCCAGACCGGCGTGCCACGCGAGGAGACGCCGACGTACTCGTAGTTGTCCGTGTTGCGCGGGTCGTTCTGGTGGAACTCGATCCCGAGCCGCTCCATGCGCGCGAGGTTGTCCCTGCCGATCTTCTGTTCGATGTCGGAGTCGGACATCGGGAAGACCTTCCCGTTCGCGCAGACGATCACGGCCGGCTTGCCCGCCGTCTCGAGGGCGTCGAGTACCGGCGGCAGCAGCTTGGACTGCGGCGTCGGGCGGAACTGGTTGTCGATGATCACGGCGACCTTCGACGCCGCCGCGACGAGCTCCGAGAACCGCCGCCCCGATGCCGGGGACTCGAGCGCGCTTCGCGCAGCCGCGGTTGCATCCCCGACGGGATCCGGCTCGTCGGGGTAGACGGCCGCGAGCAGGTTCCCCTCGGGGATCTCGAGCTCGAGCGCATCGCGCGAGACCTTGTCGTCGTCGCCCGACGCCCCGATCGTCAAGGGATCGAGGGATTCGTAGGGGATGACTGCCTGGTACGCCATTGGTCCTCCTCGTCGCGGGCCTCACGGCCAGGCTATGCCGCGGGTCGGGCGAGCGTCAAGGCCACCGTCCGCGCCCGGCCCTACGCGTCGTATCCCCGTTGAAAGCGCCGCGCGGCGCTGGTACGTTCGACTCCGCTGGTGGCAGAGCGAATCCGCGCCTGGGGAGTCGTCGGGACCGTGGCGCGCGGCGCCGCGGTCGCCGTCGTCGTGTTCGCGTTCCTGTACGTCCTCGTGATCGCGAACCCGCCGCCGGAGGTGGGGGGCGACTGGCGGACCACCAACACGGGATCCGCGCTCGACGACCCGAGCTCGTTCCTGGAGACCATCCTCGACGGCCTCACGTTCGCCGGGCTCCTGTTCATCGTCGCGAGCGGCTTCTCGCTCATCTTCGGGCTCATGCGCGTCGTGAACATGGCCTACGGCGCCTTCTACCTCCTCGGTGGCTACATCGCCTACGAGGTGCAGCAGCGGATGACGGGCTCCGGGATCTTCCTGTCCGGACAGGATGTGAACACGTGGGAGTGGGTGGTGCCGTGGCTCGTCGCGATGGCGTGCATCGCCGTGTTCGGGCTCGCCGTGCAGCAGCTCCTGCTGCGCTGGAACCAGGGCCAGGACCTCCGCCAGGCACTCATCACGATCGCCGTATCCGTGATCGTCGCCGACCAGGTCATCGCGCACTTTCCGCGCACCGTTCCGCTCGGGACGCAGAAGTACGGGGGCAACGCGGTCACGATCTCCTGGCCCGGGTGGACGAACCGTCTCGTCGACCTCCACATCGGCGGTGTCCACTACTCGCTCGCGCGGCTCGTCATGCTCGGGCTCGGGGTCTCCGTCGGCATTGTCCTCTGGCTCTGGCTGCAGAAGACGCGCACCGGGATGGTGATCCGCGCCGGCGTCGACGACCGCCAGATGACCTCGGCGATCGGGATCAACATCCAGTGGACCTTTGCGATCGCGTTCCTCGTCGGCTCGGCGCTCGCGGCCTTCGGAGCTGTCGTCAGCGGCTCGCAATCCTCGGTCGCCCAGGGCCAGGACGGCCAGTGGCTTCTCTATGCACTCGTGGTCGTGATCATCGGCGGCATGGGATCGCTCGCCGGCGCGGCCGTCGGTGCCGTGCTCTACGGACTCGTGTTTTCGTTCGCCGTGGCGTACCTTCCGATCACCGGCAACGACTGCTGCCAGCAGTACTCCGTCGTCCTCACGTTCGCGCTCATGGCGCTGGTGCTCGCGTTCCGCCCCCAGGGACTCTTCGGGAGGGTCGCGTGAGCCTCGAACGCACGAAGGTCGCCACCGAGCGCCTCATCGGCGTCGCCGCGCTCGTGCTCGCGATCCTCGCGCCGGCGATCTTCAGCTCGTTCTGGCTCAACTCGATCCTCACCCAGGCGCTCATCCTCGGGATCGGCGCCGCGAGCCTCATCTTCCTCTCGGCGTACGGCGGGATGATCTCGCTCGCCCAGACGGGGCTCATGGGGATCGCGGGCTACGCGCTCGCGAACATGGTCACGCAGCGGGTTCCGGGCGGCGAGACGAAGGGCCTCCTCCTCGGCTGGGACCCGACACTCGGGCTCGTCGCGGCGATCCTGCTCACGGTCGCGATCGGGGTCGTCTTCGGCGCCGTCGCGTCGCGGAGCTACGGCATCTACTTCCTGATGCTGACCCTGACGTACACGGTGATCGCCTTCCTCTTCGTGGGCTCGGTGACGCTCATCGGCGGCTTCTCGCCGGTCGCCGGGGTCGATCAGTACACGCCGGGGTTCATCGGGAACATCGTCGAGGACCGGCAGCGCCTCTACTACATCGCGCTGATCTCGGCCGTGTTCGTGTACCTGTTGATCCGGTACGTCGTCCGCACGCCGTTCGGCATCTCCTTCCAGGGCATCCGCGACGAGCCCACCCGCATGGCGTCGCTCGGCTACAACGTCGCGCTCCACCGGACGCTCGCGTTCGGGATCGGTGCCTTCGTCGCCGCGATCGGCGGTGTCCTGTACGCGTGGTGGTTCGGACAGCTCTCCCCGACCACGATGGGTCTCGACGCCGCTATCCAGCTGCTCGTCATCGCGGTCATCGGCGGGCTGCGGCGGATCGAAGGCGCCTGGATCGGCGCGCTCGCCTTCCTCGCGATCAACAACGAGATCACCAACCGGATCCCGTCCTCGGGCCTGCCCGTGATCGGTGGGACGTTCAACACGGTGATCGGCTTCATCTTCCTCGCGATCGTCATCGTCTCGCCCGACGGCTTGATGGGCCTCTGGGACCGCATGTGGGATGCGGCGCGACGGCGCGGCGGCCCGCCGCGAGAGGTCGAGGGCGGCGAGGCGACCGTGGGGGTTACGACGTCATGAGGAGGTGGAACCGCTAGACGACTTGGCGTAGGCTCACGTTTGGCGTAGCAAGCTCCAGCTCTTTCTGAGTGCAGGCACGAGAGGAGAGGATATGAAGGTAGGGACGTGGAAGCTCCTGCTTCCGCTCGCCGTCCTGGCGGTCGTCGCACTGATCGGCACCTCCGGTGCTCTCGCCAAGTCGGCGCAGAGCAGCGACGTGAAGGTCGCGATCATGACCGACTGCAAGGGCGCGTTCGCGTTCGGCTACGAGGTCGACACGGCGGGAACGATCGCCGCGTTCTCCCAGTACGCCGGCGCGAAGCCGAAGAACAAGAAGAAGCCATCCGCCGGGATGACCGGTGGAAGCGCGGGCGGGAAGAAGCTCAACATCGTCGGCATCGGCTGCGGCGACGAGACCCCGGCTCTCGCACTCAAGGAGACCAGGCGTCTCATGGTGCAGCTCGGTGGCGAGGTCATGATCGGCCCGCTGTCGGGTGACGAGGCCGTCTCTATCGCCAACTGGGCGAAGCAGAACCCCTCGAAGACGGTGATCATCGGCACCGCCGGGTCGCAGGATCCGACGATGCAGATCGCACCGAAGAACCTGTTCCGCTACCACGGTGACGGCGCTCAGTGGAACGCCGGCCTCGGGGAGATCGTCTACAAGAAGCTCGGCTGGCGAACGGCCGCGCTGATCGGCGACGACTACAGCTTCCCGTGGACATCCGCTGCCGGCATCGTCGCCGACTTCTGCGGCATCGGCGGCAAGATCACGAAGCGCGTGTGGACGCCGCCAGCGGGCGGCGACTACGCGCCGTTCATCCGACAGCTGCCGGCACCCGACAAGGTGGACGGCTACTTCTGGCTCGTCGGAGGCGCGAACACGAGCGCTGCGCTCACCGCGTTCGAGCAGGCCTACGGCCCGGTCAACGCGAAGCAGCACTCGGGCAACCTGTTCCTGTACTTCCTGGGTGCGAACACGTCGGTGGCCCCGCGGCTCGTCGGCGCGTACATGGGCGGCTTCGGCACGTTCCAGACGGGCGGGCTGAAGACCAAGCAGGCAATCCAGTACGTGAAGAACTCGAGCAAGTGGTTCACGGGTCAAAACGTGAACGACGGGTTCTTCTACAACTACTGGAACGCCGCCTGGGCGCTCGTCCAGGGCCTGAACAAGTCGGGCGGTCGCACCGGCGCGGCGCTGCAGAAGGCGCTGCCCCGGACGCTCCGGCCGGGCTTCCAGGTCGCCAACAAGGGCATCCTGAAGCTCGACAGTCGCCGTCAGGCGATCCAGGACCAGTACCCGCTCCAGATCACGAAGGCGACGGGATCCGGATCGGTGACGACGACGATCGCGGGCTACGTCCCGAACGTCGACCAGACGTTCGGCGGCTACTTCGGCCCGAACAAGCCGGCGCCGGGACGGAACTATCCGCCCTGCGTCAAGAGGAAGCTGCCCTGGCAGGGCAAGATCAAGGTCGTCAAGAACGGCATCGTCACCAACCAGGTCATCAAGTAGGTCGGTGAGCGAAGCAGCACCGTCCGTCGAGAACGCCGCGCCGACCCTCCGCTTACGGGGGGTCGGCCGGCGTTTCGGCGGGTTGTTCGCGTGTGACGGTGTGAACCTCGAGGTCGCCCAGGGCGAGCGGCGCGCGATCCTCGGCCCGAACGGTGCGGGCAAGACGACTCTCTTCAACGTCATCTGCGGCGACCTCCCGGCGTCGACCGGCACGGTCGAGCTCTTCGGCGAGGACGTGACGCAAGCGTCCGGCGCGGTACCGGGCGAAGCTCGGCCTCGCGCGTACGTACCAGCAGTCCCGCCTGTTCAACGGACTGACCGTCGAGGACTCGATCTACCTCTCGATCGTAGGCGTCGAGGGCGGTCGGCTGCGCCCCGTGCTCCTCCCGGGGCGGGAGAAGGCGATCCGGGAGCGGGCGAAGGAGGCGGCCAACCGCGTCGCCATCTCGAACAAGCTCGACGAGCTGGTCGGGAACCTCTCGCACGGCGAGCACCGGCAGGTCGCGATCGCGATGTCGCTCGCCGCGGAGCCGAAGGCGCTCATGCTCGACGAGCCGGCGTCGGGGCTGTCGCGGGGCGAGCGTCAGCTCCTCACCGAGATCCTGCTCGGCCTCGACCGCGAGATCACGCTCATCCTCATCGAGCACGACATGGACATCGCGCTCACAGTCGCCGAGCAGGTGACGATGATGCACGACGGGCGGGTGATCGTCGAAGGGACGCCCGCCGAGATCCGCGCGAACGAGACGGTGCACGATCTCTACCTCGGGCGCGGCTACGCGGATGAGTGAGCCGGCCCCCGCCGTCGAGACCGACGCGGCGCCGCTGCTCGAGATCAGCGGCCTGAACGCGTTCTACGGGAGCGCGCAGGCGCTCGAGGACGTCACCTTCACGATGGGCCGCGAGTCGGTCGCGATCGTCGGCCGCAACGGCATGGGGAAGACGACGCTGTGCAACGCGATCATGGGCATCTCGCCGCCCAACGCCGAGGGCTCGATTCGCTTCCAGGGCGACGAGCTGGTCGGCGTCGCCTCGCACAAGATCGCCCGGCGCGGCATCGGCTACGTGCCCCAGGGGCGACGTCTGTTTCCCTCCCTCACCGTCGACCAGCACCTGCGGATCGCCGCTCGCGGCGCGTCCGGCGGCGACCGGTCGCGAATGGACGCGCGACCGCGTCTACGAGCTCTTTCCGCGGCTCGCCGAGCGCAAGTCCAACGGCGGCGCCGAGCTCTCGGGCGGTGAGCAGCAGATGCTCGCGATCGGACGCGCGCTCGTGACGAACCCGACGATGGTCGTCATGGACGAGCCGTCGGAGGGACTCGCGCCGGCCGTCATCGAGGGACTGATCGAGACGCTTCAAGCTCCTCGAGGAGGAGGGTCTCGCGATCCTCCTGATCGAGCAGAACCTCGGCGTCGCGACCGCTCTCGCGGAGCGTCAGCTCGTGATGATCGGCGGCAGCATCGCCGCCGAGACGACGGCGACCCAGCTCGGCGGCGACCCCGACCTGCAGCGCCGGTACCTCGGCGTCGAGCCGCTCGCTCACTAGTCTTCGCGGGCCGTGCCTCGTTCGATCGCCCTCCTCGTCGCGCTTGTCGCTGCCCTGACGGCTCTCGTGGGCTGCGGTGGAGGCGACAACGGGTCGGACTCGGACATCGCGTTCGTCTCGAGCCGGGACGGCGAGTACGCGATCTTCACGATGAGCGCCGACGGCAAGGGCGAGCACCGGCTGACGCCTCGCGAAGGCGACGCGCCCGAGGGTGAGTCCGTGTTCCTGCAGATCGATCCCGCCTGGTCTCCCGACGCGACGAAGATCGCCTTCGTCAGCGCGCGCACGGGGGCTCCGCACGTCTACGTGATGAACGCGGATGGCACCGGGACGAAGGAGCTGACGTCGGGAGACAAGGCGAGCGACACGCACCCGACGTGGTCCCCCGACGGCGTATCGATCGCGTTTGCCCGTGACGGCGACATCTACGTCATGGGCGCGGATGGATCGAATCCGAAGCGCATCTCGGACATCAACGCGCAGGAGTCTGACCCCGCCTGGTCCCCGGACGGCCACTGGATCGCGTACATCAGGCGGACGCCGGGCACGCCCGTGCAGAACCTCTGGGTCATGCATCCGGACGGGACGGGTCGCCGAGCGCTGACCAAGCAGGCCGGGCGCGCCTTCACGCCCTCGTGGTCACCGAACAGCTCGCGGATCGTGTTCAGCATGAATCGCGACGAGACCGTATTCGAGCTCTTCACGATCGGTGTCGACGGAAAGCAGCTGCGCAGCGTCGTGCCGACGGCAGGAGACAACTTCGAGCCGGCCTGGTCTCCGGACGGAGAACGGATCGCCTATCAGGAGGACGGCGCCATCTTCACGGTCGAGCTGGGCGGGGGCGACCTGAAGCGGCTGACGGATCAGGCGAACAACGACTCCCAACCGGCCTGGAACCCGCAGCCTGGGAACGAGGAGCAGTGATGCAAGCGCCGCTCGATCGGCTGAGGCTACGGCTCCGGGATCCCCAGGTCGGGTGGCCGGTCGTCGCCGCGGCCCTCGACGAGATCGGGCGCACGCTCTGCGAGCAGACGGAGTACGAGCTCGGCGCGTCGTACCCGCTCACGTCCGAGCTTCACGGCGAGATCCTCCAGGTGGAGTCCGGACGGATAGATGTTCGGTGCGTTCCTCAGTCCGAGCTTCACGTAGACGGGCGCCGCGAGCCGGATGATCTCTGTGACCTCGTAGTAGCGGACGAACCCGCCCTGGTCGTCGGGCACCTCGATGTAGACGTCGAGCGGCGCGGTGCAGGCCGCTCGCAACTCCCCGAGCTCCGCTACCGAGAGGTCGGTAGCCACGTTGATCGTCGTCGCGCCGAGCTCCTCGAGCGTGCGCGCGGTCGCCGGGTTCGCGCACGGGAGCAGGACCGACGTCTTGAGCACGAGCGAAGCGGGGAGCTCGCCGCGTCGCCGCAGCTCCCCGAGCTCGCCCAGTACGCCGAGGTCGGCGACGAGGAACGAGCGGATGCCGAGCGCGAGGCCGCGCCGCACCTCGGCGGTCGAGTCGTCGACGCCGGCGCCGCCGCGCGCCACGCCTCCGGCCGCGGCCGTCACGAGTGACTGGCCGCCGGTATCCCACGCACCCCGCGGACCGAGGAAGAGCGAGACCTCGACCCCCGCGTCCGATCCGAGCGAGGCCATCTCCCGAATTTCCTCGTCGGTCAGCATCATCACGCCGCTGCCCTGCGAGACGCGCCGTACCGGGACGGATCGTCGCTCGGCCTCTTCGAGCACGGCGGCCAGCACCCGCGGCCCCTCGACCGACGGGATCTCGATCCGGTAGCGCAGGCCGTCGGCGAAGCGGGCGTCGCTCATCTGCGCGAAAATCTACTCATCCAGCCCAGAACGTCTCGAAGGCGTCGGGATCGCTCGGGAGCGCGAGGACGCGCCG
>CAVTQX010000009.1:0-23580 GCA_963736935.1 uncultured Gaiellaceae bacterium | reverse complement strand
AAAGGAGCTGCCCTTGCGTCGAACGCTCTGCGCAAGCATGCTTGGCGGCGATGTCGTCGACGCGGCCGATCGTCTTCCTCAGCGACTTCGGACTCGGTAACGAATGGGTCGGACTCTGCCCACGCGGTCATGAGTGGGATCGCTCCACAGTGCCCTATCGTCGACCTCTCGCACCTGATCCGACCGCTCGAAGTGACAGCGGGAGCGTTACTCCTCGCGGACTCCGTGCCGTACATCCCGCAGAACGCGGTGAGTCTTGCCGTGGTCGATCCCAATGTCGGCAAAGATCGAGAGATCGCGATCGAGACGGTGAGCGGACGAGCCTTCGTCGGCCCCGACAACGGAGTCCTGTCCCTCGCGTGGGGAGCAGCCGGAGGAATATCGAGCGCCGTCGAGCTCACGTCTCCCGACGTGATTCGCCAACCCCATGCAGAGTCGTTTCGCGCTCCCGACACCCTCTGTCCCGCAACGGCGCGGCTCGCGGCCGGCATGGCCATCGGGGACCTGGGGACAGAACTCGATCCGAGCACACTTGCGGTCATCTCCCTGGCCGAGCCGGAGATCGAGCCGGGCAAGATCGCATGCGAGGTGATCGACTTCAATCGCTTTGGCAATGTCCACCTGAATGCGCCGACCGGCCGACCTGACCGCCGCGAGCCTCGCCGACGAGCGCATGCTCTTGATCGAAGCGACATCCGGATCGGCGAAAGCCAAGCGAGGGACGACCTATGCGGACTTCGCACCTGGGGAGTACGGTCTGCTCTTCGACCCGCGTGGATGGCTCACGATCGTCCGCGGCAATCCTGCGAGTGCTATCGAAGGACTGGGACTCGACCTTGCCGCCCCCGTCTGGCTTACGTCGGCAGGAGGAACCGCGTAGGCGCAGAGGGCGTCGGAATTGGAAACACGCTGGAAATCGCCGCGGGCAAATGCAAACCCGTAGCGAGCATCGCGATGGTGGCGAAGAGATGGTTCCGGTCTCATTGATCACCGCCATGTGGGCGTGATGGTCGACCCACCAGATCCCGATTATCAGGAACGAGACTGCGTAGGCTGTGTTCGGCCAGGAGTGCTTCTTTAGCTCCGCCCCCAAGCTCTGCGCCGGAACCGTTCACGGAGACGTCGATGAGTCAGGAGCGTCGCGGCGATCGCGAAGACAGCGTCGGCGAAGGTCTCCAGGTCGGGGGAGGTCTCCGCGGCCCAAGGAGGGATTGGCGAACGCCGCAGGCCAGGGACCATCCGCGCTTACCCCTAACGTCAGCTCCGGCGTATCCATTGATGTTCTCGCAGCCAATCAGCAGTGCCGGCGCCATCTCTAGGAGTCATTCAGCATGCGAAGGCGCTGGCCAAACCTGTTCATCGTCGGCGTGGCCAAGGGCGGGCACCGACATCGCTCTGGGAGGTACCTCAACCTCCACCCGGACATCTAGCATGGTCGCCCTTCAAAAGGAGCCGCACTTCTTCATGGGTTCGTTTGCCCCCCGGAGCTGGCGCCTCACCGAAGCCCCGAGTACCTGGGACTCTTCACGGGTGCGACCCACGAGACGTGGCTCGGGGAGGCAAGCACGCGCTACATGCTGGACGAGGTAAGCCCCGAGCTCATCAAACTGGACCGTGCCGGAGGCACGCATTCTCATCTCGCTCCGCGACCCCGCCGAGCGGGCGTACTCTGACTACTGGAGCTACGTGAAGTTCGGCCTGGAGACCCGTCCATTTGATGCGGTCGTTGCAGAGGAGGCCGATGAGGCCCGACACTCCGATCGACGCCGATCCGTACACGCTCCTCGTCTACCCCGGTTTCTATGCAACACACGTCGAGCGCTACCTGAGCGTGTTCGGCGACAAGGTTCACATCGTCCTCCCCAGGATCTTCGGAGCGATGCGCAGGGCGAGGTCCGTTCGATCCTCGAGTTTCTCGGCGCCGACCCTTTTCCGGCAGACGAGTCCACTGAGGCCCACAATTCGTTCGCACTCCCGCGCAACTGGGCGGCCGGGAAGCTGGATGGCCTCGCAACGGGCACTCCGAGCCGGCCGTGCGATCTTTCCGGAACCCTGGCGCAGTCGTGTCGAGAGACTAGTGCTCCGGCGAGGTAGCAAGCCTCCTATGAGTGACGCGGTCAGGGCCTGTCTTCGCACGGGTCGACGAGCCAGACCGCGAGCCGCTCGAACGCGTGCTCGGCCGGCGAATTGCCTTGGTAGCCGGCGGACCGTCGGGGCATGGACCCGAGCAGCCGCAGGAGCAATCTCTGACGGCGGCGACACTGGGACGGTGCTCCGTATGCGGTGGGGGGCTCCCGGAGGTCTCCGTGCGGATGCGCGATCCGTTCTGCAGTCGAGCCTGCTCGGAGGAGCACCACGGGACTGGAACGAGAGCTAGTCGGGATCGTGCCTCGCGGCAGAGACTGGCCCACCAGCTGGAGGAGGGGACGGACGCCGCATCCCTGGAGCTGAGACGGGTAACGGTCGACAATCGCGCGATGCTTATCGCCGAGGGACGCTACGGAGAGGAGTTCGTGCGGGCTTTCGCCGCGTACCTCATCGCCCACAAGGAGCCGGTCACGACTCCCACCGTCACCTGGTTCTCGTACAGGGCAAGCGGTCCGACGATGCGGATCTTCGACGATGACGACATGCCCTAGGGCCACCTTCGTAATTTCGAGAGAGCCGCCGAACGAAGCGAACGCTGGTCGGATCGGCGAGCCGTCGACCCGCCGCCCGTAGGATTCGGCCGGTGCCACGCCTGACGGCGATCGTGCCCGCCACGAACTCGCCTCCCACGCTGGCGGCGTGCCTCGAGGCGATCCGGAGCGCCGACGATCCGCCGGAAGAGCTGATCGTGGCCACGGAGGGCATCGGCCCGGCGGCCGCGCGCAATGACGGCGCGCGTCAAGCTTCCGGCGAAGTACTGGTCTTCGTCGACGCCGACGTTCTCCCTCATCACGACGCGTTCGCGCGCATCCGGCGAGCTTTCGACCGCAATCCAGAGCTCGTCGCGCTGTTCGGGTCGTACGACGACGCGCCGGCCGCGAAGGGCATGGTCTCGGAGTTCCGCAATCTGCTCCACCACCACGTCCACCACGAGGCGCCCGGGCCCGCCTCGACCTTCTGGACCGGTCTCGGCGCGATTCGCCGCGACGCGTTCGAGCAGGTGGGCGGCTTCGACGCCGTGCGCTCCGAGCCCTCGCTCGAGGACGTCGATCTCGGGGTGCGCCTTGCTGCGACCCGGGCCCGCATCGAGCTCGACCCCACCTCCAGGGCACGCACCTGAAGCACTGGAGCCTCGCGGGAGATGGTGAGGACGGACTTCAGTCGGCCGCGCGATCCCTTGGATCGAGCTGATGCTGCGCGACGACAGCTCCTCCTCCATGCTGAATCTCGGCTGTGCGGCACCGGGCGAGCGCACTCGCGTCCATGGTGGCTGCCCTCGCTCTGATGCGCCGACGGATGCGATTCGCAGCCGGCGCAACTGCTCATCCTCGTCGCTCTGAACGCACGCTTCTACGTGTTGCTCGCGCGGCGACGCGGACCTTGGATGGCCGTGATTGGCGTCGGCCTTCACGCACTGCACCATCCTCATCGCAGTTGCCGCCGTGCCGGCGGGCATCATCGCTCATCCGCTCGGGCGGAGAAGCCGCCAGGGTCTGTGATGCACGTTGAATGCTTCTCAACTGGTCGCGTCCGATCGAAGCGGCGCGAGCGGCGGGCTGCGCCGCTACCTGCCTGGGGGATGGAGCGATACGACCCTGCCGGTGAATGCGTTCGTCCTGGAGCACACCCTTGGGCTATGCGTCTTCGACACGGGGCAGACGGCGGCTGCAAGCCGACCGGGCTACCACCAGCGCTGGCACCCCTTCCTGTGGGTCTCGCGCTTCGAGCTCGAGCCCGAAGACGAGCTGCCGCAACAGCTCCGAGCGCGCGGCCTCGACCCCAGCGACGTGCGTTGGGTCGTCCTCTCGCACCTCCATACCGACCACATTGGCACGGTCGAATCGTTTCGGGGGGCCGAGGTGATCGTCTCGAGAACGGAGTGGCAGCGCGCCCAGGGGCCGCTCGGACGGATGCGCGGCTACATCCCGCACCGCTGGCCAGCCGGGCTCGAGGCGCATCTGGTCGAGGTCGACGGCCCGGCCGTCGGGCCCTTCGCCGGCTCTTTCGACATCGCCGGGGATGGTTCGCTTCTCTTGGTGCCTACACCGGCACACACGCCGGGTCATCTTTCAATGCTCGCCGACGCAGATGACGGTCGCGTGCTCCTCAGCGGCGACCTGGCCCATACGCACGCGGAGCTGGCGCGGACGGCTCCGGACATCGCCACGTGGTGCGCGCAGGAGGGAGTCCGAGTCCTCCTCGCGCACGAAGTGGTCGAAGAACACCGCTAAGCTCAGCGCCGATGCGCTTCGGTTTCGTCGGTCTCGGCTGGGCCGCCCGCGCCTTCCACGAGCCCGCACTCCGATCCGTGCCAGGAGCCGAGCTCGTCGGCGGAGTTGATGGCGTCGAGGAGCAGCGCGCTGCCTGGACGCAGCGGACCGGAGCACCGGCGTTCGCGACTCTCGAGGAACTGATCGACTCCGCGAGACCGGACGTCGTTGTCGTCGGTACACCTCCGGACTCGCATGCGGACATCTGCATCCGCGCGCTGCAGGGCGGGGCTCACGTGATCTGCGAGAAGCCGTTCGTCTCCACGGTCGAAGAAGCCGACCGCGTCCTCGCCGCCGCTGCCGCCGCCGGCCGCAGCATCGCAGTGAACCACCAGTACCGGGAGAAACCGATCTTCCGTGCCGTCAAGGAGCGAGTCGGCGCACCCGACACCGGGCGTCTGGTCTTCTGCCAGATTGTGCAGCTCATGAACCTGCCGCCATGGGAGGAGACCACTCCCTGGCGAGCCGCCATGCCGAACCGGACGCTGTTTGAAGGCGGAGTCCACCTCGTCGATCTCCTCCTCTATCTCTATGACGAGGTTCCGGAAGCCGTGTACGCCCGCCACTCGAGCGGCCTCGAACCTGATCGCAAGGCGGACGCGATCCACCTCGTCACGCTCGAGTTCCCGGGCTCCCGGCTGGCACAGATCACGATTGACCGGCTCTGCCGCGCTGGAACGCGGTACATCGAGCTCCGGGCGGACTGCGAGCACGCATCGCTTCGTGCCTCACACGGAGGCCGCGTCCTCCTCCAGGCGGGCATGAAGCGAGCCGAACGCCCCGGGATCCGCGTGCTTTTCGGGCTCGGCGGAACGGCCTGGGTTGAGAGAGGCATGAAGCGCAAGACCATTGCCCGCAACCCACGGAACCCAGGCATTGCCGCAACAGGGGCTCTGTTCCGGAAGATCGCCGTCGCACTCGAAGACGGCCTTGAGCCGCCGTCAAGTGGGAGTGAGGCCCGTGACGCTCTCCGCGTGATCGAAGCCGCCTACTCTTCGGCCGCGACCGGAGAACGCATCATCCTCCAGCCGGCTGCGCACACGCCGCAGCCATCAACGAACCCGTAGTTCGTGTGGCAGAGACGGAGAACGATCCCACCGTAACTCGCCTCGTCGACCTGGCCGATCGGATGCGACGGTCGTGGGACGCTCGCTCGGACTTTCACTACGTCGACACGAGACAGCGGACGTGGGACACGGATGCGTTCTATGCAGGTGGGCGGGCAGAGGCAGCGATGCTGCTTCCCCCGGCATTCAAGAGGCTCGGCTTCGATTCGGCGGGAAAGCGCATCCTTGAGATCGGCTGCGGGCCAGGGCGACTGTTCCCTGGACACGCGGGGTTCTTTTCGGAGGTCTGGGGCATCGACGTGTCGCCCGAGATGGTCCGCCTGGGCGAGGAACTGTGCCCGGTCGAGGCGCGATTCATCCTCGGATCGGGCTATGACCTCAGGGAGGTCGAGGACGACTCGATCGACTACTGCTTTTCATACCTCGTCTTCCACCATCTGCCGTACGAAGACGTTGTATGGGCGTACTTCAAAGAGATTCTCCGTGTCCTGCGGCCCGGCATGTGCTTCCAGGTGCAGCTTCTCGGTCGGCGATCGCTCCGGGCCCGCGCCGCGCGCGTTCTGGGATCGCGTGTCCCCGGAGATGCGAGGACGTGGATCGGAGCCACGATTCCCGCTCTTCGCGCGAAGCGGGAAGTATCCGCGCTCGGCTTCCGCGGTGTGCTCACCTATCCAATCAGTGCCTCGGCCTACTGGCTTGTCGGCGCGCGCCCGATGGGCGGCGAGTCGGCGTGACAGCGGCCTGAGTGCTACCCAGCCGAGCCGTCCAACTCAGGCGCGGTCCACGACCTCGTTGCTCCACGCGCCTCCCGCATCGCGGACGCGCAACCGGGCAGTTACACGATACGGGGGAATCAGCCGACCGGAAAGTCGCCACGAGAATCTGTACGGGCGGCAGCCGCCGCCAGTCGAGGGAAGTCTGCGCGTGAAGGACGAGTTTGTCTGCGTCCCGACTCGTTGTTCGCTCGCGCGAACTTCAGCCTTGAGACTCGCTCGAGAGTCGTCGCACACGCGCAAGCGGAACACATAGCTCGTGGTCCCGCCGAGCGGCAGACGCCGGAGCGAGTAGGCCACGATCCTCGGCGGCACGTCACGCGTAAAACGGACAAGCCGCACGCGGTTGTTCCCAGCGTCGCCGACCAAGAACCCGGATCCATCCGGAAGCACCGCCAGCGCCTTGGGGAGGTTGAGCTCTGCACGAATCGCAGGACCCCCGTCGCCTGAGTACCCGGCTGTGCCCGTGCCCGCCACGGTTGTGATCGTCCCGTTCGGGTCGACGCGACGAACGCGGTGGTTGTACGTGTCGGCAATCAGAAAGCCGCCGTCCGGGAGGGCCGCGACAGCGTGCGGGAGGTTGAGGCTGGCGGCACGAGCAGGTCCACCGTCGCCGGAGAAGCGCGCGTCTCCAGTGCCGGCCACCGTCGTAATTCTCCCGTCCGCTGCGACGCGGCGGATCCGGTTGTTGTCGAGGTCCGCGATCAGGAACGCACCGCCGGGAAGGGGGGCGACCGCGAACGGCCTGTTGAGCCGGGCCGCCGTCGCCGGGCCGGCGTCTCCCGAGAAGCCCGCCTCGCCCGTACCCGCGACCGTGCTGATGACTCCTGCCGGGGAGACGCGACGGACGCGTGCATTCCCGGTGTCGGCGATGAGCAGTTCGCCGTTCGGTCGTGCCGCCACACCGCGCGGCAACGCTATCGCTGCAGCGCTGGCCGGTCCGCCGTCGCCGGCGAAGCCGTTCTCGCCGGTCCCTACGACAGTCGTGATCGTATTGTCGGGCCACACGCGTCGGATGCGGTTGTTGCCCATGTCGTCGACAACGAAGCTGCCGTCCGGTAGCGCCGCCACTCCGTGGACGAGATCCAGCAGTGCGCGCGTCGCCGGTCCGCCGTCGCCCCCGTATCCGCGCTCCCCGGTGCCCACCGCCGTGGAGATCGTGCCGTCCGGCAACACCCGCCGCACCATGGGAATGAACGGTTGGGCGAACACGAAGCTGCGGTCGGCCAGCACGGCGATACCCCGCGGATGGTTGATTGCAGCGGCCGTGGCCGAGCCGCCGTCGCCGGTCGCGCCGTCGGAGCCAGTGCCCGCGACGGTCACGATCGTCCCGTCAGCTGTTACGGCCGCGCTCGACCCGGTCGACGAGCTCGCAGCTGCCACCGCTAGCGCCACCAGCGCGGCGACGCACCAGAGGACCGCCTGTCTCACGAGAAAGACTTGCGTGCTCGCAGGACGAACTGTGTGCCGAAACGCCGCATCGCGCGCGACCGCGACCGTTCCAGGCGGTCGGCAAAAACGCCCGGAAGGGTTCTTGCGCCGACAATCTCGAGCCGTTCGACGACGAGGCCCGCTGCTGCCAGCGCGGCGCGCAGATCGTCAAGCGACACAATTCGGCGCGGAGGAGGCGGCGTGCGACCGAAGACCCTCTTCACGACGCGGAAGGTTGGGTGGAGGACGCGGTAGCGCCAGCCGACCTGGATCGACCGATAGTTGGGCAGGCTGACAACAGCGATGCCGTCCGGACGCAGCACCCTTGCGAGCTCACCGACCGCGGCAGACAGGCCCTCCTCGACGTACTCGAGAACTCCAGTGGCAACGGCTGCGTCGAAGCTCGCCTCGTCGTAGGGCAGCGCGAGGATCGAGCCCTGGACAAGTCGGTCGCTGAGATGGGGAAGACGGGCGTGCGCCAGCTCGACCATCCGGCGGGAGACATCGATCCCTGCCACGCTCCAGCCTCGCCGATCGAGCTCGCGGCACAGGATGCCTCCGCCCATTCCGGCATCCAATACCTCGCCCGCCGCGTCGGGCAGGAGCTCTAGCACAGCCTCCAGCCGCCCTCGTAGCACCCGACCACCAGCTCGTCGGGTTCCATAGGCATGGTCGAAGGTATCTGCGAAGTCGTCGAAGAAACCGGCAACCTCGACCACCCGGCCGGGAAGACGATGAACAGCGCCACCCTCGCCTCGGTCGGAGGCTGCCTCCGGTCCCGGCATGATCGGCGATTATTGCAGCCGTGCATCCCGACGCCTTCAAGGCAGGCGAAAGCACGAGCTACGACCGCGCCGCGGAGGACTACGACCGGTTCATCGAGCGACTCGCTGGCCCGCTAGCCGAACGTCTGTGCGAGCTGGCGGAGATTGCGCCGGGCGCGCACGTGCTAGACGTCGGCTGCGGTACGGGCGTGGCGACGCGGCGGGCAGCGGCATGTGCGCGTGCAACCGGACGCGTGCTCGGGATCGACATCTCGCCAGGCATGATCGAAGCTGCGCGCCGCGCGAATCCGCACGTGGACCTGGCGGTCATGGACGCCGAGGCGCTTGAGTTCGCGCCGAGCTCGTTCGACTCGGTCATCTCTCTGTGCGCGGTGCTCCACTTTCCGTCCATCGAGCGCGCCATTGCTGAGATGTACCGCGTCCTGAAGCCGGGAGGCACGTTGGCAGTAGCGTTCGGTTCTCCGAGGCCGGAGTCGATCCTGGCACTGGCAAGGCATGGTGCTCGGCGAACTCTCAGATTCCGGAAGGAACTTGTGGCGCCGGGGGCCTTGCGCGAGGTGGCTCGCCAGCTTCTGCCCCAGGCATCCGAGCCTGAGCCCGTGCTGGCTGAATGGGGGCTCCACCGAGCGCGCCCGAAGCTGCAAGAGCAGCTCCAGCGAGCCCAGTTCGAGGACATCGCGAGGAGCTGGCGCGGCCATGAGGTTCACTTCGATTCCCCGCTGGAGTTCACAGACGCCCAGCTCGCGATCGACACGGAGGTTCGCAAGCGTGCCGACGCACTTGGCGAGGGTGCGCGCGATGCGCTCCGCGCAGCCCTGCTGGAGAGATCGCAGCGCGCCGTCGCAGACGGGCTCGCCCTCGTCTACCCCTATTCGGCTGTCTTCCTCACCGCACGCCGCCCCGCCGCCACCTGACCATCAAGCGTTCAACCAGCCTCGGCGAGCGCGAAAAGCGTGTGTCCGTACGGTACGCGGAGACCCCTGCGGAGGCAGGCTGCCTCGAAACCGAGGACGGTCCGGCCGATCCCGCCGCGAAGCCGCCCCGACGCCGAAGGGATTCCGCAGGTGGTGTCGGTCGGCGCAGCAGGAGCGTGGCCGCGGAGCGACCCGATTGCGCCGAGCAACGCGTTCGCGTGTGTCATCCGGAGGACTCGAAAACCGGCTTCCTGGAGATCTCCCCGCAGCAACTGTTCATCGTAGACGCGCCAATCACGACGTACGCGTCGGGCGTTGCGAGCAGCATTCGTCCGTACCAGCAACGTCGCATTTGCTCTCAAGACCCGGCGGAGCTCTTGCAGGCTCGGCGCGACGAGCTCGTCGTCCACATGCTGGAGCACGTCGTTGGCTATGACGAGGTCGAATTCCGCATCCTCGAAGGGGAGCGCGTGCAGCGGTGCTACGTGAAGCTCGGCGCGCGGGCACACCTGTCGCGCGAGCTCGATGGCCTCCGGGCTGAGATCGACCCCACACAGCCGGTCGAACGCCCAAGTCTCGGAGATCCAGGCAATGAAGCCGCCCGAGCCGCATCCTGCATCGAGCAGGCTCGTGCCGCCATCTTCCATCCTCGATTCGAGCAGCGCGGCGGATACGTTGCGCATGCCGATCTGCCACCAGTGACTCTGCTCGATCGCGTGGAGGCGCAGGTAGTAGTCGGACGGAATGTTTCTCACGGGCTCGCAGCACTGGGAATCGCGGGAGACGCGATGTGGCCCGTCTCGCCCGCGAGCTCCATGAGGCGTGCGTAGGTCCGCTCCATCGGGAGTTCCCGGCTGATAAAGCGAAACGCAGCGTCCGTTATCCCGCGGCGCAACTCATCGTCGGCCAGAAACCGGCGGATGGTCGAGGCCATGCCGTCCGCGGAGCACTCGACGTAGTGCACGCCGGGCTCGAAGGGATCCGGGAGATAGAGGGGCTCCGACACGACGAGCGCGCCAGTTGCCATGCCCATGAGCAGCCGGTCTGAGAGATGACCTTGGTAACGGGGAATGTGGAGCAGAATCTTCGTCCGGTTGAGGAGCTGCGTCCTCTTCTCCCCCCAGTACCCCTTCGTCAGCGAATTGCTTCCGAGACGAACAACCTGCACGTTCTCACGCTCCAGCCGGCGCAGGATTCGCCTACGCCGGCGCACGCGGTACTCGCCCAGAAACAGGACGTCGATGTCGCGCTCCAGCTCCAGCATGTGGCCGTAGCTCGGGTGATAGCCAACAGGGACGAACTCCGATTCGATGCCCTCCTGGCTGAGGTAGGCCTGGTAGGCGCGGCTGGCGACGGCGACGGCCGTCGTGATGTGCAGCCTGCCGAGATGCCGGAAGTACCTGGCGTTGGAGTAGTGGTCGTTGATCCTGCGGTCTCGCAGCACGATCTTCGCCCACTCCCGTGCGGTCAGCCGCTCCGACGGCAGCCCGGAAGCCGAGGGCATCGGAAGCGCGTCCGTGTGCCAGACGACCACGCACGGCCGCTTGCCCGGCTCGAGTGCGGCCACACGTGCGAGCGTTCGCCGGTACCAAAGCGGACTGCCCCGCACGAGCAGAATCCTGTCCGGACGGAGGTCGACCTCGGTCTCGGTGACCAAGCGCACCTCGAATCCGAGTTCGCGGAGAATCTCAGCGGCGACCGGAGCGCTCGAAGCCTTGATGTCTGAGCGGACGAGCAGTTCGATCGCACGACCTCGGACCCGCTCAGCGCTCATCTCGTCCAGGGGACAAGCTCGGCCGACATCATGCGCGCGGACTATAGACGGCGACTCGCGACGGTCGTAGGTCCCGCACCAATGAGGCAAAGGGAGCGCTGATTTGGGCTCGCCGCGCGGAGGGAGACTGGCTCACGACGTCCCTGAGGACGACCGATTCCACATGGTCGCCACCCGCAATGTGGGCTCGTACCGCATCACGCTGCGGTAGTTGAGGACGAAGAGGAGGCCGGCGGCGGCGATGCTCGCTACGGCGGCCCCGATGAGCCCGAAGAGCAGGATTGCGACGAGCGAGAACGTGATGGTAGGAACCACTGCGACGACAGAGTTCCGCATCACCGTGGTCTGGCGGTCGTGCGCGATGAGAACGCTTGAGTACATCAAGCCGAGGACCGCAACCGGGATCCGCCAGGCGATCACGGCGACGACGGGTACGGCATCACTGTAGCTCTCGCCGAATACGAGCGGCACCAGGGGCGCAGCGGCGCTGAGCACGGCTGCCATTCCCACACAGGCGAGAAACGAGGTGCGCAGGGCCCTCCCGTGGAGAAGCGCTGCCTCTCCGACGGCGGTGGCGCTGAAGGCGGAGAGGAAGGAGAGGGAGAAGAGCGCGACTGCACCGGCCGCGAAGAGCGCCGGCTTCGCGGCCACGCCGTAGATCCCGACGTCGCGGGGGCCGAGCACGAGGCTGATCACGATGATGTCGAACGTGGACATCATCGCTCGAGCGACGCCGCCAACCGTGAACGGGACGCTCTGACGAAGCGTGCTTCGCCACACCGCAAGGTTTGCCCGTGGCCGGATCACTCCCACGCTGCCGCCCACGACGCCGAGGACGATCAGCCCATATGCGAGCTCGGCGGCCGCTTCCAGAAACGGGACACGCTTGAGGTCCGCGCTGTCGCTGACGAGCAGTAGCGCGCCCAGGAGGACAACGAGACGCGAGGCGATGTTTCCTGCCGCGATTGCCCGAGAGCCTCCGACGCCGAGGGCCATCCAGCGCAGGTTGAGCGCGATCGCCGGCAGGATGATTGCGAAGAGCACGACCGTGTCGCGTGTGAAGGGGGATTTCGCCACGATCTCGACGCCTGCGATGAACACAACAGCGGCGACGACCGAGAGCATGAGCCGCAATCCGAGCATCTGCTCCGCGATCTCCCGGAACCGTGACGGAGTGCGCGCGACCTCCCGAACGTTCAGCAGCTCCGTGCCTGAGTCGACGATGTACGCGAAAAAGGTGACGAGTGTCAGGCCCAGCGTGACGACACCGAACCCGCTCGGCCCCAGCCGCCTGGCGAGCAGGACGACAACGGCGAACCCGATGGCGCGTGCAGCCGTTTCGCCAGCCAGTAGAGCGGCCGTGCGCCGGAGCAGCATCCGCCATCCGCGCTGCGCGTCGACCTGGAGCGCGTCGGTCACTCGGAGCGATCGTGTACGGGGACGTGGTCGGAGCGGAGAACCCGGCGTGCGCGAGCGCCCACGGCACGCAGCCGCAAGTATGTCTCCCATCGACCGGCAGCCACGCGGTGAAGGACACTGGCGTGGCGCACGTAGTGGGCGTCGACGCGCGGCAACCGCATGAGGGTCGCTACGGGCGTCGACCCGACGCAGGAGGTTGCCGCACGCCGTGCCGTACAGCTGTGCTACGAGGCGCGCGACGCCGGTTCCCGGCGGTACGCCATACGGGTAGGCGAACGAGCGAACAGTCCGGCCGTCACCTCCTCCAGCACCTGCTTGGAACCCTCGACCTCACGCCGTGCCACCTCGGCTCCCGCCTCCCCGAGCGGGACATGGTCGTACCCGTGGGCGCCGATCTCGAACCCGAGCTGGGCTAGCTCGCGGAGCTCGTCTGCGTCCGCCAGCGCCAGCCTCGGCGCTGACGCAGGTTGGGTCGGCCAATCGTTCCAGCCTCCTAGGTGGCCTGCGACGCAGTAGAACGTCGCCGCCATCCCGCGCTCGGCAAGCACAGGCGCCGCGGTGCGGACGGCGCTCGCGCAGCCGTCGTCGAACGTGATCGCGACCGCTCGGTCGGGGGGCGTGCCATCACGAAGCGCCTCCGCCAGCCCTGAGACAGTGAGCGTCGACACGCCAAGCTCCTCGAAGGCGTCGAGATGCGAACGAAATAGCGTGGGTGCGAGACAGAGCGGCGCAGGGCCCGGCTCCACCGCGTGGTAGGTCAGGATCAGTGCCCCCAACTCATACCGCCCCTCGGGCTGCGTCGATCGCCTCGAAGTAGCCCTCGAGATGCGGCTCTTCACTCCAGCGTTCTTCCCAGGCGTTCCGCCCACGCTCGCCAAGCTCTCCGCGAACGTCTGGGACCGGCACGCATACGGCCCATCGCGTCGAGCAACTCGCCGGTTGTCCGGTACACGATCCCGGCTCGGCCCGAGTCCTCGATCACTTCCGGAAGCGCCCCGAGGTCGTGCACGATCGAAGGCGTACCGCGGGCCATTGCCTCGACGATGACCATCCCGAACGTCTCGTAGCCGACCGATGGGACGAGTAGGGCGGTCGCACCGCGGTACAGCGCGTCCAGGCGCGGGCCGTAGACGCTTCCGAGGAAGTGGACGTGGTCGAGTCCTCCTGCCTGCCGCCGAAGAGACGCGTCGTACGTCCCACTGCCAGCGATGAGCAGATCGGCGTCACGATACGAGCGAAAGAGCTCGACCAGCACCTGCACGCCTTTCAGGCGCTCGAGGCGACCTACAAAGAGGAAGTAAGGGCGGCCGCCGTTCAACTCCTTGCCCCGCCCGATCTCGCTTTCGGGTACGAAGAGCGGCAGCCGTCGCATCGCTCCCGTGAATCCGCGCGCGCGATGCGCTTCGATCGTGAAGGAGCTCGGCGAGAGGAAGAGATCCACGTGTGGCACCGAGCGTTCGAGCAGCCCGGTGTAGCGCCACAGCTGCGGCGGGCGCCGGAACCTGAGCGTGCAGCGAAAGCAATGCGGGTCGACGCACGGCTCGCGGTTGTCGCGAAACAGCACGTGCATCGGGCATACGAGCCAATGCTCGTGCGTCGTGTAGAGCTTGACACCGGCTCCATAGCGCAGCACGTCCGGCCCGCCGACGAGCGAGACGTTATGGAAGTGGATGACATCGAAGTGCTCTTGACGGAATATCGAAGCAAGCTCGGACGCGTAGAACGCTGGCCGCCCAGAGAGATAGGAGACAAGAGCCGCCGTCCTCGGCGCGGACCGAGCAAGCGGACGGAGTGTCACGCCTTCCGGATGCACGAACGGTGCGGGGTCGGATCTGCGCAGGGCGCGGTACGCATCCGCGGAGTGAATCACCGTCACCTTATGGCCCCGCCGGGCCAGCGCATTGGAGAGCCGATGGGCATAGATCGCATCCCCGCCGAAGTGGTACGGCGGGTAGAAGGTCGTGACCATGCAGAACGAGAGGCGCTCTTCAGTCACGCCCGCTCCTCACCGAGGCGGCCTCCTCGAGTAAGCGGCGGAGCCGCTCGGCGGCTGTGTCCCACGACAGGACTGCAACGGCCTCGAGGGCGCGTTGCCCAAGAGAGGAACGCATGTCCGCGTCATCACGGACACGCGCAAGCGCCGCGCTGATCGCATGCGCATCAGACGGCGCGACGAAGATCGCGGCGCCGTCCAGCGTCTCCCGGTGTGCCGGCAGGTCGCTGAGGACAAGCGCCGCACGACATGCGGCCGCCTCCACCGCGGGGAGCCCGAATCCCTCGGCCAGCGAGGGGAGGACGACCGCCGTCGCGCCCGCGTACAGGCACGCGAGCGTCTCGTCGGAGACGAAGCCTGGCAGCAGGACACGCTCGCCCAGGCCGAGCTCGGCGATCCGCTCCCGAACCTGGGCCGCGGACGAGAGGTACGAATCGCCGTCGAGATCGCCTGCGAGCACCAACGGCGGCGCGGCATGCAGCTCCGCGTAGCCCGCAAGCAGCGTCTCGAGGTTCTTGTGCGGACTGATCCCGCCCGCAAAGACGAAAAACGAGCCCGCCCGAAGCCCGAGCGGGGCCAGCTCACGGGCGACATCATCTGCTCCACGCGGCCCGAAGACCGCATCAGGCGCCTCGGGCACCACCGCGATGCGGTCTTCCGAGAGGCCAAAGCGCTCGACCAGATCCGCGCGTGCAGCTTCGGAGACCGTGAACAGCCTCGCTGCACGACCCAGAGCAAGCCTCCTCTTCGCCGACCAGTAGAGGCGGGCGCGACGCGTCGGGAGCGTGAGGCTCGGGAAGTCCTCGGCGATCGTGTCGTGCACCCCGACGACGGTCGGCACGCCGACCACGGGGAAGTACGTGTACAGCGAAGGGAAGAGGAAGACGTCCGGCCGGTCGCGCGACACGGCGAGAGTCATGCGGGCGAGATCTGCGACACTCCGGCGGGAGTCGCTCGCCGCGGCCGCGGACGGCGCGCGCGAGACCGCGATAGTCCGCCGTTCGGCGCGAGGCGGGAGCTCCACCTGCGACGCGGATTGCTCGTCGACATAGATGACGTACGTGGCGTCTGCATCCAGCTCGACGAGGCGGGCGACAGCGTTGCGCGTGAAACGCCCGTGGCCGCGGCGGTTCGCCCACCCGGTCGCGTCGACTCCGACCCGCATTTCTACCTCACCCTGAGAAGGCTGCGGCCGCCGCCGAGCGCATAGCCGACCGCCTCACCGACTGCGGTCACGGCGACGTAGAGCAGAAGCAGCGGCGACCCGAGCACGAACTCCAACCGATGCTGGCGCTTGCGAAAGACGTTGCGCGCGACACGCCAGTAGAGAAGCGGGATGAGCAGAGGCGAGCCAAAGAAGTAGACGATGCGTCGCCAGCCCAACTCCGGGTTACGCATGTCTGCATGTGCCCGCGAATAGTGGAAGCGCTGCGCGACGAACTCACGTACGCCGAAATCCATGTCGTGCTCGATCACCGCGTTCGGTTCGCAGAAGAGCTCGAACCCCCGCTCACGCAGACGCCGATGCAGCCACGACTCCCAGCGACCTTCGCGCAGGAGGTCTTCGATGGCCTCGACGGCGTCTCTGTCGTAGCACACGTTCATCCCGGGCAGGTCAGCTGCCAATCCGCGTTCAACCGGCTCGATGAAGGCGCTGTACTCGAAGAGGAATGCCGACCAGTCCCGCACCCGGGCGCGTGGTCCGTTCCGGATCGGCCCGCCGACGACGCGGTGGCCCGCTTCCTGGGCGGCGAGCAGCTCGGTCTGCCATCCATCGAGGATCACGCAGTGATCCTCGATCACGGCAATGCACGGCGAGATCGCGGCGAATATCCCCGCCGCGCGGAGCGCTGGCACCGACGTCGGCTCGTCGAACGCGAGCAGCGTCACGAACGGCCAGCCGTCCCGCACTCTCCGCCGCGTTGCAGCGTCTGTGCAGTCGGCGACGATCACCTGCGCGCGAGGGCAGCGGTCGCGCAGCGAGTCGAGGCAGGCACCGAGGTACGGAAAGCCGTTGACCGAGGCGACCACGACTGACAGCGGTGGATCACCCACGTCTCGTCAGCACCTCAAGATGCCCCTTCGCCTCCGCGGCCGCCCACGCGAGGTTGAAGTAGAAGACCAGCGGGAGTGCCACGAGGGCATGCAACCGGTGACGCCCGTTCCGCAGCACAGTGCGCACCACACGAAACGTCATCAAGAACGGGACGAGCGGCGCGACCAGTACTCCCGCAACGTTGCGTGCCGGCCCGAAGTGCGCCCCTCGCTGATGCCCGTAGAGTCGGCCATGGTGGAGGCGTTGTCGAGCGAACGCGGCGATCCCTGCGGATCGACCCTGTCGGACGATGAGCCGCGGATCGTGACGGAGGCGGCGGCCCTGCGCATGGAGCTCTCGATGAACAACCGGCTCCCAGAATCCGTCGCGATACGACTCGCGGACGGACTCGAGAGCCGCCAGCCGGTACGCGGCATTGTCGCCGGGAAGGTCGAGGCAGTCGTGCGCCTCAAACGGCAGCATGTCACGTGCGTACCGGCAGAGGTACTCCGCCCAGTCTCGAAGGCGCAGGCCCGGCGCCGGATCGATGGCACCGCCCACGGCGTCGGCCTCGGCGAGAGCCGGAGCGCGGTCGCGACCCAGTCGGGCGCAGGAAGCATCGGCGAGATCGTGAGCAGCACGACGTCCCCGCGCGCCTCGTCGATGCCGTCCCGCCACAGCTCGGGCACGAGCGCTTCCTCCCGCTCGAGGAACCGAACGGCTGGATAACGCAGACGAACGCCGTCCGCGCTCGCAACGGCCTCGCAAACGATCACCTCGACGTCGGCGGCGATCTGCGGCGCGACGGCCTCGAGAAACCTCTCGACGGAGTCGTGCGCACCGTTCGAGCCGACGACGACCGAGAGTGCTACGTCAATGGACGAGGTCGACATCGAGCAGCGCCTCGACCGCCTTACCCTCCTCGTGGTACTCGGCCTCGGTATTCACCGACCAGACGTCGTAGTCCGTTCCGTCGACGAGGTTGAGAGTCGCAAGGATGGCCGTCCACATCGAATGATCCTGGTTGTTGTAGCGGTGGAGGCCGTTTCGCCCGAATGTCTCCAAATTCTCGAAGCCGGCGAGGTACCCGCGCAGCACGGGAACCGCTTGCCGGTAGTTGTGGTCGTAGATCGGATAGGCCTTCGGCACGCGCACCTTCACGCCGTCGATGACGTCGGCGCGATTCACGAGGCCGATACGCGCGAGTTCGTCCGTCGCGAGGCTGACCGCGTCCTCGTCCGACATCGTCCAGATCTCGTCGTCCTCGAAGCAGAAGTACTCCACGCCCAGGCACGTCTTCCCGGGCTTCACGAGGTCGGGGCTCCAGGCCCCGAAGTTCTGTACCCGCCCCGCTCGGATTCCGGGATCGTGCAGGTAGATCCAGTTGTCCGGAAACGGCTTGTCGTCGTCGATGACGAGCGCGACGAGACACATCGCGCGGTAGCGCAGGATCTCGGCGGCGGCGCGGATCTCAGCGGGCACGGCCGGCTCGAGGCTGAGAATGAGGTCGCTGAGAGGAATGCTGGAGAGAACGCCGTCCACGCCGACGTCCGTCGACCGGCCGTCGATCTCGATCGTCAACGAGTGAACGACCTCGTGCTCGTGCTGGATCGCCGACACTCGGTGGTTGAGCTGCACCTCGATGCCGCGCTCATCCGCACGCGCGCGAAACGCCTCCCACATCTGGCCCGGTCCGAGACGCGGGTACTGAAACTCCTCGATCAGCGTCGTCGGAGTGGAACGCGTCAGGTGCAACGCCGAGAGCAGCGCGCTTCGAAACGAGAAGTCCTTGATCCGTTGCACCGCCCACTCGGCGTGGATCTCCGAGCCGGGAATCCCCCACACCTTCTCCGTGTAGGAACGGAAGAACGCGTCGTACAGGCGTCGACCGAAGTTCGCCGTCACCCAGTCCTCGAAGCTGTCCATTCGCTTCCAGTTCCGGTTCAACTGGCTTCGGAAGTAGGAGAGCGAGCAGAGAACCGACTCGAGCAGGCCCAGACGTGCGATGACGTCGCGCGTCTGGAGCGGGTAGGCGTAGTACTTGCCCTGGTAGTAGATGCGGGACAGGCGAGGCCTGACGAGGAAGTCGTCGCCGAGCATCGACTGCCACAGGCGGTCGATCTCGGGGAGCTTCGTGAAGAACCGATGACCGCCGAGGTCGAAGCGGTATCCGTCGTACTCGACCGTCTTGGCGATGCCGCCGACGACCCCATCCGCCTCGTAGACCGTTCCGCGGACACCGCGTAGGCCGAGCACGTATGCCGCCGTGAGCCCCGCCGGGCCTGCTCCGAGTACGGCTATCCCGACAGAGTCGTTCTGGCTCGTCACGTCTGGCGGAGGAGTCTAGTGAAGGCCCCCGCTGGGCACGCTGGCGGTCAGAGCCTCTCAGCCCGTGCACGTGGCCGGCCGACGACGGAAGACTGCCCGCTCTCCGTCGTCGAACACCGCATCGCCAGCACGTTCGATCGATCAGAGCCCGTCCGGCGGAGGTGGCCACGATCCAGTCGGCGTCGAGCACGTCGCGCCCGTCGGAGCCCTGCGCGGCCAGCTCGACTCTTCTCGCAAGCGTCGGACCGAACGGCGGATAACCGAAGTCCAACTGACCCAGGGCGAGCGCGACCGTCGACGAGGCCGGAATGCGCTGCTCGACGAATCTCAACATCTGCCGAACGCCCGGGCGCTGGATCGACTGCACCTCCCATCTGTCCATCGTCCAGACCGACGCGGGAGGATTCGGCTCGATGAGCCGTAGCCCGGACGGCTTCGAGGCGTTGTTCACGAGCGAAAGCACGGTGGTCGCCAGCGCGACCGTCACGACCGCCCACACCACGGGCCGAACGCGCATGCACATCCCCCACAGAGCAGCTGACAGGGCCACCGGGAAGATGAAGAAGCGACCGTGCCACGGCTCGTACACGATGGTCGCGGCGAGCAGCACGAGCCAGACGAACGGTGCGGCTGCGTAGAGCACAGCGCGGGCGGGAAGCTTCCTTCGGTAGACGAGAACGACCGCAGCTATGCCCACTCCGATGGCGAGGAAGAGGCCGAGCGGGCCGAACCAGGAGTAGTTCTCGCCAGTGCGCGCGGGATCCCACGCGCGAACGCCGAACCACGTCGCCCCCGAGAGCAGCTGGTGCAGCTTCGCGAAGGTCTTCCAGGCGACAAAGCTGCCCGGATACAGAGCCAGCGGGAGCATCGCGAGGGCACCGGCGAGAAGCGCGTAGCGAACCCGGTGCTGTGATCCGCGCCCGGCGAGGCCCGCCATCGCCATCACGACGGCGGCGGCAGCCACGAGGTACACGAGGACGTCCGAGCCGCGCGAGCCGGAGAGGTCGAACGAGTCGACGAAGAGGCCGAGAGCTGTGAGGACGGCCTCCTTCGGTGGTCTGAAATAGCCTCCGTCTATACCTCCGTCCGTCCCGGCAGATGGCCCGAAGACGGAGCCTGCCCTGAGATTGACGACGTACCAGTACGCGCCAAGCGCAGTTCCCGCTCCGAGCGCCAGCAGACGGGCGATTCGGCGCTTGGGCTCGGGCGCTGTCAGGGCGAGAACGAGAAGAAGCGGAAGCCCGTAGACCGCCGGCACCTTCGTGCCGATCGCAAGCGCCGTTGCGAGCGCCGCAATGCCCATCGCGGCCGTCGACGTCCCCGTTAGAAACACGGCCGCGGCCGTCAGTCCTGACGCTGCGACGAGATCGTTCTGCGTCGTCGGTGCCTGGAGGAGCACGACCGGCAGCGTCAAGAACACGAGAGCTCCGAACGCTGCCTCACGGACAGGGAACGACAGGCGGCGCGCCAGCGTGTACACCCCGGTGCTGCACGCAAGCGCCGCGAAGAATTGAACGAAGCCGACCAGGCGCTCGCTCCGCGTGACGTCGAACAAGGATGCGATCACGAGCTCGGCGTTGGGCGGGCTCCCGTCCATTCGGACGTCGTAGGCGTCGGGGATGTATCCGACGTGCCCCGACTGACTCCAGAATGCCGCTCGCGAAAGGTGGTAGGAGAGCGAATCCCAGCTATTCGGCGCAGTCGCGACGATCAGCGCCGCGAGGTATGCCAGCGCGAGCCCGATCGCCTGTCCCGAGCACGGAGAGCGGCGGATCCCTTACGACGGAGCGAAGCTCCGTCGAAGGGCCAATGGCACGGGGGCGCCCAGCGACGAGCCAGCCCGTACCCGAGGCCAGGAAGAGCGCGACGATCCCCAAGATGAAGCCTCGGCGCGACATCGCGCCAAGGGTCGACAACGCGAGCGTCAGCCCGACGATCTCGGCGAAGGCCACGACATACGCGGCGAGGAGGAGCTCTGAGAGATTGCGGATGCCGACGACCGCGGCCGTAGCCAGACCAGTCGCCGCCACCAGCGCTGCTCCGGCGAGCCCGAGAACGACGCCACCCATGGCGCGCAAGTGTCGCAGCGGTGTACGTCGGCGGTCGGCCGATTAGGGAAATCCGTCGTCGTCGCGGTCGAGATCGAGTGCGCCGTCGTTGCGACATTCGGAAGTCACGCGGTACTCGAGCGTTCCGGCGCCGCGGAGTGCGTTCTCGGTCAGCTGCTGGCGCATGAGCTGCCTCGCGGTGTCCTCGGACAACCCGAGCCGCTGGCCGAGCGCCACGCCCGACTGGAGCGCGTAGCACTCCGTCGTTCCCTCATCGGCCTCCCCGCGAAGATGCCACGCCTCGTGGGCGAGGACGGCGATCGCCCGCCCGGTCCGACTTCCCGTCGTCTCGTTCTCGAAGGCGAGCCTGTAGAGGTCGTTGCAAACCTCCGGCGTCAGGATCGCGAGCTCTCCGCCAACGAGAGCCACGCCGTCGGCATGCTGAACCGACCCGACGTAATCACGCGCCTCGTCGCACCGAATGGACACGGGCTTCTCCGCTATGCGTGAAGCCTCAGCGGAGAAGCGTGCGACGGCGACGACCCGTCGATCCCCGTCGATCGAACTCCAGCCCGTCCTCGCGTCGACGAACCAGACGACTGCGACGAGCGCAGAGATCACGCCGACGCCGAGCGCGAAGCGGCGGATCGCCGCCGAGCGCGGTTCGGGCTCAAGCCAATCGTCGTCGAGGTCGTCTTCGAGCTCAGTCTCGAAGCCGTACCGCTGCCGGTCGATCTCCTGCGGGCGCCGATCCGGCTGGCGCGCCGGGCCTCCACGGAGCGCGCTGACGAGGAAGCTCACCTCCAGGCCGAGCGCGATCAGGAAGACAACGAGGATCGGGACGCTGCCGCGAAGCTCGCTCGGCCCGAGGATCCACGCCAGCACGAAGACGACGAGCGCGATGCGAACCCAGAGCCACGCCCCGCCGCCACCGTCTCCCATGCCGCGACCGTAGCCGCGATCCGCGCGTGCGCGGACCGCTAGTACGGGTTCTTCGAAGAGCGGTCGTCGGAGAGCGACGGCCGCGACTGCTCGATCAGGAGCTCGATCGCATCTGTGAGATGGTCCTGGGCGATGTTGTAGTCACCGCGCCCGGCTTGGGCTGGCAGAACGTCGCGTGCGTGTGGCCGAACGGCGGCTCGAAGCGATACGACGCGAGTCGATCAAGAGGCCGAGCGGATCCTCGAAGTAGATCGAGTCCATGAAGCCGTGGTCCTTCACGCCCGAGTGCTGACGCCGCGCTCATCGAGCCGTTCCACCGTCTGCGCGAAGACCGCCTGCGAGAGCGAGAACGCGACTGGTGCACGCAACCCGGGTCGGTCGCAGTGCGCGTCGGATCGTCCTCACGGCTCTCGTCCGTGAACACCGTGATCAGACGACCGTCGCCGGGATCGAAGTAGAGGTGGCTCTCGGACGCGTTGTCGAGATTCGGCTGCTCGAAGACGAACGGCATCCCGAGCGTGCCCTCCCAGAAGTCGATCGCCGTCTCCGCTTCGCCGACGATTGATGGGCCGGCTCTGGATCTTGCGCATTCGCGAGAACATATCCGTCGCCGCTGTAGGGTCCCGAACTCGGGTCGCCAAGCGACGGACAGGAGGCAAGCGATGTCGGTAGCGAAGGTCATCGAACTGACGGCGGTCTCGCCGACGAGTTTCGACGACGCAGTCCGCGTCGGGATCGAGAAGAGCGGCGAGTCTCTGCGGAACATCAAGGGAGCGTGGGTGGCGGAGCAGAAGGTCGACGTGGAAGGTGGGAAGATCACGGCGTACCGAGTCACGCTTCGGGTCACATTCGTCCTCGACTGACGCGGCGCTCGCAGAACGGCGTGAACGACCGCACGACCGAGGAGATCGGTCCACCCCATTGGGGCCGCCGTGTCCTGTGGACCGGCGGCCTCCTCGCGGTCTTCGTGCTCGCCGTGGTAGCAGCGTCGGCGACGGTTCCGCGCTGGTGGGCGCACCGGGTCGGCGACCAAGTCGACGGGAGCATCACGCAGGGGACGATGCTCGGCCTCGTCTACGGGTTCGTCTTCACCTTCCTGCCGATCATCGCCATCGTGCTGATCCTGCGGTGGCGTCGGACCTGGAAGACGATCATCGCGGCGCTCGCGATCGGGATCCTGCTAGCGCTCCCGAATCTCATGACGCTCAGCATCGTGGTCGGAAGCGGGAGCGCGGCGCACGCCGGAGACCGCGTCCTCGACGTCGAGGCGCCCGCCTTCCGCGGCGGCTCGCTCGTCGGCGCGGTCGTGGCCGTCCTCGTCGTTTCGCTCATCGTGTACCTCGCCGTCTCGCGCAGGCGTGCCCACCGGACAGCCAGACGCGCCCGCAGCGATCTCGAGAAGGCGACGACGCCTCCTCCCGACGCGCCCCCTGAGGGCTAGACGCGGCCGCTGAACGTGTCGCAGCTCTGAGGGCCGGAGCCTTCGATGCCGCGCACGAACCAGCTCTTCCGCTGCTCGGACGAGCCGTGCGTCCACGACTCCGGCGTGACCCGACCCTGCGTCGTCTCCTGGATGCGATCGTCTCCGACCGCTTGCGCCGCGTCGAGCGCGTCGGCCACGTCCTGTCGCGTGATGTCCTCCACGAAGCCGGG